>JAJRYD010000025.1 GCA_024275955.1 Nitrospirota bacterium
ACAAAGACGACTCTGATTTTCAAGCTGGCACACTACCAAAGTTTCATTAAGGTTTGTGCCGATAGATATAGAGAGGTAGACTAAAGTATGGCGGAAAACAACACCACAGCCGATGCCGGCCTTGACGATGACGACGACCTTGAGGTTGTTGAGGGAGGGTCTAAGCTCCCTCCGATAGTCAAAGGCGCTCCACCGTGGATTGTAACCTTTGCCGATCTCGCAACCCTTATGCTTACCTTTTTCGTTCTTCTTCTTTCTTTTGCAAATATGGATGTAGTGGTGTTCAGGCAGTTGATGGGTTCCATGGGTGAATCTTTTGAATCTACATTTGAATAGCATGGTAAGTTCCAGCATGTCGGCCCTGTCGGGTCGCTAGCTGAAAAACTGGGGATAAAAAAGGTTCGAAAGCCTATAGACCCATTTAGAAAGGAACAAAACAACCTAGCCGACCTTACAAGCGACGCGGCAAGACGGGCCGGACTCAGAGACGAAGTAAAGATTTTTTACGGAGCGGACGGGATAAGCGTAAGGATATCGGATTCCGCGGTATTCGATTCTGGAAAAGCCGACCTAAAGCCGGCATCATTTCCATTTTTAAAAGGAATAGCCGAAATCGCCAAATCGTTCCGGTTCAAACTGCTTGTTGAGGGCCATACAGATAATATCCCGATAAGGACAAAAGAGTTCCCCTCCAACTGGGAACTCTCCACCATAAGGGCCACAACAGTCCTGAGGAAACTGCTTGAGTATGGGGCGCCGTCGGATACCTTGGCGGCAGTTGGTTATGCCGACAGAAAACCACTCAGGGAAAATAGTACCCCAGAACATAGAAAAGAAAACAGACGGGTAGAGTTCAAATTTATAAAGCTGGAAAAAGAATGAAAAGAACTGCTCTTTTTATCCTTATTGGAGCGTTGCTTTTTGCCGGTTGTGCCAAAGAGGAAAAAACAACAGGACTTCCGGCCGAAATGGCCGCCAGAGCGCTTGCCAAAAAGGCGGCAAAACTTGACGCAAACGGTAGCTACCATGAGTCCGCCAAAATATATAAGGAAATCGTAGAAAAATACCCCGAGACCAAATACTACGCGGAGCTGGAAAAAGAACTGCTGAATAAAGGAATTTCGCTAAAAACACCGCTTGTATCAAGAACCTCCCACATAATGTTCAAGTTTCAGAAAATGGTGCTGAAATATAAAAAAGAGCGCGGCTTCTACCCAAAGGCCCATGCCTTAAAAGTTCCCAAAGATTTATGGGGAAACCCGCTTGTACACTATGTTCCAGATAGGGACGACGAAGCTACTTATGAATTCCTCATATTTTCTAAAGGGCCTGACCGCAGGGCAAAAACCGACGACGACATCGTGCTTGTTTACACCAAGCATACCTCGGATAGTACCAACAAATTCGGCGATACCGCCTCAAAGAAGGAATTAGGCGTCGGCCGGCCCGGTAGCCGCGGAAGTAGCGACTCCGTATCGTTAAGCGAACTTAAAAAAATGACTCACAAGGAACCGAGTGTGAGGACAAAAGGTGCTAAAGTTTCAGTCGACAAAATAAAAGCAGGCACAACAACAAAAAAGAGAAAAAAACCTCTCGCTAGAACAGAAACAGTAAAAACCCTCGATCAACTGCTGTCAGAGTAGTCGGCTTACTCCTTCTTGGCATCTGCATTCGGGCTGAGAATAAACTCTACCCTCCTGTTTTTCGCCCTTCCTTCTTTACTTTCGTTATCCATAATCGGCCTAGTATCTGCGTAGCCTATGGCGCTTAGCCTATCGACATCGACCTTTTTAAAAACCATATAACGCAATACCGTGGTAGCCCTTACTCCCGAAAGCTCCCAGTTTGAAGGATACCTCTTAGATTTAATAGGAACACTGTCTGTATGCCCCTCGATGGTGAGTGTATAGTCTGTCCGTTTCATTACATCTACAATCCCTTTTAAAAGGACGATAGAGTCTTTCTTAAACTTGGCAGAGCCAGAAGCGAAAAACGACCCGCCGTCAACACGGATTACGATATTTGGTTTTTTTACGAATATCGTCACATTATCGCCAAGCTTTGTATTGCTCACAGCCTCTTTCATCTGCTCTATCGAGTCTTCCTGCTTTTTCTTCTCTTGGGGAGAGCTAGAGTCTCCCCCCTTTTTTTCACTCTCTTCTTTTACAGTCTCCTCTTCTTCTACAGAGACAAAAGGAGAGGGATCTCCCTCCTTTTCAATTACCACCCCAAAAGCGCCTTGAACCGATCCAAGCATCTCACGAAAAGCGACGACATCCATATTTGCGAAAGAAAGAAGAAGAACGAAAAAAGTAAGCATGAGAGTAGATATATCGGCGAAGGTCATGTACCAGTTCGGTACGCCTGTATTAATTACCTCTCTCTCAGCCGCCATTTAAAAACCTCCGCGGAATTATTTAACCTGTTGGCTTGGAACCAAAAACGCGTTGAGCTTTGACCGCATAAGGGACGGGTTCTCCTTTCGCACGATAGATACCACCCCCTCCATTATCAACTCCAATACCACCGACTCCTCGGTCGAACGGATTGAAAGCTTCTTAGCTATAGGAATGCAAAAAAGGTTGGCCAAAAGAGCGCCGTAAAATGTCGTCAAAAGCGCTACCGCCATAGCAGGGCCGATGGAAGCAGGGTCGGACAACTGCTGGAGCATCTGCACAAGACCTATAAGAGTTCCTATCATCCCGAACGCGGGGGCCAAAAGCCCCACCTGATCAAAAAGCTCAGAACCAGAAGCGTGCCTCGCTTTCATCTTGTCTATCTCCGTGCCAAGTACCGCCCGGATAGAATGGTGGTCCATGCCGTCAACCATCATGCCTATCGCCTTGCTCAAAAACTTGTCGGGAGTTTTATAAGTCTGAAGCGAAAGAGCGCCATCTTTTCTCACCTTTTTTGAAAGCTCTACCATAATTTTGATGATTTTCTTTGGGTCGTTCGGCTTTACCTTTATGGTATTGATGGCAACTTTGATAGAGCCTATAACCTGCCCCATAGGAAACATGATAAGCGTTCCGGAAAATGTGCCGCCAAAGACAACCAGTATACTAGGAATGTTTATGAACCCGCCTATGTCGCCGCCGGTCATAATGGAAGCGGTGACAAGGCTGATTCCCATAACTACGCCGATTATTGTAGCTAAATCCATTTAAAAGCTTCCTGTCTAACTCTTTTTAAAACAAACAATTAAAGTAACAATGTTTAAAGGAGGCTTCCCTGCCAAACAGCAGTGAATCGTAACCAAAAATGACACAAAAGTAAATGCCTAACATCTGCCTCGAACTGCGGAACCTCCGATTGTTATACAGCTCCAAGAACAATGTCAAAAATACTAGACTATCGACGAAATAAAACCTTAACAAACCGACGAACCAAACAAAAATTGTCGGCACCGGCAGTTTGTGAGACTATATCCTCTGATGATATCAAAAAAAGCTAAAAAGATTGAGCAGATGTTTTCGGAAATAGCGCCGAAGTACGACCTCCTTAACAGCCTCTTAAGCGCCGGGATAGATAGTAGCTGGAGAAAAGCCTGTATAGCCAAACTAACTCCAGATAACGGAATATTCCTAGACATAGCGACAGGAACTGGCGACCTTGCCATAGAGTTGAGAAAGCAAAACAAAAATGCCAAAATCATCGCGATCGATTTCAGCCAAAAAATGCTTAAAATAGGCAAGACAAAAATGTCGGGACACAAAATAAGCATCCAAAGGGGTGACGCGCTTGCGCTTGCCTATAGAGAATCTACTCTCGACGGCATTACATGCGCGTTTGGAATAAGGAACTTTGAGAACCTTGAAAGCGGATTGAAAGAGATGTTAAAAGTGCTAAAACCGGGAGGACGCGTAGCGATACTGGAGTTCGCTACCCCCTGCAACAGAATAATAAAATCGCTATATCTCTTTTACTTCATTTACATACTTCCAGTTATAGGTAGCCTTATATCCGGCCACAAAGAGGCATACAGCTACCTTGCGAAATCTGCCATTAATTTTCCAGACAGAAAGAAACTTTCCAAAATTTTTTCCGATACAGGTTTTTGCGAAGTAGAGATTACCCCGCTCACCTTCGGTATTTGCGACCTTATCTACGCCAAAAAGCCTACAGCCTAACGATGAAAAACAGAGAAAACGTAGAGAGAGAGAGAGCGTTATTTGAAAAAAAACATCTCTCTGGGGCCGGCGGTTTTGAAATATCACGTTTGTGGTCTCGGTTTGTCGACCAGTTTATCGACAACCTTCTTGATGAATCGATAGAAGGCAAAAATCTGTCCGGCTTCGCCCTTGTCGCTCTTGGAGGCTACGGAAGAGGCGAGCTGAACCCGCATTCCGACATTGACCTGCTTTTTCTTTTTGAAAAAACGGTTCCGTTACAAAAAGCAGGCCCCACTACCATCATCCCAAAACTTTGGGACTGCGGTTTCAAGGTCGGACACTCCACCCGTTCCATAGGCGACTGCGTAAAAATAGCGGCAGAAGATTCAATAAGCAAAACCAGCATGATAGAGGCCCGGTTTCTTTCGGGCGACAGAGAGATATTTAACACTTTCGAGCGGATTTTCCGCAAGAAATCTGTTTCGAATAGCCCTCTTGCCTTCATAAAAAACAAAGTGCTGGAAGCGGAACTAAGGCACGAAGAGTTCGGCAAAACCCCGTTACTGACAGAGCCGAACATAAAAGAGTCGCCCGGCGGACTGCGCGACTATCAGACAGCACTCTGGGTAGCCGCCGCCAGATACGATGTAAAAGATATTGAGAGCCTTGAAAAACGCGGGCTGTTGAGCAAAAAAGAGATGGACCAAGCGGTAAAAGCACTAGACCTCCTTTACAAAATCCGCAACGACCTGCACTTCCAGGAAAACGGGCCGGTAGATACGCTCTCTTACTCCCTACAGCCGTCTGTCGCCAGAAGGCTTGGCTATGAAGGCGAAGACGAGCTAATAGTACCGTTGATGATGAACGACTACTACAGAGCGGCAGACTCCGTTTACCGTTTCAGTAAGTCGATAACGGCGCAAGCTATAAGGTACAGAAGTAAAGCTGGAATGCTTTTTCTAAAACTCCGCCATAAGCAGATAGCTCCAAATATCTTCGCGGGGCCGGAAGAGATATATACGAAAGATATAACGCCAAAAGATATCGCATCCGAGCCTGAAAAGTTTTTCCTTATTCTAACTCTTATGGCCGAAGAGGGACTAAAGCCGTCGCCAGCTCTTACAAAAGCGCTTGAGGATGTAGGAGCAATATGGAAAAAGCAGAAACCAGAGATGAAAAAACTGGCCAAAGGGTTTCGAGAACTGATTAAGCTAGACGAACCAGCGTACCTGCTTCGCCTTATGCGCGACTCGAAAATACTAACCTCCATAATCCCCGAATTTCACGCGGTAAGATACCTCACTCCTTTCGATCTTTATCACAAGTTCACTGTCGACGACCATACTTTCCTCGCTATAAAAGAGTTTGACAACCTTAAAAGAAACAACAACGCAGAATGCGACCTGCTCCGGCAACTTTACGAACGTGAAAAAAGAAAAGACCTTTTAAGGCTCGCAATACTTCTGCACGATGTCGGAAAGGGCGGCGAAAACGACGGCCCGGAAGAAGATATACCGCCAGAAGCTATTAAAAGACTTGGCTACAGCGATGAAGATACCGTGATGGTAAGAAGGCTCGTACAGCTTCACCTGCTGATGAACATGGTCGCGCAAAGACGCGACATACACGACAAAAAGACGATTGCCGACTTTTGCAAAAATGTGGGAGATGCAAAAACGCTGAAAAAACTATATCTGCTGACCTTCGCCGACACCAGCGCGGTAGCCCCCGGCGTATGGAACTCGTGGAAAGGCTCTCTATTAAAAGAGCTTTTTGTAAAAGCTCTTACCGCCTTTGAAGGCACAAAGGAAAAACCAAGAAGAGAACTCTCGCGCAAAGCGGCAATGTTCGCACAAAAAATGCCGGCGCATTACCTCCCGCTTCGTGAAGCAGAGCAGGTAGAAAAAGACGCGAAGCTTTTCGAGCAGTTTTCGCAAAATGATGCTTCTCCTCTCCTTTATTACAGAGATGTAGCCGAAAACGAGCCGGGCGAACTGACGCTGATGGCAAAAGACGAAACAGGGCTTTTGTCGAAAGTTGTCGGCGCGCTTATGGCAAAAAATGTCAACACCCATCATGCCAAAATATTTACGAGAAGCGACGGCATAGTGGTAGACTTTCTGCGCCTTACCGGAAGGAACGACACCCCGATAGCCGATATGGAACTCTGGACGCGGACAAAAGCGAAAGTGGAAAAAGTGCTTAAGGGCGAAATAAGCGTCGAAGATCTCATAAAAAGCAGGGAGAGAAAGTTTCACGGCATGAAAAGCCTTCCCAAGATAGCCCCGCAGGTAAAAACACTCAACGGAGAATCTTTCGACCATACCGTCATAGAAGTGGAGGCGCGCGACAGGCTCGGCCTTCTCTACGACATAACACGCGCGATAGCATCGCTTGGAATTGGAATAATGTCGGCACAGATAACCACCGAAGGACAAAAAGCCTTAAATAGTTTTTATATAAACGAACAGAGAGGAGGCAAGGTGAAAGGCTCGGCAAGAATGACCGAAATAAAAAAAACTATACAAGAGGTAATCGGCTAGCGGCCTTTAGAATAGATATGGATAACGCGGAGACAGATGCCAAGTACCGATGCAAAAAACCATCCTATTAACTATTTTGCAGAATGAAGGCTTAGTGATAGAGTTAAGCCTATTAAAATGGAGGTTTCTGTGCGGCTTATAGTTTCCTGTACACTGACGTTTCTCATCGCCACATTTATCGGCCTGCCAAGAGCAAGGGCTATTACCGACGACGAATCTAAAGAAATGTTAACCAACATGGTTCATGCCTATTATGAGAGCAACCCTGACAAACTTCTTAAAATATGCTCTCGGTTCAAAAACCCTCAGTTCACAAACCGCAGAACAGTAAACAAATGGATGAAAGAGAGAACCGCCACCAGAGAAACCTACATGAAGGTTAGGGGAGTTATGGTTCATGGCATGGCGAAGATTACAGACGAAAAGCTGGGTAATATAGAATTCCGGTTCGATGGAACGGAGAAATCCCCGTCACGGGTAATAGTCGTTACCGCGTGGCTGGAAAGGATATACGAGTTCGACGAAACTGTCCCGCAAAAACAGAGGGTAATAGAGCAGATAGCTGTGCTAAAAATATATGTAACGATAATGGAAGAAAAATATTTAAGCTTCAAAAGCGACGAAATAAACTTCGGTTACTACTTCGCCTCAGCCGGAGGCGCGCCTAAAGTAAGACCGGCTGGAGCGATGCACTAACCGCTTGCAACGCTATATCAGACAACCAGCTGAGGCAGAATCTCGCCCGACTTTCCTCGGTACGAAACATCGACGATGCTGGATATCGGTGTTTTTTCGATATTTACCTCTATAACAAATGCCCCTGCCTCTTTTGCCATACCGGCAAGGCTGGCGGCAGGCTGTACCAGAGCAGAAGTACCGGCGACTATAAACAGGTCGCACTCTTGGCTCGTCTTAATAGCCTTTTGGATAACGGCAGGCTCTAGTGACTCGCCGAACCATACTATATGCGGCCTCAAGATAGCCCCGCATCCGCAAAGAGGCGGCAGTTCTTTAAGCGGGGTTT
This sequence comes from Nitrospirota bacterium, assembly GCA_024275955.1. GTDB lineage: Bacteria > Nitrospinota_A > UBA7883 > JACRGQ01 > JACRGQ01 > JAJRYD01. The sequence continues at coordinate 7,680 of JAJRYD010000025.1, forward strand.
GGCGGTTCTCCCTCACCGTATGCTCATCTACACATCTTGTTTTCCAGATATTGCCATGAAGCTCTAAAAGTTTCCGGCTCCCCGCCTTTTCGTGAAGACCATCAACATTTTGCGTTATCAAAAGAAAATCGTCGAACCTTTTTTCCATCTCCGCAATCGCAAAATGACCGGCGTTTGGCGATAGCGGAGCTATAAGGCTACGCCGCCAGTCGTACCACTCCCAGATAAGCTTTGGGTCGCGCCTAAACGCCTCCGGCGTCGCAAGTTCCTCCGCGCGGAAGCTCTTCCAAAGACCGTCCGCGCCTCGAAATGTAGGCACCCCGCTCTCGGCAGAGACCCCTGCGCCGGTAAGAACCGCAACTTTTTTTGCGGAAGTTATCTTCTCCTTAAGCTCTTTGTCTATTTCCATCGCCCCAATTCTACCAAAGTAGCAGATAAAACCTGCCACAGTTATTCATTACTCAAAACCTCTCACAGCGGTCATCGCGGGGAGCGAAAGCAACAGCCTGCACGGGCGCATCGTGGTGGCGGTAATCTTTAAAGCCTGCTGATTTGTAGGCAGTGTGTCAGTTTGAATTCCGGTGGGTTCCTCTCCTTTGAGAAGGGAGGAGACTGAGGGGTGCTACCCCTTAAGGTAGCCCCTCCGTCCCGCACTCGCGGGGGACAGCCGGCTTTGAATACTTCCTCCACCATCTTGTTAGCCTCCGTCCCGCACTCGCGGGGGGACAGCCTCACCTTTAGCTTCGCAAGGGGAGGAGAAAAATGACTGTAATTTTCAAACTGATACATTGCCGATTTGCAAAGATGTGAGATTGCGTTAGCTACGATTGGCAGACTTTCCTTAAACAGCATAACCTTGTTGCCAGTCATAGCCGTAGAGGCAACTGCTACGACAATGCGGTGGCTGAAAGCTTCTTCCAACTGCTCAAGCGGGAGAGAATCAAGCGTAAGGCCTATAAGACTAGAGATGATGCAAAAGCAGATATCTTTGACTACATCGAAATGTTCTACAATCCAAAAAGGAGGCATGGTAACAATAAAAATCTCTCGCCAATGGACTATGAAAAGAGTTACATTATGAAAGTAAAAAGTGTCTAGGAAACCGGGGGCGATTCATATCTATTTTGGAGAAGTTAAAAGATGAGTCTTCTCTTCTAATACTTCAAAGCCTATTTCGGCAACAGCCCCTTTAAATTAGATTGTCAGCATGCCGGAAAGCTGATAGACTCTCTCCCCAATGTAGCTGGGTAGCCGGTTACAGCCTTTTTAAAAGGGTCCAGCGAGGCCACAAAAGGAGAAAGAATGAAAACATACCAAGAGAGCTTCGGCCACGAGACAGCCGTATGAGCGATCAAAATATCCCACCGATAATGGATTCCGACGACATGGAACGAAGCATAATGCGGATATCCCACGAAATTATAGAAAAAAACCGCAATCTTTCATCAATAGTTCTCGTCGGCATACATACCCGTGGGGTGCCTATCGCGAAGCGCATTGCAAACAATATCAACAAGTTAAAAGGCTTAGAAGTCCCATTCGGCGAACTTGATATAACATTTTACAGGGACGATTTCTCTACTAAGGGAGCGATTCTAAACGCCGCCAAAACCGACATCCCATCGGACCTGCCGGGCAAAACAATCATCCTAGTCGATGACGTACTCTACACAGGGCGCTCCATACGGGCCGCTGTAGACCACCTGCTCGACTACGGCAGGCCGGCAAGGGTACAACTGGCAGTTCTCCTCGACCGTGGACACAGAGAACTGCCGATACGGCCCGATTACGTCGGCAAAAACATACCTACATCCAAAGAACAGCGGATACAGGTAAAGCTAAACGAGATTGACGGAAAGGACTGCGTACTGCTTACAGATGCCGACAGCGACTGAAGAACTAAATTTTACAGGCAAAAATCTTATACGGATGGCCGACCTGACAGCCGACGAAATAAGAGGCCTTATAAACACCGGCCTTCGCTTTAAAGAGGTTTCGGAAAGGGAAATAAAAAAGGTGCCGGCCCTTCGCGGCAAAACGATAGTAAACCTTTTCTTCGAGCCGTCTACCAGAACAAGAACCTCATTCGAGATAGCCGGCAAACGGCTCTCTGCCGATGTGATAAATATCTCCGCCTCGGCTTCATCCATATCCAAGGGCGAAACTTTTAAAGACACCATATTAAACATCTCTGCGATGAAGCCAAACGCGATAGTAATACGCCACTCATCGCCGGGCGCGGCGCTTATCGCTTCGCAGATTACCGACTGCTCTATAATCAACGGCGGTGACGGAGCGCACGCCCACCCGACGCAGGCTCTTCTAGACCTTATGACGATAGCGGAAAAAAAGAAGAACTTTGAAAATCTTAACGTAACGATAGTCGGCGACATTCTCCATTCACGGGTGGCACGCTCCAACATAAACGCTCTTAGAAGCCTTAATGCCAACATAACCCTCTGCGCGCCGCCTACCCTTATGCCTCCTCGAAGCGATGTTTTTGGAGCAAAAATAACCACAGACATTAAGAAGGCCGTAAAAGGGGCAGACGTGGTGATGATGCTACGTATACAGCAGGAAAGGATGGGACAGGGGCTATTCCCGTCTCTCAGAGAGTACGCGCGTTATTTTTGCCTTACGCCTGAAGTGATGAAAGAGACAAAAGACGACGTAATAATTATGCACCCAGGCCCGATAAACAGGGGAGTCGAGATATCATCAGAGGTGGCGGACGGCAACAAGGCGGTAATTCTTTATCAAGTCACGCACGGCGTCGCTATGCGGATGGCAGTGCTGTACCTGATATGCGGAGGCACAAAAGATGAGTAGCTCTATATTAATAAAAAACGGCCATGTTATAGACCCTGCGTCCGGCCTAGACGAAAAAACAGACCTGCTGATAACCAACGGCAAAGTAGCTTCGATAGGCGACAACCAAGAGGGCAATGGCGCGAAAGTAATAGACGCAAGCGGGCTTATAGTTTCGCCCGGGTTTGTAGACCTGCATGTGCATTTCCGCGAGCCGGGCTACGAATACAAAGAGACAATAAAGAGCGGTGCTATGTCGGCGGTGGCCGGCGGTTTTAGCTCTGTTTGCTGTATGGCAAACACCAGCCCTGTAAACGACAACGGCACCGTTACAAGCGAAATCGTAAAAAAAGGCCTAGAGGCTAAAGCGGCCCGTGTATATCCGATAGGAGCGGTAAGCAAAAACCTAGACGGCAAAGAGCTAGCCGAGATAGGCGAGATGAAAGAGGCCGGCGCGGTAGCTATCTCCGACGACGGCAAATGCGTGCTTAACCCAAAGATGATAAGAAGCGCTATGGAGTATGCTTCGATGTTCGGGCTTACCGTTATAGAACATTGCGAAGACGAATCGGCCAAAGACGGTGTAATAAACGAGGGCGAGGTATCGGCACGTTTTGGCATCAAAGGTATTCCGCCGACAGCCGAAGACTCTATCGCTTCCAGAAATATCGTAATATCGGCCTATACCGGCCTGCCTACGCATCTCGCGCATATATCTACAAAAGGAACGGTAGATGCCGTGCGTTTGGCAAAAGCAAAAGGCCTAAAAGTTACCTGCGAGGTTACGCCTCACCATTTCACAATTACCGAAGATGAGCTGGAAAGCTTCGACACGAATTTCAAAATGAACCCGCCTTTAAGAACTAAAGAAGATTTAAAAGCGATAAAAGAAGGGCTGAAAGACGGCACTATAGACTGCATAGCAACAGACCACGCCCCGCACGCGAGCTGGGAAAAAGAGGTAGAGCTGGACAAAGCACCTTTTGGCATAGTCGGGCTTGAGACAGCTCTGCCGCTATCGCTAAAACTGGTCGAAGAAGGGGTAATATCACTCACCCAAATGATAGCCCTGCTCACCTGCCGTCCCTCGGCGATATTCAATCTTCCGGGTGGCAGTCTCAAAAAAGGCTCGCCAGCCGATATATGCATTTTCGACAGCCAAAAGAAATGGATAGTAGAACCGGAAAAGTTTTTAAGCAAGGGACGCAACAGCCCGTTCAATGGAAAGACTTTAAAAGGAAAAAATATAGTCACGATAGTTGATGGCAACATCGTGTATAATCCGGCAAATTTATGAAAGCAACACTAGCGCTGGAAGACGGCAAAATATTTACCGGAGAGGCGTTTGGGGCGCAAGGGGAAGCTGGCGGAGAGGTGGTTTTTAATACTTCGCTAAGCGGTTATCAGGAAGTTCTTACCGACCCGTCATATGCCGGCCAGATAGTCGTAATGACATCTCCGCTAATCGGCAACTACGGCATCAACGACGAAGACAACGAATCGGAAAAAATACACCTCAAAGGTTTCATAATGAAGGAAGCAAGCAGGATTACCAGCAACTTCCGGTCGCAAAAAGAGCTGGAACTCTTTTTGCTTGAAAACGGAATAATAGCTATGACAGGCATAGACACCCGCGCCCTTACCCGTCACATAAGAAGCAAGGGAGCTATGCGTGGAGTGATATCTACCCGTTGCGGCGGAGAAACGATGGTGGAAAAGGCGAAAGGCATCAAGCCGATGGCAGGCTCCGACATGGTAAAAAAAGTTACCTGCAGTAGCGTAAAAGAATATAGCAAAGGCCTCTGGCGGTTGAACAAAGGCTTTAACCAGCCCGAAAAACAGGAACTGCATATAGCCGCGCTTGACCTCGGAATAAAGCGAAATATCATAAGACACCTCTGCGAGAGAGGGTGCAAGGTTACTCTGTTCCCAGCCTCTACGCCAGCGTCAGAAATACTCGCGGCAAAACCAGACGGTCTCTTTCTTTCAAACGGCCCCGGCGACCCTGGCGCGGTGGAAGGCGTGGCAGATACCATAAACGAAATACTCGGCAAACTGCCGATATTCGGCATCTGCCTCGGCCATCAGATATTCTGCCTTTCGCAAGGGGCAAAAACTTTCAAACTAAAATTTGGTCACAGAGGAATAAACCACCCTGTAATGGACGTAAATGCCGGAAACGTGGTTCGCATAACATCGCAGAACCACGGCTTTGCCGTAGACGGGGAGAACCTGCCGGAAAGCATGGAGATTACCCACTATTCCCTTTATGACAACACCGTGGAAGGGGTACGGCACAAAAAGCATCCTGCGTTTTCCGTCCAGTATCACCCCGAAGCGTCACCCGGCCCGCACGATGCCGCGCCGCACTTCGACCATTTTATCGAGATGATAAAAGCGCATAAAGGCGGTAGCAGGTAATGTTCAATGCCTTTAGGGACAGGTGGAAACCGAAAGAAGAAACCAGAAACCGTATCGAATACGTTTTAAACCATGTTATAGAGTACGCCACCAAAGATGCCAGTGGTGAGCTGGAGAAGGCAAGGTCGTACTACCTCGCGAAGGTGGGCAAAACCTTCGAAGATGACGCCGATTTTGAACAGAGAATGAACACCTTCCTTGAATGGTTCATCTTCGGCTACCAGCCCGAAAACGGCCGGCAGGGCGATATATACCTAAAAATTTTTGCCGGCAAAATATCATCAGAGGAGCCGCTCGACAGCGACATTAAAAAAGCGATAGAAAGACACAGCCATTCCGTGTTCCATATAAAGGAATGCCGTGAAAGAGTTATAAAAGTAAAAGACCTCATCTACCGCAAAACATACTATGTCACCAGCGACGACACCTTAGAACGGGGCGACCTTTTAGAAAGCAGGGTAATAGCGCTTGGTGATGGAAGCTTCTTTTCCTCAACGCACTGTCTCCACCCGAAAACGGCATACCCTTACATAAAGAAAGCTATAAAAAAATAGGAAAGGAGAATATAGACGCGAACTTTTTTCTAAAGCTGGAAACGATGCAACTGCGGTGGCGGCGTTCTCGGCAGATAGATATAAGCCATATATATAAATTTTAAAAATGCCTAAAAAAGAAAATATAAAAAGCGTACTGATAATCGGAGCAGGGCCTATCGTAATCGGTCAGGCATGCGAGTTCGACTACTCGGGAACACAAGCGGCAAAAGCGTTAAAAGAGGAAGGTATAAAGGTAATACTAGCCAACTCCAACCCAGCCACGATAATGACCGACCCGGAGTTTGCCGACAGGACATATATAGAACCTCTCACGGTAGAGATACTGGAAAAAATAATAGAAAAAGAAAAACCAGACGCTCTCCTTCCCACGGTCGGTGGGCAGACGGCGCTGAACCTAGCTCTTGAGCTGGCAGAAAAGGGCCTCTTAAAAAAACATAACGTAGAGATGATAGGAGCCGACCCGAAAGCGATAAAAAAAGCGGAAGACAGAGAGCTGTTCAAAAAAGCGATGGAAGAGATAGACCTTAGCACCCCCAAAAGCGGGTTTGCCAACAGCTACGAAGAGGCTAAAGGGGTGCTGAAAGATATCGGCCTGCCGGTAATAATCCGCCCTTCCTTTACGCTTGGCGGCACAGGCGGAGGTATCGCCACTACTAAAGCAGAGTTCGAAGATATAGCAAAGTGGGGGCTTTCGCAAAGCCCTGTTAAGCAGATAATGGTAGAGCAGTCGCTCGTCGGCTGGAAAGAATTTGAGCTGGAAGTAATGCGCGACAACAAAGACAATGTCGTTATCATCTGCTCTATAGAAAACCTAGACCCTATGGGAGTGCATACCGGCGACAGCATCACTATAGCTCCGGCACAGACGCTTACCGATAGAGAGTTTCAGATAATGCGCAACGCCGCGCTGGCAATAATAAGAAAAATAGGGGTAGATACCGGCGGCTCCAACATACAGTTCGCAACAAACCCTAAAAACGGCGAGATGATAATTATAGAGATGAACCCCCGTGTTTCAAGGTCGTCCGCTCTCGCCTCAAAAGCTACCGGCTTCCCTATAGCAAGAATAGCGGCGAAGCTGGCGATAGGCTACACGCTGGACGAAATACCAAACGACATCACGAAAAAAACACCGGCATCTTTCGAGCCGACTATAGATTACTGCGTGGTAAAAATCCCGCGTTTCGCCTTTGAAAAGTTTCCCGGTACCGACATGACGCTCACCTCCCAGATGAAATCTGTAGGCGAAGTAATGTCTATAGGCAGAACCTTTAAAGAATCGTTCCAAAAAGCTATACGCTCGCTGGAAATAGGACGCGACGGGCTTAACGAAACCGGCTTTACCGAAAAAGAGATTGAGGAAAAGCTCGAAAAACCGTTACCGGAAAGAATATGGCTTGTAGCCGATGCGTTCCGCTTCGGCTGGAGCATCGAAAAACTGCATGCTATTACAGGGATAGACAACTGGTTCCTCGACCAGATACTCCAGATAATAGAAGCAGAAGACGGAATAAAGGCAGACAGCCTGCCTGATGAAAAGATACCTCTTTTAAAACTAAAGCAACTCGGGTTTTCCGACAGACGGCTGGCAGAACTTTGCGAAAAGACCGAAACAGAGGTAAGAGAAAAAAGAATAGCTCTTGGAGTAAGGCCTGTTTTTAAACGTATCGACACCTGCGCGGCGGAATTTGAAGCGTTAACGCCGTATATGTACTCCACCTACGAAGAGGAGTGCGAATCGAACCCTACAGACAAAAAGAAAATCATAATCCTCGGAGGCGGTCCAAACAGAATAGGACAGGGGATAGAATTCGACTACTGCTGTGTACATGGTCTTTTTGCCCTAAAGGAAGCCGGCTACGAAACAATTATGGTCAACTGCAACCCAGAAACAGTAAGCACCGATTTCGACTCTTCCGACAGGCTCTACTTCGAGCCTCTCACGTTCGAAGATGTTATGGAGATAGTCGAGAAAGAAAAACCTGCCGGCGTGATAGTCCAGTTCGGCGGCCAGACGCCCTTAAAGCTTTGCCGCGCGCTTGAAAAAGCCGGTGTTCCTATAATAGGCACATCGCTGGATGCTATAGATATGGCGGAAGACAGAAAGAGGTTTCAGGAGGTTCTTCACAAGCTGAACCTTAAACAGCCGGTAAACGACACCGCCTTATCTGTTCCGCAAGCGGTAGAGATATGCAAAGAGATAGGCTACCCTGCCGTCGTGCGCCCTTCCTATGTGCTTGGCGGGCGGGCTATGGAAATCGTTTACGACGAAAACTCTCTACTCCATTATATGGAACATGCGGTGAAAGCTTCGGAAGACCACCCTATACTAATAGACAGCTTTCTTCAAAACAGCACCGAAGTAGATGTCGACGCGATAAGCGACGGCAAACAAACAGTTATAGCCGGCATAATGCAGCATATCGAGGAAGCAGGAGTACACTCCGGCGACAGCGCCTGCTCTCTGCCTCCTCGCGACATTTCTAAAGAACTGATAGATGAAATCAGCAATCAAACGATAAAACTGGCAGAAGCGCTTAACGTAGTAGGGCTTATGAACATACAGTTCGCTATAAAAGATTCCGAGATATATGTTCTGGAAGTAAACCCACGCGCCTCTCGAACTGTTCCGTTCGTTTCAAAAACTATCGGCAAGCCGCTTGCAAAAATCGCCGCGAGGGTGATGGCAGGCGAAAGCATGAAAGACCTAAACTTTACCGAGCAGATAATACCTTCGCATATAGCGGTGAAGGAATCTGTATTTCCATTTATCAAGTTCCCCAAGGTAGACCTTTTGTTGGGGCCGGAAATGAAATCGACCGGAGAGGTGATGGGAATAGACCGCGATTTTGGAAGCGCGTTCGCAAGGGCGACTATCGGTTCTGGTACCGATATTCCCGCTTGTGGGACAGCGTTCCTCTCTGTCGCCGGCAATGATAAGCAACACGCTGTAGAGATAGCAAAAAGACTTCTTAAAGCCGGCTTCAGGCTTGTAGCCACAAAAGGCACCGCAAACGCAATTACCAAAGCTGGCCTGAAAGCAACGACAGTAAACAAGGTAAAGGAAGGCTCTCCGCATATAGTAAACCTTATGCAAAAAGCAGGCGTCGACCTTGTGATAAACACAACGTTCGGCAAGCAGGCGATAACCGACTCGTATTCAATAAGGCGAACCGCGCTCCAGCTCGGCATCCCGTACACCACCACCATAGCAGGCGGCAACGCTTTCGTAGATGCCATAGAATCTACAAAAAAAATGGATATGAAAGTAACCGCCATACAGGAGTACCATGCCAGATAACCGCTTACGCCGGTTTGTCCTTTGTCTATTTCTTATTTTTCCAGCATCGGCATCATACGCCCAAACTCTTTCCGAAGAGTGGATGGAAGTACGGATGCTCGGCTCTAAAATCGGCTTTTCCTATCAGAAGGTAGAAAAAACAGAAGATGGATACAAGCTTAACTCCAAATCGGTAATGAAACTGCAGATGGGAGATGTGACGCAAGATATTTCCTACAGCCAGACATATTTTCTGGATAACGAGATGAAGCCTAAAAGATTTTCGTACATACAAAAGATGCTTAACCACCGGCAGTTCTTCGACGGGGTGGTAAAGGGAAACCGGCTTAACATCACTATCCGTTCCGGCGGAAGCGTGACAGAAAAAACTATCCCTTTTGAAAATGACACCTACCTTGGAGACGCAATAAACATTTTACTCGGAAAGCGAAAGCTTAAAACCGGAGACGAGTTCTCTTTTAAAATCTTTATCGTGCCTCTGCTTAGCAACGGAACGATAAAGATAAAAGTGGGAAAGACAATACCGTACAGGTATATGGGCAAAGAGGAAGATACCTTCATCGTCACTTCTGTCTACGAAAGCTTCTCCGTTACTTCATATATAACAAAAGACGGCAGAACGCTAAAAGAGGAATCGCCGATGGGGTTTACAACCTTGGCGGTTGACAAGGAGAAAGCTCTCTCCTTCGAGGAAGGGATAATGCCTTTTACGAATCTGCTCACATTCAGCCTTATACCTATAGCAAAACCGATAGAAGAGCAGGAGAAAATAAATAAAATCTCATTAACAATTTCCGGCCTCTCAAAGGCGGATGCCTTGCCGAAAAGCGAAAGACAAAAAATAGTCAAAACCGAAGAACGGCTAAAAGACGGGAAAGCTGCATACAGCGTCAAGCTTGAGATGAAGAAAAAAGATAAAATGTCTATAAAGCCTCTCTCAAGGCCGTTACCGGCAGTAGGGATGGAAAAACATCTTCGTCCCACTTTTGAGGCGCAGTCCAACGACCCTGCTATAATAAAGCAGGCTAAAAAGATAGTCGGCGACGAGCCGGACGCTTTTAAATCGGCGTCGCTTATAAACAGCTGGGTATATAAAAATGTGGAGAAAAAGTTTGTCGACACCTTTTCGGCGGTGGAAACGCTAAGAACACTCGAAGGGGAATGCCAGTCGCACACCAACCTGTTTACGGCGCTGGCAAGAAGCGCCGGCATACCGACGAGAACGGTATCGGGCATAGTCTATTCGAAAGATTTTAACGGGTTTCTTTATCACGCGTGGCCGGAGGTTTTCGTGGGAGAATGGGTAGCGATGGACCCGACGCTTGGGCAGAAGATAGCCGACCCTACGCATATAAAGCTTATAGACGGCGATTTAAGCAAACAGATTCAGCTCTTCGAGTTTTTGGGCAAGATAGATATCGATGTGGAATCTATAACAAGAGACAGGTAAAAAAAATGAAGGTCAAAATAATAAGCAACAAAAAGATAGCAAGAGACGCTCTCAGGCTGACGGTCGAGGCTCCGTTTCTATCTTCAAAGGCTGGGCAGTTCGTCATGGTAAAGGTAAGCGACAGCCTTGTTCCTCTTTTAAGACGGCCTATGAGCATAGCGGGGCATGAAGGCAGAGAGCTTTCGATAATATACAAAACCGTAGGAGAGGGAACAAAGATACTGGCAACAAAAAAAGCGGGAGACGAAATAGATATCGACGGCCCTTACGGAAACTGGTTCGACCCTCCCGAAGGCAAAAAAATAATAATGGTCGGCGGCGGAGCCGGCATACCTCCCCTGCTTTACTTCGCAAAGCAGAATAAGAACCACGGCCTTAACATAACCGCGATAGTCGGCGGAGCGTCTAAAGATGATATATTCGGACTTGAAGAATTAAACAACGCTTGCAGAAAAACAATCATCACTACCAACGACGGCAGTGACGGAATTAAAGGGTTTACCATCGACGCGCTCAAAGATATTGAGAATGTGAATAACTGCCACATCATATCGTGCGGCCCGCTGGGAATGCTCGAAGCTATCGAAGCTTTTTGCGAAAGTAACGGCGTAAGCGCAGAGGTATCGACGGAAGAAAAGATGGGTTGCGGGTTCGGCGTATGCCTTGGATGCATGGTGGAAACAGTAGAAGGTAAAAAACGTGTCTGCGTTAGCGGGCCGGTTTTCAAAACGGGTGTTATACAATGGAGCTGATTAACAATTTAAAATGATGGAGCGATAAAGATGTTTGACGATCTTCCGGCGTTATGCCCTTTTAATGGTAAATCGTGCACCAAAAAGCGGTGCGAATGGTGGATTGACAATTCCGGCAAATGCGCCGTGGTTCTTATAGCAGAATCTACACAAAAGAAAGATTGACGCTGTGACAGAGCTACAGGCAGTAACATGGGTACTTTTCGCGCTTAGCTTTGCCGGCGTGGTTTTAAACATAAAAAAGCGTAAAGAGTGCTTTATCTTTTGGGGCGTGGCAAACATCGGGTGGATTGCCGTAGACTGGTCGCAGAACCTCCCTGCGCAGGCGGCTATGTTTGTTGTTTACCTTGCTACCTGTTTTTGGGGATGGCGCGAATGGCAAAGAGAGGAAAAGGGAGCGCGTTAAAATGAACAGCAGGTTTTCAATAGGCTCTTTAAAATTTAAGAACCGTATTATGACAGCCTCCGGTACCTTCGGCTATGGGCTGAAGTTTAAAGACAAAATGGATATCGCCAAAATAGGGGCGATAATCACCAAAGGGCTATCGCTAAAACCAAAAGAAGGTAACCCGATGCCGCGCATAGCCGAGACAACCGCCGGAATGCTAAACTCTATAGGACTGCAAAACGTAGGCGTAGATGCGTTCGGCAAAAATATGCTCCCAAAGCTGATAAAAACAGGCGCGATGGTGATAGCAAACTTTTTTGGCGATTCGGAAGGTGAGTATGTAGAGACAGCAAAAAAACTTGACGCAATGGACGGCCTGCACGCGCTGGAGATGAATGTATCTTGCCCCAATGTAAAAAAAGGCGGTATACAGTTCGGCACAGACCCAGAAGTGCTGGAAAAGCTTACAGCCCGCGTAAAAGCGGTAACGCAAAAACCGTTAATAGTAAAACTTTCTCCTAATGTTGCCGACATAAAACAGTTCGCGCGCGCGGTGGAAAACGGCGGGGCAGACGCAATAAGCGCAATCAACACACTTATAGGAATGGCGATTGACATAAAAACAAAAAAACCAAAACTGCATAGAGTGACCGGCGGTCTCTCCGGCCCTGCCATAAAACCTGTGGCGTTGCGTATGGTTTACGAATGTGCGAGAACGGTAAAGATTCCTATTATCGGCATAGGCGGCATCGCCAGCGTGGAGGATGTGGTGGAGTTTTTAATCGCTGGAGCAAGTGCTGTGCAGATAGGCACGATGAACTTTGTCGAGCCGGCGATATCGCAACGGCTTGTAAGTGAGCTTGAAACCTACTGCAAAGAAAACGACATAGAAGATGTCAGCGAACTGGTAGGGGCTATAGAAATCTAACCGTCACCGACATAATGGGGCTGTTGCCGAATGGCATAGATTTGGTTTTGCTGTAAATCCCTAAAGGCTCTATTTTTACGAAGTTAGAAAATTAACCTCTCCTTAAAATGCTCAAAAACTCTTTTGGAAACAGTCCCATAATCAGGCTACAATGCAAGCAACATGATGCTAGAAACACTACTTTCAGGATTAGGCGAGTAATACTTGGGACCTTCATAACTTTGGTACTCCGGTACATTTTAGATAAAAGAAAAGAACTCTACTCAAATCAATACCTCAAAAAAAGAGAGAGCTACGAAAAACTGGTTTTAAGATTAAGGGGGGTTTTAAGCGGAACGACAGGCTTAAAAGAAAAAATTTTCCGAAGAACTCAATTTTGCATAGCTCTACGCTTCAGAAGATGTTTTGAATAACTGCTATGCGTTTCAAAAAGAGATGCTTGGCAAAAAAGAACTTGACTATAAGAGAATGATGGAGCTAGCTGAAAAAACATTAAAATCAATGCGGAAAGATTTAGGTTTAAGTAATAGCACACTAAACGGCTTATTTAATAATGTCATAGTTTTCGACAGGCAAGAAAAGAGTACCGAATATTTTACATATTTAAAAAAAAGGAGGATATCGCCATGAAAGCAGATAACTTGGAAAAAGGGAAAATATTTCTAATGGGGGTGCTTTTTTCGGCTTTCACAATCGTTCTTCTTGGCGCGAAAGCAAACAGCAGTATCGTTGATAGATACCAGATAGTTTCGAATCGCGGTCTGACGCTTGTCATCGATTCAACAACGGGAATGGTAAAAGAAGTTGCTAACGGTAATAGCAAAGAGCAGTATGGTATACCTTTTCCTGAAATGTCGACATGGTCTAAGTGATAAATAGTTCCGTCATGCCGCACATATCCCATAGCCAAAAGATGCCTGAATAAGCACCCCGCTAGGCAAGCGACAGCGGTGAACTGTGTCTTGCGAGTGAGCTTAAGGGAGCGCGGCAATCTCTCGCCGCAGAGAAAGTAAAGTTGGTGCTTAAAGTTAGGCTGGTTCCTTCGCTACGCTCAGAGATTGCCACGTCGTGCTTACGCGTTCTTCGCAATGACAACTTTGCGAGTAAAAGCGACTTTTTTAAACTGACACACTACCCAAAACCGAACTTGCACAGGAAAAGAGGGTACAAGAAACCAGAAGTTTTTGGCGAGGGAGCGTACTGGGGCTGTTGCCAAGTGAGATAAATTCGATTTTTCTGCAAATTACCAATCCCTAAAGATTCTATTTTAAGAAGTTAGAAAATGAACTTCCCCTTAAAATGCTCAAAAAAACTCTTTTGGAAACAGTCCCTTACTAGTACATGACCGAGCAAAGGGCAAGGGCGACGATGCAGGACGATGCTTATCCGAAGCAAGCTAGGCGGGGGTGATTTTTACTTCCTGAAAATCGCACGGGTTGCATTTGGTGCCGCATTCAAGCGTCCAATGTTTCGACCACCTGCTCCATTTGAACCGGAACTTTTCCTTATCCGCATCCTGTAACATACCGCAGGCGTAGTCTCTGTCCTGCATATACAGATGACGATGGCATGGGTACACCATATTGTCGGGGCCTATAAGGTATCTCGGCGTTTTACAGGTAACCATCCTCTCCCGTCCGTCGTTTCCGTCGAAGCTGGCATCTTCGCACTCACGGCAATACTCGTCGTAATTTTCTATATACTTCGTCGGGTCGAAAGCGAACTGGTATCCCTTGCGGATATCGTCCCAGCTTCTCGGCCTCATAACCCCCTCTTCGTCACGCCCCGTGAACGGCTGAATCTTCCAGCCTACGCTAGCGTTTATAAGTTTTTGCGCCGTCTCTTCGGTAAGGTCTGCCGTATCTGGTGTCGCTACCTGCTCTACCTTTATCCCTTCGGCTTTCATCTGTCTTATTCTATCTATATACTCTTCCGTTTTCTGCCATGCTGGGTGGTAGGTGGTGTTCCATTTCACTTTTCTGCCCCACTTTTTCATCTTCCCAAGCGCCGTGCCGAAATCTTCGTACCACTTTCCGTTTAGGTTTGTCGTTAAAACCACTTTGCGGTAAAGAAGCAGTAGCCCTTCCATAAGCCTATCGAAATCCGGATGGAGCGTCGCCTCGCCGCCAAGCACCGATACGGAACGGGCTATCCTATTTTTCTTCAGGTATGGCAAAAGAAGGTCTACGTCTATTTTTTTGGAATTTGTACGAACATCAAGCGACGACTTCTGCTGTATGCAGTACGAACATTTATAGTTGCAATAAAGGTTTGGAACTACGAGAAGATACGCTTTCATTATTTTACGATTCTAGAAAAACCTTTCCCTTTTCCTTTAATGCCGGAGGAAAAGAAAAACCGCTATCTACTTTGGAACCTTTTCCCAGTCTTTCAGGAAGCTCTCTATTCCCTTGTCGGTAAGCGGATGCTTAGAAATCTGCTGTATAACTTTAAACGGAATAGTGCAGACATCCGCGCCGATAAGAGCCGACTGCACTATATGCTGTGGGTGCCTTATGGACGCGACTATTACCTCCGACTCGTAACCGTAATTATCGTAAATCGCGATTATATCTTCTACCAACTGCATACCGTCCTGCGAGATATCATCTAGCCTTCCTACAAACGGCGAAACAAAAGTAGCCCCCGCTTTTGCGGCTAGCAGAGCCTGAGTGGAAGAGAAAATAAGCGTTACGTTGGTTTTGATACCTTCCGCTGTCAACTCTTTGGTAGCTTTTAGGCCGTCCACGGTCATCGGGACCTTTACGACGATATTTTCGTCTATCTCCGAGATCTCTTTGCCTTCCTTTACCATTCCATCGGCATCGAGCGCTATTACCTCGGCACTTATAGGGCCATCTACCTCCGCGACTATCTCTTTTATAACGGTTTTAAAATCTTTGCCGGTTCTCGAAATAAGCGAGGGGTTGGTGGTAACGCCGTCGAGGATACCTATCCTATTCGCTTCCTTTATCTCTTCAATATCCGCTGTATCAATAAATATTTTCATCTTCCACTGCCTCTCAAATTTTATTTTTTTAGAAAAGGTATTATAGGTTAAGAAGGTAAAACAAAACAGTCTTTTTTCCACACCTGCCTTGAGGTGCTTTAGATATGTTATATTTGTCCTGTTTATAGAAGCCTACCGGCTTTATAGTTCAAACCCTTAAAGACAGCGAAATTGTTATATGACAAGTAAAAAAATAATGATTACCGGCGGCGCCGGATTTATAGGAACGAATTTCGTTAAGCATTTCCATAAAAGCAACTCTATCATAGTTGTCGACGATTTATCCCGCCGAGGCACCGATATAAACTTACGTTTTCTTGAGGAAAACTGTAATATTGACTTCCTAAAAGCCGACATAACCGACAGAGATATTAAAAACAGTCTGCTTGAAAAATACCCCGATACCGACATTATCATCCATCTCGCCGGACAGGTAGCTGTAACGACATCTATTACCGACCCTAAGGCCGATTTCGATTCAAACCTTACCGGCACCATAAACATGCTGGAATACGCGAGAGCCATCAAGCAAAAACCTATATTTCTATTCGCCTCCACTAACAAGGTGTACGGCAATCTTGAAAACATCGAAACAACTGAAAAAGATACAAGGCACGAATTTAAAAAACTCGAAAAAGGTATCGACGAAAATATGCCGCTAAACTTCCATTCCCCTTACGGATGCTCCAAAGGCGGGGCCGACCAGTATGTAAGAGAGTACAACCGAACCTACGGCATACCGAGCGTCGTCTTTCGGCAATCGTGTATTTACGGAGAGCATCAATACGGAATAGAGGATCAGGGGTGGATAGCGTGGGGGCTTATCGCGCTAATATCCGGTAGGCAGTTTACGATATTCGGTAATGGAAAGCAGGTAAGAGATGTTCTCCATGTGTCAGACCTCGCAGACGCTTATGAAAAGGCTATCGAAAAAATCGACGAGGTAAAAGGCTTAGTTTTTAATATAGGCGGCGGCAGATGTAACTCTCTTTCCATTATCGAGTTTTTACAGATAATTAAAAGCGACATCGACACGGAAAACAGCTACCCCCACGGCGAAAAAAGAAACGGCGACCAGAAGATTTTTATCTCCGACAACTCAAAGGTAGAAAACGCTTTGGGATGGAGACCGAAAGTAGGGCATCTTGAAGGGATAAAAAAGCTTCAAAAATGGATAAAGGCGAATATCGGCACCATAACAAAGGTTTTAGGCTGACAGCTTTTTATAAACCTCTAAAACTCCTTTTGCCGTCTTTTCCCAGCTAAACTCTTTTGCCCTCTCAATCCCTTTCCCGCGATAGTAGTTTCTGTTCCCCTCTTCCGAAAAGAAAAGCATGCCGTTTGTTATATCTTCCACGCTATACGGGTCTACCATATAGGCGGCATCGCCGGCTACTTCTGGTAGCGACGTTACGTTGGACGAAATTACCGGACAGCCGCAAGCGAACGCCTCTAGAAGCGGAAGCCCAAACCCCTCGAAAAGCGATGGAAAGCAAAACATCATGGCGCCGGAATAAAGGGCAACCAGTTCTTCATGCGGAACATGGCCAACCTCTATTATCAATCGTTCAAGCCCGAGCGAATCTATTTCGCTTTTGATCCGTTCATACCCGTAAGCCTGCTTGCCGCAAAAGACGAGCGAACAGTCTCCGCCTTTTTCACGGTACCGTTTGAAAGCCTGCGCTATACGCACTACGTTCTTCCTTTCCTGCAGAGCGCCGACATTGAGTATGTAGTTTCCATTTATGCCGTGCCGTTTTTTGGTTTTTTCTACTATCTCTCCGTGTGACGGCACAAAAGAGCTATCAACCCCCTCATACACTACGTCGATAAGCAAAGGGTCTATCTGGAAATGCTCCACTATATCGTTCTTAGAGTTTTTGGATACGGTGATAACAGAATCTACCGCACCGGAGAGAAGCTCTTTGTACCTGTTTATAGTCATCTCCCTGAAATCGTCGGTCCAAAACCCCTCCCCTTTCACCACTGCCATATCGTGGATGGTGACTATTTTTTTAGGATGGCTGTAAGAGGGAAGCCTTTCGGCTGGGCCGTGAAAAATGTCGAGTTCACGCCCGAAAAGGAAATTAAAAGGCTCCTGAATTATTTTGAGACGAAAGTTTTCCTGACTTACAGCGATTTTGGGCCATCCATACTTAAGGCGCGAAAGCCGGTAGCAAAGGGTGTACTCGTTTTCATTGTCGATTTTTGCCAGATTTTTAACCAGATTCTCGACGTAAACCCCCACGCCTGTATAGTTTGGTTCTCCAAGAGCGGAAATATCTATGCCGATTTTCATTCTTTAATTCCTCGGGTAGCGCAGTTTAGGAAAAAACAATTTATCGAGGTGTTACCACCGGCTCAGCTTTTTTTCTAAGCATAACGGAGAACGCTGTTTTTATATCTTCGGTTCTTATTTTGGCCATACAGTGGTTGGGAACTTTTCCGCAGTTTTTCTGGTCGCACGGCATACAGTCCATCTTGGGAGCTCTTACGATTCTTCCTTTAGCCTTCCACGGCGCCCAGATTTTCGGATCGCTAGGCCCGAAAAAGGCGATAATCGGGGTTCCGAGAGCAGATGCCATATGCATAGGACCGCTGTCGTTGCATATAAAAAGCTTCGCGGAATCTATAAGCGCGGAAAGCTGGCCAAGCGTAAGATTTGAAGCTATCAGGCATGTTTGCCCCGAAGCCGACGCAATATCCGAAATCGCCGGCAGGTCGCTATCGGCACCAGCCAGCACTACCTTCACACCAAACTGCGCCGTAAGCCAGCTTACTATTTCGCCCATCTTTTTGGGCGGAAGCCTCTTAAAATCGACCCTCGCTCCGGGGTGAATAACCACCAGTTTTTCCTTATCGGTAATTTCGTAGCGTAAAAGAAAGCTTGCTATGTAATCCCTATCCTCATCGCTGTATTTAAGGAAAAGTGATTTGCTTTTAGGCATTACAGGGTTCAAAGGCTTAATGATGCTAAGCATAGCCTCTACCGAATGCGGGTGCTTTGCCGGCGGCGGCTGGATATTGTAAAAAATCCGGTTGCGGGTTCTTAGCATGCTACCGACCCTGTAAGATGCGCCAGAAAGAAACGCGAGCATAGCGGAACGTGGCCCGCAGTGCAGGTCTATAACCAGATCGTACTTTTGCTTTCTTATTTTCCATATAAATTTCAGCTCGTCTACAAACGATTTTAGTCCGCTTTCTTTCTGTTTTTTTTTGTTAAGTATTAGATAATTGATATGCGGATTGTTGTAGCAGATATCGGCAAAAATATCGTCCACCACAAAGTCTAGGCGGGCTTTGGGAAAGGTGAGCCTTAACGCCTCAACCGTTGGGTAGCTCAGCACTATATCCCCAATCGACCTATACCTCAGAACGAGGATTTTTTGTATTCTCCGGTGGTCAACAAACATTTACGGTATTTTACCCGAAAAATGACCCGGCAACGACCCCAATGTATACTACCCCTGATGAAAATTTTACATATATGCTTTTCCAGCGCATGGGGCGGATTGGAGAAGTACTCCGTAAATCTGGCTCTAGAGCTTAAAAAACGTGGAAACAACGTACATTATATCTGCCGGAAAAACAGCAGGATGGAAAAGGAGCTTGGCCTTGCCGAGGTTGCGAGCAGTTCGTTTTCATACATCAAATATATCGACATACCGCTTATGTTCCGGCTACACAGGTTTATCTCGGCAGGCGGGTGGGAAGTTCTGCATGCGCACGAATCGAAAGACCTCGGCACCATAATCCCCGCTCTTTGGGGACTGCCAGAGGTAAAACTTTTCTTTTCGCTTCATATGATAGTTCCCGCCCCAAAAAAAGATATCTACCACCGCCTGCAATACAGCTGTGTTAAAAAAATCTTCGCGCTCGGCGCCGAGGGAGAGAGGTCGGCAAAAGAAAACCTGCCGATAACCAAAGAGCAGGTGATGGAGCTTCCATACGGGATGGAAATAGAACGATACCATTCAGACCGCTCTACAGATTTACGGAAAAAACTCGGCTTTGACGAGAGTACGAAACTCCTCGGCATTCTCTCTCGTATAGAACCGCTTAAAGGACAGATGGAGGCGGTAATGGCATTGCCGAAAGTCCTTAGAAAATATCCCACAGCTCACCTGCTTATCGTCGGAGAGGAGACGGAACATCTCGTCGGCAAAATAATACCAGAGCTAAAAAGGAAAGCGGAAGAGCTTGGAGTTAGCGATAAAGTTACCTTCCTCGGGTATCAGGAGAACGTACCGGAAGTTTTAAACGCGTTTGATATTTTTCTTTTACCGTCGCATTTCGAGTCGTACTCCATCAGCGTTATAGAGGCAAAGCTATGCGGCATACCTGTCGTCGGGGCGGAGTCTGGCGGAGTTTTGCAAAACCTCGGCTACGGAGAATACGGCATACTGGTAAGACCAAAGAATGCCGGCTCGCTGGCGGACGGAATAATAAAAACATTAAACGACCCGAAAGCGGCGAGTATGCGCTCCAAAAAGGCTAAAGAAAATGCTATAACAAGGTACAACAAGGAAAAAATCCTCGATATAATAGAAGAAGAATACAAAAGCTAAAAACAAAAAAATGGACAACAGCAAAAACTCCAAACGAAAAATCATCATCGGCGCCGGCATCCTTGCTCTGGTTTTTATAAGCTCGCTCGGTTTTCTTATGTTCAAAAGCATGGGCGGTTCTTACGGCCTTGGCAAAATGAAAAAATGGGCAAACGGCGAGACTCTTCTTCTCGACATCGAAACAAAGAGAGTTACCGAAAATAAAGCAGGCGTTAAAGCCGGTAAAGCTATCTACAAAACAAGGTGCGTTGTATGTCACGGCATTAAAGGAGACGGCAACGGACCAAAGGCGGGAAGGCTTAAAATACCGCCGACAGATTTTACTTCCGACAACTTCAAGTTCCGCTCCACTCTTGGGTTACTGCCGAACAACCTCGATATATTCAAAAGCATCTCGCGCGGACTGCATGGAACCGGCATGCTGCCGTGGCCCGGCCTTACAACCACTGAAAAGTGGCAGTTAGTCTATTACCTCAAAACCTTTTCCAATATCTTTGAAGACGGCGATATCCCGAAAAGCGTATCGATACCGGCTCCGCAGATGAGCAGGCCACAATACCTTGCCGCCGCGAAAAAAATATACAAAAAAGCTAGTTGCCATGAGTGTCATGGGTTTGACGGCAAAGGCGACGGCACGAAGGCAGGGAAACTAAAAGATTACAAACAAAGAAAAATCTCCCCAAGAAACTTTCGGGATGAGATGTTAAAACGTGGGATAAATATTGAAGATATCTACCTCACTATAGCGACAGGGTTAAACGGCACCCCGATGGAAGGCTATTCCAAAACGCTAAGCCGAGATGAAATGCTGGCGCTCGCCCACTACATACAGTCGTGGGCGGTAAAGCCTAGCGGCAAACGGCTGATTAACGGTCTCTTAGAAATGACCGACGAAGAGAAAACCGGAATTATGATAGACCATATTATGATGCCTACGGTTTTTCGGACCAAATATTTCGCTTGGATGTTCTAAATATCTATCCCACAAAAAAGGATATCCAGTTATCATTGGAGCATCAGTAAAGCAATCTATCTCGATTGACTTACAACTAAATTGCTTCGTCAACTTAACTCCCACGCGGTAGATTTTTGTTGACGCTATTTACGGAATACAGCACTAAACATCTATAACATCATCATCGTCTTTACCAATTCTTTTTTCCTTGCGTAAATCTCCGCTGTACGTTTTAGAGTAAAACCAGCTACCGCCCGACTGTCCGGCGCTGTAAAACCCTTTGGCTATTTTTTCGGCAAAGTATGCTTTTAAAAAGTCGCGTATAACCTTTCTGCTGAGAGGCATCACAAGGGCAAAACCGCAGATATCTGTCAACACCCCGGGGGTGAGCAAAAACGCGGAGGCAACCAATATAAGCGCCCCTTCTATCAGCGGGTCTGCCGGCACTCTGCCTTTCGCGAGAGTTGTCTGGATTTCATTTATAACCCGTAGCCCTTGATCTCTGGCAAGGTACGCGCCTATGATGCCGGTCAAAATGACGACAGCTATGGTATGAAAAACGCCGAACATGCTCCCAAGCTTCATAAGTATCGCAAGCTCTACAAGCGGAATAATCGTAAAAAGAAGAAACAGCCGGATAAACATTATCGTTTCTCTACCTCGGCTAACGCCTCGTCGTAAACTGTTCGGTATGGAACGCTGTTTTTCTTAGCAAGACGGCTCACGTCGTCAAACTCCGGCTTGAACCGTTTATCGCCGGACGGCGTAGCGACCTCCTTTGCCCTTACTACACCATAGATAGTCTTTACCTTAACCACTTTTCTCGACAGTTCAAAACGGTCTACCTCGTACTGACGCACGCCTATCGTGCTGGTCTCGCTGAGGATAAGCTCTCTTAAAAACCGGCACCTATCCGGCTCGCAGAGGATTGAAAAAGTAAACCCCGCCCGCCCCTTTTTCATAATTATCGGAGTTACAAAAGCGTCAAGCGCGCCAGCCTTCATCGCCGTCGCAAGCGCGTGTGAAAGCTCTTCCGGTGTCGCGTCGTCTATATTCGCTTCTATAACAAAGAGCCGCTTGCCTCTTTCAGCTGTTTTGCCTATCACTATTCTCAGCAGGTTCGGCACTCCGTCGCTACGCCCTTTACTCCCCGCACCGTAACCTACATCGCACACCTCTATAGACGGCATAGCCCCAAAACCGGATGAAACAGCAGATACGATAGCCGCGCCTGTGGGAGTGACAAGCTCCATTTCTGTTTTATCTTTTTTAAGGGGAACTCCCTTTAATATAAGAAGCGTAGCGGGAGCAGGTAGCGGCATCATGCCGTGAGAAGTTTTTACCATGCCGCTCCCCGTGGGAATATGAGAGCTGTAAAACTTTTTCAGCCCAAGCTTTTTAAAACCTATGGCGGAGCCGACAACATCTACTATCGAATCTACCGCGCCGACTTCGTGAAAGTGAACCTTTTCTACAGATGTCCCGTGAACCTTAGCTTCCGCGCTTGCTATCTTTTCAAAAATTTTAAGCGAAAGCTTCTTTACATCTTCCCCTAGAGCTGAAGCTTTAATCATCTTTTTAATTTCGGCGTAGTCGCGGTTCTTTTGTTTGCCTGTCAGCTTTACCTTGAATGAACTAGCTGTTATAGATTGTCTCTTTACCTTAGCTACGGATATGGAGTAGCTGTCCAGTTTCAGCTTTTTTAGCTCCCTTTTCAAAAAGGCGAGCGAAAGCCCTGCGTCAAGAAGCGCGCCTATCGTCATATCGCCGGAGATGCCGGAGAAGGTATCGAAGTAAAGCGTTTTCATTTTTCACCATGTTTAAGCGATATTATTTTAGCCGCGTGACTGCCGGCCCCGAATCCGTTGTCTATATTTACCACCGCCACGCCTGAAGCGCATGAGTTCAGCATAGCTAGCAAAGCCGATATGCCGCCAAACGACGTGCCGTAGCCGACAGATGTAGGAACGGCGATTACCGGCACCGCCACCATACCGCCGACGACAGAAGCAAGCGCGCCGTCCATCCCTGCGGCTACTATTATGCAGTCGGCCTTACTCAATGGCTCTTGCTGGTCTAAAAGCCTATGTATGCCTGCCACTCCTATGTCGTAAATTGTTTCCACGTTCGCGCCCATAATGCCGGCGGTAACAGCCGCTTCTTGTGCCACGGGGATATCTGTCGTCCCAGCGGTAACTACAAGCAGTCTTCCTTTTCTTTCCTTCTTCTTTTTCTCAACGGTAATAGCTCCGCTTGCTTTATGGAACTTTGCCTTTGCCGATATTTTTTTAATGACATTGAATATTTTTTTGTCGCCCCTTGTCGCCAAAAGAGAGCCGGAACGGGCAAGAAGTTTTTTAGCTATGCCGGATATCTGCGCCGCCGTTTTGCCGGGGCAGTAAATCACCTCGCAAAAACCTTGCCGTTTGCCTCTGTGGTGGTCTACTTTCGCGTAAAGTATATCTTCGTAGCTTGCGTTTTCCAATTTCTCCATAGCCTCTGCAATAGGCAGTTTTCCAGACCGCACTTTCTCAAGAACTTTTTTAAGGCTACCCTTATCCATCGAACTCATTTTTAAGGCTTCTGCTGAAAAGTTCGCCGACAGCCCCCTTCGCAGGCTTGCCTTTGTGGCAGATATCGTAGACCATCGAGCAGAGCGGCATCTCGACATTATGCTTTTTTGATAAAAGATGAATCGACTTGCTGGTTCTCACGCCTTCGGCAACCATTCTCATGCTCGACACAATATCGTCGAGTTTTTCCCCGCTACCAAGCCTTAAACCTACGGTTCTGTTCCGGCTAAGGTCTCCGCTTGCTGTAAGAACAAGGTCGCCTATACCGGAAAGCCCGCGGAATGTTTTTTCGTCGGCACCGATAGCTCTGCCGAGCCGTACCGCCTCCTCCAGCCCGCGCGTGATTATCGCCGCTCTTGTATTGTGTCCATTTTTTAAGCCGTCCGATATCCCAGCCGCGATCGCCACGACATTCTTAACGACACCGCCAAGTTCCACCCCTATCACGTCATCATGGGTGTACACCCTTATATTGTCGCCGCTTGCCACCTTTTGCACTACGCGGGCGCTCTCGCTGTCTCTCGACGCGGCGGTGATTGCAGTTGGAAGCCCTTTGGCAACTTCGATGGCGAACGAAGGGCCGGAAAAACAGACAAGCCTTTTGGAAAATTTTTCTGGAAGAAGCTCGTCAAAAACCTGCGACGGAAGACGAAGCTTTTTGTTCTCTATTCCTTTAGTGCAGGAAACGATTATCGTATCGTCACCGAGGTGCGGAACCATCTGGCCAACTATCCCTTCCATCACATGAGACGGAGAAACAAAAAAGATAATAGGCGCGCCGCAGACCGAGGCGATATCGGTTGTCGCTGTTACTTTCGGCTCTAGGTCGACACCTTCCAGAAATGTTGAGTTTCTGCGGGAGCTGTTGATATCATCTACTACCTCTTTTTCATACGCCCATATTCTGGCATTGAGGCCTAGCCTTGCTATATGGTTGGCTATAGCGGTTCCCCACGCGCCAGCCCCGACTACCGATATCTTTTCATATTTCATGGAGCATATTAGATACGGTGCGCGGGGAGCGCGTCAAGCTTTTACAATGCCTCCGGCTAAGCGGTATTGTACAAAATACCAGCGTCTGACCTGCAGTTCTGGCACTCGTGGTCAACATCCCGCCCACACATAAGACATGTCAAAGAGCCGCGGTACTGCCTAAGCAGTCCCCCACAGTGATGACAGACCCTTACCATCGCTTTCATGTTATGCTCTTTTCTCTGAAGTTTTTCCTGTTCCAGCATTTAACCTCCTTTATGTGTAAAATTGGTATTAACTCTCAACTCAAAACTTTTATTAATGGCGGGGTTCAACCGCCTAAAAATCAAAACCCTCCCATATCATCCTCATCCATAGGTATTATCTCTCTAGAGTTTGGTTCGGCCTTTTTCGATGCTTGGGGTAGCGCTTTTGACGCTTGACGAGCAGGTATCTGCGGCTTTGAAAACGATTTGCCAGCAGAGATAGCTTTGCGATAGCCATTACCGCCACCATTCTCGCCGTTTTGTCCTACGATTATCATGCTAAGGTCTGTGATGGTGCTGTTAAGCGTTTCCGACTGCGCCGCAAGCTCCTCGCTCGCGGAAGCAGACTCCTCCGCCACCGAAGCATTCTGCTGGGTTACGGAATCCATCTGGCTTACGGCGCGGTTGACCTGCTCTACGCCTTGAGCCTGTTCCCCGCTTGCGGCAGATATTTCGCTCACCAGATCTCCTACCTTGTTCACGCTTTCCGAAATGGAGTTTAGCTCCTCGGATGCTTTTTTGACGATATTCACGCCGCGGTCCGACTTATCTACAGCCCCCTCGATAAGTGTCGCGGTATCTTTAGCGGCTGTAGCGCTTCGCTGGGCTAGGTTTCTCACCTCTTCGGCGACGACGGCAAAGCCTTTACCAGCGTCACCCGCCCTTGCCGCCTCAACAGCGGCGTTTAGCGCGAGCAGGTTGGTCTGGAAAGCTATCTCCTCGATAACCTTTATTATTTTGCTCATCTCAGCGGAAGAATCTTTTATCGAATCCATCGCGCCAACCATCTCTGTCATCGACTCTACTCCGTCTTCCACCTTCCGCTTGCTCTCTGCCATAAGGCTGTTGGCTACATTGGCGCTTTCGGCATTCTTTTTTATCATCGACGATATCTCTTCCAGAGATGACGATGTCTCTTCGAGCGAGGATGCCTGCTGGGTGGAGCCTTCGGCAAGCGTCTGGCTTGCGCTTGATACCTGCCCCGCCGCCGTCGAAACCTGATCCGACCCTTCGTTCATTTCATAAACGAGCGATTGTATAGGCGCTACAATAGACCTTCTCAACACCGATACCGCCACTAAGCCGGAGATAAGGATTACCACCGCCGCTACCCCTACTACCTGCAACCATACACTCGTTACGGCAGCATCAATAGCGTCCAAGCTCATAATTACCTGAAAAGCTCCATGCTTGTCGCCAACCTTTTTATTGTCTTTGGTAAATCCTATAGGATCGACAGTCGTATTGGGCCTCCTTAAATCATCCATCGGCCCGCCGTGACAGACGAGACACTCCTGCGTAAGCTTGACTATGCGGAAATAGCGCATATTGTTAGTCTCTCTATCCATTCCGCTGATCTCGATTTCGTTAGATGCCTGAAGCTCCCTCAAGAGATCTTTTTCCATTTTTGATACCGGCAGATAGTTGGGGTTGCGCGCGTCAAACCTTGTAGGCTTAAACTTGAAATGGCTCTCCTCCGCTCCGTTTTCCGCCGCAAGAAAAGCAGAGACTACCGGAATTGTTTTGTAATAGGTGGTGTTTCTAAGAGTAGTGAAAAACTGAGGCGAACCTACCTCCAGCCCCTCAAGGGCGATGCCGGCTTCTTCTAGAAGCTTGTCTACCTTAAAGGAGTCTCTCTGCACCAGCTCGCCTGTATTCACGCGCGCGTTCTCGGCCATCTGCCCTATGGCACGGGCCTTCAAAAGCATCTCCGTTTCCATCCTCTCCCTGTAGTTCTTCACAAATATTAGGCTGACCGCCAGCGATGAAATTATCAGCGATATGCAAAGCGCCACCACTGTTTTACCCAATAAACCAAGATTAGAAAACATAACTACTACTCCTCTCCCTCTTTTTCAGTGTTGTCAATCTCCTCAGCTTCAAGTGACGCGACTTCATCAAGCTGTGATCCGGATAAAATCATCTCCACATCCAAAAGGAGTTTTACTTTGCCGCTTACCTTACCGATACCTTTAATGACATTCGATTTAACGCCGGCGCCGAAATTTGGCGGAGGCTCTACCTCTTTGGCGGTGATATCGAGAACTTCCGATACAGTATCTACAGCGATACCTACAAAACTATCGCCCCGATTGACAACGATAATGCATGTCTCCTTGTCATATTTTCTGAATTCCATTTCAAACTTTAGCCGTAAATCTATTATCGGGATTACCCTGCCCCTAAGATTTATCACCCCTTTAACGAAAACAGGCGCGGCCGGAAGCGTGTGAATGTCGGTAACGCCTATAATTTCTCTTACTCTGAGAATGTCGAGACCGTACTCCTCTTCCCCTAAAAAAAGGTAAGATACTTCTCATAAGCATTACCCGGGGCTTCTTGCGAAAATTCGGATTTCAAATCTTCTTCTATTGCCTGAACGCTCATATATTTCCTCCTGACCGCGTATACTTTTAAACCGCTTCTTCCAAAGCAAGCGGTGATGCCCGAAAGTTCTATTTTGTTTCCATTTTCATCCAGCTCAGCTTCTTAAAAACAGGAAGCCAGCATCACGCCTCAACAGACATTTCTCTCTGTTTTGTACTCCAGCTTTGTGCCGTTTACCGGAAAGTTAAAACTAAACGTACTGCCGACACCCTCTTCACTATTGACCGAGATTCTGCCTCCATGCAGTTCCACAAATTTCTTTACTATCGCCAAGCCAAGCCCTGTTCCTTCTCGCTCATCTTTTTTTCTGTCGACTTGATAAAACTCGTCAAACACCTTCCCCAAGCAATCCTCAGGAATGCCTCTTCCTGTGTCTGACGCGGTAAAAACAAACTCGCCTGCCTCGGACTTACTGCAACGCATCTCGACGAAACCTTCCGTGGTAAACTTGATAGCGTTGCTGACAAGGTTGACGACTATATGCCTCAGTTTTTCCTTATCCGCTATTATTTCGGTGTATGGAAAATAGAAACTTGATTTAAGGTTGCGCCCGATAAAAAGCGCTTCCAGCTCTTCTCTGTATATGGTTTCAAAATATTCTCCAAGATTAAACTTTTCCATATTCAACGAAACGCTTCGCGTTTCTAACTGGGAAAAAGCGAGCAGTTCCGAAACCATGCTGTTTAGCCTGTTGGCGGCATACTCTATAAACCCGATGAACTTTTCTTTATCAAAATTTTTGCTTTCGCTTGCCGGCTCTCTGAGCGTCTGGGCGGAGCCGATTATCACGGAAAGAGGCGTTCTAAAATCGTGCGTTACCATCGAATAAAAATCCAGCTTGCTCTTCCTTGCGTTATCGGCATTTTTAAGAGCGTTCCTCAGGTCATATTCTATCTGCCAGCTTTGCGTAAGCTTTGCGGCAAGCTGACGGATTTCGTCTGGATAAAACGGTTTTTTAAGAAATATAAGTTTCTCTGAAAGGCCGTTTTCACGCGCGACATCATCCAGCTTGGAATTAGAGTAGGCTGTTACCAGAACCATTTCTGTCGCGGGGTACCACTTCCTTATCTTCGCGCATGTTTCAAGGCCGTTCATGCCTCCCGCCATTTTCATATCGCAAAAAACTATGGCAAACGGTTTGCCTTTATCGTCGGCATTTTTGAATGCCTCTATTCCTATCTCTCCGCTTTCGCACAACACGAGGTCGTACCTTCCTTTCGTCGCTCCGGTCCCCAGAACTCTGGCATAATCGTCTCTTATACTGGGACAGTCATCTATCACAAGAACCCTGCTGTTAAAACTTCGCTGGCTCTCTTTGCTACTTGCTGTCACGAAGCACAAACCTTTTTATGCGTAGCTGTCCGTCTTTCTTTTTTGGAGGCAGACAGATAGCCGGCGGATGCCGCTTTTAGTAAAACCTGTTTATGTTTGCAAACCTCTGTCAAAAAAAAACGACGTGATAAATCTTTTTTCTTTTGCTTTTCCTGCTTTAAGATCATGATTTCTCCACCTACAAGCCCTTTTTGGGGGAAGCTCTAGAAGCCGAGACACTCTAAAAGAACCGGCTCGCCCGGCAAGGGGGGAAGAGGGAGCTGCCGGACGAACCGAGAGTGGGCTTACTAAAACTCCTAACATCACCTAGAACAACTTTTGATCGGACATCTAACGAAAACGGCTTGGCGCTAATCACTCGACGCTAGTGATTACCTGCCGTTTTGTTATCTTATCAATCGAACATCTACTGGTTTGCTACTAGGAGGAAGCACCTTCTATGCCAAAAGCAAAAACTCTTTAATCTACTGCGTTTGTGCATATCGGAAAGAGTTCTAAAGCAAGCTCACCGGCTGGAAAAATGCGCACCAGCTTATATATTTAAATTAAAAATTGGAAGAAAGTTTATAAAATACGGGAGTATAGCTATCCTCATTCCACATTTTTAGAAGGCGCATCTTTTTTCGCAGATGTGCAAAGTTTTGAGGGTATAGCTGACTGCATTTAAAATCTTTTGAAACAATCTCAAAAAAAGTGTATTCATATGGCGAGGGAGCCTGACATCTCTTTGCTGAGATTAAAAATATGCTTAAGGTAATTAAGGAGTTTGAAATATGTCTGATTTAGATTTGGCCGTTGAGAACAATAACCTCTTTAGGTCGATAGCCGCCCGGAAGGCTATTGAGATGCTTACAAACGGTTCTAAAATTCAGGTACTCGATGTCAGAACCGAGGAAGAGTTCAACGGCCCGCTTGGTCATATTGACGGCGCTCTGCTAATACCGCTAAACGAGCTGGAGAGCAGGCTCAAAGAGCTGGAAAAGTTTAGAGAAAAAAAAATTCTTGTGGTCTGCAGGGCGGGACACAGAAGCAAAACCGCCTGCCGTTTGCTATCACAAAACGGGTTTAACGACATCCTTGAAGCTGATACCGGCATGGAAGGTATAAGAGAAGCAGAAAAAGGCTCTTAGGATAAGGATAAGGCTATGACAATCGAAATGGAAAATCTGCTCTTTTCGTGTTCTACTGGGAGCGGTAGCTGGTTGACAAGCTACGCTGGAGGTAGAAATGAGAAGTAAGCTTACAGCCTCAACCGTTTTCGCGGTGGCGGTACTGCTGGCAGGCATCGGCGCTCTGGAAGCGGCAGACAGGTCGTTCGGGTCTGTATCGCCCCAAAAGGCGATTGAAATATTATCTATCGACAAAACCGCAATAGTTCTGGATGTCAGAACTGCTGAGGAGTTCGACGGCCCGCTTGGACACCTTAAAGACGCGAAGCTTATCCCTGTTCAGGTTCTAGGGCAGAGGATGGACGAGCTGGGCAAATACAAAGATAAAACCATTCTTGTAATATGCCTATCCGGCGGACGGAGTTTAAAGGCGGCCGGTATGCTGTCCCGGAGAGGGTTTAGCAAGGTGCTGAATGTGGAACAGGGAATGAGGGGAATGAACAATATCCCGAACGCCCCTATCGAACGAAAATAAAAAAACGTAAGCAAAGCGTTATCTGCCCAAAAGCCACCAGTCGAGATATTTTCCTTCTGGAAATTTTTTGATAGTGCTGTGGTCTGCTGGAAGAGAGCCATGCTTCAAAACTTTTAGCCTTTTGCCATCTTCTACAAAAGCTTTTTCGCAAAGCTCCCTTTTCATAAAACCGGAGCAGTTAGCTATCAACAGTTTGCCTCCTTTCTTTGAGACAAGCGGCAGAGCGAGATTTACAAGTTTTCTAAAGCCTTTCATCGCCGGCTCCAGCGAAGATTTTCTCCGGCAGATGTTGGGCGGGTCGAGGATTACAATGTCGAAACTGCCGGTAGCGTTCGAGAGAAAATCCCATACATCGGCGGTGATCCATTCATCGTTTCCAAGAGAGTAGCGGTTGGCCGTAAGGGTTGACAAATACTGCTCCCTGCAACGTTCGTCCTCATCGACAGAAAAGACAGATTTGGCACCGTGATGCCGAGCTATCAATGAAAAAGCGCCGGAATTAGCAAAGCAGTTTAATACAGACTTTCCCTTCACCATAGATGGAAGAAGCTCTCTTATCATCCGCAAATCGAGAAAAAAACCAGTTTTCTGGCCAGTAACAGGGAAGGAGCTAAACTTCAGCCCACCCTCATCGAAAATAAGAGGCTCATCAGGGATAGAGCCGATTAACGGATAAACTCGCAAATCGCCTTTCCGGCCGCCTGGAAGTTTGCAGATATGGCTAGAAATGCCGGTAAGCGTTTCGACTGTTTCCGCGAAAGCCGGCAGAAACTTATCCCAAAACTGGAGATACGGTTGCCATACAGAGACAGAGGAATAAATATCGCAGGTAAGCCCGGGGAAGAAATCGCCCTCGCCGTTAAGCAGGCGGTACGCCGAACCATCCTTTGCAAATGCCGACTTTTTTCTAACCACACTTTTAAGCTTGCCCAGAATATGGGAAAGGCTAAAAGGATCTGGAGTTCTTAAAAGCCTCATCGCAATTATCCCGACCGGCTCGTAAATGGCGTAAGTTACAAAATGGTTTTCGCCATCGACTACCCTTAGAAGGCTGGACGGAGGAAGAGCATCCATAGCCGAACTAGAGATGCCGCGGTATATCCAAGGATGCCCGGAACGCACTATTCCAAGCAGTTTCTTAGAAGCCTGATATCGGTAGGTTTTAAGCTCCACTAGCTAATCTCCATAGGTAAAACAAAAAAATAATAATAGCATCTTAGCATTAAGATACGAAAACACCGCACCGTTTAACAGATTCTGTGGCAGTAAGGTTACTGTATCAATTAGACTCAATATTTATCTTATTGTTTTTAAATGCATTAACCTTTGGCATAAGATATGCACTTATGGAGGGCAACATTAAAGAACTGACCTAAACACCCCCCTAATGCGGGCAGGCTAATTCCCCACTTAGTCTGCCCGCAACCCCTAAAATTTAAAATTCTCATGGTAATATATTTCACCAAACATAATGTTTTAACGTTTTGTTACTGTAGCCATTTCGAAACATACAGCCATAAAAGTGCAACTGTATGATTTTTCAGGATGTTATCGTTTGGCACGATAGATGCTACTTTAAATGATTACCTTAAAGCTAGCGTTGATGCTTGCATATATAGTGGGCAGGTCGGCTCCCCCCGGTCTGCCCACGCCTTTTTCTCCTGAGGTTCTAGGAAAAACTTTCTTCTAAAGTTACAACAAGCTGTTTCAGCTCATCCACACTTTCGGCATATATCGCTACATCCAGCTTTCCGGTCATTCTACTTGCGGAAAAATGAAACGGCAAGTACCCAGAACATAATTTTTCACTAAACATCTGCTCCCTGCCTGCTTTGCCAACGAAGCTGTCAAAGGATATGCCGCCCGGAACTTCCACACTTAACGATTGAAAAAATATATCTCTATCTAGGTTTTTCTCCTTTAGCCGGTTAAAAACCGTAAGGAGCGGTGTGGAGCTATTTTTGCGGGCGTTTATTTCGACTGGATAGACCTCTTCCCCATCCCCGTTTTTCATCAGATCTATTCCTATAAATCCTCTTGCCCCAAATTCGTGCAGACAGTCGGCCACTTTTCCCGCAATTAATGCAACGTTATCCGGCAAAGTTTCGCTGGTTCCCCCGACGTTGCCTTTATGCTCCGTGCCGTTTGCTAAAACCTGCCTGCTAAAACCAAAAAGAGAATATCCATTATCGTCAAAAAAATACTGCAGGTTCCAGCTACCGCCATTTTTAATAAATGGAAAAACAAAGTAACGGGTTATGCGTGAATTGCGGCTTATCTTCCTTTTGACATCTTCTATATCGCTTCTGCTTTCTATAACAAAAGTCTGTATACCTCCTATCGACTCGTTGCCCCTTACGAACAGTTTTCCTCCGAACTTCTCAAGCAGTTTGCCGGTTTTATCCGCAAACCTTCCTGAACGAACCTGCACAGATTTGATAGCCGGAATATTTGCATCTTCCGACATCCGCTGAAGAAAATAGAGTTTGTTAAACATGCGGGTAATGTCCGGGTGCATCGTTGCGTTTACTCCAAGCTTTTGGGCTATATCCCTCTCTTCCTCCAGATGCATGTAAAACGAAACTTCCTTCATGCCGGATACAGCTTCTTTCAACTGCTTCATTACATTTTCGTTTTCGACTATATCCATGGCAAAGTTGCCTTCGCGCCCGCCGCACTCCACTACCTGCTCAGTACCTATGCCGTTTTCCAACAGGAAACGTAAATAGCTCTCGTCAGGCCTTTCGGGGAGGGCTATGCAGTCTTCCGGCAGGCATTCGAGCAACGACCGCTCCGCGTAACTTTTTAAAATTTTTTTAAATTCCGCCGGCCGAAACGGCAGAGGCCGAAAAAGGTCGCGGCCGTTCGGCAGATGTATCGCCGGAATATGTAGCCTACTCACCTAAAATCCTTTTTGTCCAGTCTGTACTGTTTCATTTTTCTGTAAAGTGTTTTTCTGTCGATCCCGCACCTTTTCGCGACGTTTTGCAGAGCGCCACCCTCTAAAGAGAGAAGTGCGTCCAGATACTCTTTTTCATAATGCGAAAGCACCTCTTCCTTCATCGAAATAAAATCTAGCTCTACAAGCCTGTTCATATCCGGCAGGCTACCTTTGCCGTCTATCGCAGGTTTGCCCGCTTTTAAATCGTCTACGGTATCACCTTTGCACTGAACCACCGAACGCTCGACCACATTTTCAAGCTCGCGTATGTTTCCGGGCCAGCGGTGCCTTTTGAGGCTTTGCGTTGCCGGAACAGAAAAACCTTTTACTTTTTTATTGTATTTCTCCGCGAACCGCTTTAAGAAAATATCGGCAAGGATTTCTATATCCCCGCCTCTCTCTCTGAGTGGCGGCAGGCTGATAGCTATCACGTTTATGCGGTATAAGAGGTCACGCCTAAATGAAGAGTCAGAAGCCATTCTAAAAATATCTCTGTTAGTGGCCGAGACAAGACGGAAGTCGGTTTTTTTTTCTACCTCACTGCCGACCGGATGAAAGAGGCCGGTTTCCAGCACTCTTAAAAGCTTAACCTGCAAAGAGCGCGGCATATCTCCCACTTCGTCAAGAAAAAGAGTTCCCCCGTCCGCCGCCTCCAGCTTTCCGGCATGCGTATTAACCGCGCCGGTAAACGCTCCGCGCTGGTGGCCAAAAAGCTCCGATTCCAGCAAGCTCTCCGCCAGCGACCCGCAGTTAAGAGCGATAAAAGGGCCTTTGGCTCTACAGCTTAAACGGTGCAAGGCACGCGCCACTAGCTCCTTCCCTGTTCCTGTCTCGCCCAGTATCAGTACCGAACTCTCTACCTTCGCCGCTGTCGCTACAATTTCCCTCATATCGTTAATAGCCTTTGAAGAGCCTGCCATCTCCGGCATACCGGCTTCCTTTGCTTTAGTCTCTTTTTCTGCCGCACCCGAAACGGTAAGCTCTATACGTTTTATAACCGCCTCCGCGTCATACGGCTCTGTTATACATGCCGCCCCATACTGCGCCAAAGTGGCTCCTACCTCGGCAAACCTTCCGGCAGGAGCCGACACTATAAGTTTTTTTTCTTTAAAGCAGGCCGGCAGTGGAAAAAGATCGAAAGAGGCTATAAGCAGGCCGCAATTAAATTCTTTTTCTCTGGCAGACGCCTCTTCGGCGTAGAAAGCGGCAGAAACATCGTAGCCGGCATTTTTTATAATGTCGCACAGTGAAGAGGCTTTATGAAAATTTCTGTCGTATACAAGTACCTTGAGCGCACTCACTGACCTGTAAACTCTAAAACAATATCATTGTTTTTGAGTACTGTTCCTGTCGCAAGCTCAAGGTTGGCCCTTGCTTTTAGAAAATCTATCAACGCTTTTATCTCACTGCTTTTAGCTACCGCGAGCGCGTTTTGATATTCGAGAACCGTAAAACCTGTTGAAGACCCTACTTCGTATTTTTTTATTTCTGCTTCAAGCGTTCTTTCGGCAAGCAAACGCGACGCTCTTGATGCCTTTATTCTTTCGTCCGCCGTTTTTATATCCCTCACCGACCTGAATATGTCGATTTCGATATCCTGCTTTCTTTTTTTCAGGCCTATCTGCGCCATACTGCTTTCAAGCTCCGCTTTTCCAGCTCTGTTCTTGGCCAACCTGTTGAACAAAGGATACTCGGCGACTATACCGACACTGTAATCGTAATACCTTCCGCTTCCGACATCACTGAAAGAATCCGACCTTGTGCCGGTAAACTGCGACGACGACGAGCCTGAGCCAAACTGTACCAGCGACGGGTTCCCTCTACCACGCATTCCTTTGTATGTCACCGAGCCTCGCAGGTTCAGGCTCGGCAAGGTTTGGTTCCTATAGTAGCTTGAAAGCCTTTTTTTGCTTGCAAGGTCAAGCTCCGCTTGCGTGAAGTCCGGCCTGTTTTTAATCGCAATATCGACAAGTTCGTCTGTGTCGAGTTCAAGCGGTTGGTGCATCGGCTCTTCAACTGTCTTTATCGAAACGGTACTACCGGGCCTTGCCGATTCGATATTCAAAAGAGCCTTCAGCCAGTCCTGATTGTTGTCTATCTGCTGTCTTATGCCTATCAACGCTTCCTCTCTTACCGCTACCGTAGCCTCGGCGGAAACTATCTCTATAGGAGCCAATACCCCTACATCGACCTGAAGCATCACCCTTTTAAGAAAATCTTTAGCCCTTTCAAGCGATTCTTTTTGCACCTCCATCTCTTTGTTGAGATAAACCATATCCCAATATGCCTGACTGGTTTGCGTAAGCAACTGCATTACGCTCATTCTGTAGGCCTGACGCGATATTTCACGCCCAATGGTTGCGACAAAAATATTGGTGGTGTTAAAAGTTATCCCCATACCTTTCATCAACGGCTGGGTAAGCGAAAGGGTAATACCTGTATCGTACTGTGGGTTAAGGTTTGCGTAAATCGAATTGGTCTCCGCTTTGAGCGTCTCCAGCGAAAGCTGGTAGGAAGTTCCAGGCTTTAGCTTTTGCTTAACTCCCACCGAAGCGGAGTTGACACTGTTTTCCCCGATTGACGGATCCGCAAACGCCGACGCGCTTGGGGTTCTGCTTTTCAGATAGCCCATTTCACCAAAAAGGGTCAGGTCAAACTCCGACTTTGCTATATTCATATCTTTATCGGCAATTTCCGGAACTTTTTTTAGTATCTGTATATCAAAATTATTCTTAATCGCCGTAAGCAGGCTTTCCCTAACAGAAAGGCTTATTCCATTTTTAGATGATTCCTCCGCAAAGAGTATCGACGGGAAGGCGGCAAAAGACAAAAGGAGCGCGATTAACGAAACCTGTAGAAACAATTTTTCAGTCATAACTTATGTTGAGCCAGTTTTTAGGAAAAGGTTACCTGCTGGCCTTGCTAAGCATACTAGAAAGCAGTTTATCCGCTTCTGTCAATCTGGTTATCATAGATCTTATAATTTTTAATGAGATATCGGGATAGTTTTCAATGGTTTCTTCCAGCTTCTCGCCCGGGAAAACTTTTACCACGCTTTTGCCTTTCGATTTGATAGTAGCAACACGCGGCTGGTTCAAAAGCGCCGACATCTCGCCGAAATATTCGTTAGGCTGTGTTATTTCGCCCACCACCCGTCCGTTCTTTATTATGACAAGGCTTCCCTGCAAAAGCTGATAGAAGTTTTTATCGGTATTACCTTCGCGGATAAGAAGGTCCCCATCTTCAAACACAAGCTCGTTAGGGTTTAGGAGGTAGGCCGGCAAAGCCTCTTTTTGGAGGATGGTACTGCCAAGCACTTCGTCTAGAGTGGTAATACCTTCTAGCACTTTGTCAAGCCCGTCACGCCTTAGGGTTACCATTCCGTCTTTGATAGCAATTTTTCTTAATTGATCTTCTGGAACCCTCGCCGTTATGGCGGGCGCCGTCGCTTCGGTATTTTCCATAAGCTCAAAACAGCCAAGACGGCCTTTATAGCCGCCGTTGCATTTTGGACAGCCTTTGCCTTTTATCACCTTGAGGTCGGAAAGCTCCTCTTTGTTAAAGCCCATCTCTATAAGCTCTTTTGGAGAATATTTGCTGGTAACATCCTCGCCGCAGTGCGCGCATCCTCTTCTTAGGAGCCTTTGGGCCAAAACAAGGTTTAGCGAACCGGCAAGCATATACGAAGGTATTCCGATATCAAGCAGACGGCCGATAGTGGAGGGACAGTCGTTCGTATGAAGCGTACTGCATACAAGATGCCCCGTCATCGCCGCCTTAACCGCTATCTCGGCTGTTTCCATATCGCGAATTTCGCCGACAAGTATTATCTCTGGATCTTGTCTCAAAAACGCCTTTAGCGCGGCGGCAAAAGTCATCCCTACCTCGTTACGCACAGGCACCTGATTAATCCCCTCGAAGTTGAACTCGACAGGATCCTCTGCGGTAAGTATCTTTACATCCTCTGTATTAAGAGCGTTTATAGCGGAGTAAAGAGTGTTTGTTTTGCCGGAACCTGTAGGGCCGGTAACAAGCACCATCCCTTGAGGCTTTTCTATCTGTTTGTTAAACAGTTCGTAAGTTTTAGCGGAAAAGCCAAGCTTAGTCATATCTACCTGAAGCTTCGACTGATCCAGAGGACGCATAACGGTAGACTCTCCAAAAAGGGTAGGAAGAACGGAGACACGAAAGTCGACCACTTTTGTTTTGCTTATTTTTATTTTTATACGCCCATCCTGCGGCACGCGCTTTTCGGCGATATTGAGGCTCGCCATAATTTTGATGCGGGAAGTAAGCGCGTTTTTCATCGCGAGAGGAAGTATCATTCCTACCGAAAGCTTACCGTCGGCACGGTACCGCACACGGAAAGATTTTTCATAAGGCTCTATATGGATGTCGGACGCTCCGTCCTTAACCGACTTGATAAGGATTCCGTTGACAAGTTTTACTATGGCGGCATCGGCGGCGCCGATTTCGTCCGGCCCGTCATCGTCCAAATCTTCTTCTATTTCAAGTTCGTCTTCCGTCGCGGTTATTATTTCGCCAAGATCTATACCCTCGCCGGGGGCAGGCTCGTCGACGACTTGAACACCTTTGGCTTCGTCATCTTTTGGGAAAAATGCTTCGCAATCGTCGTCGCAAATTTTATAATGCTCTTTAAACGCATCTACTAGGTCTTTGAGTTTCGCCACTCTCGGCTTGACTACAAGCTTGGTCATTCCGGTAACCATCTCGATACCTTTAAAGTTGCTTGGGTCCCTCATCGCGAGCCGCATGGTGGTGCCGTCTGCCGTAATAGGACAGAGCATATGCTCCTTGGCGGTTTCGTAGTCTACAAGCTTTACCGCCTCTTCGGATATCTTGTCTGTCTTTGGATCAAAAACCGATACAGACATTTTGCGGGACATAAAGGTAATAAGAGCATCCTCGGTTATATAACCAAGCTTTATGAGAATCGTTCCGATCCATAGAGGCTTTCTTTTTTGTATTTCTTCGGCGGTCTTTAATTGGCGGCCTGTTATACGGCCGTCTTTGCGAAGCATATCACCAAGCTTCTCCCGCTTGGTGTCGTCTTGGATGGTCTTTTTAAAGCTTGACTTTTTGTCAGTTACCGCCATAAACCTCTGTAATCCTTTTACTTCCCAATCATCCTTGATTCCTAGTTAATCGGTTGATTTTATCTCAAGGAAGGGGTAATAACAATCTAAATGATGATAACTACTTTAGATTCGTATAGTTATCTACTCGGATTAAACCATTTTGCACGGCAGGGCTACAGGTAAGGCGGTAGGTTAGGGGAGCGAGGCGAATCTTATTTTTCTTTCTTCGATAACATTTTCGAGACTAACGATAGCCTGATGAATACTGTTCATCGAATTTTTCATCTTGCCTACTATTTCGGTATGGTAATCGTCTGAGTACTTTTCATCCAGTATCGAAACGGCAGTAAAAATAGTATTAAGCGGGTTATTTATTTCGTGGACAATTTCTCCGGTCATTTCTATAAGAGCGTTAAGCGCCACCTTTTCGTCCTCAAGTTGTCTCATAGAGCAGTTTGCTTGGGAAATTTTTATAATATTATTCAGCTTTACCGCCAGCACATCTACTTCCACAGGTTTTTCCATAAAATCAGCTCCGCCCATACGCAAAAAGGCAACAGCCAGGCTAAGCGAACCAAACGCGGTAAGCATTACTACAGGAGCTTTGCAGGCAGACTCCTTAATTTTGTCAAATGTCGTCATTCCATCCATACCCGGCATCATCTGATCGAGCAATATCACATCGAAGTTGTCTTTCTCCGACTTCAAGGTTTCCAGCCCAGCTTCCCCGCCTACCACCGTTTCAACATAAAAACCGGCAGGGGTGAGCTTTCTTTTAAGAAGAGTTAGAATATCTTCGTTGTCATCAATCACCAGAATACGGGGGTTCATCGTGTATACCTCCAAGTTAGTCCGCAATCTATCTCATAAACATTAGAACAGCGCGCGCCGGCTCGACGAAAAACCGACAGCTTATGACTAGATTTTAGGCTTCAAAATATGCAAAGTCAATTTGACAAACAAAAAATGATCGTTCCAAAATCGGCAAATCTTTTTAACAACAGCAAGACAGCTTAATCCTGCTAAAAGTTTTTACCAGTTGGTAGAGATTTCAGATAGAATTTCCTGCGGTTTTTAGAAGCGTTTACTTTTTAGAAGGTAAGCTTTTGGAGCTGTTCTTTGAATGTTTGTCAAACTCTTCGATAAATAATGATATGGAGCGTCTTACAACTTCGGATTGAGATAACCCCATAGTTTTTGAGAGCT
>JAJRYD010000026.1 GCA_024275955.1 Nitrospirota bacterium
GAATTGATTAGAACAATAAAAAGTATAAGTGGCAGAGAGATGTTTAAGCTATGCCCAGATCTGCGAGAGGAGCTGTGGGGCGGCGAATTGTGGGGAGATCGGTTTTATGTCGCAACTGTAGGAGAGGGCGGCAGTCGAGATGTGATTTTGAAATATGTTGCAGGGCAAGGGAAGAAGGAGCGGAGCGAAGCCGGTCAATTGAGGCTCTTCAAGCCCTGACCCCTGATACCTCGCGGCTTGCCGCGGGGAGCTTCATTACAGACTATTTTTTATCGGCCTTTGGAAGTACGCCGTCATCAGAGCTGGGCGCTGTGTCAACCAAGCAAACGCAATAAGACAAGAGGCGTCCCCTTTGCGTAGGTTGGCGCCTTGTGCCGAATCTATCGCTTTAATTTCGGCTCTTTGATTTGCTCATTGTTATCTCTCTTGCGGCTACGTCGGCAAAGCTTGCTACAGAGCATTACAGGTTCTCTAAACACCGAATATTTTAAAAGCTGTTTGATAGCGTAAGAAGTAAACAGCTTAACCTGCAAGTTCATTTTTTTGCTTGGATTTTTGTAACAAAATCTACAGGCTCCGGCCAAAGAGTTGATCTGATATTTTCACAGCTTGCGGTCAAGCACCCTTTTTCTTGCTTTGCAGGTTTAAATAAGCATGAATATTTTTCCGGCCTAGTATGGCCATTTAAGGCGCAACCTTTTGCGTGGAGCTTTGCGCCAGCCTCAAGCGGCCGACGGCTATATTTATTGGAAGGTTTGCGTCGATTAAAAAAAAATAATATAATCACCCGATATCTAAGGGAGAGTCTTCCAAAGTTGCGTGATAAAAATAATGTTTAAAAATATCTTTCTTTTCCTGCTGTTGGTCATCGTATGGACGATAGCCGGCACCTATAGCGGAAAAGACAGTTCCCCCCAACATTCAGTAGATAGGCTGGTAGAAGCTATCAAACAGCGCAACATTCTGACAGTCAGAAAATATACCGACATCAATCTAATAATCTCCGGTCTTGTGGACGATCTCCTTGATAAGACGGTTGCAGATTATCAGCCAAAATCAGATTTAGAGGCAGTCGGCAAAGCAATCGGGATTGGAATGCTTGATACCTTAAAACCGAGTATAATCGCGTCCGGCAAAGAGAGCGTTGTAAATTTAATTGAAAAAGGTGTTTTTGAACCTAAAACTACCCGCAAAGAATCACAAGCAATATCTCTTGCCGAAACGTGGAGCCGGACCGAAGGTATATTCAAGAATTACCGTGGAATCGAATATACGAGAAAAGAAGGAAGCAGTGCGTTTGTTGGGTTAAAACTCTACCATCATCAGTATGACGAAAGCTTTACTCTAGAACTGGAAATGGTAGATATGGACGGCTACTGGAAAGCAGTAAAACTGGTCAATTTTTTAGAATTGCATAACCGTCTAATAGAGCTACAAAAAGCTAAAGCGGCAAAGGAAAAACCGGCATCTGCCGGCTCTTCCTAGTTTACAGGCTCGCGTTCCACGCCGCACACCAGCATAAAGCTGGAAAGATATTTAGTGCTGTTTCAAGTATCTCTTATTTTCAATAGTACCGACGGATAGCTTAAAAACTAACCGGCGCGAGAAATTGGTAGCGGGGGCAGGTCTGAGGGAATTTATATAACCGCCTTCTATCCCCAGCAAGCTTAGGGATACCCCTCCCTCCTCGGTTGGGTACGAAGGCTCTGCTTCAAATCCTGCTTGGGCGGTAAAAGGCTTTGTCTCACCAGAAAGGTTTTTAAAGATGATATAGAGAAAATTGGTAGCGGGGGCAGGATTTGAACCTGCGACCTTCGGGTTATGAGCCCGACGAGCTACCGAACTGCTCCACCCCGCGTCGTTTTGTAAGCTTGTACTCCACTAAACCTGAATTGATAAAAATAACAGGCAAAAGGACAGCCACCCTTTATAGCAAAAGAAACCAGTTATGGCAAGTGTAACTGTTAATTAAATCGGCAAGCTTATGGTAAAAGTGGTTCCCCCACCGTCTTTGCCGGAAAGGTCTATCGTGCCGTGATGGCTCTCTATAACATTAAAAACGGCTGAAAGGCCAAGCCCTGTCCCCTTTTTCTTGGTGGTGAAGAACGGCTCAAAAATTTTCGTAATATCGCTTTCCGGTATTCCATCACCTGTATCAGAAAAGGTAATTATACATTCTTCAGCACCCGATTTTTTGTTAGTCTCTCTGAAAACTGAGATAGATATTTCTCCGCCATTTTCCATAGCCTGTCCAGAGTTTATTAGGAGGTTCCAGAAAACCTGCTTAAGAGCTTCCGAATCGGCTTCCAGCTCTAATGATTCATCCATCTTTGTCGCCACATTTATGGTGTCGCAATATTTCTTATCGTTACAAAAAAGAAGAAGTGCGTCATTGATTATTTTGGCAATATTTGCATGCTTTACTCTTTTTATTTCGATAGATGAAAAGGAAAGAAACCGGGTAATCGTACTGTTTAGTCTGTCTATTTCCAGCAGAATTATAGACATAAGTTTTTGGGCTGATTCGCTTTTAATCGTACCGCTTTTAAGAAGCTCTACAGACCCGCTGATAGACCCAAGAGGGTTTCTGATTTCATGGGCCAGCCCTGCTGAAATTCTGCCGATAGAGGCAAGTTTCTCGGCTTTTGTTATCGTCTTTTTCATTTCGCTCAGTTCGGTAACATCCTGAAAGATTACTATGTAGCCCATTACATTTTGCGTGGAGTCTTTGTAGAGCGAGCAGTTCATATTGAGCAGTCTCTTTTCGCCGTTTTGAGAGAGATATTCCACTTCGGCATTGACTGTTCCAGTTTCTTTGCTTTTTATCTCCGGCAGAAGAGTGTTGTTTTGGTTGTTTGGAAAAAAGCGGTAGAAACTTGTATG
Organism: Nitrospirota bacterium; assembly: GCA_024275955.1. Lineage (GTDB taxonomy): Bacteria > Nitrospinota_A > UBA7883 > JACRGQ01 > JACRGQ01 > JAJRYD01. Next base: position 2,884 of record JAJRYD010000026.1, read on the forward strand.
TTTTAAATCCTGCATCGGCAGGGCCAATAGTTTTATCGCGGCGTTATTGGCAGACATTACCTCTTTTTTCATATTTAATGCCAGAAAACCGCTACCCATGTTTGCGATAACGTTTTCGTGAAAAGCCTGAAGGGAGCTGAGGTCGCGGCTTTTTGAAAGAAGTGCTAGAAACGTACGTCTTACCTTTTGCGATAGTATGTCGGAAAGATAGGCGATAAGAAAAAAGGCGGCTATATGGGAAAGAACAGTGAAGAATACAAAGCCTTGAGAAAGAGGTTTTTCTCCAAGGGCAAACAGCGCGGTAGGCTGTATGATTTCGTAATACTCTAGGTTGCCCATCACTCCGTACAGGATGCTCGCCACGGAGGCTATGACATAGGTTGAAGGGCGCGGCAAGACTATCGCTGACGCGATAATCGTAAACATGTAAAGAAAAGTGAACGGGCTGGCGACACCGCCCGCGAAGAATATGATGGCTGTTTCGATAATAATATCTATTGCCAGCTGGGAAATTAGGAACAGCGGATACTTTGATACCATCTTTAGCATCATTAGGTAGACTATCGACACAAGGTAAGTGGCGGCGGCCAGTATCGAAAGCATAAAAGGGAACTGTAGTTCGCTGAATTCCCTTTGGAACAATACAAGAAGGCCTAGAAAAAAGGAGATGACAACCATCCTAAAGATGGTCAGAGCTTTCATAAGCTCAATTTGTTCTTCGCTTTGAGAGTCAGTTACATTGATATTCATAGCTACAAAAGCGGTACGGTTACTGTCTTGGCCGCACTCCTTTTTACATTTCTGAAACAATCAAGGAGGAATGCTATACGCCGGAACCCATCTGGAATATCGGCATATACATAGCGATAACAACATAGCCGATGGTAATACCCAGAAACACCATCAACAAAGGCTCCATCATAGATGTAAGAGCGTCGACGGCATCATCGACCTCGGCTTCGTAAAAGTCGGCTATTTTCGCCATCATCGTATCAAGCGCTCCGGTTTCCTCGCCGACTGCTATCATGCTTATAACCATCATCGGGAACAGTCCTTGCGCTCTTAACGGGTCAGACAGCCCCTTACCCTGCTTAATATCGTCGATCAATTCCAGTAGCGCGCCCTCCAGCACCTTGTTGCCCGATGTTCTGGCGGTAATCTCCAGCCCTTCTATTATCGGCACGCCGGAAGCTATGAGGGTTCCCATAGTACGGCAGAACTTGGCGACAGAAACTTTTTGTACAAGCATTCCTATTACAGGAGCTTTTAGTATCAATCTATCCAGAGCGAGTTGCCCTTTTTCTGTGGCGTAAATCTTTTTAATAGCAAAAAAGAAAGCAATAGGCGCAAAAAGAAAAAGGTACCATTGCTGAACCATAAAATTGCTCAGGAACACGACAGACTGCGTAACTTTCGGCAGTTCCCTTCCGCCCATCTCTCCAAACATTTCCGCGAACTGGGGGATGATGAAAACAAGAAGAAAAGTTACCACGGTGCCGGCGATAACCATGATACTCGCGGGGTATACCATTGCCGATTTTATTTTGCTTTGCAGTGCCGCCGCTTTTTCTATATATTCTGCTAATCTCATGAAAATGGTGTCAAGGATACCGCCTACCTCACCCGCTTCAACCATGTTGCAGAAAAGGTCGTCAAAAATCTTTGGGTGCCGTCTTAGTGCTTCCGCGAATGTTTCACCCTGTTCAAGACGCGATTTGACATCCGTGCAGGCTCTCATAAGCATTTTGTTTTCGCCGCCGGTACCGAGTATTTCGAGACATTTAACCAGCGGGAGACCGGCGTCAATCATTACGGAGAACTGTCTTACGAATACGACTATGTTTTTAAGAGTTGGAGCTGGGCCTTGCCCGCCGAAAAGATCTTTTGGTTTTTCTTTAAGGCCGATCGGGGTGATCCGCATTTTTTTGAGAATCGCCGTGGCATGTTCAAGCGAGTCTGCGTCCAGATCTCCCTTTTTTATGCCGAATTTCGTCTGGAACTTATAGGAAAATTCAGGCATTATCTATCGGTCTCTTTTATGGAGAAAGAATCTATAGATCTTTTGGCCTGCTCAAGTTTAAGGCCGATATTAACCAGCTTGTTCGTTATATCTCTTAGCCGGTCTATAAGAGAGTTTATAATTATTTTCATGTCATCGGGGCATTGGTCGAGAAGGTCGTTAAAACTTTTTTTATCTATAATCCCGACTTCTACATCTCCAACAGCGGTAGCGGTGGCAGACCTGACAGTCTCCTGAAAGAGTCCCATTTCACCAAAAATATCTCCCTTTTTCAAAAGACCTATCCTCACGTTTCTTTTACCGACTTTTTTCGAGATAGATACTCCGCCGGAAATGACAATATACGCTTTTTGAGACATTATCCCTTCGGTTACTATCACTTCGCTATCGGCATAACGCTCAATAACAGGCGTGTTCACGCCGATTTACCGAGCTTTTCCATCTCTTCGAAGAAGACTTTATAGGAGATGCCGTATTCGTTTGTCAATCCGGTAATCGCCTCGGCAAGCTGCTCGCCTTTTTTCACGAAGTCGTCAGACGATATTACGGCGTTCACGCTCATTGCGAAAGCCTGCATGCTGTCGAACGATTTCACGTTGGAACCGATATAGAGAACAAAAATTTTTCTTCGCTTGTCCATCGTGGCGGCTTGCAGAGTTTCCAGTATGGAAGGCCCGTCGTGAGGCACTTTTTCAAATTCTTCCGTTATTATTATCAGCCTGTAGGAATTAAACCTCAAGATACTGTTCGCCTCTTTATGGCTTGTTGGGGCGTGAAGCTGGTATCCCATTTTTTCAACCATTCCTTTAAGTAGTTTCGATTCCGTATGGCATATCATCGCGCCTGGCTGTTTGGAGCCGGCGGAAAAAACCGCCGGCGCCGCCGCGTTTTTGGTAATCGGATCTTTAGAGGAGATAGTGACCTTGCCTTTGCATGATGGGCAATTAAAGCTGAACGCTTTTCCTTTCGGGATTTTTTCGTCAGGGACATTGATTTTCGTATTACAGTTTTCGCATATTATTTCCATCGTGCCTACCTCATCCTCTTTTTCATTTTCTTAATCTCCTTGTCTCTCTCGTCTGAGTAGTCGTCGTCAATAGAGAGGTCAGCGCCGAGTTCGGAGGTCGACTCTCCACGCTCGTGTTTGACAAGGTCGATACCGCGTCCTACAGCCGCCTTCATCGAGGCGTATGCCGTCGCTGTCTCTTCGGTTATTTCGCCAGCCTTGTACGCCTCGATAAGCGAATTATCGAAAGTAGTCCAGCCGTAAGGCTTGGACTGCTCTATTATCTCGTAATAGGTTTTTCCTTCCGATTCGCCGTTGAGTATTACATCCTGCACCCGCATATTACTGCCCATTATTTCTAGTATCGCTTTTCTTCCGCCGCCCACTTTTGGTACAAGCCTTTGACAGACTATCCATCTTACCGTTTCGGCAAGCCGTATCCTCATTTGTGTCTCTTCTTCTTTGTCAAACATACCTACGATACGGTTAATCGTCTGCCCGGCGTTTACGGTGTGCAGGGTGCTTACGACAAGGTGGCCTGTCTCTGCCGCGCTTATGCCTATCTCTACCGTTTCCCTGTCGCGCATTTCGCCCACCAGTATTACTTTTGGGGCCTGCCTTAGTGCCGCTCTTAAGCCGGTAGCGAAAGAATCGAAGTCCTGTCCCAGCTCTCTTTGGTTGAATGTCGCCTGCTTGTGGGGGTGTACAAACTCGACAGGGTCCTCAAGCGTTACCACATGAACAGACTTGGTGTCGTTTATATGGTCAAGCATAGCGGCGAGTGATGTCGATTTACCAGAGCCTGTCGCGCCGGTGACCAAAACGATACCGTTTTTCTCTTTTGCTATTTCGTAGAATACTTCCGGCAGTTTGAGTTCCTTTACTGTCGGTATCCGTGTCTCTAGTTTTCTCATTACGATGGTGTAGCTTCCCTTTTGCGAAAAAGCGTTCACCCTAAACCTCGCCTTACCCTCAAGGAAGTAGGCGCAGTCGGCAGAGCCTTGGGCAAGAAGCGTATTGGTAAGCCTTCTATCCTGATTTATAAGTATCAGTGCTATCTGCTCTGTCTGGAACGGAGTAAGCTTTTTTATCGCCGGTGCCATCCCTACTTCGGTCAGCTCGCCGGAGCTTTCGACCTGAAGCGGCTTGCCTACGGTAACATTAAGATCCGAGACGTTTGAAAACGACTCAAGCATGGTAGCAAGAATATAGTCAAGATCAGCCTGTTTCATTCAGATCCCCTCTTAAGTGGTAAAACGCTATACCATTTTCTACGGAAAACCCCACTAGAGTCAAGCCTTTGGAGCTTTTATTGCAGACTTTGCACAAGTAGGCTGTTGTTACTCTTCCCAAAACAGCTGGTTGTGTGCAGAAACCGACAGCATAGGCATTCTTGCCTGAGTCGCAGACAGGAATGTCTGAGCTACTACGCAGGTGCCTCCCTTTTTGCGTACTCTGCGGTGAGTTTTATAACCCTGTACTTTGGAGTTTTGCCAGTAGTTCTTTTTGTTCTTTGGTCAGTTTTTTGGGGATTTGGTATCCGATTTCTATATAAAGGTCGCCCTTTTTGCCTGTTTTCATAGATTTCACCCCTCCGCCTTTGATGCGGATTTTCTGCCCCGGCCTGGTGCCTGCCGGCGCTTTTATCTTTTTTGGGCCGTCAAAAGTCTCCACCTCTAGCGGTCCGCCAAGAAGCCCTGTCGTAAGCTCTATCTCTTTTTGGATGATAAGGTCGTCCTTCTCCCGTTTGATGGTAGGGTGATGGTTAATCCTCACCTCGATAAAGAGGTCGCCCCTTCTATTTTGGTGTAGATTCCCTTTACCCGGAAGCCTTAGCTTTCCTCCATTTTGTATTCCAGCCGGTATTTTGACGTTTACCGACTCGTTTTTACCGCCTGTCTGAAAACTTATCTGCCGTTCCCCCCCTTTTACCGACTCCTCCAGCGATATATCAAGTTGAGAGGTGACATCAAGATTTACCATCTGATGGCCGAATCCTCCGCCAAACGGGTCGCCCCCGCCCCCAAACCTGCTTCTTCCAGCTCTGCCGGCAGATGCCCCCCCACCCCTGCCGAACCCGCCGCCGAAGATATCACCCAGTCCAAAATCGCGTAATATGTCGTTTATATTGGTTCCGCGAAAGATATCGTCCTGAGAATACTTTTGGTGAAACTTTTCACTGCCGAACATATCGTAGTTTTTTCGTTTTTTGGGGTCGGAGAGGACGGCGTATGCCTCGCTTACCTTTTTGAATTTATCTTCCGCGCTTTTTTTACCTTCGTTTCTATCCGGGTGGTACTTTTTGGCAAGTTTTCGGTATGCCGATTTAATTTCGCCGGCAGACGCTTTTTTGTCTATTCCTAGAGTTTTATAATAATCTTCAGCCATATTTTTTTAGTTTTGACAGTTTTTAAAAAGTGGGATGCTTTTTCCATAAGAGTTTTAAATATTTTATATAGAGTTGTTTTTTTCCTTTATCCTCTTAAAGCGGTATAATTCTCAGCATAATGTATCACAAACTTTTGGGGTTGGTTTGCTTTCTTCTTATAGGCTTTGGAAGCTCTCTGCCTGCCTCCGCCGCCCAACCGTCCAAGCCGCTGGAAGAAGGGGAGATCGTTTCCTCTAAGGATTGCAGAAGGTGCCACAAGGATATTCACGATATGTGGAGCGAGAGCATGCATTCGCACGCTGTTTCGGACCCGATATTCAGCGCCGCCTACATGGAAGCGTACCTGCGGACAAAAGGGGAAGCCAAGAAACTTTGTCTCGGGTGTCATGCTCCGGCAATGCTTATAAACGGTGATGAAGATATGGAAAACGATGTAACGGCTGAAGGAGTTACCTGTCACTTTTGTCATTCAATTAAAGATGTCAACCTCGATGCCGCTATCGACAGCGGCGAGCGGTTTGACCTTGATGTAGGCAAAACGATGTTTGGCCCAAATGGTAACGGCGGCAATCAAAAGTACCACGAGAGCGCGTTATCAAAAATTTACGGCGAGTCGAAGTTTTGCGCAGGCTGTCACGAGTACAAAGCCAACGGCATAAATATAATGGAGACATATACCGAATGGCTGAAAGGGCCGTATCCTTCTAAAGGAGTTCATTGTCAGGATTGCCATATGAAGCGGCAGGGCATAGGAAAAAGCGGGAAAAAGGTTTTTAGTCATTACCTTGCCGGGGGTCATTCGGCGCTTCAGCTTAAAAAAGCTATTGATATCTCTATTACAGGCGTCAAACGTGGAAAAGACAGGATAACGGTTTTTATGGATTTGGAGAATGTCGGATCGGGGCATATGGTGCCTACCGGCATTCCATCGCGCAAACTTATTCTCACATGCAAAATAATTTTGGCGAACAATGTCACCCGAACCCGTTCGATAAAATACGAAAAGGTGATATTCGACGCTAACGGAAAAGAGCTTCTGGACGATAGCGATATAATGGCGGGGTTTGGTTCGCAGATAGTGAAGGACAACCGTCTGGCGCCGCTTGAGAGGAGAAAAGAAAAATTCGTCTTTTTTATCGAACCTAAAGGGGAGATACTGGTTTCTGTAAAGGTGGAGTATCTTTATCGGCCAAAGGTTCTTGAAGAAACAGAGATGAGAATTGAAATGGGTAACGCCGATATGGCGTTTCAACCGTAACACAATATCTGGGGATTGATGGATGCCGGAACAAGCAGAGTGGGAAGATGAAAGCCTGACTAGAAGGGTTTTTATCATGGCTTCGCTTACGACCGCTTCCATCGTGGCGGCTGGCGGAACTGTTTATCCGTTATACCGTTACCTTTTTCCATCTGACAGCAAAGGCGGTGGCAAAGGAACATCGGTGACGATACCGGAAGCGGAGGTCGTTGTTGGCGGAGCTAGGTTTTTTAAGTTCAAAGGCAAGCCGGCAATCCTTATTCGCAAAAGCGAAAAGGAAGTGATAGCTATGTCGGCTGTCTGCACGCATTTGGGATGCGTAGTTAAATACTCCGAATCTGACCAGATAATCAAATGCCCATGTCACGGCGCAAAGTTTGACCTAAAGGGCAAGGTAATAGCCGGCCCCGCGCCGAAGCCGTTACAGCTGTTCTTGGTTTCCAGAGACGGCGGCAAATTCGTGATAGAAGAGGCATAAGATGGAACAGCTTAAGTTCGGCCCTATAACAGTGAAAAACCGGCTGGCGGTAAAAGGGTTCAACTATATCAACAAAAGACTTGGCCTAAAAGAGATATTGGATGACGAGGTCTTTACCAAAGTGGCGCCGACCCATCTTGGGTTCTTATCGTGCTTTGGCGGGATAACCTTTTTCATATTCCTCATGCAGGTGGTTACCGGCCTTCTGTTGATGATCTACTACATCCCTGATGTTGACAAGGCTTACGCGTCGGTTGTGATGATTACCAACGATATAGAATTTGGATGGGTGGTGCGTGGGCTTCATGCGTGGGGAGCCAACCTTATGGTAATAACCGTTATCATCCATATGGGCAAAATATATTTTAGCGGAATATATAAAGCTCCAAGAGAGTTTAACTGGGTAACAGGCATAGTACTGCTTAACCTTACTTTAGGGTTTTCTTTTACCGGCTACCTCCTTCCGTGGACACAGCTTTCATATTGGGCGACAGTGGTAGGAACCGAGGTGCCTTCCGCGGTTCCTCTGGTGGGCGATACTATAAAAATATTGATGAGGGGCGGAGAAGATATATCGCAGGTAACGCTAAGCCGGTTTTTTACCCTTCATGTAATCTTGTTGCCGATAGCTACGGTGGTTCTTCTTGTTCTGCATTTCATGCAGATTAGGAGACAAGGTATTTCGGGGCCTATGTAATGAAAAAAGAGGTCGAAATAAAAAAAATTCCGATAGAGGAAAAGAAGCGCCTCATACGCGAAGGGAAAATGAAATGGTTTTTCCCCGGGCATGTGGTAGAGCAGGTTGTAATCTGTCTCTTTATCTTTGTAATTATGATTACACTCGCGACGCTTTTTCCGCCGCATCTGGGAAGTATGGCAGATCCGTTCAACACGCCGGATCATATTAAACCTGAATGGTATTTCCTCGCCTCGTTCCAGTTGCTTATAATCGCCGAAAAGCTCGACTTTCTCGGCGCGTGGGCGCCAAAGATACTTGGAGTAGGCATGCAGGGCGTGATTATAGGTATTCTTCTTATGGTGCCGTTTATAGACAGGAACCCGGACAGGAAGTATAAAAATAGAAAAATCGCCATCACACTCGGCATACTCTCTGTAATAATCGCAATATTCCTAACACTCTGGGCTCACTTCTCCTAACTTTAGAGGTTTCGATTCTTTCACGCTGTTGCGTTAAAACTTGTTTAAAATCAATTGATTGCTGTGCATGTTGAAACTGCCGGCATTTCATAGGAAATAGATATGCCCCAAAACATCTATAAGTCGGTTAGAATGGTCGGATGGAAGAGAGCAGAGGAGCAGTTCTTCTTGTAGAAGATAGCCGAATCTATTTATGCAAAATAACCAAGTTCCTGCATGACGCAGGTTTTGAGGTGGTTCAGGCTTCTGACGGGGAGGAAGCGGTTGTGTTGCTTGAGGGCGACAAGCAGGCCTTTACTGCTATTGTTACCGACCTAACAATGCCCAAGTTTGGCGGCGCGGGAATTGCCGAGCTGAACCGTTCCAGATACCGTCTCCCTATCGTTGTCATTACCGGAACCGGAGATTCCAGAACATCACTGGAACTATTGGAATTCGGCGTGAGAGATTTTGTTTTAAAGCCGTTTGATGAAAAGATTTTTATTCAGGTTTTAAAGAATGCCATTAGCAGAAATTCAACCATTCAGGGGTTGTCAGGTGTCGAACAATACGACGGTAATGTAGGTCAAATCACTATATCGGCGAAAAAGAAGAATCTAACGCATGCGTCTGGATGGATTACAAAAAAGCTGGAAGGAAGTCTGGATAGAGGCGAAGTTGGCGTAATGGTTGGATACCTCGGCGAGTTTTTACAAAACGCGTATGAGCATGGGAGCCTTAACATAACGGAAAAGACTAAGTGTCGTCTTCTCAACGACGGGGTTTACGAGATGGAGCTTACGAAGAGAGAAAAGTATTGTGGTGCCAGCATCAAGGTAGAACTTTCTATTCTTGACGGCGAGGTTGCCGTAAAGATTACGGATGAGGGTGTAGGGTTCGCCTTTCACAAGTACCTTAACTTTACACAGCGAGATATTCTCGAAAGGCTTTCCAAGCCTAACGGCCGTGGGATCTACATGGCTAAAAGCTATTTCGATTTAGTGAAGTACGACAGCGGCGGCTCCAGCGTACTCGTTACAAAAACACTGCATTAACTTCGGCGGCATTTGGGCCGCGACACATATTTTTCTTTTGCCGGCACTTAGTTGCGCTAGGGAATGCCTATGGACAAAGATATAGACTGCGAGTGGAACGATGAACGCTTACTCGGCATAGAATCTATTGACAAGGAGCATGAACAGCTGTTCCTTATGGCCAAGGTCCTTCACAGATACATGAAAGAGAAGGCAACCGTAAGCGTTATAAATATCTTTTTTGGTGAAGTTGTTAAATCTGCCGAGGCCCACTTCGAGAATGAAGAGCGGTTTATGAAGGACAAAGGCTTTCCCATCCTTTTACTGGAACGGCATATTGTAGAGCATAAAAAACTTTTAGAAAGGCTTCTTGGCTTAAAAAAGAAATTCGAAAAAGGCGAGATAACGCTTACCGATGAGGTTGCACAGCTTCTTACATTTCTTTTAAGCGGTCATATGCAGGAGTACGACACAAGAATTGCCGAATTCGTCAATAAGTAAAACCAAGAACAGTTGTCTTTTAAATTTCTAGCGTGTTGTTTTTGGGTCTAGCATATCCCTCAGCCCGTCGCCGGCGAGGTTTATTCCAAGCACAAGAAGCATAAGGCAAAGGCCGGGGAACGCGGTAAGGTGCGGCGCTATTAGAAGAAACGGTCTTCCTTCATTCAGCATCGCGCCCCAGCTTGGTTGCGGCGGCTGAACGCCAAGCCCCAAAAAGCTTAACCCTGCTTCGGCTACAATAACAGCCGCCATACCGAACGCGAATTCTATTATCAGCGGGGCTATCGAGTTCGGCAGGTAATGCTTGAAAATTAATCTTCCGGTTGAAGCGCCGGAGGCGTTTGCCGCCACCACATACTCCCTTTCTCTTAGCGAAAGTATCTGCCCTCTTGTAATTCTTGCAAAACCTATCCAGCCGGTAAGGCAAAGAGCAAAAATTACGTTGGAAAGCCCGGGGCCGAGTATCGCCATTATAGATATCGCCAAAAGTATTCCGGGGAACGCCAGCAGGATATCTATTATCCGCATGATAAGCTCATCAGTACGCCCGCCGGCCGACCCGGCAATGCCGCCGATGAGAACTCCTATTACGGCGCTTACCGTAATAGTGATAACGCCTACAAAAAGGCTTACCCTAGAACCGTAAACGATACGGCTGAGTATGTCTCTTCCAAGCAGGTCCCGTCCCATCAGGTGCGAACCGTCCGAACCGGCAAGCCCGTAAAGAAGTTCTTGGCTGTACGGGTCGAAAGGGGCGATAAGCGGCGCCAGCAAGGCGGCCGACGCGAAAAACCCGATGATGGAAACACCGATTTTGAAATTAATATTTTTCATCGGTTAAGCCTTATCCTCGGGTCGAGCGACGCGTAAAGAAGGTCTGTCAAAAAATTTACAACGACATAACATGTGGCGATGCTCAGCATGCACCCCTGCACCATCGGGTAGTCGCGCGCCTCTATGCTTTCTATCATCAGCCTGCCTATCCCCGGCCACGAGAATATTGTTTCGGTGATTACCGCGCCGGAAAGAAGCGCGCCTAGCTGAAGACCGACAATCGTTACCACAGGCAGTAGCGCGTTTGAGAGGGCATGCTTTGAGTAAACCAAAAATTCGTTTTGACCTCTTGCTCTCGCGGCGCGTATAAAGTCTTCGTCCGCCACTTCAAGTATAGACGAGCGGGTAAGCCTTAAGAGTATCGCCGCCATCGCCGTGCCGAGTGTGATAGCCGGAAGGATAACGCTTAAAAAACCGCCGCGCCCAGAGACAGGAAACCAGCCGAGCCAAATGGAGAAAACAATTATCAAAAGAGGGCCGAGCCAGAAATTCGGCATAGCTATCCCAAAAAGCGAGAGGAAGAGAGAACCTCTGTCGACAACGCTATCTTTTTTGGCGGCAGATAGAATGCCGAGCGGAACCGAAAAGAGTATGGCAAAAAAGAGCGCGGCAACGGCAAGCTCCGCTGTTGCCGGCCAGCGTGAAATTATTTCGTCAAAAACAGGCTCCTGCGTATGGATGGAACTGCCGATGTCGCCTTTCAAAAGGTTTCCAAGATACAAGATGTATTGCGTGGCAATAGGTTTGTCCAGCCCAAGCTGGTGGCGAAGTAGCTCCTTGTCGGCCGCTACCGCCGTTTCGCCGAGCATTATCTCTACAGGATCCCCCGGTATAAGGTGAATCATAAGGAAAACGCAGGTAATAACTCCAAAAAGCGTGGGGAAAAGAAGAAAGAGTCTTCTAATAAGCCAGCTACGCATCTCTACCGCCCACCTTCAAGCGTAACCCTCTTTAGCGAGTCGAGGCTTTCATCGGGGTAGATTTCGAAACCTTTGACCTGTCTGCTCATGGCGGCAACGTTTACGGAGAGCCAGAGGTGGACGTATGGAAAATCTTCGGCAATTATGCTTTGCACCTCGTCGTATATTATTTTCCTTTTTCGCGGGTCCATCTCCCGCCGTCCGCTTTCAAGCAGTTGGTCAACGAGGTAGTTTTTGTAATGCCCGCGGTTCGCGCCGTCTGGAGGTACGCTTTTTGAATGAAAGATGTAGTGGTATATATCCGGGTCGGCTATCCCTACCCATGTAAGAGAGTAGAGCTGAAAATTTCCGCTTTTAATGTCGGAGAAAAAAGTTCCCCATTCAAAGCTTTTAATTTCGAGTTCTATCCCTACCTGCCGTAGCTGTTCGCCGAATATTTCGGCAATCTTTTTTCTAGTCGGGTTTTTGCTTGTTTTGTAGACAAGCTTAAACCTCGGCTCTCCGTCTGCTTTTTTTGGGTAGCCTGCCTCATCAAGAAGTTTTCTGGATAAAGCAGGGTCGTACTTTAGTTTTTTTAGTTTGCCGTTAAAGTATTTATTGGAGGGCGTTATAAGGCTTTCTGTTTCGGATACCAAGTTCTTCATTATATGTTTTGCTATTGCGTGTCTATTTACCGCGTGTGCTATCGCTTTTCTTACCTTTAGGTTTTTTAATACAGGGTCGTTCATATTAAATCCTATGTAGGAAACATTCGTTCCCTTCTCTTTTTCTATCTTAAGGCTTGCCTGTTTTTCAAGCCACGGTATTACGGACGGCGTTATAGGGTTTGATACAAGATGCACATTGCCTTTTTTAAGTTCAAGGAGCCTTACCGTTTCATCGGGGAGGATTTTAAAAATCAGGCCGTCAAGTTTCGGCGCTCCGCCAAAGTAGTTTTCATTTTTTTTAAGTGCAAGCATGGAGCCTCGCTTGTACGACACAAAGCGGAAAGGCCCCGCACCGATAGGTTTTTTTGTAAGTTCCTTAGAGCCTGCCGGTATTATTCCGATAGTAAGGTTGGCGATAAAAGGCGCGTGCGGTTCTTTAAGTTTGATCGTTAGGGAATATTTTCTGTTGATTTCGATTTTGTCTATTTTTTCGAGCGCGCTTCTTTTTGGAGATTTAGAATCCGGCGATATGATTGACTGGTATGTATAAAGCACATCCATCGCGGTAAGCTCTTTGCCGTTGTGGAATTTTACTCCTTCCTTCAATTTTATGAGGTAGGTTTTTTCATCAATAAGCTCCACGCTGGCGGCAAGGTTCGGCACAAGGCCGAGGTTTTTGTTTCTCTTAAAAAGGCCGGGGTATATAAGGCTTGTTATCTTCGATGAGATAGCATCGGTAGCAAAGCGCGGGTCGAGCAGTTTCGGGCCGCTTTCTATGCCGATTACCAGAGTGTTGGGCGGTATCGGTTTTGACGGCGAACACGAAGCTATGAAGACAGCAAGGAACAGAAGTTTTTTAAATTTCAACTAAAGAGCCTTTGTCATTTACGGTTGATAGCTTTAGCGGCGATATCCTTCCTGTCAAACGAGCCGTCCCACTTTATCGCCTCTGCCCTGCGGTACGCCAGCTTGGCCGCTTCTTTGATGGTAGGGGCTACGGCGGTAATGCCCAGCACCCGCCCGCCGGAGTTTACAACCTTGCCGTCCTTTTCTGCCGTACCTGCGTGAAAAACCTCCACACCTTTAATATCGTTCTCTAAGCCTTCTATCACTTTTCCTTTTTCGTAAGAGCCGGGGTAGCCGCCAGAGGCTATAACAACGCAAACCGATGCGTCGTCTTTCCATTGAGGCTGGCCGACGTTAGAAAGGTTGCCGTCTATAGCCGCTTCGAGCAGTTCCACAAGGTCTCCGTTGTATCTGCTGAGGATTGGCTGTGTCTCGGGGTCGCCGAACCGTACGTTAAACTCAAGCAGATACGGCTCGCCGTTCGATATCATCAGTCCGGCATAGAGGAAACCTGTAAAAGGAGCGCCTCGTTTTTTCATCTCTTCCAGTAGAGGCGTTATTATCGATCTCTGTATTTTTTGGTCCATCTTAGGGGTGATAATCGGCGCGGGGGAGTATGCTCCCATTCCGCCGGTGTTGAGCCCTTTATCGCCGTCGCCAACGCGCTTGTGGTCTTGCGAAGAGGCAAGCGGTACGAAGCACTCGCCGTCTGCCACAACTATGTATGATGCCTCCTCGCCTTCGAGAAACTCCTCTATTATTATCCGTAAACCAGAATCGCCGAAAACTTTTGACGACATAACATCGGTTACGAACTGTTTGGCCGATTCTCTATCTTCGGCCACCAGCACACCTTTGCCTGCCGCCAGCCCATCGGCCTTTACCACCTGAGGAAACTTTTCCACAGAGTCGAGATAGGCAAACGCGTCATCATGGTTTTCGAATATTTTATATGCCGCGGTAGGAAGCCCTGCCGTTTTTAGAACATCTTTCATAAAGATTTTGCTTCCTTCAAGCTGTGCCGCGTTCGCAGAAGGGCCGAATACCCGCAGACCGTTTTTTGTAAAAAGATCTACTGCCCCCAGCACCAAAGGCACCTCAGGGCCTACTACAGTGAGGTCTATTTTTTCTTTAAGCGCGAAAGCAAGAAGTGCTTCTACTTTTTCCGCTCCGATATCTACATTTACAGCTATCCGCGCAGTTCCTGCGTTGCCCGGGGCGCAGAAGATATCTGTTACCTGAGGTGATTGTTTTATTTTCCATGTAAGGGCATGCTCACGCCCGCCGCCGCCGATGATAAGGACTTTCATATGCATGAGAGTATAGCCTAGCCGGTATACGGCAAGCAACGCCCGCACTGCGGGTTTGCCTTTCGCACGCGGCAGAATGGTCAACCGCCATTAATGAGAGTAGCCTTGCTGCCGGCACCCTCGCCCGCACTGCGGGTTTGCCTTTCGCAAGCGGCAGAATAGTCAACTGCCATTAATGAGAGTAGCCTTACCGCTAGTGCCTCGCCGCTCAGGCGGCAACGGTGCGTGGGCAAACTTTTTGGATAAAGATTGTCTCTACCGTGTGCAACTACTGTCTGCCGTGCTACGGCCTCCACGCTGTCGCGTGGCTATTCGGGAGGAGGCTGTACGAGGCGGTAGATGGAAAAAGTCAATCGCCCATCTTCAGAGTCTACATATATCACTTCAAGGAAGTATTCGGTCGCGTCTATTGAGAATTTGATGATGTCGCCTTTTTGGATTCTGGTTTTACCGTTTTTAGCTAATGTTCCTGTAACTGTGGCGTAGTTTTCCATATAATCATCGACGATTTCTTTTAGATAAAGGGAGACCTGCCGGTCAAACCCTTTCCATTCTTCGTCGATTTTTACCCCTATATTTTCGTATGCGTAGACTATTTTGGGCTTTGGCTTTCCGAGGAACCGGAAAAGCTTGAAGCCGGATTTTTTCTTTTTTACTGTCGGTAGAGCCGCTGTTGCCTTTGGCATTGGAGTGGCGGCTGGTATCGGAACGGCGGTCGCAGGCTTTGCCTCTGTTTTTGTGGTTTTCAGTTTTTCAATTTTCATGTTTACGTCGAAAAGTTCTTTTTGCAGACGGAAGATTTTTTTGGAGAGTCTATCTTTTTTAGCTTTTAAATTTTCCAGAGTCTCCTCAGCCGCCGGCAGGCTTGAACTAAAGACAGACAGAAAAAGAACGGTACCGCAAACGGTGATAGTTTTTTTGGAGATTTTCATAGTTATAACAAGGTACCAGAATAGTTATTCACTGTTAATAGTAATTTCGGATATATCTTCTTTTTCTCTTCCTTTGCCGTCGATATCCATGCCGTAGCCGAAAAGCCATTTCTCTCTGGCTTCCTTTTGGCTGTAGCCAAGCTCAAAGCAGGCGAAGCCTATAAAGCTGTCTGTAGCTATATTCGATTTCTTGACAATTACTACAGATAGAAGATGGGCCGGATTGAAATCTTTAATAGTTTTATAAGCTAGCTTTAGTGTTTCCCCTTCATCGACGAGGTCGTCTATTATGACGACGAACTTTCCGTTAAAATCGGCTTTTGTTTGTCTAAAGTCTATTAATCTCGGCTTAAGCAGTTCTGTTCCGTTAGACCTTTTTATCGTTATCGGTTTTTCTAAAATTGTCGGCCCTCCTACGCAAGGCCCGCATCCTCCGAAATGTTCCTCCACAAACATTCTAAACCTGCGGCACGCCGGCATAGCTCCATCCATTATCGGCACAAGTATAATTTCGGTAGCGGTGGAAGGGATCTTGGGGATGATTATTGCGGCTATTTCGCCGAGCCTTTTTTCTATCTCCTCGGCGCTAAAAAGCATTCTTGCATTTTTAAACATTATTCCAAGTTTATCTTTTCTGGAACCCTGTTTACAAATGAAAACGATGACGCGTTTCCATTGTTTATGACGATGATAATTTCACCTTCATCATCCGTCGCTTTTATTCTTATTCCGCGTTTTTTAAGCTGTCTTATCACCTCTATCGACGGGTGCCGCCAACGGTTTACCTTGGCTACACTTATGACGGCGACTTTGGGAGATACGGCGTTAAGGAATCTTGCTGTTGTGCCTGTTCGGCTTCCGTGGTGCGCCACCTTGATAATATCGGCAGAGAGCTTCGTGTTTTTAGCGAGGAGATACTTTTCGGCCTCTTTTTCTATGTCGGACATAAAGAGGACTTTTACTTTATTGGTCTCCAGCATAAGCGCCAGCGAGCTGTTGTTTATGCTTACCCCCAGCTTTTCCGCGTACTTTTCGTCGGGGTGGATAGTTCTAATACTGCTTTCGCCAAAAGGTATTTCTATTCCTTCGCGCAATCTGGCGGTAGCTATACCTTTTTCCGCGCATATCTGCCTTAGTTCTTTTTGCGTTGCTTCCATCCTGTTTGTACTGTCTACCCCGTTATCGTAATACTGTTTTGTCTTTATTCTTTTTAAAATTGTTGCCAGCCCGCCCGCGTGGTCGTTATGGTCGTGCGTTGCTATTACAGCGTCGATGGTTCTTACCTTCAGCCGGTTTAGCGCCGGCGCTGTTACATAACTGCCTATGTCCATCTGTCCGAGAGCAACCCCTCCGTCGATTAGTATGTTCTCTCCGCTTTTAAGCATTACCAATGCCGAGTCTCCCTGCCCTACATCGAAGAAGTGAACCTCCGTCGCGTCTCTCGGCCAGTTTATATAGTAGAGCGTAAGGCATACTGTTAGTAAAATAGCGGCATAATAGCGCAGTTGGCTTCTAGTGAACCACAAGGCAAGAGTAGCGTAGTAGAACGCTATGAGGAGTGGGGGCATAGGCGGGCCGGTGAAGGAAAAAACGTTTATTTTTGAAAAAAGTTCTGCGGTAAACTTTATTCCGCCAAACGCTAAGATTGCCGGCGATGCCGCTATAGCTCCGGCTGTTTCGGAAAATGAGCCCAAAGATGCCGCTATAAGTGTAGACGGCACCGCGACTGACGCGAGCGGTACCGCTACGATATTAGCTAAAAATCCGCCTAGATGAACTTCGGAGAAATGCGCCATTACTATAGGCGCCACCGCGAGACCGACAACGATAGATATTTTGACTGTTGATTCTAACGAGAGTTTGAGCCATTCGAGTTTTCCTTTTGGCTTGAGCTGTAGAAGTTCGTCTTCTTCTTCGTCTTTCTGGGCAAAAAGAATTACGATAGCGAGTACGGCGCCAAATGACATCTGAAACGACGCGGAGAAGAGTGCCATCGGGTCGAAAAGAAGAATCAATAATGCCGATATTGCCAGCGCGTTTAGCGGCTCTTTTTCTCTGTCGATAATAGCCGAGAGCAGGTAGATGGCGACCATTATTCCAGCTCTTACGGCCGATACTCTTGTGCCTGTAGAGAGTACGAATATCAATCCGGTAAAAAGAGCAAGCATGACAGCCGGTTTTCTGAAAAAACCGCTAAAGCTCCATAACGGTTTTAGCTTCGAGCTTATAGCGTAGGAGAACCAATAAAAGGCAAAATAAGAAAAGGCGGTTACGAAACCGACATGTAGCCCCGAAATAGCAAGAAAATGGGCAAGGCCGGAAACGGCAAAACTTCTCCGCAAATCAGAGTCAATTCCGCTGGTTATCCCTATAGACATAGCCGAGGCTACCTCTACAACGCTAGGCGGAAACCTATCTTCAATAAACTTTTTCGCGGCTCGTCGTAATATTTCGCCTCCCCTTTTCGGGTTTGCCGAGTAGCTGGCGGTAGTTATTTCCATCATTTTTTCGTCGCGGAGGTTTATAGTTACCCCTATTCCACGATCTTTCATAAACTGTCTGTAATCGAAACCGCCAAAATTGCGGAAAGAAGATACAGCTTTTATTCGGACATTCTTGATAGTTATAGAATCTCCTGGTAGCGGAGGGTTTTCTCCATCGTAGACAGAGACCCTTATTAACCCGTTTGTCTTTGATTCGATCGTTTCGCCTCTTATATTTTCGGCCTCCATATGGAACCTGTATCCGCCGGGGAAATATTTGAACCCTGTTTTAACTTTGCCGGATACCCAAACCTTCTTAAGAGAGACAAAAGAGGTGATATGACCCTGTTTGTTGAAAATGTTCTGCGCGTTTATCGTAATGGCAAAGCCGGTGATAAGGAAAAGAGCCGGTAGCAGGCGAAACTTTTTTTGCGGCATACGCGAAACGGTGTAAAGCAGAGCAGATAAAAGTGCTAAAATAATCGCACCGTGTGTAGTGAAGCCAGAAAATTTACCGACCAATATTCCGGCTATTAGTGCGATGGAGAGGTCGAGCGACGGGGTGCGAAGAAGTTTGAATTTCAATCTGTCTAGTCTCCCGCATGAATGATTGAAGCCATAATGGTTGACTATATACTACAGACGGTAATATAAAGGTTGAAGGTTTTAAACTGGTCAGATAATAAGTCCTTATTTTATAGGGGGTTGCATGGCAATCAAAGTAGGAATAAACGGGTTTGGTCGCATTGGTCGTAATGTTTTCCGTGCGGCGCTTAACAATGGCGATATAGATTTTGTAGCGGTTAACGACCTTACGAGCCCCGAGACGCTTGGGCATCTTTTAAAGTACGACTCGATTTTGGGCAACCTTTCTGAGGATGTTTTAGTTGACGGAGATACCATAAAGGTAGCCGGCCGTTCTGTTAAGGTTTTAAGTGAGCGAGACCCTGCTATGCTCCCGTGGGGCGATCTTGGCGTTGATATAGTGGTGGAGTCGACAGGCTTTTTTACGAACGGCGATGATGCCAAAAAACATCTGGCTGCCGGAGCGAAGAAGGTTATCATTTCTGCTCCCGCAAAGAATGAGGATATTACGCTGGTTCTTGGCGTAAACGATGAGAAATACGACCCGAAAAGCCACAATATAATCTCCAACGCCTCGTGTACCACGAACTGTCTTGCCCCTGTGGTGAAGGTGATGATTGAGAATTTTGGTTTTAAAGGCGGGCAGATGACTACCATTCATTCCTATACCAACGATCAGAGCATACTAGACTTGCCTCATAAAGATTTAAGACGGGCAAGGGCGGCGGCTGTTTCGATGATCCCTACCACCACAGGCGCGGCTAAAGCTGTCGGCCTTGTATTGCCGGAGGTTGCGGGAAAACTTGACGGAATGGCTATAAGAGTTCCAACACCGAATGTTTCTCTGGTAGACCTTGTCTTTACGTCGGGTAACGATACCGATGCGAAAGCGGTAAACAGCGCCTTGCAAAAAGCGGCAGACGGCCCTTTAAGGGGAGTGCTTGAATACTGCACCTTACCGCTTGTCTCCAAAGATTTTGCCGGAAACCCAGCGTCGTCCGTTATTGATGCTCTTTCGACAAAAGTTGTCGATAAAAGGCTTGTGAAGGTTCTATCTTGGTACGACAACGAATGGGGCTACTCAAACCGTGTTGTAGATCTTGTAAAGTTTATTTCTGGCAAAGAGGTTTAAATTGAAAGGCAAACTCTCCATAGCCGACCTAGATGTTAAGGGAAAGTGCTGTCTGCTTAGAACCGACTTTAACGTGCCGTTGGATGAGTTTCAAAATATTACGGACGACACCCGCATAAGGTCGGCTTTGCCGACCATTAACGACCTTATAGACCGTGAGGCTAAGATTGTCGTTCTCTCCCATCTCGGCAGGCCGGAAGGGAAGAAAAGCCACAAAATGAGCTTAAAGCCTGTGCAGGTTCGCCTTTCGAGGCTTTTAAAGCAGGATGTCAAGTTTGTCGAAGATTGTATCGGTTCCGATGTGGAAGAGGCGGTCTCTACGCTTAAAGAAGGGGAGATTCTGCTCTTGGAAAACCTCCGTTTTTACAAAGAGGAGACCGATAACGACCCAGATTTCGCGAAAAAACTTGCTTCATTGGGAGAACTGTTCATCAACGATGCTTTTGGGTCGGCCCATAGGGCACACGCGTCTACCACTGGGATTACCAAATTTTTGGAACAATCGGCTTGTGGCTATTTGATGAAAAAAGAGATAGATTATTTTAACCGAGCGGTTGCCAACCCTATCCGACCTGTAGTTTCCATCGTAGGCGGCGGAAAGGCTTCCAGTAAACTGCAGGTACTAGAAAAGCTTCTCGATAGGGTAGATAAGCTTATAGTCGGCGGCGGTCTTGCCTTTACATTCTTAAAAGCGAGGGGGCGGGAGATAGGCAACAATATGCTTGAAGAGGATCTTCTTCCCAATGTAAGAAAGATAATGGATAAAGCTACGGAAAAAGGGGTTAAGTTCTACCTGCCTGTCGATTTTGTCGTAGCGGAATCTATGGATCCGACTGCCCAGACAAAAGTGGTGCCGGCACAGGAGATACCAAAAGGATGGGTCGCCCCGGATATAGGGCCGGCAAGCGTAAAGCTTTTTGCGGAAGTGCTTCACGATGCCAAAACCATTATATGGAATGGGCCTATGGGCGTGTTTGAAGTCGATGCTTTTTCGAGGGGAACTATGGCTATGGTATCGGCCGTTTCCGACGCGTACGCCCTTACTATTGTCGGCGGCGGAGATACCGATGTGGCGGTACACCGCGCAGGCGCGGAGAGCAACATATCGTTTATCTCGACAGGTGGCGGGGCGTTTCTCGAACTTCTTGAAGGCAAAGAACTGCCTGCCTTTGCCGCGCTTTCCGACATTCCTGACTAACCTTTTTTAGGTTACATGCTCCCAAATAAAGGCGTTTGCCGTAAAAACAGATAATTTCGCAGAATACTCCTATAAATACAGCAGGATTTGCCCGAAATTATGGTTTGTGTAACAATAGGCGTTAGCGATGCTGAGAGTCTTATAACTTTGTAATTATGAGGGTATTCAATGAGTAAGCCTAGCGATGCCGGAGCAGACAACGCTCTTTTGGGAGAGGAAGGATCTTCAGGTATCCCCAAAGGGATAGCATCTATCACCGAGCTTAATGATTATTACAAAGCGGAGCTTAAACGGCTTTTTGATATAGGCATAGCCCTTTCCGCGGAAAAGGACCTTGAAAAGCTTCTCGAAATGATTGTCGATGAAGCGAGGCATGGAACCAATGCCGACGCAGGCACCCTCTATATACTCGAAGATGATAAACTGCATTTTAAAATCCTTCAAAACGAATCTCTCAATACGCGGATGGGAGGCTCATCCGGCCATGAGATAACTTTTTCGCCTGTCGTACTTAAAAAGGAAAATGTTTCGGCCTATTCCGCTCTCAGCAAGCAGACGGTAAATATCCCTGATGTTTACGAAGCGGAGGAGTTCGATTTTACCGGCCCGAGAAAATTTGATAAAGCTACCGGCTACCGTTCCAAATCTATGCTTGTGGTTCCTATGCTAGATCAGGAAAACGAAGTGATAGGCGTTCTACAGCTTATAAACTCCACCGATGCCAAAACCGGCGAAGTAGGCCCTTTCCAAAAAGAGGTTGTGCAGGCAACGCAGTCGCTCGCTTCGCAGGCGGCGGTCGCTATTACTACGGCTAATCTCATCAAAGATATGGAAATTCTGTTCGATTCGTTCGTGCAGGTAATGGCTACCGCGATCGACGAAAGGTCGCCTTATACCGGCGGTCATATTCAGCGCGTCGCGGAGCTTGGTGTTCTTATGTGCGAGGCGATGAACGAAGTTACAGAAGGCCCTTTCGCGGATGTTACCTTTTCTAAAGATAAAATAAAAGAGATGCATATAGCAGGGTGGATGCACGATATAGGCAAGGTTACTACCCCGGTACATATAATGGACAAGTCAACGAAGCTTGAAACTATCGTGGATAGGGTCGAGTTTATCAAAGACAGATTCATGCTCATAGAAGCGACTATGGATAACCGATGGCTGACACGAAAAATCGAACTGATTAAAAGCGGTGCTGACGAAGAGGAAATAAAGAGAGAAGAAGAAGAGCATTCTAAAAAAATTGACGCTCACCGTTCCGATCTGGAACTTCTTGTAGTCTCTAACACCGGCGGCGAATTTATGGACCCTGAAAAGCAAAAAAGGGTAAGGGATATAGGTGCCAAAAGTTATAAGCTAAACGGCCAAGTAAAGCGTTACCTTACGGATGATGAAATGGATAACCTCTGCATACCTAAGGGGACGCTTCTCGAATCGGAGAGAAAGCTTATGCAGGATCATATTGTGGTGACGATAAAGATGCTGGATAAAATTCCGTTTCCAAAACATCTTTCAAAGGTTGTGGAATACGCCGGCGGTCACCATGAGTGCTTAAACGGTGCAGGTTACCCAAACGGCTTAAAGGGCGACGAACTCTCGCTTGGAGCCCAGATTCTTAATCTTGTAGATTTTTATGAGGCTTTAACAGCGACCGACCGTCCGTATAAAAAACCGATGCCGTTTGAGAAGGCTATGCAGATTCTTGGGTTTGAGGTTAAGGATGGAAAAATCGACAAAGAGCTTTTCGACCTTTTTGTGAAGCTGGATATCCCCGGGCGTTTTAATAAAATGAACGATGAAAGAAAGAAGGCTGAGGCACTAAAAGCGCTTGAGGCAGAGGCTGATTCCTGAGTACAGCTTGCTTGCGCTAGACTTATCGGCAAATAGTTTTCCGGGGGGGAAAGAGTGGTAGATTTTTTTCTGAACCTTTTTAGGTTTTTTATCTTCTTTCTCGTAGATATTGTCTACAAGGTTTTGTTCCGCTCGAGCGCGGTGGGGCCTGAAAATATTCCAAAAGATGGAGGCGTAATGATAGCGTCCAATCATAAATCTGCTTGGGATGTGTTTCTTATACCGTATTTTGCCGTTTCCCGTTTTTCATCCCGCCGTATATCGCTCGCGGCAAAGGAGGAGCTTTTCCGCTTTTTCCCTGTCGGAATAGCTTTGCGGATGATGAGGGTTATCCCTGTTAAAAGAAGAACAGTCAACTCTAAACAGATGAGCAGGCTCAACGAGATACTAAAGAAGCATATTCTTATAGTGTTTCCAGAAGGCACAAGAACCAAGACAGGCAGGCTTGGGAAAGGAAGCTCCGGCGTAGGCAAGATGATATGGGAGTGCAGGCCAACAGTGATTCCGACAGCTGTTATTAATACTAATTACTGCTCTCCGGGCGGGTCGTGGTTTTCCTTAAATTTTTTTCAAAAGCTTTATGTCGTCTACGGCGAGCCTATTGATATGGAAAAGTATTACGCGATGGAAGGCGACAGGAAGACGTTTCGGATGATTACCGGCTGTGTGATGGATGAGATAGCCAAGCTTATAGAGAAGCATAAGGAGCTTGACACCGCTCCGGCGAAGATTTTCCAAAAGGTGAATGCCGGATATAAAAATCGGTTGCGTGAACTTGAGGAAAAGGGGAAAAGCTTATGACGAGAGTAGCCGGTGTGGATGAGGCAGGGCGCGGCCCGCTGGCAGGGCCGGTGGTCGCCGCCGCCGTAATTCTCAATTTTGGCAGTAAAGCTGTAAAGCCGCCCTTTCCACTTGTCGATTCCAAAACGATTGACGAGAAAAAACGCGAGCTTCTTTATGACTGGCTTTACAAAAGCGGAGCCGAAATAGGAGTAGGGCAGGTAGAGCATGACGAGATTGATACGATTAATATACACAACGCTTCGCTTCTTGCGATGAAAAAGGCGGTAATGGCTATAAGGCCGCTCCCTGAAAGGCTTGTGGTAGACGGCAGGTTTACCATTGATATGGCGATAACCCAAAAAGCTATCATTAAAGGGGATAGCAAGGTTGAATCTATTTCCGCCGCTTCTATCGTCGCTAAGGTAACTAGGGATAGAATAATGAAACGGTACCACGAGGACTTTCCGGAATACGGGTTTTCGTCTCACAAGGGGTACCCTACTAAATCGCATAAAAAAGCGGTTTTAGAATTCGGCCCCACTCCGGTTCATCGTCTGACGTTTAGGGGAGTGAGAGGGGTATAGCGGTGTCTTCCATTTTTTCTAGGCTGGCGGCGCTTGCTTTTGGCAGGTATGGCGAGGCTTTGGCCGAAAGCAGTCTGAAGGAAAAAGGCTATAGTATTTTGCAAAAAAACTTTAGGTGCAAGGAAGGGGAGATAGATATAATCGCCCGTGACGGCGATACGCTTGTTTTTTGCGAAGTGAAGGCTAGACGGTCAAAAGCTTTTGGTTCTGCTCTTGAGGGGATTACGCCGCAGAAAATAAAAAAAATAAAAAAAGCGGCACAAGTTTTTTTATTGAGAAACGGCATAACAGATAGTGATTGCCGTTTTGATGTTGTTACAATAGACGAAGATGGAGAAAAACGGGAGATTGAGGTTATTCCCAATGCTTTCTAACTCCTCTCGTATATTTTAGATATTAATTCTTAATTATTAGGGAGACTCTCTTTTGAGTTCTATTTTGATAGCCGACGATGAAAAAAGCATGAGGGAGATGCTTGAGATTATGCTCACGGATAAAGGGTACCGCATCTTTACCGCTTCCAGCTCTAAAGAGGCGAGTGAGGTTTTGAACAATAACGATATTGACCTTTTAATTTCCGATATGAAAATGCCGTCCGATGGCGGTATAGGCTTGCTGAAGAACTCTCTTAGGCTGGACAAAGCCCGTCCGGTGATAATGATTACCGCTTATGCTTCTGCCGGAAGCGCGGTCGAGGCGATGAAGCTTGGCGCTTTTGACTATCTTACAAAACCTTTTAAGCTGGATGAAATTGAACTGGTAGTGAGGAACGCCTTAGAGCGCAGAAATCTTATACTCGAAAACAAAAATCTTAAAAGCGAGCTTGAAAAAAGTCGCGGCAAGCGGGACATGATAGGAAAGTCGAGAGAGATGAATGAAATCAGGGCTGTGGTAGACCGTGTCGCGGATAGCAGTGCTACGGTGCTTATAACCGGCGAGAGCGGTACCGGCAAGGAGCTTATAGCGCAATCTCTTCATACCAGCTCTTCAAGGCGCGCCAAGCCGTTTCTTTCTATCAACTGCGGGGCGATGCCGGAGCATCTTTTGGAGAGCGAGCTTTTTGGCCATGTAAAAGGAGCCTTTACCGGCGCGTCAGAAGATAAGAAAGGTTTATTGAAGGCGGCAAACGGGGGAACTTTCTTTTTCGATGAAATTGCCGAGATGTCTACGACTCTGCAAGTCAAACTGGTTAGAGTTATACAAGAGCGTGAAATAAGGCAGGTAGGCGGAATAAATGATATAAAGCTCGATGTAAGGTTTATTGCCGCCACCAACCGTGAGATCGAAGAAGCTGTCAGGGACGGTAGTTTTAGAGAAGATCTTTATTACCGCCTTAATGTTGTTTCTATAAAGGCACCAAGCCTGCGCCAGAGACGGGAAGATATTCCACTGCTGGCAAAACATTTTCTTAGTAGGTTTAATATGGAAAACAATTCCCTTATACAGGGCTTTACTCCTGAGGCGATGAAGCTTATGGAGGAGTACCAGTGGCGTGGTAACATACGGGAGCTGGAAAATGTAGTGGAGCGTGCCGTTGTACTGGAAACCGATAAATGGATAACGCCGGAAAATCTTCCAGATAATTTGAGGTATCCTGTTTCCAGCTCTGATAATATAGTAATTCCGCAACAAGGAATCGACCTTGAAAAGAAGCTTAGTGAGATAGAAAAGGGTATAATCACCACTGCTCTCAAAAAAAGTTTGGGTTCAAGGAAGGTTGCGGCAAAACTTTTAAATATGAATTTAAGATCTCTGCGTTATAAAATCGGCAAATATGATATTTCACTTTAGGCTTTTTTCTATCGCGTTTTTGATAACCGCGTTTTTTGCGGCAGGTTGCGCCACCACCGCGCCTGTGCCAAAGCCTAAAAAAAAGGTGCAGTCTCCAAAAGAATATAAAAAGAGTGGTGCTGGGCCGGACGAGTCGGCGAGGCTTCGTGATGATGCCCAAAGAGCCAGAAATCAGCAAAAGCTTATAAAGGCCTACAAGGAAATGACCGAGGAGTTTCCCCGAGGTAAAGATTCTGGTTTCGCGTGGTTTAGGCTTGGTCAGCACTACATGAACATTAGAGACTACAGATCGGCGTTAAACGCCTTCGAAAAGGTCGTTACCTATTTTTCGGATGAACCATACTATTTCGAATCGTATATCAACGTCGGCATAAGCCTTGTTTATCTTAAAAGGCATTCGCAGGCGGAAGATGTCCTTAGAAAGGCGTACGCAAAGGCAAGTAGTAAAAGGGGGATGTCGACAATCCTTTACCATCTTGGAGAGAACGCCTACCTGCTAAGCGATTTTAAAAAGGCGGTTAGATGGTTTATCGCGGCGATTGATATCAACGGAAGCTTTCGACGGCAGGCTGAAAGGCGGATAAGGCTGATTTTCCATAATTTTCTTTCGGAGGAAGATTTATACCTTTTCGCGATGCGGTATAAAACTAAGTTTCCGGCAGATGTCGCGTATCTTGAGCTTATCCAGATATACAAAAGAAACGCGGACTATATAAGCCTTGACGATATACGAAAAGAGGCGAATGCGGCGTTCCCAGGCTTAGAGGCCGAGAAAAAGGAGCTTGAGGTGACAGCCGCTCCAGAAGGGGCTATTACCATCGGGGGGATTTTTCCGCTTACAGGCAAAGACGCGGGGAAAGGGAGTGACGCTTTGCGTGGGGTTCAGCTCGCGTTTTCGATTAATGACACCGTTGTAAGTAAGAACAACGTAAGGCTCTCAATAAAGGATTCGCAAAGTCTGCTTTCCGGTGCCGCTAAAGTGGCAAAAGAGTTTGGACAGGACAGCTCGGTGGTATCGGTGGTTGGTCCTTTTTCTGGCGACAGGTTGCTCGCCGTGTCAAGGGAACTGAGTAGGCACGGGATACCTGTTTTCTCTCAGGGGGAATTAAGTGGAATTCAAGGGAATACCGTTTTTCCAATAGGGGTTTCCGGAAAGCATCAAGCTGAAATTATAAGCGAGCTTGCGGTAGATAACTTTGGTTTTTACCGCGTAGCAATCCTCTACCCGCAGGATGAGTACGGCAGAAGCATAATGAGATCATTTCAGGAAAGCATGAATCTTCTTGGAGCCAAAGTTGTTGTATCCGAGTCATATCACCCAGAGGCGACGGACTTTGGCGCGCAGATAAAAAAAATGGGTGGTATCAGCGATTCTAAAATAAGGGATATCATTTACAAAATGGTGGAGGAAAACGAGGAGATTACGCCCGAAGAGATAAATGAAACACTTGAGATGAAATACCAGAACGGCTTGACGATTCCATATATAGTGAAGTATAGAGAGCTTCCGCTTACACCGGATAATTTTTCTATCGGCCTAAGGGTAAGCTATGATGCTCTCTACATTCCGGGGAAATACAATGTTGCAGGTCTCATCCTGCCGGAATTAGCTTTTTACAATATCTCTGCCCCCCAAGTGTTTGGTAGCGACCTTTATCTTTCGCAATCTCTGCTTTCAATAGCCAAGAGGCATGCCGAGGGGGTTATTTTTCCGGTTGAATTTTATGTAGGTTCGGAACGGTTTTTTGTTAGGAGATTTGTCGAAAACTTTGAAAACGCGTTCGGGGTAAAGCCGGGGCTAGAGGCGGCTAGAGCGTTTGACGCTGTCAGCCTTATTTTATCCGCGATAGGAAACGGAGCTTACAACAGGGCCAAAATAGCCGAACGCATCGGAAATATGGAAACCTACCTTGGTGTCAGCGGCGGATACAGCGGGGCTGGCGGCGGAGTTTTAGAAAAATCTCCCTTTTTTATGACAGTTAAAAAAGGGAAATTGATAGAATATAATCCTCTTAAGGCTGAGCTTAGGCAATAATTTAAAATCTTCCTTAGAACTACTTGTTTGCCTCGTCGTACAGCTTTATTACCTCTTTGGTAATATCTATCGAATCGTCGAAGTAAACGATAGAGCCTGGTGCCGTCGGTTTTTTGCTTCCTTCAAAAACTATGGTGTACCCTTCCTTTTTCGCGTAATCTTCGATAACTTTCATTATGCCGATGTAGATTTTTTCCGTAGCCGCTTTTTGCGTCGCGACAAATTCAGCTCTGCGGTCTTCGCTATATCTTTCCAGCTCTTTGCCGAGCTTTCGGAATTTTGTTTCTTTTTCCACTCTTGCCTGTTCGCTAAGCATAAATCCTTGAGTTTTTAATTCATCACGCAGTTTTTTTACCTCTTCGGCTTTTTGCATAATGATGTCTTGCTGTTTTTGCATCCGCTTTTTCATTTTATCAACGGTCTCCCGTCCTTTTTTTGTTTCATTAAGGGCCATTTGAAGGTCTACAATGCCGATTTTGCCAGATTCGACAGCCTCCAACGGCAGGTAGCTTATCAGCAGGGTCAGTCCCGCAAAAATAGCGACTAAATTTTTTTTCATTCCACTCTCTCCTTTTTCAATTTTATTAGAAACCAAGTCTACCAATATTCAGGTTGAACTGCGTGGGCGCCTCACCATCTTTTCTATCCAGCTTAAAGCCCCATGTCATCACTATAGGTCC
The DNA here is from genome assembly GCA_024275955.1 of Nitrospirota bacterium. Classification (GTDB taxonomy): domain Bacteria; phylum Nitrospinota_A; class UBA7883; order JACRGQ01; family JACRGQ01; genus JAJRYD01. Next base: position 31,321 of record JAJRYD010000026.1, read on the forward strand.
CATAGGGGTTAAGAAGCGAAGCCCGAACCCGTATGAATGTCTCATCTTGCCAAAGTCGTACCGTTTGTTGGTAGTTTTGGAGAGGTTTCCAATCTCTCCGTAAATCTGTCCACGATCATAAAAGAGCATAGCACTAATCATTTTTGAAAAAGGATAGTTTATTTCGGTAGAAAGAAGAAGCGAAGAATCGCCGCCGATTGAATCGCCGATATTGTCTACAGGCCCGATATCATCGAACGTAAAGCCCCGCAGTGAGCTACCACTGAGGAAGTAGTTTTCAAATAACGGCAGTGTCTGGTTGCCGTAGCCCCTTGCATGTTTTACATCGCCCTTGAGCCGGAGAACGAATTCATAAGGCAGGGCATAATACCTATTGCCCGACAGTTCGGCCTTATAGAAATTAAGAGCGCCTCCAAACGGTCCGCCGGCAACTTCCATAGAACTTACTACCTTGAAACCGCTGGTAGGGAAATAGATGTTGTCTACGGTATTGATGGTGTAGATAGGCGTAAGCGAGCTTGTGAGGTTGTTTCCTTCCAGCGAGAGGAGATAAGTGCCGCTTGAGGCTAAGTCGTTCAGGCTGACTTTGACTTTCTGAATTTTGTATTGCAGTTTTACAGAGCTATATTCTCCTAAGGCTCTTCCTATCGTCGCGTCTCCACCTTTTGTCCTTGTCGTATATGTAATCCAGTTGTTCTTTTTTGAGAACGCGCTGAAGCGGAGGAAGATATCTCTGTTTCTGAATTTTGGTTCGGTAAGGCTTAAGGAGTACTCTTCTCGCAGATTAGAGTTGCTAACTATTAAAGAGAGCTGTTTTCCGGTGCCGAATAGGTTTTTTTCCGTTATGCCAAGGTTGAGGGATATATTTTCGACACTGTTGTAAGAAAACCCTACTTGGAAGTTTCCCGTAGTTTGCTCAATTACGGCAACATTTAGATCCATCTGGTCAGGACGGTCCCCGCTCTTTTGCTCTATGTTAATACCTCCAAAAAAGCCGGTATTGTTTAACCTCTGCCTTGTCCTGCGCATTTTAGAGCCTTTAAAAAGCTCGCCTTCGTGAAACCGGAACTCGCGTCTTATGACATTCCCATGGGTTTTATCGTTTCCCGAAATAGTTATCTTCCCGATGTAGACCATATCGCCGGGGCTTACTTTCAGATGAATATCTACCATCTTGGCCTCTTCGTCTTCTGTGATATTCGGCATGACATTAGCGTAGGCGTACCCTTTGTCGGAATACATCTCTGTAACTTTAAATATATTTTCACGAAATGTTGACTGGTTGAACGGGTCTCCCTCTTTGAGGGTTACTTTTTCCAATATCTCCTCGGCGGTAAATACCGCGTCTCCTTCGGCGGTTATCTTTCTTACAAAATACTGACTCCCTTCATTAACAAAGAAGTTGACCATTATTCGTCCCTTTTCCTGGTCTACTTCGATTCTTGGTTCTTCAATTCTTGACTTTATATAGCCAAAGTCACGGTATTTTGATTCAATCCTAAGCCTATCGGTTTTGATTGACTCTTTTTCGTAGTTGCCGCCGCTTCCCAGAAAAGACCAAAATCCGACAGGCTTTGTTTGCATGCTTTTGCCAAGTACAAAATCTTCTATCGCTTTATTTCCATAGAAATTAACTTCCGAAATTTTGATTTTCTGATTTTCCTTGATGGCGTATGTAATGTCGACCTGACGGTTGCCTGCATCTGCTACTATCGGAGTTATCTTGGTAAAGTAAAACCCTTTTTTCCTGTACCTCTCTTTTATTTTGTTAATATCTTTTTGAAGCACATGCTTTTGGAAGTAGGTTCCTTTTTTCATTTTAAGAAAAATCTTTAAATCTTTTTTCGGAATTTCTTTTAAGCCTTTGAACGCGACCGATTTGACAAAAGGTTTTTCTTTTACCCTAAAGGTCAGGATAATGCCGTCTATCTCCTCGTCCGTTTCCAGCTGAATGTCGTCAAAATATTTGAGCGCGAATATGCGCCTTATATCTTCTCTAGTTTTGGTTACGGAATATCTTTCGCCTGTTTTCGAGTGGATGTAAAACCGTATGGTGTTGTTGTTGGCCCGCTGGTTCCCTGTTATTTTTATTTCCTTGATTTTTTTGGAAAAATCGAGCGCGGTGGAATAAGCGGGAAAAAGGAAAATAGATATTACGCAAAAAAGCGCAAGCCACAAACGGCTATGTTTATATTCCCTCATCCCCTGCACGGAAAAACCCTTTAGATATGTTTTTGGTCTGTTTTAGAAGATTGCCAATTGAATGACCACGCTACAGGCTTTCAACTGTGGTTTTTTCTTCCAGAAAAATGGCATCGTCTTTTAAGGAAACAATCGCCGTTCCGCCCGGAAGAAGCTCGCCGTAAAGGATTTTGTCCGAAAGCGGGTTCTCAAGATACTTCTGTATTGATCGCTTAATAGGCCTTGCCCCATTGGACTGGTCGTACCCCTTGTCCATGAGCCATTTTTTGGCATCGTCGCTTATTTCTATTTCAATTTTCTCTTCCCTTAGCCGTTCGGCCAGTTTTTCCAGCTGGAGGTCTACAATTTTAGAAATAGAATTACGGTTAAGCTTGTTGAATACTACGACTTCGTCAACCCTGTTTAGAAACTCAGGGCTGAATGTCCGTTTTAACTCGCCTCGTATTTCGTCCGACATCTTTTTGTAGCCGAACTCCTCTGCCTCGGATTGGAAACCGAGAGAGACACTTTTTTCGATAGCTCTTGCGGAAAGGTTAGATGTCATTATAAGTATTACATTTCTAAAGCTTACCTGCCTGCCGTAGCTGTCGGTCAAAATGCCTTCATCCATAATTTGAAGAAGCATCTGGTAAATATCGGGATGTCCCTTTTCTATCTCATCAAGCAGTACCACAGAGTAAGGTTTGCGGCGCACCCGTTCCGTAAGCTGGCCACCTTCTTCGTAGCCGACGTAGCCGGGAGGCGCTCCGGTAAGCTTGGAGGCGGTAAACTTTTCGTTAAATTCCGACATATCAAGCCTTATAATCGCTTTTCTGTCGCCAAAGAGGTGTTCTGCTACCACGTTGGCGAGTTCGGTTTTCCCAACGCCGGTCGGCCCTAGAAACAGGAAACTCCCCATAGGCTTAGAGTGGTCCTTAAGGCCGGCGCGCGACCTGCGCACCGCCTCGCATACGATATCGACAGCTTTATCCTGCCCGAATACTTTTTGTCGGATATCAAAGGCCATTTCTTTTAAACGCTCAGTCTCTTCTTTGGCGATTCGGCTCAAAGGTATTCCGGTAATCGCGGAGACAACCTCTGCTATATCGGCTTCAGTCACTTCCGGTATCGCGTCGTTCGACTCATTGTCCCACTGGTCTTTGAGCGACTCCAGATCTTTTCGGAGCTTTTCCTCCTTATCGCGCAGTTCTACAGCTTTGTCAAAATCTTGCCGTTCGATATTTTCCTTTTTGTCGCGCACGGCACCGTCTATCTTTCTTTGCATATCACGGACAACCGGAGGGTATGTAACCTGCCTGAGGCGCACTCTAGAGCCTGCTTCATCGACGAGGTCTATCGCCTTGTCCGGCAGAAACCTGTCGTTTATATATTTATCTGAAAGCGTTGCCGCCGCCTTTATAGCTTCGTCGAGTATTGTCGCGTGATGGTGGGTTTCATATTCTGCCTTTAGGCCCCGGATAATCTGAATTGTCTCATCGACAGATGGAGCGGCGACCATTATCGGCTGGAACCGCCTTTCGAGTGCGCCGTTTTTTTCTATGTACTTGCGGTATTCATCGGTGGTCGTCGCTCCTATGCACTGTATGTCACCGCGAGAAAGAGCAGGCTTTAGCATGTTGGAAGCATCCACAGAGCCTTCCGCCGCGCCGGCCCCTACCAGTGTGTGAATTTCATCTATAAAGAGAATAACTTTCGATGAGGCGAGAATCTCTTTCATTATCGCTTTTATTCTTTGTTCAAACTGTCCGCGATATTTGGTGCCGGCTATTATCGCGCCGAGGTCCAGCGAGATTACCTGTTTATCGTAAAGAAGTTGCGGAACTTCTCTCTCTATAATTCTCTGCGCGAGCCCTTCCACGATTGCGGTTTTGCCTACACCGGGTTCTCCAATCAGGATGGGGTTGTTTTTAGTCCTTCTAGCTAAAATCTGTATAAGCCGTTCTATTTCGCCTTCGCGTCCTATAACTGGGTCGAGTTTCTTTTTGGCGGCTAGTTCCGTAAGGTCCCTGCCGAATTCATCCAGAGCTGGAGTTTTTGTTTTTTCTTTTTCTTGCGGAGAGGCAGGCTCGCGAAGGAGGTTGATAGTCTGCTCCCGTATATCTATATAATTGATATTCACACCGATAAGTACGCGCGCGGCGACACCTTCTTTTTCCCTCATAAGGCCTAGAAGCAGATGCTCAGTGCCTATGTAGGTGTGTCCCATAGAACGGGCTTCCTCTACCGAAAATTCTAAAACCTTTTTTGCCCGCGCGGTGAATGGAATGTCGCCGATTACAAGAGAGCTGGAGCTTGGCGGCATCAGCCTTACTATTTCCAGATTGATATGGCTGGTGTCTACTCCCAGCCTTTTGAGCACGGCGATCGCCACACCTCCGCCATCGCGTAGAATTCCGAGTAACAGATGTTCGGTGCCTAGATATTCATGCTGATTTTTTTCTGCTTCTTCCCGGGCTAGAATGACTACTTTTCTTGCCCGTTCTGTAAATCGTTTAAACATTGTTGTCTCCTACATTCATACATCTGGCTATTCCAGCCAGCTTTGCGGCAACATCCCACCGCCATATCGGCCTAATACTCTTATCGGATGAGAGGCTAATATTGATTATAATCAAATTCTATGAATATAGCCCGATTTTCTGTCAAAAATCCTGTCTTTGCCAATCTCCTCCTAATGGTGATGCTTGTTGGTGGTGCAATTTCATACCATGCGATGCCGCGGGAGGTGTTCCCCGAGGTGCCTCTTGATATGATTATTGTAACCTCTGAGTATGTAGGGGCACCGCCTGAAGAGGTTGAAAAGCTTATTACTATCCCTATAGAAAATGCTCTTGAAGCTGTTGAAAACATAGAATATATCTCATCTCAGAGCTATGAAAACATCTCGGTTGTGGAGGTGAAAATCCAGCAGGGGACTAAAGATGTTAGGAAAATGATTGACGCGATTAAAGACGAGCTAGCACAGGTGGAAAACTTCCCTGACGATGTTAAAGAGCCTAGGGTAATACTGATAGAGAGTGAAATCCCTGTAATAAATGTCGCGGTAGCCGGGGCCGCGCCGGAGACTGTCCGGCGGGAGGCGGCGAAAGAGCTTAAACGCCGCTTGATGATGATAAAGGGTGTGGCAAGAATCCAAACGAGCGGGGAGAGGGACCTTGAGATATGGGCAGAGGTAGACCCTTTTCGGATGTCGGCTCTCGGCATTTCTATAGACAAGGTTGTTTCGGCTATATCTTCAGCCAATGCCAATCTTCCGGCGGGAGAGATATCTTCCGGCAGGCATCAGTTTTCCCTTAGAACCAGCGACGAGATAAAAACCGTGGAAGATGTTTCCGATGTTGTTATTTTCCGCGATAACGCCGGCCGTAGCGTGAAGGTTGGGGATATTGCGGAAGTTTCTGAGCAGTTCGAGGGAAGGCAAACAGCCGGAAGAGTCGACGGCGACGACGCTATAACGATGTACGTTATGAAATCAAGAACCGGCTCGACTATAGAGATAGCAAATGGGGTAAGGGAGGAGCTGGAAAGGTTTGGCAAGGAGCTTCCTGGCTCTATAGAGCTAAAGCTGAGCCAAGATTCGAGCAGATATATAAAGCAAAGGCTCAAGACCCTGTATACAAGCGGTGGAATAGGTCTTTTTATGGTCTGCCTTGTGCTTTTCTTTTTTCTTAACTGGCGGATGGCATTTTGGACAGCTTTGGGGATACCTGCCTCTTTTGCCGGCGCTATTTTGGTAATGGACAGCATAGGTATAACCATCAATATGATGACACTTTTTTCCCTTATTCTGGTTTTGGGCATGGTGGTTGACGACGCGATAATAGTTACGGAAAATGTGTTTCGTTATCTTCAGCTTGGCTACTCTTCCGCTAAAGCGGCGGTTGTCGGCACCCAGCAGGTTTTCTGGCCGATAATTGCCGCCACCGCCACCACTATGGCGGCGTTTTTGCCGATGCTCTTGATGGATGGCGTTATGGGTAAATTCATATCGACTATTCCGATAGTGGTAAGTATTACTCTTTTTGCCTCTTTTGTGGAAGCGTTTCTCGTTCTTCCTTCGCATCTGGCAGATTACGCGAAACCGTACGACAGATCCGCAAAGAGCGAGAGAGATTGGTTCCAAAGCGCAAGGAGAAGGTACCGGACGTTGATCAAAATATTGTTAAGGAGAAGATATCGGACTTTGGCGGTCGTATTAATTGTTTTTGCCGGAACGGTATACTATGCCAAAACGGAAATGAAATTTGTTTTGTTTCATTCTAAAGATCTTGTAGGGGTTGTAGTCGAGATCGAGATGCCGGTCGGCACCAGCCTGGAGGAGACAGGGGCGGCACTCGCCAAAGTAGAGGAGATAGCGAAGTCGCTTCCAGAGGAAGATATAAAGGCTACCGTTTCAACAGTCGGCATGCACCTTGATTATGATAATGGAAGGTCGAGCTTTGGGAGCAACCTTGGGCAGACATTATTCGAGTCGACCGAGTTCGATACTCCCGGCCGGCGCAACGCTATAATCGTCCTTGAAGAGATAAGGGAAAAAGTAAAACTGCTTACCGGAATTTCATCCATAGAGGTAAAACCGCATGGCGGAGGGCCTCCGGTCGGGAGGGCGCTTGAAGCGAGGGTAAGCGGCGAGGAGTATAAAATTTTAAGAGAGATAGTCCGCGAGGTAAAAAAAGAGATAGCATCTATCCCCGGTGTTAAAGAGATAAGGGACGATTTTAGCCACGGGAAAAGTGAAATACGGATAAAGCCTGCCCAAGACAAGCTTTCACTTTTCGGCCTTTCCAAGAGAGCGGTAGCCTCTGCGGTAAGAGCCGGTTTTGACGGGGAGGTAGCGGCTACGGTGAAGAGAGGGAGAGATAATATTGATGTGCGGGTTATGTTTGCGGAACCATATAGAAACGATATTGATTTTATAACGGAGCTTTCGGTTCCTCTGCCACTTGAAGAAGGGCAGGTAAGGCTTTCCTCCGTGGCAGAACTGGAATGGAAAGAAGGGTTCGCAACCATAAACCGCTATAACCGTCAAAGAACGATAAAGGTTTTTGCCGATGTCGATAAGAAAATTATCACATCTTCCGAACTTGCCGAAATTGTCTCCAAACGGTTTGAAAACCTCTCAAAGGAATTTCCCGGCTATTCTCTGGGCTTTGGGGGAGAAAAGGAGGAACAGGAAAAATCAATCAAGTCGCTCATAGATGCAAGCATCCTCGGCCTTATGATTATCTATCTTATCCTCGGTACGCTTTTTAAATCGTTCCTCCAGCCTTTTGTAGTGATAGCGGCGATTCCGTTTTCTTTTATCGGCGTTGTGCTGGGACACGAGATAATGGGCGAGCCGATAGGCTTTCTATCTCTTATAGGCTTAGCGGCACTCACGGGGATTGTTGTAAATGACTCGCTGGTAATGGTCGATTTTATCAACAACGCGCGGAGGGGAGGGGCATCGAGATGGCTTTCGATACTTCGTTCTGCGTTTGTCCGCTTTAGGGCTGTAATACTTACATCGCTCACGACGATTCTTGGGCTTTCCACCTTGGCGTTTAAAACGACAGGTCAGGCGGCGTTTCTTGCCCCGATGGCTATATCAATCGTCTTTGGTCTCGTTTTCTCGACTGTTCTCACGCTGATGGTTATTCCCTGCTCCTACGCGGTGCTGGATGATATTATGCTGTTCCTGTACGGCAAGAGAGGCGTTGAAGGAAGGGAAGATGATACCGTGTAAGAGGGCATTACCCTGTACTGTTTTTTGTCAGGCTTGAAGTGGTGTGCTGTATAAAAATAGTGTTACAATCACCTGCTATACAAGGAGGTAGAGTTCGACAATGAAAAATCTTTCGATGAAGTATAAGCTTGGACTGATGCTTCTTATTCCTGTGGTGGCACTTCTTCTTTATTCCATCTCTGTCGTTCTTGAAAAGAAAAACATAGTGCTTGAGATGGAGGATATGCTTTCCCTTTCTAGGCTGGCGGTCGCGGTAAGCGGCGTTGTGCATGAAACCCAAAAGGAGAGGGGAGTTACCGCTGGTTTTCTTGGTTCTGGAGGGAGAGAATTTATTGACGAGGTTCCCGCGCAAAGACTTAATACCGATAGCAAGGTAGAGGAATTAACCGTTTTGCTGGAAACCTTTGACAAAGATAAATTCGGCCAAAAATTCGTATCTTCACTCAACTCGGTGATGGGAGAACTGGAAGGCATAGATGCCAAAAGAGAAAAGATGAGTGAGATGAAGATGCCTGTTAAGGATGCTATAGCGTATTACAGCGGGATGAACGCCAGATTTTTGGATATTATTTCGATGATGGGCGCCACGCTTTGCAAAGACCCTGAAGTTACCGTGTCGTTTCTTACTTATTACTCTCTTGAGCAGGAAAAAGAGAGAGCTGGAATAGAAAGGGCGGTTTTAAGCAATACTTTTGCCGCCGATATGTTTGCTCCGGGAATGTATAAAAAATTCGTGGAGCTTGTCGCATTGCAGACAGCTTTTGGCAAACAGTTTCTTTTGATGGCAAAGGAAGATGAAAAAGATTATTACCATGAGCAGATGAGCGGTTCGGCTGTTGACGAAACAATCCGCATTAGAAATGTGGCGTTCAGCCGCGCGGTGGAAGGCGGTTTTGGAATAGAGGCGAAATACTGGTTCCAAAAGCAGACGGAAAAAATAAACAGAATGAAGAATGTGGAGACGTTTCTTTCCAAAAAGCTTGTAGCGCTTGCCGAGAAAAAGAAGAGAACGGCCAAAACTGCTCTTATAACCGACATAATAATGACAGCCTCGGCACTTATGGCAACCGTTGTAATGTCGATACTTCTTAGCCGGAATATTGTAGCTTCTCTCAAAAATGTTATCGACGGTATGCGTGTAATGGCTGATAATAGCGATCTTACCCACCGTATTTCCGCCGAGCGTAAGGACGAAATGGGCGAACTTGCGAAATGGTTTAACATTTCTGTCTCGACGCTTCATGAGGTTATCTCCAAACTTGCCACGGCGACCGAAAAAATTTCTGGTTCCGTTGAAGCGCTTACTTCCGACGCCAGGCGCTCCCTTGACGGAAGCAGAGAGCAGACACATCATACGGAAGGGATAGCGACGGCAACGATGGAGATGAGCGCCACCATAAATAGTCTTGCCGAAAGCACATCACATATGGGCAAGCTTTCTAAAAAGGCAAAAGATGTCGCAAGAAACGGATCCCAAATGCTTTCGGAATCTCTCAGCGGAATCAAAGAGATAGAGGGAAGCATAAAAGACTCTGCCGAGGTTATTAAAAAACTTGGGAAAAGTTCGCAGAAAATCGGCGAGATAGCAGGCGTTATTACCGATATTGCCGACCAGACGAACCTCCTTGCCCTTAATGCCGCGATAGAGGCGGCAAGAGCGGGAGAGCATGGCAGGGGGTTTGCCGTGGTTGCAGACGAAGTGAGAAAGCTTGCCGAGAGAACCGCGAAAGCTACGGAAGAGATAAGCATGATGATTTCCGATATCCAGTCGCAATCGGTTGAGGCGGTAGACTCTATGGGTAAAGGAACTGCCGAGTTTTCTACATGGGTAGAAAAAATAAGCGGTGCGGAAACTGTTTTTAACGAGATAGTCGATACGGTCGATATTGTTTCGGAAAGGGTGGAAGGTGTAGCTACGGCGGTGGAAGAACAGGCTACTACTTCTGACCAAATCTCGAAAAACAGCACAACAATGTCCGATCTGGCGAAAGACCTTACAAGATCAGCGGAAAATACCGCCGGTTCCGCCAAGGAGCTTGGCGCGCTTGCGGCCGATTTGAGCGCTACCGTTAAGCTTTTCAAAATTTAGGTAGCAGATGAAACCAACGTTCCAGCGTTCCGCTAAGACCTTTTGTTGTTAAAGGCCCATAGAGTTGCCGGCAGTAGGCCATTCGGCCGTATTTGGGTAATCTGCCGATGGGGGTATACTCCCTTCGATTTTCTAATCAGCCCCATCTTACCCGCAGGGTGCCAGCCGCAATGCTCGTCGGCTGTTGCCGAAATAGTTTTTGGAGTGTTTGAAGGAGAAGTTCATTTTCTAACTTCTCAAAAATAGATGCTTTAGCGATTGGCGATTTGTGGAAAAATCGAATTTATGCCATTCGGCAACAGCCCCCTTTAGGGTTCCTCTAAAAATAAGTGATTTTCTTCATCGGTTTCGGCAATAGTACTAAATCCCCATCTATAATTCGACCAACCAAAAGTCAGAACTTTAAAAATAGATTTTTAGAGGTTCCCTGTAGAGATTGGCAATTTTAAGCAAAATCAAATTTATAGGATTTGGCAATAGTTCCATCTGAAAGTAATCTTTTAAGGTACCTAGTCGTCCATAATAAAGCTGTTTAATACTGCGAACAAAGGTTAATATCGGTTTTTAACTCTTTGAAAATTTCAAGAAAAATGAAGAAGCAATCAAAAACATGGTTATTTAGCTCAAGGTTATTTACAAAAACCTCCTCCTTAGCGAAGAGGAAAGAGGGGTCGCCCGAAGGGCGTGGGTGGTTCTTATTAGTAACCTTTCCGGCGTTTTGCGGTGCCTTCCCTTCTTAAAAAGGGAAAGGTTGTTATAATCGTTTAAACAATAAGGGACTGTTTCCAAAAGAGTTTTTTGAGCGTTTTAAGGGGAGGTTTATTTTCTAACTTCTCAAAAATAGATGCTTTAGCGGTTAGCAATTTCAAACAAAATCAAATTTATCTCATTCGGCAACAGCCCCAATAAACGACTTTTTTGGTGATAACTATCTATGCTTAAAAGCGTAAAAAAACCGAAAATATGCTATCCTGCAATTGTAGTGGAGAGCTTGGGTGAGAGCATAAGGAAAATTATTCATGTCGATATGGATTCCTTTTACGCCTCTATAGAGGTTAGGGATAGCAGTTCTCTTGCCGGCAGGCCTATAGCAGTCGGCGGCGATCCGTCAAAAAGGGGGGTTATCGCGACAGCTAGTTATGAGGCGAGAAAGTTCGGGGTTCGTTCTGCCATATCTTCTGCTAAGGCAAAAGCTATCTGCCCAAAGCTTATAATTCTCAAACCAGATATGAAGAAGTATCAAGAGGAGTCGAGGAAGATTCATTCCGTTTTTCGTCATTTTACTGACCTTGTGGAGCCGTTATCGCTCGACGAGGCGTATCTTGATGTAAGCCGGCTTAAATGTTTTGGGGGGAGCGCGACGCTTATTGCCGCCGAAATACGCAAAATGATTTTTCGCGAAACTTCGCTTACCGCGTCTGCCGGCATAGCCCCCAATAAATTTTTGGCCAAAGTCGCCAGCGACTGGAACAAGCCTAACCGGCAGTTTGTTATTACCCCTGATATGGTGAACGGTTTTGTTTTGAAGCTTCCTGTTGAAAAAATATCGGGAGTAGGCAGGGTAACTGCGCAAAAGATGGCTCGGTTTGGGATAAGAACCTGTGCCGACCTCCAGAAACAGCCTAAAACAAAGCTCGAAACGATGTTCGGCAGTTTTGGGAAACAGCTTTACCTTATATGCAGAGGAATTGACGACACCGCTGTTGTAACTTCCAGGGTGCCGAAGTCGGTAAGCGTTGAGAAAACTTTTGAGAGAGATCTTTTCTCGTTTGAGGAATGCGAAGCGGTTTTGCCGGAACTGTACGGAAGGTTTTGCGAAAGGTTCCGCAAGAGCGCCAAGAAAGGCAGAGAGCTGAAAACGCTTTTTGTCAAAGTTAAGTTTAGTGATTTTAAGTCAACTACCGTCGAAGAGAGCTTCGACAGCATAGATATCGAGAACTTCCGTAAATTGCTAAAAGAAGGTTATAGCAGAGGTACGCTTTCGGTGAGACTGCTTGGTCTTGGGGTTCGCTTTCGCGGCGGGAAAAACGGTTCTGAAAAAGAGGCACAGCTAGCTCTCTTTAGCTGACTGGCAAAGATGTTAATCAGCCTGTAAGTAGCTGTTTTTCAGAGCTTTCTTATTTTAGGAAGTGGTGATATCATAACCGCTTAGAGAAATAGGTTTTATAAGGGAGTTATTGTATTGAGGGTCGCGTCGTTACTGTTTTTGACTCTTTTCATCTCTGCTTGCGGTGGCGGAAGCTCTCACTATTACGTCAGCGGCGAGTCGGATTCAGGGTCGGTAAATGTTAGCATCAAAAATGAGGGTCTCCTTTCCGCAATGGAAGACGGGATGTTTGGCACCTTTGCTACTGGCGGGAATTGCGATCTTTCAAAGGCCGAATATCTCGGCAAAGCTAAAAGCGTTGTCGACGATATAAACGCGAATCTCGATATCCTTTCTGCTTTTTCTCCGCCAGTCTATTCTGTCGTCGCCAAAAGAGCGCCGCCGCGCGAAGATGGAGAAATTGCCGTCTATCTTTGCGACGAGATAGGTTTTAGGGCTTTTACGCTTTACCGTTCGGTTTTTATATCCAACAGGTTTATGGAGGAGATGGAAGAGGCGGCCCTTGAGTGGGGCGATATTTCGATTTTGGATTCAGCTATCGCGTATGTCATCTACCACGAGGTGGGGCATGCCGCGATGAACCATTCGGCGGTGAAGATGCCGTTTGGCACTGATGACGGCGGTTATCATTTTGACATGCCGCAAGAGGTCGACGCGGACCGTTTTGCCTACGAGATGATGACGCTTACCGGCAAAAACATGCTCGGCATGGTGATGGTGCAGTCGCTTGACGGACTCTAGAATTAAACGATTTTAATTTGTTTTTTTTGGCATTGTTGCGTAACATTCATTTTTGAACCTGTAATTCAAAGGAAAGAAAATGGCTATTGACAAGCAGTTACTTGAGATTCTTGCCTGCCCCAAATGCAAGGGCGACCTAGCACTGACAGAAAAGCAAGACGGGCTCGTTTGCGGCTCGTGCCGGCTTTTGTACGAAATTAAAGATGAAATCCCGATAATGCTGATAGACGAAGCGGTTAAACTTGGCGAAGATCTTAAACCTATTTCTTCCTGAACAGATGACTCTCCCTCTCTCCGTTGCCATTATCTCATTTAACGAAGAGAAAAAAATAGAAGATTGCCTCAAGTCTGTCTGGTGGGCCGATGAAAAGATTGTTGTCGATTCCAATAGCGTTGACAGAACAAGAGAGGTTGCAAAGAGGGAGGGCGCAAAGGTTATTAAGCGGGATTGGCAGGGGTATATAGACCAAAAAAATTTTGCCTTAGAGAGTTGCAGGAACGAATGGGTTCTCTCTATCGACGCTGATGAGAGAGTCTCCAGAAAACTGTATGAGGAAATATCGCAGGTTTTAGGAAAACCGTCTGCCGACGGATATTCAATGCCGCGTAAAGTTTTCTACATAAATAGGTGGATAGAGCATTGCGGCTGGTACCCTGCGAATAAGGTGAGGCTGGTTAGAAAATCGAAAGCGAAGTGGGGAGGCGTCGACCCCCATGACAGCCTGTTGGTGGATGGAAAGGTAGAAAAGCTTAAAGGAGATATCTACCATCTTTCGTTCGACTCTATCCACGATCATTTTAAAACGATTGATAGTTTCACAAAGGTAGGCGCCGAGGAGGCTTTTAAAATGGGTAAACGGGCGAACATGCTTGATATTACAGTTAGGCCTTGTTTTACTTTTGTTAAAATGTATTTTTTGAAGCTCGGTTTTCTGGACGGCATCCCTGGCCTGATTATCTGCCTGCTTTCAGCTTTTCATACTTTTACTAAGTATCAAAGGCTCTATTTCTTGGCGGAGCATGGCAGATAATCCTCTGATGGCTGACTGTAGTTTTATTGTTGCTAGGTTCACTCTGTAAGCGTTAATCGGCCTTGCGCGGTTCTAAAGCTTAGAGCCGGATTAAAGATGGTTCGCCGACCTCTAGTTATGCCGCGGGGAGTCTTCATTTTTTTGTCTGCCGCTTATCGCTTATACTAACTTCTCTTCTTAAACAATAATGCTTTAGAGGTGCCTATAAAATTAGGGGCGGTTCAAAATAGTTTAGAGAGCCAGCTAGACCGAGAGAGATATCAGTTGCGCGGTATCTTTAGTTTTTAGGTCGTGGGCTTCTTGCGCTTGCTGACTGCTTTCGGGACGCAGGACTTTTGTAAAGTCTATATCAAGCTCTTGGGCGATAGCCTTGACAGCTTCGTTGCTTAATGTTTTTTCCGCTACCGCTTTAGGCTCGGTGTCAACCTCGCTTTCGCCAAGCAGTTTATCTGGGGTGAGAGGCTTTAACGGCTCCACAGCTCCTTCGACTTTTTGTCCCAGAAGTTTTATGTCGATAGGCTCTACCCCGATTCCCGACTTTACTAACGGTTTTAGCTGGTTTGGGTCGGTTGGAACTATTTCCCTTTCGTCCAGCTTTACAGGCGCGCTACCTTTGTTTATATATGTCAACGCCTCTTTGGAAGAAGCTACATTTTGTTCAAACCTTATTTGGCTTGTTTTCTGTATATACTTGGTTGCCGCGAAATCGTAAGGCTCTCTTGAGAAACCTATTCTGGGCCTGCCGTACGAATCGTACTGCATACTAAAGTGCGTGGTATTGGCACGGTTTGTCTGCCTGCCCTCTTCCTGCGTCGGGGTGAAGCTGAAGTCTTTCTCAGGAGTATGGTCGATTGTCATCTCGACTCTTGGTGTTTCCCCGCCGTATCTCTCCCTTGTTATGGTAGCGGTAACGCCGTCTTTACCAAGAGAGCCGTATTGTATATTCCTGCCGTTGATATCTTCCGGCGATACCTTGCCAGAACCTGGTAGCGGGATATCTTTGCCTGCAGAGGAACCGCTTCCAGGCAACGGCGTGCCGGTATCGCTACCGGTGACTATCTCGAAGCTTACCCTGTCTAGAGGTTTTGTGATAAACTTGGCATCCTCGGCTATGCTTGGGCGCGCAGGTTTTACCCTAAACGTCGGGCCTCCCTGTCCCGCAAGCCTCTGATTAACAAGTCCTATTCCCATTTAATTACTTTCTATCCTTACAATTTCTATAACTAGACATATTCCTACATCTGCACTATCGGCATAAAAATATATCTCTTTAGCGAAATTTTATAGAAATTTATTTGAAGTTTCTAACTTGTTGTTTTTATATCTTTTTGTGCTAAACTCAGCACCCAATCGAGAATTTTATAAAAAGGGGGGATTTATGTCATTAGAGGCTGGTAACGATTTGGAATCATTGATAAGGATTATTCCAGACTTCCCTAAAAAGGGAATACAGTTTTTAGACCTTACAACGCTTTTCAAAGATCCAGCCGGCCTTCGTAAGGTGATAGACCTCTTTTACGATAAGTACAAAGGTAAAGAGATTAGTCAGGTAGTAGGGATTGAGGCGAGGGGATTTGTGGTTGCCTCCGCACTTGCCTACAGGCTTGGGTGCGGCGTATCTCTAATAAGGAAGCCGGGAAAGCTTCCAGCCGAAACAATATCCAAGTCGTATGCCCTAGAATACGGAACCAACGAGATACATATCCATAAAGATGCCGTAGATAAAGGTGAAAAAGTACTACTGATTGACGACCTGCTTGCGACAGGCGGAACTATGGCGGCGGCTGTGGAACTGCTTGAGAGGCTCGAAGCAGAAATAGTCGGTATTGCGTTCATAGTCGAGCTTGGTTTCCTAAACGGCAGTGAGAAGCTCGGTAAATATCCTATACATACCTTGATACATAAAGATTAGGGTAGCCTTTCCGCAAGGCACGACTTATTCTCTTTTGGCGTTGCCCACTCTTTAGTTTGTTGGAGAAATTCTCTTTTTTGCCGGAATTAGGTTTATAATGGGGGTGAGAGCTACAGATTGAAAGGAGGTCTGGCATGGTCGATATCGATGCACGAAGACAAGAGATGCTCGGCTGGTTTTACTCCAATTTTATGAAACCGTCGGAATGCGACCCGCCGATGAGCAAGGAACATGGCTCCCAGTATGTCTGCGGCGGCCCTTATTATGCCGAGGATCTGCTCAATAAGCATTTTGGGACAAAATACCCCCAACATCTTATCAAAGAAGTGGTTGCCATTCTTGAAAAGGATGAAAGTGACTGGGTAAAGAAAGACCATTAAATCAAAGAGTTTAGGTAAACTTTTTCGAAAGCTGGAGGAACAGGGAAGTTTGCGGTGGTGAAATTGTGTTTATCTTCCAATTAGCGTTAGTTTGACGCTTTTATCTTCTTGATTTTAGAGTTTTGTTAGACAATAATTCCGGTTCAGGCGTTTATTGAAATTTTTAGAAACGTTGCATGGAGATGGGGGATTTAAGCGGGGTAGCTTCGGTCTTTTTGTGGGGAAAGCTTGTGTCTGTCGGTATCGTTTTCACAAAGCTTTGAGCTGGTCTTAAACTGAGGCGTGTCGCTATAGAATCCAGTATAGATATAAAACTATGAAGGTACTTTTCAGTTCTTGGAAGGGCAAGCTTGTCGATAACCGTGGCAAGCCGGAACCCGACTGGGAAGAATCTCCAAACATAAAACTGCCGGACACTTTTGGCGGTTCGCTTTCCGGCTTCATCGGCTGGGACGGCATTATCCTTTTAGACGAAAAGGCCGACGCGGTAGAGATGACCGCCAACTACACAGCCTCGCTTCAGAGCAGTTCCTGCGGCAGATGCTTTCCATGCAGGGTCGGTACCAAGGTTGCCGAAGATATTATTAAGCGTATTCTAAGCGGCAACGGCAAGAGTTCCGACCTAGAAGAGCTGTCAGACCTTTGCGATTCGATATCAAAAAACTCCAAGTGCGGCATAGGCCAGCTTGGGACAGTAGCGATAACCGATTCTCTAAAGTATTTCAGGAGCGACTACGAAGATTACATAAGCGGAAAAAGAAAAGCCCCAAACCTTTCCTACCCGTACAAGATGACAGCTCCCTGCATCTCTGCCTGTCCAACAGGTATGGATATACCGCAGTATATTGAATATATAAAAGATGCCGATTTCGCAGGCTCATTAGCGAATATACGGGAGGCAAGCCCGATGGCCAACACGCTTGGGAGGGCATGCTTCCACCCTTGCGAAAACAGCTGTAGACGGGCAAATGTAGACGAGCCGATAGCTATCTGCAAGCTCAAAAGGTATGCGTGGGATTGGGAAGACCAGCACGCGGTGGAAAGCCCTAAAAACCTTAATATGCATACCAGAAAAGAGAAGATAGCGGTCGTAGGTGCCGGCCCGTCCGGCCTTTCCGCCGCTTACTATCTCGCTTTGCAAGGTTTTCATGTAACGGTCTATGAAAAACTTATGGGGCCTGGCGGTGCCGCATGGACAGGTATCCCGCAGTACCGCATACCAAAAGAGATACTCCTCCGCGAAGCGGAGCAGGTAAAGGATGTCGGCGTAGATATAAAATACGGCGTAGAGTTTGGAAAAGACGAAACCTTTAAAAGCCTTAGAGATGCCGGATACGGAGCGTTCTATCTGGCTACCGGCGGCGACCTTTCCAAAAAGGCGCGCGTCGAAGGCGAGTTCGAAGGTTACGAAGGTTTTGTCGGCGGTATAGGCGTACTTAAAGATGTAGTGCTTAAAACAATGCCGAACCCTCCGATGAAAGGCAACGAACTGCCGAAGCCTAAAAGAATATTTGTGATAGGCGGTGGAAACACGGCGATGGACTGCGTGAGAACTTTCCGCCGTCTTGGTTGCGAAGATGTAAGTATCGTTTACCGCAGAACGATGAAGGAACTGCCGGCCGACCCTCACGAGATACATGAAGCCGAGGAAGAAGGGGTTCTGTTTAAATTTCTTCTAGCTCCAACAAAAATAGTCGCAAAGAATAACAAGGTGGTAGGGCTTGAATGTCAGAAGATGGAGCTTGGCGAGCCGGACGAATCTGGACGAAGAAGGCCGCAGGCTGTCAAAGGCTCCGAGCATATACTCGATTGCGACCTTATCATCTCCGCGATAGGGCAGGATTGCGATATCAGATACCTCGCGGAAGAGCCGACTATAAAAAAGAGTGATTGGGATACCATAATTACGGATGAAGATACGATGCAGACCGAAGTGGCAGATATCTTCGCTGGCGGCGATGTACAGACAGGGCCGCTTACGCTGGTAACGGCGGTCGGGCAGGCTAGGCGGGCGGCGCAGTCTATAGGCCAATTTCTCCGTGGTGAAAAGGTAGAGATAACCGATGAACAAAAGGTTGAAAATATGATTGCCAAGCTTGGCGCTTACGATAAGAACGAAGTGGTGCCGGAAGCTGGCGGATGGGATAGAAAAGCGATGCCTATCTGCGGTATCGAGGAAAAAAACAACAGCTTTACGGAAGTCGAGCTTGGCTACAGCCAAGAAGACGCGATGGAAGAGGCCTCAAGGTGCATGCGTTGCTACATAGTAGGTATGGCCGCCGTAAACGGAGGCGGAAAATGAGCGTCGATGCCAAAAAGAAAATGGTAACGCTTACCATCAACGACAAGCCGGTAGAGGTTCAAAAAGGAACCACCATACTTGAAGCGTCCAGAGCGAACGGGTTCGATATACCTACTCTTTGCTATCTTAAAAAACTAAAGCCTATAGGTTCCTGCCGTCTTTGCTCCGTCGAGCTGGAAGGAGTAGCCTCTCCCGTTATGTCGTGCGAAACACCGGCGGCACAAGGAATGAACGTAACTACCGATAGCGAATCTCTCAAAAAGTACCGGCAGGATATGATGAGAATGATTCTCGTTGAGCATCCAAGAGATTGCCCCGTTTGCGAACGGTCCGGCGAATGCTCTTTGCAGGATAGAACTTTCGAGCTTAATGTTCTCGGCCATAAATGGACGACGCAAGGCCACACAAGAAAACCTATCGTCGATTGGGGATTGATAAAGTACGACCAGAACCTATGTATCATGTGCGAAAGATGTATAAAGGTCTGCCGTGAGGTTCAAGGGGTTGCCGCCTACAAAATCGACGGGACAGGCTACAAGTCGAAAATAAATACCGTAACAGGTGAAAAGCTCGATTGCGATTTTTGCGGACAATGTATTTCCGTCTGTCCTGTAGGCGCTCTTTCGAGCGGTATCGGCTTTGCCGGACGCGCGTGGGAAATGAAAAGAACAGCTACTATCTGCCCGCATTGCGGTGTCGGCTGTACTCTCGACATCAATGTCAAAAAAGATAAAGTAATAAGAGTTACCTCTAACCATAAAGCAGGTATTAACGATGGCAACCTTTGCGCTAGAGGGCGGTTTGGGTATCAGTTTATCCAGAGCGACGAGAGAGTTACCGCGCCGCTTATAAAATCGGACGCAGGCATGGAAAACGCGAAATGGAACGACGCGCTAGAGGCAGTTGCCCAAAAGCTTAAAAGCTATAAAGACAAATTTGGCGGTAAAGCTTTTGTCGGCATAGGTTCCGAGCGTAGTACAAACGAAGACAACTATGTTTTTCAGAAATTTTTCCGTGAAGTGCTTGGAAGCGGAAACCTCGATAATGTCGCTAATATGAATAACGGAGATATCTGCTCAAAAGCTTTCGAGACTTTTGGCGATGTATCGCTTACAGCTTCCTACGAAAGTTTTGATTCTGCTGATCTTTTTGTGCTTATAGGCGCGGACGGAAGCGTGGAAAACCCTGTGGTAGGCAACCTTATAAGAAGGGCGACCATCAATCACGGCGCAGATACCGCCATAGCCTACTCAAGAAAAGCTGTTTTTTTGCCGGAGCCCAAAGTGGCGCTTACTTACGACTATAAAGATATGAACAGTTTTATGCTGAACCTTCTTGGCCGAACGATAGAAAACGGCGGCTATGACGTAGACTCTGCTTTTACCAAGTCGGTAGGAAAAGGCTCCGCCGATTTAGCGATAGACGAGCTTGTAGCGTTTACAAAAAAACGCGGCAACCCTATATATATAGTAGGGCAGGAAGCGCAAAAGCATCCGCAGGCTAACGCCATCATAAGAAATATAGCGAACCTCGCTAAAATCTGCGGCGGAAAAGTGCTGATGCTCAAAGAATACTGCAACACGCAAGGGGTAAACGATATAGGCGTGTCGCCGAATGTTCTTCCCGGGCGCAAACCAGAATATAGGCCGGAGCTTATCTGCGGTTCATCGGTTATAGACCAGATGAAAAGTGGAACGGCTAAAGTGCTTATTGTTTTTGATGAAGATGTTTTGGGCAGGCTTTCTGGTTCTGAAAGTTTTAGAGATGCCTGCGGCAATGTCGAATATATAGTTGTGGTAGACCAGTTTAAAAGCGAGACTGCTAAGCTTGCCGATGTCTTTTTAGCGTCTAGTACGTCGGCCGAGAAAGACGGCACATTTACCGACATGGAGGGGCGTTGCCAAGCAGTTTTCCGCGCGGTTTCTCCTATCGGCAAACCTGCGTGGCAGATATTTACGGAACTTGCTTCCAAACTCGGCAAAGATTTCGGCTTCAAGTCGGTCGCCGACATACAGGCGGAGATAGCGAAAGATGTGCCGCTTTACTCCGGCATAGCTAGCGGCGACTTTCTTGTCGACTACGGCCCGCTTTTAAAAAGTTCTAGCGAGCTTAAACTTGTAGAGCCTGCAAAAGTTGAAGGGGAGCTTAATCCATCGTATGATCAGTCTCTCTTTAGCCTTGGCCTATACACAGATTACTGCCCGGCTCTCAAACCGTATCAGGGGGGTAAAGCGCAGTGACGATAAATGAGAGAAGGGGGAATAAATGCTTAATCAGTATCTGCCGATTATCGTTATGATAGTTGCCGCCGCCGGTACGGCAATAGGGATGATAGTTGCCACCACCCTTATCGGCCCTAAGAAAAGTTTTCCCGATAAGGACGAGCCGTTCGAGTGCGGTGTCTCTCCCGTGCACAACCCTAAGTCACGCTTCTCTATAAGTTTTTATGTTATCGCTATGCTTTTTATCATTTTCGACATCGAAGCGGTTTTTCTTTTTCCCTGGGCGGTTATCTTTCAAAAGCTCGGGATGTTCGGTTTTATAGAGATGCTTCTTTTTATTTTTGTTCTGGCGGTTGGGCTTGTATATGTTTGGCGGAAAGGAGCGCTTGAATGGGAGTAGAGAACGAAGAACAAGGTTTCGAGCATGTTCTTGGCGACAGCGTTATCCTTACTACTGTCGAACAGGTTGTCGGCTGGGGGAGAAAGTTTTCCTTCTTTCTCTATCCGTTTATTACCGCCTGTTGCGGTATGGAGTTTATGTCGGTAGCGGGGCCAAGATACGATATAGACAGATTCGGGGCGGCGCTTCCGAGGTTTTCCCCAAGACAGGCAGACCTGCTTATAGTGGTAGGCACGATAAGCCACAAACAGTTGCCGATACTTAACAAAGTTTACAACCAGATGGCGGAGCCGAAGTGGGTGTTCGCCTACGGCGCCTGCGTTGTTTCCGGCGGCATGTACGACAACTATTCCACAGCGCAGGGGATAGATACGATACTCCCTGTAGACGTATATGTTCCCGGCTGTCCGCCGAGACCGGAGATGGTCTTCGATGGATTGATGAAACTGCAGGATATCGTGCAGAACGAAAAGTTCAGCAAATGGCCCCGCGGCGCTGGCAAATACACCGCAGAGGAGCTTAAGTAAAAAACGTATGGGAAAGCTTATAGATATCGTTAAACAAAAGTTCGCGAGCGAATGTATCTCCTCGCACGAACAGCACGGCGATGAAACCGTTATAGTAAAAAAAGAGAAGATAAGAGAGATAATGGCTTGGCTTAAAAGTGACGAATCTACCAAGTTCAATTTTCTTATCGATCTTACAGCTGTCGACTACAGCGAGTATGAAGGCAGAGGAGCGCCGCGTTTCGAAGTTGTCTACCATCTTTATTCCCTTTCGCTCAACCACCGGCTAAGGGTGAAGGTTGGTGTCGATGAAAAAGATTGTATCGTCGATTCTCTCGTTCCTGTATGGATAGGGGCCGATTGGTACGAACGCGAAGTTTGGGATATGTATGGAATAAAATTTGATGGGCACCCAAATCTCAAGCGTCTTCTTTTGTACGAAGAGTTTGAGGGGCATCCATTGCGCAAAGATTATCCTATCAATAAACGACAACCGCTTATAGGGCCGGAGAACTGATTTTGCAGGAAAACGAAGTAAAAAAGCCAGACCTCCAGACGGATTAAGTGTTCCTTAATATGGGGCCGTCCCACCCTGCCACGCATGGAACGGTCAGGTTTTTGCTTAGGCTTGAGGGTGAGCGCATTATCAATATGGAAACGGAGATAGGCTATCTTCACCGCGCTTTTGAAAAGCATTGCGAAAACGGAAAATGGACTCAGGCGTTTCCGTACACAGACAGGCTTAACTACAACTCTGCGATGCAAAACAACGTAGCTTTTGCTTTAGGCGTTGAAAAACTTTTTGGTGTAGTAGATAAACTGCCGGAGCGTTGCCGGTACATAAGGGTAATCGTCTGCGAGCTGTCGAGGCTTTGCGATCATTACACCAACCTAGGCGCGGCGGCGCTGGAGCTTGGAGCGTTGACGGCTTTCCTTTATTTCGTCGAAGCAAGAGAGCTTACTTGGGACCTTATGGAATCAATCTGCGGAGCGAGGCTTACGTCTAACTATATCCGTATAGGCGGAGTAACCGCCGACCTGCCGGAAAACTTTAAAGAGCATGTTAAAGAGGTTTTTGACCGGAACCGCGAGTTTTACGACGATTTCGACAAACTCCTCACGCACAACAGAATTTTCCTAGATAGAATGAGAGAGGTAGGAACTATTTCCGCCGAAGACGCTATAGCGTTTGGGTTTACCGGCCCATGCCTTAGGGCCGCTGGAGTGGAGTATGACGTAAGAAAGGCGAACCCGTACCTTGTGTATGACGAGCTTGATTTCGACGTGCCTGTAGGCTTCACTGGAGATAACTTCGATATTTATCTTATAAGAATGGAAGAGGTTAAGCAGTCGATTAGAATAATAGAGCAGGCGCTTGAAAAAATACCGGAAGGGCCTGTTAATATCGACGACCCGAACATAAGACAACATTCAAAAGAAAGAATCCATGACGATATGGAATCTATGATATTTCATTTCAAAAACCAGATAGAGGGGATACAGGTTCCAAAAGGCGAGTCGTATTTCCCTACGGAAGGCTCTAACGGCGAGGTAGGTTTTTATCTTGTAAGCGACGGCGGTGGCAAGCCGTACAAGTGCCGTGTCCGCCCTCCATGCATACCGCTTACGCAGGCTATGGGCTTTCGCGTTAAGGGGCTGTTTCTTGCCGACATAATACCTACGTTCGACATGATTAACCTTATAGGCGGAGAGTGCGACAGGTAATGGACATAACACTCATCCCCGGGTATCAGTACATGCCCGAACTGGTAGAGATGATGCTCAAAATTGTCTTCATCTTTACCATGAATGTCGGTGTTTTTGCTCCGCTACTTGGATATGTCGAAAGAAAACAGTCTGCCCTTATGCAGGATAGGATAGGTGCAAACAGAGCGGCGATACTAGGGTTTACCATTTTTGGTTTGTGGCACACGATGACAGACGCAATAAAGCTGATAGCAAAAGAGGACTTCATACCAGAAGGCGCCGACAAGCCTTTGCATTTTTTAGCGCCTTTTGTAGCGGTAGTGCCGGCGCTTATAGCGTTTGCCGTAATACCGTTCGGCGGAACATACTACCTTTGGGGGCATGAGGCGCACCTTATTATTGCCGACCTTGACGTAGGAATACTCTTTATATTCGCTGTCGCCGGCATCGGCACTTACGGCGCCGTTATAGCGGCGTGGGCTTCCAATAATAACTGGTCTTTGCTCGGCGGTGTTCGTACCGCCGCGCAGATGGTCTCTTACGAAGTAGCTATGGGCCTTACTATCGTCGGCGTTCTTATGGTTTACGAATCTCTAAAGCTTACGGAAATCGCTCTTATACAGGAAGATTTTTTCATGTGGGGTATATTCCTCCAGCCTGTCGGCTTCCTGCTTTTCCTCGCCTGCGCTTTGGCCGAGAACAAAAGAGTGCCGTTTGATATACCGGAAGCAGAGTCGGAGCTTATTGCCGGTTACTTTACCGAGTATTCCGGCTTGAAGTTTGCGATGTTCTGGATGGCGGAGTTTGTAGAGATTGTAACCATCTCGGCTATCCTTACCGTTCTCTTTTTCGGGGCGTGGCATATACCGTTCGTAACGCATGACGGCTTGCTTTCGCTTCTGACAAGTGTCGTAGGTGCCGATATCGGCAATCTTTTGCTGATGTTTATTCATCTTGCGGTTTTTTGGGGCAAGGTCTGCTTCCTTATAGTGTTCCTTATGCTTATCCGCTGGTCGCTTCCGCGCTTTAGGTACGACCAGATAATGAAACTCGGCTGGAAGATAATTCTTCCCCTGGCGCTAGTGAACATACTTGCAACAGGCGTAATACTTTTGGTGGTGAAATAATGGCCGGCGGTTATTACAAAATTAAAAGAGGCGAGAGCTTGACCTTTTGGGAGAGGCTTTACCTGCCGGAAATTTTTAGAGGGTTATCGGTTACGACAAGGCATTTTATCCCGAACTGGATATCGACAATAATAGCTTATATTACCCGTACCCCTGAAAAGCGAAAGATAATGACTATCTACTATCCTGAAGAGTTGCCGGAAATTCCCGATTCATACAGAGGCAAGCCGGTACTCGTGCGGGCCGGTAACGGCGCTACAAAGTGCGTCGCCTGCGGGCTTTGCGAAGTGGCATGTCCGCCAAAATGTATTTCGATAGTCGGCGGTAACAGAAGTGACGGCACAAGATACCCGGAAACGTACACGCTTGACGGCAGTCGCTGTATTTTCTGCGGGCTTTGCGAGGAGGCTTGCCCCGTCGAAGCTATCGTAATGAGCCACAGGTATCAAGACCTATGCGAGCATGACCGAAGCAAAATGATTTACAGCAAAGAGGATCTGCTTGTTCCCGAAAAAGATTTACAATCGCGGCTCGATTTTATAAGAAGGAGGGCCTACGGTAAATGCAACTACTGATGTTTTATCTGATAGGGTTCTTCGCCGTTCTTTCGGCTGTTTCGATGATAGTAGTAAGGAAGCCTCTTAACTCGGCGCTTTTCCTTATATTAAACATGATATGCCTTGCCGGTCTTTTTGCGCTTCTTAACGCGCATCTTATAGCCGTTTTGCAGATTATAGTTTACGCTGGCGCCATTATGGTGCTGGTTCTTTTTGTGATTATGGTTTTGAACCTGCGTGAAAAGGATGGAGATATAACTGTCCGAAAGGTTGCCGCGCAGTTTGTCGGCATTATCGTTGTTTCGGTGGTTATGGTGATGGTAGGAGCATCTGTAGATCCAAGCGCTATCTCTGCTTTGGGGTCTGCTTCGCCGGAGTTCGGCACTGTTGTCGGAGTTGGAAAAACTCTTTTTACAGATTACATACTGCCGTTCGAGATTGTCTCTGTGCTTTTGCTCGCGGCGATTATCGGGGCGGTTATTTTGAGTAAGTCGAAGGTGTAGAGATGGCAGAACTTACTTTAAACCATTACCTTATTTTAAGCGGAGTGCTTTTCTCCATCGGTGTCATAGGGGTGCTTACAAGGCGCAACGTAATAGTTGTCTATATGTGCATCGAGCTTATGTTCAACGCGGCGAACCTTATGATAATAGCTTTCTCAAACAGTCTTGGAGATATGACCGGCCATGTTTTTGTTTTCATGGTTATGGCGGTAGCGGCGGCGGAGGCGGCTGTCGGCTTGGCAATAATAATAGCTTTATATAGAAACAAAAAGACGGTTGACGTGGACGAAGTCAACCTTTTGAAAGGGTAGAGGTTTAATGGGCGATTTCTTGTGGGTTATCGTTTTACTGCCGCTTATAGGCGCTATCGCTACAGGCCTCTTCGGCCAGAAGATGAGCAAGGCTGGCGTCAACTTTTGGGCGCTTGGCTCTACAGGTCTCTCGTTCCTCCTTGCGGTAATAGCTTTTATTGAGCTTGTTTTGCGTCCGGCCAGCGAGAGGGTTATAGTCAACACTGTTTACAGCTGGATAGCGGCTGGGGACTTAAACGTAAACGCAGGCTTTCTGCTCGACCCGCTTTCCGGCATATGGCTTTTAATAGTTACAGGTGTCGGGTTTCTCATACATATCTACTCGACAGGCTACATGAGCCACGACCATTCATACTGGCGGTTCTTTTGCTACCTTAACCTTTTTATGTTCTCAATGCTTATGCTCGTTATGGGCGACAACTACCTGCTTATGTTCATAGGGTGGGAAGGCGTGGGGCTTTGCTCGTATCTGCTTATAGGATACGACTATCACCGCGATGCCGCCGCGACTGCCGGCAAGAAGGCGTTCGTGATGAACAGAATCGGCGATTTTGGTTTTATGCTCGGTATGTTCCTTATCTTCGTAACTTTTGGGACGCTTGATTACCAGACAGTTTTTAATAACGCCCACGACAAGCTTGCCGTAGGCGGAGCGGTTGCCACCGCCATTACGCTTTTGCTTTTTGTAGGGGCTGTCGGCAAGTCGGCGCAGATTCCTCTCTACACTTGGCTACCAGACGCTATGGAAGGCCCAACGCCAGTGTCTGCGCTTATCCACGCGGCGACGATGGTAACGGCAGGCGTTTATATGGTTTGCCGTTCTTCGGTTCTTTTCGATATGGCTCCGACATCTATGGCGGTTGTCGCCGTGATAGGCGCCGCTACCGCTATCTTTGCCGCCACTATAGGTCTCTTTCAAAAAGATATTAAAAAGGTACTCGCCTATTCTACGGTATCTCAGCTTGGCTATATGTTTATGGCTTGCGGTGTCGGGGCTTATGTCGCCGCCGCGTTTCATGTAATGACGCATGCGTTTTTCAAAGCTTGCCTGTTCCTCGGTTCCGGCTCGGTTATACATGCTATGTCTGGCGAGCAGAACATGGAAAAGATGGGCGGCCTAAAGAAGCATATGCCAAAAACCTACTGGACATTTCTTATCTCTACATTGGCGATAGCTGGCATATTTCCGTTTGCCGGTTTTTTTAGTAAAGATGAAATTCTTTACAAAACATACGCCTCCGGCAACATAGTGCTTTGGGGTATAGGCGCAGTTGCCGCCGGCATTACCGCTTTCTATATGTTTCGCGCCGTCTTTATGACATTTCACGGAACCAGCAGGGTAGAGCCGGAAGCTATGAAGCATCTGCACGAATCGCCAAATGTTATGACAACACCGTTGATAATTCTTGCCGGCCTTGCCGCCGTCGGCGGGTTCCTCGGCGTGCCTATTATCGAGGGTTGGAATATTCTTCACAACTTTTTAGGCCCGGTGTTTGAGCATGGCGGTACGGCTCACGGCCCGGCGGAGCATGGCGAACACCACCTTACGACGGAGCTTATGCTTATGGGAGTGTCGATAGGCATAGCTGTTGTAGGTATAGCCAAAGCATACATTGCGTATATCAAACACCCAGAGATTACCGAAAAACTTTACAAGATGTTCAAGCCTATACATACCGTCATATACAATAAATATTATGTAGACGAGCTTTACGATATCCTTATAGTAAAGCCGACTGTGGCGACAAGCAGATGGGTGCTTCACAAGCTTGTGGACGAGATAATAATAGATGGCATAGTGAACGGCGTTGGCGATTTCTTTGTGACGCTAAGCTCAATGGTAAAAAAGTTCCAGTCCGGCCTTTTGCGCGATTATGCTCTTACGATGATGCTTGGCGCGCTTCTCTTCGTTAGCTTCTATCTGTGGGGTGGTAAATGAGTATCCCCTGGCTTTCAATAGTTACGTTTGTGCCTCTTGTAGGTGCGGCTGTCATCCTTATGGTCGACCGTGATAACAAAAGCCTTATAAACGGGATTACCTTCGCTACCGGAGTTATAGATTTCATTCTCTCCGTGCCTCTCTTTTTTATGTTTCGCGAAGGTACCGCAGATATGCAGTTTGTAGAGCGGTTCGACTGGGTTAAGAGCATCGGTATCGAGTACCATATGGGTATCGACGGTATCTCTCTTTTTATGGTTTTACTTACCACTTTTATCTGCATGATTTGCTATCTCTCCACATGGACGGCTATTACCGAGAACGTGAAAGAGTTTAATATCCTGATGCTTGTTTTGCAGACGGCGATGATAGGCGTTTTCTGCTCGCTCGATTTTATTCTCTTCTTTGTTTTCTGGGAATTAATGCTTATCCCTATGTACATTCTTATAGGCGTATGGGGCGGAAAGCGGAAGATATACGCTACGGTAAAATTTTTCCTTTATACAATGGCCGGCTCGGTGCTTATGCTTCTTGCTATCATTGTGCTTTATATCGAAAACCACGCGCAAACAGGCATCTACACGTTCGATATACTTAAGTATCACGGCATGTCGCTTACGCATGTTGCGCAGTTCTGGATGTTCCTTGCGTTCTTCGTGGCGTTTGCCATCAAGGTGCCGGTATGGCCGTTCCATACATGGCTACCGGACGCGCATGTGGAAGCGCCTACCGCAGGTTCTGTTATTCTGGCCGGAATCCTTCTAAAGATGGGAACATACGGTTTCCTTAGGTTTGCTATTCCTATATTTCCAGAGGCGGCGCAGTCTGCCGCATGGTGGATTTGCGGTATAGCGATAATAGGCATAATCTACGGCGCGTTGGTTGCTATGGTACAGGAAGATGTAAAAAAGCTTGTCGCCTACTCGTCTGTAAGCCATCTCGGTTTCGTCGTGCTTGGCACATTTGTGTTTACTCTTAGAGGCATAGAAGGCGCGATAATGCAGATGATAAATCACGGCATCTCTACCGGCGCGCTTTTTCTTCTGGTCGGCATTCTTTACGAAAGAAGAGGCACAAGGGAAATATCGGAGTTCGGCGGGTTGACTAAGGTTATGCCGAGGTTCGCTGTCGTCTTTATGATAGTAACACTTTCATCTATAGCCTTGCCTATGACCAACGGGTTTGTCGGCGAATTTTTAATTCTGCTCGGCGTTTTCGAGGCTAACGTATGGTACGCGGTGCTTGCCTCCACAGGTATAATACTTGGGGCTGTTTATATGCTTTGGATGTTCCAGCGTGTGATGTTTGGCGAGATAACAAACGAGAAAAATAAAAACCTGCCAGACCTTACCAAACGGGAGATGACATATCTGGCACCGTTGGTTTTCTTTATCTTCCTTTTGGGCGTTTACCCGAACCCTGTGATAAAGAAAATGGAAGCATCGGTTGAACACCTGCTTATAAAAATCGACAAAAGCGGGCAGAACGCCTATGTGAGAGGCTCTAAGGTTGTGAACCCTGTTCCAGAGACAAAAGGCGGGGGAGACTAGATGGATATTGTTATACCGTCTATAAGTTTTTCGGCTATTATGCCGGAGCTGGTTCTCCTAGCTGTCGGCATTCTTATACTTTTGCTTGATGTCTTTTCCGAGAAACATAGCGGGAAGCTGGCATACATAGCAGTTGGCGGTGTTGCTACCGCCCTTTTCTTTGCGATGACACCGATAACCGACCCCTCCACCACCTTCGCGGGGCTTTACTCTGCGGACAGGTTTACGCAGTTCTTTAAGGTAATATTCCTTATAGGAACAGGCCTCACACTGCTTATCTCCGAAAAATATGCCAAAGAAAACAACATAAACCACGGTGAATATTATTCGCTGATACTTTTCGCCACTGTCGGCATGATGTTTATGGCGGGAGGGGCCGACCTCATTACCATCTTTATGGGTGTCGAGCTGATGTCTATCTGCCTTTACATATTGGCAGGCTACACCCGCGCAAGAATGGCATCGAACGAAGCTTCGATGAAATATTTTCTGCTTGGAGCGTTTGCCAGCGGTTTTCTCCTTTACGGCATGGGGCTTATATACGGTATCACGGGGCAGACTAAGCTGGTTAAGATAGCCGGAGCGATTTCCGCTAACTCGGATAACATGATGGTACTGGTGATAGGAGCAGGCTTGATGATAGTCGGTTTTGCTTTTAAGCTTGCGGCGGTTCCGTTTCACCAGTGGACACCAGACGTATATCAGGGCGCGCCGATTCCTGTTACCGCGTTTATGTCTTCCGGCCCTAAAGCGGCGGCACTCGCGGCTATTCTCAGGGTGCTTGTCGAGGCTATGAACTTCATACAGGTCGATTGGATAATGTGGGTTTCGGTGCTGGCGATAATGACGATGACCGTTGGCAATATAGCGGCGCTTGTCCAGTCCGACATTAAGAGGATGCTCGCGTTTTCTTCCATATCGCATGCCGGTTACGCGCTTGTAGGCGTTTCCGCGGCAACTTCTGACGGAGTTTCCGCCGTCATGTTCTATATGCTTGTTTACACATTTATGAATATAGCGGCATTCGGCATTCTCGCGCTGGTCGCAAAGGCAAACGAACAAAATACAAGCATAGATGCCTTTAAAGGGCTGTTTAGAACCAATCCGGTATTAGCCGCCGTGATGACTATTATGCTTTTCTCACTCGCCGGAATACCGCCGATGGGTGGCTTTATGGCAAAGTTCTATATTTTCATGTCGGCAGTTAATGCTGGGCATTTGGGGCTTGTTCTCGTAGCGGTTATCAACTCCGCTATAGGCGCCTATTACTACATCAAGGTTATAGTCGCTATTTACTTTCAAGAAAACCCTGAAAAGCCGGAGCCGGTAAAAGCGGGGCCATCGCTTGTTTTCGCGTTGCTTGTTTCGGTGATAGCGGTTTTCGTTTTGGGGCTTATGCCGGACTGCTACCTAACGATTGCCGGCAAAGCGTTACTGCCGTTCTAGCTTTTCCTGTTTTTATTTTAGCCAAAGCGTGTAGAATCTTCTCTGGCCTTTCTTTCATGCCGGAGTGGTGAAATTGGTAGACGCTTGGGGACTCTCAAAACCATGCGTAGGTAATCGGTGCCGGTTCGAAAACGAGGCGAAGCCGAGTTTCTGCGAGCCTTCCTTAAAGTTTTTCAATAAATGGCTTTAGCTAATCCGGCCTCCGACTGCCGTGAGGCAGTTTTCCTGTTTTTATTTTAGCCAAAGCGTGTAGAATCTTCTCTGGCCTTTCTTTCATGCCGGAGTGGTGAAATTGGTAGACGCACGGGACTCAAAATCCCGCGGGGGCAACCTCGTGCCGGTTCGATTCCGGCCTCCGGCACCAAGCATTCCAGCTAGTTAGGCCTAAATACCTGAGGGGTTATTTTACCCTATACCTTCAATGGTGCACTCATGGTGCACTTCTGCCTAGATATTTTTTAGTTCCAAACATGATTCGTGAGCCACCGTAACCAGCTAAAAGTATAACTATCTAGAATAATAGGATTTATGCTTTAGGTTTTGCAATTAATTGCACTAAAAGTGCACTATTTAATCTTTACAAATGTAAAGATTACTGTATTTAAAAAGATTATACGTATTATGCAAGTGATACTAAATCCCCTGTTGTATTATGTTGCCCAATGCTGTAGTCTGTTTTTGTTACTTAAGGAGTTGTAATGGCTACTATTGAAAAGCGAAGAACAAAGAATGGTTCAATTCACTATCGAGCGTTGGTACGTTTAAAGGGATACCCCCAGCAGAGTGGGACGTTTGAGCGAAAGACTGATGCTAAAAAGTGGGTACAAAATACCGAATCTGCAATTCGTGATGGGAGGTATTTTAAGACATCGGAATCCAAGAAACATACGCTTGATGAAATGATTGAAAGGTATATTGAGAATGTCCTTCCCCTAAAACCGAAGAGCCAGAAAAAACAAACTCAACAACTGCTTTGGTGGAAAGAGCAGATAGGGGATTATACCATTGCAGATGTTACACCTGCTCTAATCTCTGAATGTCGTGACAGGCTTTTGAAGCCAGATTCTAAATCCGGAAAAGCAAAAGGCCCTGCAACGGTTGTTAGGTATATGGCAGCCCTTTCTCATGCTTTCACAATAGCAATGAGAGAATGGGGTTGGGTTGAGGATTCACCTATGCGTAAAGTAGAAAGACCAAAAGAACCGAAAGGCCGTGTACGCTTTTTATCAGATGAGGAGCGAGGACGATTACTAAATGAGTGCAGATTAAGCAAAAATCCTTTTTTGTATACAATAGTAGTTCTTGCTCTTTCTACAGGCGCAAGAAAAAGTGAATTACTAAATGCTACTTGGAAAAACATAGACCTGAAGAAGGGAGTCCTCTTGCTTCTGGATACAAAAAATGATGAAACCCGCAATCTTCATCTTACAGGTCACGCCCTTGAGCTTCTTAAAGCGCAACAGAAGGTAAGGCGAATTGACACAGATTATTTATTTCCAAGCAAAAATTTAAAAAAACCGATTGATATTCGTGATGCTTGGGAAAGAGCCATTGCGAAGTCAAAATTACAGGATTTCCATTTTCATGATTTGCGCCACAGTGCAGCATCTTACCTCGCAATGAACGGGGCTACCCCAAATGAGTTAGCTGAGGTGCTGGGTCATAAAACTCTAGAGATGGTCAAAAGGTATGCGCACCTTTCCGAGCAACATACGGCTACTGTCGTTTCCAGTATGAATGAAAAGATTTTTAAAGGAATTGCAGATGGATTGGCGTGAAGAAAAAGACTATGAGTATACAGCGGAGCTTTCTGATGAGGGTTGGGCATGGGAATTTCTCCGCAGGAATACTGAGTACAAAGAAGATTATAAGAGAGTTAGCTCTGTTCTGTTGGGTTGTAATCCTGAGTACAGCAACCTTCCCATTAATATAACTGACAAGTTTAAGTTTCCTGAAGAGTGGTTTTTCTTCGACCCGCCTAAAAAGACAGGGGAAACAAGCAAAGAGTGGTGGAGGCGGATTTTAGATGAAGGCTTAGAGCCGCACTGCCTCACTTTAGAGCTGGGTTATGCCAAAAAGTGGTACTTGCGCAATCAAATGTTTAACCCAGCAATTAGATATAATGAGGATATCGAATTTAGAAAAGCCAGTGAACTTCCAAAGGTGGTTTCATGGGATGAATGTGGCGATTACTTTGAATCGGATGATTATTTTGAAGCCAGCAAAGTTGATAAGGCGTTAATTGTTTTTGATATGAAACGTCCCTTAACGCCACAAATAGAAATTGCTAAAAAGCTTTTGAAGGAAAGACAGGGTAAATATAAGCAAAGCGGGAAAGCAAAAATTCACAATAAATTATATAGGTCAAATTGGCTTGTTTACCTGCGTGCCATTGATGCTTACAAGAAAGCTACTAATGCTGAAATCGCAAAAGTGCTTTGTCCGATAGAACACAGTCAAGACCCTAAAGCTGCTTCTGATAAAATTAGAGACACTGTAATACAAGCAAGAAAAATGTCCGCAGATAGATATAAGGTAATCCTACTGAATCTACCCTAGTCGGGAACGGTCCGACTCCTCTTCTTTCACGTATCGCTCACTCTATGATTGTGCTCAAATGTTTTTAGATGCTGTGGTGAACTGTAGGACTGAATGAAATAATGGAGTGTGGAAATGAGTGAGGCTGCAATTAATGTCAGAAATGGGAAATTGGTAACGGTCAATAAAATGACCAAGATGGCAAAATACAGCGAGGCCTTTACCGTAGCAAGCTTACGAGCCCTTATTTTTAATTCTAAATCACGGAAAGGGAGAAAAGGTGAATTAATTCCCGCCAATGGGCTAAGAGAAGCTGGAGCGATAATCCGGATAGGTCGAAAGGTTTTAATTGATACTGACGCTTTTGATAATTGGATTCATTCGCAGGGTAAAGCCTGAGGTAAGGATGATTGAATCAACAAAATTTGGATTTAGCCTAAGAGGAAGTCTCGCCTCCACAGCGTCAATTCTACTTGAAGAGTCTGGGTGCGAGGCTGTCAGGGAATACCTCAATCGCCTAATGGCGGAGAAGGACGTGGAATTAGTTCGGTATTTTGAAAATAAGATGCTTGTTATAGGGAAACGTTCTGAACTAGGTCAGTTTCCTCCAGACTGGTAATCGATGGTGTCTACTAATAAGAGTATTCTCTGGATAAGAGGATGGTAAAAATGGGTGTTAAATATAAATCCGACGATACTATAACCCCTAAAGTGAGTTCTCTTTTTTGTGATAAATTATCTATGACACTGCCGTGTGAGCCAGAAGAACATCAAGGTATACTAGATAAATTTTACAGCTACAGCCAATATAAAACACGTGCTGGTGGCTATTACAACTCTCTTAGACTTCCTGTAAATACCGAGGACTTTGGAAGTCCATTTGCTGATAGCACCAACAAAACAAATTTATTAATCCAGTGTGCTCCAAGAAATGAGGAATACAATTTTTTTAGAGCTGAATGCAACCCCTCCCATGCCAATATGAAAGACGTAGCTTATTGGATGGATGAAATATTACCGTTAGGCTATATGAGTTTAATGCATGGTGGGGTTGTTAATCGGTTCGATATGTCGGTGGACATTCAGCATGTAAACATTGACGACCTGATGATTTACTATTCCAACATATCGAGGTCCGGGATGTATTTAAAAGCAGGAGTGGTAGAGACCTTGTATCTAGGAGCACTCACAAGCAAAAAGACAATTTGTTTTTACGATAAGGTTGCCGAAGTTAAGGCTAGTAATTCTAAGAAATGGCCTATTTTAAAGCAGGAGGTTCCCACTGTTCCCACAACCCGTATAGAGATAAGGTTAAAGAAGCATGGCATTCACCTAGAAGACTTCCTCCACATAAAAAATCCTTTCAAACCGCTAAAGATTGGAGCCTACAAGGGGTTTGAGAATAATTATGAATGGGCATTATTCTTAGATTCCGTTCGCTATAGAGGACTTCAGCAAGCTCTGTTCCGACTCCCTGAAGCAAAAAGAAAAAAGTTCCACAAGCAATTCACAGAGAGTGCTTTAGTCGGTTGGTGGTCCCCCAACAAGGTATGGTCCGGCATACATGGAATGCTTAGCTCCATTATCAACCCTTATAAAGGTGATGGTCACGCTACAGCAGCTTAAGCCTAAAGGAAATTCAATGATTGTTAAGAATTTAAAAGAAAAGCAGATTCAGGCGGCCATTCTGCTAATGCAAGGTAAGACTGGCCGGGAGGTGGCTACGGAGTTAAACATCACCCCCGAGACGGTCTCCCACTGGAGAGCAAACCCAGAGTTTGAGGCCTTTATGAATGAGTTGCGATTGGATGTTATCAAGTCTGCTAGAGACAGCCTAAAAAATCTCTCTGTTAAAGCTACTAGGACATTGGAAGACCTTCTGGAAAAAGCAGACTCGGATGCTGTCCGTCTAAAGGCTGCTCTCGCTATCCTCGCTATGGCGGGACACACAGACCCCCGTAATGGCCTGTGGGCGTGGGGTATCGGTAGCACTAACCCAGACAATGTTGCCGAAGAACAGGAAAACGAGAAGCTAAAGGAAAAAATGATGATTAACGTTATGAGCAAAGCTTTTTAAAGTCGACAGCACAGACTGTAACTCATTCCCATACAAGCATAGAAAAGATAGAACCATATAGAACTAGATGGAATTTCCGTGCAGTTAATTGCACAAAATATCTGAAGCTCTCCAAGTCCTTTCTTCTGAGCTTTTAGTTAAGGTAGGTCTTTCTCCTTCAAGCCTATGTTTTACCAATGTGTGCAATTAATTGCATGTCTCCCGTAGGTTTATTATCAATAGTCCATGTCCCCTTAACTTTCTTAAATCCTAGCTCCTTCCTTAGCTCTTTTTCCACCTGCTTGTGGGGCTTACCCAGTTCAATAGCTTTCCGTTGCTCGAGTTCAGATTGATTCAGATACCAGCCAAACCGCTGGATAAAGTTATTCCCGTACATTGGGAGACAATATCTCATAGCTGGAATCACCCGGTTACACTTGTGACATAACCCAGACTTATATTTCAACCATTCCAATGGATGAGCTTTCTCAACAAGGGATTTGTGAGCCAGTATGGTTGACCAATAATTAGAATCTAATGGAGCCATC
This sequence comes from Nitrospirota bacterium, assembly GCA_024275955.1. Taxonomy (GTDB): domain Bacteria; phylum Nitrospinota_A; class UBA7883; order JACRGQ01; family JACRGQ01; genus JAJRYD01. Next base: position 67,220 of record JAJRYD010000026.1, read on the forward strand.
CTTAGGGCATCAGCATTGTTACGCTTGGGAAGTTTTCCTTTGTACTCGAAATAGGAAACTACCGATTTCTTGGCACATTCACACAAGTAGACATCACCGAGGTCGGTGGGGGAAAATGTAATGAAAGTTCCATAGTGATTAGGATAGTTCACGTACGGGAGGGGCAAATCTTCCTTGTTGATTTCCCCTAGAGAGACACGGCTGTTTTTTCTCAAACGATATATCTTTCACCTGCGAGGCATATAACAATGAAAACTCTATTTTCCTCCATCGCTATTAACTTCTTCGGCAAATTTTGTAGTGGCAGAAAGGATAATTTCCAGTTGCTCATTATTGATACGCTCATGTTTTATATAAACCTTGTTATTAGAGAGCGTCTTGAAGGCTTCGGGAACCTTGCTCACTTCAGCCCTATAATTAGCATATTGCTCATCCGTAGCCTTAAATTTATTTAAATCGCTCTCTCTTATAAGAGTCAGACCCCACCGATGATAGTTTTCAAATACTGCTTTCTGTTTGCCGTTAACATTGGCCTTAAGGCTAAAACCTAGCTTGCTCCAATTAATAAAAAGGTTTTTAGATTCAAGTTCTTCAAACCACTTTTCATATACTGGGTGCATATCGACTGGCACTTCAACAAGAAAGTCTTCCAATGTTAAAATCTGGCTTGACCGCTGTTCACCATCTTTTTCTGGAATATCAACGACTACATTCTTCGGCTTGGTATCCTCATATTGGATTTTGATAACCCCTCTAGTTATCTCCTTTGTCGTGCCAACAATATCGGGGACAACTAGCAGTGGCCAATCTTTGCCCTTTTCCACGGGGTAAAGCTGGAGTTCTATCAACTGAAGCCTGAAATTTAAGCCGGGAGCACCCTGTATGGACTCTGAAAGGAAGGCGACATTCGGAGAAATCTTATCACCCACAATAAGGAGAAGAAATTCCCCATTCTCAAGATTTTGAATAACTCTTTCCTGAAAATCGTTTAAGGCAATACCTTCTTGCTCAATAACAGGCTTAATAATTTGCTCCAAGTCACCAATATTATTGCTGGATGACTTCCTAGAAGCCTGTAGAACCGCTTCATTCAGGTCTTCATAATTCCATTTAGAAATTTCTTTGGCATAATCAACAACCTGTGCGACCACTGTTCGATGTTTCTCAGGGTTCTTCCATAACTTGGTTTCAACAATTGTTAAACACCCACGAGGGCTGATATAAAGATTGTCTATAGGCCCAGCATTTGTCCCCACCTCCCGGCCTATCGGGATTAGTGGAGCATAACTTTCATCAAAATATTGGACGGGCAGTATTTCAGGACGATGGAAGATAAGTTCTTGGAGCCATCGCTCACTTTTTACATCATTTGCTTGGGATTCGATTCTGTGAAGCGGTTTTCCTGAATCGTTAATAGACTCTAAAATTAAAGGGCTGTATTTCATCTCATACCTAGAACATCAAAAAGTACTCTCGGTGCAATTAATTGCAAATCATTTGAAATGAAAAAACTAATCATTCGCTTTTGCAATGCCTCCCCCAAATTCCTAGAGTTCCGTTCATGGCATGAATCTGGGCAACCTGATACCGTTTATAGGTGTCGGTGTTTTTGGGGGCATATTGATTAGAGTAGACCCTTGCCATTCCAGCTTCAACCAACTCTAAGCCCAGAGATTTATAGTTATCGGTTAATACAAATCCAAGCAATCGCCCATACTTCCCTCTTCCTCTCGGTAATACTCTAACTTTTTCTCCAAGCACCAACTGGCTGGTAAATTGACTTGCATTCTTGAAGCAAGGCTCCCATCTCTCGGGAGTGTTGACACCGTAAATTCTTACCCTGTTAATTTTTCCATCACTGTCTTTAATGTCAATGGTGTCGCCATCAATTACTTTAATAACATGAGCAGAGAATGGTTTCAAATCAGTACCGGAAGAGCCATAGGAGCTCTCTAGAGGGAGAAGAGCTAAGCTTGCTATCAATGCAAGGGTCATCCTCCACGTATGCTTTTGAAGATAGAATGGTAACTTCATTTAATTTGTCAATCGGAAATCGAATCTATCGCTTCTTGGAATTGCCGTCGAAATTCAAGCGGCTGCTCAATTTTAGGAAATACATTTTCTGAACTACCTGTGCCAGAAATTCGGATAGTCCCATAGTCAAGCATGCGACCCAAGATATCTTGGTCTACTTGAATTGACTCGGCCTTTGTAAGCAGTATCTCTTGTGTTTGTCGCCGAATAATTCCATATTTTAAAATCAGCCGCTTGTTTGTTATCCCATATTCAGATGACATTCGAGCGATGTAACACAAGCCCCAAATCGGCACTAGAATTATGATAATGAAGAAAGCCGATTCTAAATCGGCAATAAATAGTAAGGCTACCAGACTCAAGAACGCAGGAGGAGCATAAATTATCCAATGGAGCTTTGTTCGGTAAAGAATATCTTCACCCTTAGAAAGGTTGCTTTCGATATAGTCCGGCACCCTTGCAGTATGCCTTGCCTGTTGGCCCCCAGTGGAATCTTTCAATCCCTTCCCTCCAGTTACATGGTTGAATGCTTCTGAGGCTTCCAGCGCACCCCATTTCGATACGGTATCTTTGCGAACTAACGAGCTTTCAGAGATATCCCCATTAACGAAGGACTCTTTCAAGGACTCAAGTGAAACAGGCCCTTTCTCTTCATTTTTATCTTCATCCCAAACAAACCACATCCCCATAACTTCTCCCTTCCTAATCAAATGTTTTAAAGGGTAATTGCTCCAGCCCCATGTTCAGCAACAATCAACTGCAATCATACTGAATCTCACAAAATAATGCTACTCATTGTCTGCAGACATATAGTCTTCATAGCCGGTATCGTTTTCTTAAATATGAAGGTAGAAAGAGTACGCAAAAAACTAGGCTTTGCTATCCGGCAAATAAGGGAGGGGCTGGGCCTCTCGCAGGAGGAATTAGCTTTTCAAAGTGATTTACACCGTACTTATATCGGTTCTGTCGAGCGAGGGGAGAGGAATATTTCAATCGTGAACATTGCCAAAGTAGCCAAAGCTCTCCAAGTATCTTCTTCTAAGCTTTTAGCTAAGGCAGGCCTTTAGCCCGCAAGCCCGTATTTTCCAGATATTTGCAATTAAGTGCACAAAAATTCTGGTGAAAACTATTGTATTTTAGGGTATTGGGTTCCTTTGCCTTTATCCGGTATAATCTCCCTTGCGTCATTCACAAATTCTGGAGGGGGAAATGTGTGAACAATTTCGGTGAAAGGGTAAGCTTTATCTGGTCTGTGGCCGACCTGATACGTGGCCCATACAAGCCAAACCAGTACAAAGATGTAATGCTTCCACTTACTGTCTTACGCCGCCTCGACTGCGTTTTAGAGCCAACAAAGGACAAAGTTTTAGCAAAAATCAAATCCCTCAAAGGAGGCAAGGTAAAGAACCTTGACCCAATCCTAAATAGAGCATCTGGTCAGTCATTCCACAATAAGAGCAAGTTCACCTTTGAAAAAATGAAGGGCGACCCCACCAACATTGCCGCCAACCTGACAAATTTTATGAATGGCTTTTCTAGTAAAGCAAGGGAGATTATTAAACATTTTGAATTTGAGAAGCATATAGCCAAGCTTGATGAGCATGACAGACTATTTCTGGTTGTCTCAAAATTTGCAGATATAGACCTCCACCCAAAGGTAGTATCCAATATTGAGATGGGTTACATCTTTGAAGAGCTAATACGGAAATTCAACGAAGCCAGCAACGAAGAAGCAGGAGACCATTTCACGCCAAGAGAGGTTATCCGGCTTATGGTTAACCTTATATTCAGTCCCGACAATGACATCCTTACTAAAAAAGGAATTGTAAAAACTCTGTACGACCCTGCTTGTGGTACGGGCGGGATGCTCTCTACCTCAGAGGAGTACTTACGAGAGCTTAACCCTGATGCACAGCTTGAGGTATTCGGTCAGGACTATAACGATAACGCTTATGCCATCTGCGGCTCGGACATGATGATAAAGGGGCAGAACCCCGACAACGTACAGTTTGGGAACACCTTCACTAATGACAAATACCCTGCAAAGAAGTTCGATTACATGCTTGCCAATCCACCTTTTGGGGTTGAGTGGAAGCCTGAGGCAAATGCAGTAAAAAAGGAACATGAAGAGCAAGGTTATGGAGGTCGTTTCGGGGCTGGCCTACCTAGAATAAATGATGGCTCTCTCCTCTTCCTGCTCAACATGATAAGCAAGATGAAAGACCCGAAAGAGGGAGGAACACGCCTCTCAATCGTCTTTAATGGCTCACCACTTTTTACAGGCAGTGCAGGTTCCGGCGAAAGTGAGATAAGAAAATGGATTATTGAAAACGACCGTTTGGAAGCTATTGTCGCTCTCCCAGACCAGCTTTTTTATAATACAGGTATTAGCACCTACCTATGGATTGTTACCAACCGCAAAAGTAAAAAAAGAAAAGGGAAGATACAACTGGTAGACGCAACCTCATTTTTTACAAATATGCGTAAAAGTCTTGGCAAAAAAAGGAAGGAGATAAGTGCTGAGCACAAGGTTAAAATCACAAAGCTTTATGGTGAATTCAAGGAAGGTGAATTTGTAAAGATTTTTGATGATGAAGATTTTGGCTACAGGCGCATAACCGTAGAGCGGCCTTTAAAACTAAATTTTGCCGTTACTGCTGAGCGGCTGGAACGTTTGAGAGAGGTAAAATCTTTCGCCAATCTTGCAACATCAAAAAAACGTAAAGATACAAAGGCTGCAGAAGCTGAAATAGCTAATGGCAAGGGTATACAGAAAGCTATCCTTAAAGCACTCAATACTATCGAAGGTGAAGGGATTGTGAAAAACAGGGAGCAATTTATATCATTGCTTAAAAAAGCCCTTAAAGAGGCTTCTTTAATAATCCCGGCTCCTCTTAATAAGGCCATTATGGTGACTCTTTCAGAACGTGATGAAACAGCGGATATATGCACCGATTCCAAAGGAAACCCAGAGCCTGACTCTGAATTACGTGATTATGAGAATGTTCCTCTAAAAGAAAGTGTCACAGAATATATGGAACGGGAGGTGCTCCCACATGTTCCAGACGCATGGGTAGATGAAAGCAAAACCAAGATAGGTTACGAGATTAACTTCAACCGCTATTTCTATAAATATATTCCGCCACGTCCATTGGAAGAGATAGAAGGAGAGCTTAACGCTATAGAAAAAGAAATAGCCGGTATGCTCATGGAGGTAGAAGAGTGACACAAGAGGATTCAGAACTTCGCATAAAGATTAACGAAACCAAAGATAAAACCAGACTTGTCCTTTGCAGTAAATGCGAAAATGAAACATACCACATTGTTTTATCTTCAGTAAATGCATCTGCTGATGTCCATTATGGTGACATTACTTTCTGGAATGATTATGAAATTTTACAATGCAAAGGTTGTGAAACAATTTCGTTCAGAGAAATGCGTAGAAATACTGAAGATATTGAATACCGAGCAGATGACCAGTACTTAGTAGAGCACGTAACGCTTTATCCTGCTAGGAAACCGGGAAAAAAGCTATCAGAGGAAGATAGGTGGTTGCTACCGCCCCGAGTACTTAATGTATATAAAGAAACGGAGTCAGCACTTGTTGCGGATATGCCTATTCTAGCAGGAATTGGCATAAGGGCTCTTGTAGAAGCAGTATGTAAAGAGAAAAGTGCACAAGGAAGCAGTCTCAAAAATCGGATAGACAATCTTGTTGCTCAAGGTGTACTGACTTCAGACGGTGCAGAAATTTTACACTTAACTAGGTCGATGGGAAATGATGCCGCACACGAAGCCAAGCCTCATACTGACAGTGAATTATTGACAGCAATGCAAGTTGTGGAGCACCTATTGATAGGTACATACATTATTAAAAAAAAATCTGAGCATCTACCCAGAAGGGACAATGCTACTTAGATATGAAGCCATACTCTAAATATAAGGATTCCGGCATTGAATGGCTGGGGGAGATTCCGAGTGGGTGGAGTCTTACACGGCTGAAATACTTGTTTTCCCTAGAAAGCGGAAGGGACCCTAAGTCAATACAAACTGATGAAGGTAAATTTCCAATTTATGGAACAGGTGGTGAAGTCGGACGAGGAACAGATTTCTTATTTGATAGACCATCACTATTGTTAGGAAGGAAAGGGACTATTGATAAACCTTTTGTTGTTAACGAACCATTCTGGGTTTCTGATGTCGTGTACTTCACAATACAAAAGACACAAATGACACCTGATTACTTATGGTTACTATCTTCACTTATTCCTTTTGGTTTTTATAGATATGGTTCCACTATGCCAAGTATGAGTAAAGTTGACTATGAGAATATGTATTTCCCCGAACCACCAATCCAAGAACAACAACAAATCGGAGAGTACCTCGACAAAAAAACCTCCACTATCGAAAAGCTAATCGCCAAGAAGGAGCGACAGATAGAGCTTCTAAAGGAAAAAAGAAGTGCGCTTATAAGTCACGCTGTCACTAAAGGCTTAAACCCTAAAGTAAAAATGCAGCCCTCCGGTATTGAATGGCTGGGAGAGATTCCGGAGCATTGGGCTATCAAAGAGCTGAAATTTGTAGCACGCCTTGCAAGTGGAGATTCAATTACATCAGAAGATATTCATGAATTTGGAGATTATCCAGTTTTCGGAGGGAATGGGTTGCGAGGCTATACATCAGTATTTAACAATGAAGGGGAGTTCCCTCTTATCGGACGTCAAGGTGCTCTTTGTGGATGTATAAATTACTCTTATGGCCGCTTTTGGGCATCTGAACATGCCGTGGTGCTTACCCCTTTAAAGAAAAATGTTGGAAGGTGGCTTGGTGAACTGCTTAGGTCAATGAACTTGAACCAATATTCGCAGTCTGCGGCTCAACCCGGTCTTGTAGTTGATAGAATTGCAGCCCTTCATGTCCCCGAACCTCCACAGCCAGAGCAACAGGCCATAGCCTACTTTCTCAGTAAAGAAACTTCCCGTATTGACGAGCTTATAGTCAAAATTGAGAAAAGCATTGAAAAGCTCCAAGAATATCGAACGGCTCTTATCTCAGCCGCAGTTACCGGAAAAATTGATGTCAGATAAAGAAAAAAAGAGCAAAAAGAAAGTAATTAAGGCTCCTGAAAAGAGCTCGGGAGATAGGATTCATGCAATTCTTAAAGGTGCTGTAGCGGGTGCGCCTCTTGTGGGAGGTGTTGCAAGCGAACTCTTATCCATGATATTCGGACCACCGCTTGAAAAACGCTCTCAGCAATGGCGGGAGGAGGTATCAGAAGTAATAAATGAGTTAGTAAGTAATCGGGGTATTGCCGTTGAAGAGTTACAGAATAATGACCAGTTTGTCTCAGTGGTTGCAAATGCCACACAGATAGCTACACGCAACCACCAGCAGGAAAAAATTGAGGCATTAAAGAATGCTCTGCTTAACTCTGTTATATCTGAAACAATTGAAGAATCGCTCCAAAACCTTTTCCTGAGTTACATAGACACATTAACTGTCTGGCATATAAAAATACTTCGAGCATTCCGAAATCCGCAACAGACACAACAAGGGGGAAGGTACAGTAGCACCTCATCGTCGCCTTCTCAGGTACTTCTTGAAATTTATCCTGATTTAAATGGGAAAAGGGATTTTTATGATTTGATATGGAAAGACCTTTTTTCACGAGGCCTTGTAGGGCTTGAAAATCTTCATGTAATGATGACTCCTTCGGGCGCATACGGAAAACAAACCACTAAAACAGGGGAGATGTTCATTGATTTTATTTCCACCCCTAAAAAGGGCAACGATAAATAATGTCTAAAAACTACTGGATATTCGCCAATAAGAGAGAGGGGGAATATGGAGATGAAGACTGGGATACAAAAACTATTCTCAAAACCAAGCACTATTATTTTAGAGACGATGAGAAGAACCGTGCAAAAGTAAAGGAAGGTGATACGGCTATATTCAGAGAATACGGTTCTGGGTATTGGGGGATATGTAAAGTCGGGAAATGGGTATTAGACCCTAAAGGCCCATCAAAATATAAAGGGTCTAAAACAGGGTGGTTTGAGATGTCAAATATTAAAAAATGGGATTCACCACTTCCCCAGAGCATTATCTGGTCCGAGCTTTCAAATCAGAATCATCGTTTGCGTATTGCCAAAGCGACGCATGAAGATAAAGATAAGATAGAACTTGCATTGAAAATCTACAAAAATCTTGGCTACGGTTCCGTTGAGGGTGAGTTTTTCATCCTTGAAAACGGTCTTGAGGAGGCGATTAAAAAGAACCTCTCGCAGTTGGGATTGAAGCTTGCTAGTGACTCCATTAATCAGCAGTGCACATTAGATATGGGCATTGGTAGAACAGACCTCATATGTACTGACAAGGACGGCAATTATGTTGTTATTGAGTTGAAGCTTTCTGCCTCTGATGGGGTTATTGGTCAAATACTAAGATATATGGGATATATTCGTGAGAAGTGGGCTGAAAAGGAAGGCAAGGATGTGAAGGGAATCATTATCGCTCAGACCTTCGATGACCAGTTGAGATATGCTGCCAAAGAAGCTAACGTGACAGTCTTGAGAGTTAGGATAGGTTAATGCAATTTACTTATCTTAAATGGAGGCAAATCGTAACATGAGTAGAGTGGCTGTTAGTAAAGAGATTATATGTTGGGCATTGGAACGCTCTAATCGAACTATTGAGGACCTGCAAAGTAGATTTCCTAAAATCGAACAATGGGTTAAAGGTGAAGTGCAGCCAACGCTAAGACAGCTGGAATCCTTGGCAAAAATAACCCTGATACCTCTTGGTTTTTTCTTCTTACATGAACCACCTGAAGAGCACTTGCCATTCCCATTTTTCAGAACACATACTGATGAGGATATAAATACGCCATCCCCCGAACTTCTACAAACCGTCCATGTGATGCAACAGAGACAAGCATGGATGCGGGAGTATTTGATGGAGGAAGGTCATGCCGAGCTTCCGTTTGTAAACTCTGTGCAGGTACAGGAGAATGTTGTAGCGGTAGCACAGCTTATTAGAGAAAAACTGGGCCTTGAGGAAAGGTGGGCTGCACAACAACCAACTTGGACAGAAGCTCTTCGTGCTTTTCGAGAAGCCATTGAAGAGGCAGGAATATTGGTTGTAGTAAATGGAATTCTTGAAAACAATACCCATCGAAAACTTAATCCAAGCGAATTTCGTGGGTTTGTTTTAGTAGATGGATATGCACCACTTATATTTGTAAATGGTTCGGATAGTAAAGCCGCACAAATGTTCACACTTGCCCATGAAATAGCGCATGTGTTTCTTGGTAGCAGCGCAGCTTTCGATTTACGAGAAATGCAGCCAGCAGACGACCCAACTGAACAAGTGTGTAACAGCATAGCTGCAGAACTCCTCATACCAGAAAATGATTTACGCTCCCTATGGAGTGTTGTTGAAAATGATTTGGAGCCATTTCAAGCCATCGCAAGGGAGTATAAGGTTAGTGTCCTTGTGGCAGCTCGTAGAGCTTTGGATATTGCTCTTATCAATAAAGATACGTTCTTGGAGTTTTATCAAGGCTATCTAACCGATGAGCGTAGACAGGCTGCAAGTAGAGCACCGGGAGGAGACTTTTACAATAGTCAGAATGTGCGTGTTGGGCGGCGTTTTGCATCCATTGTCGCCCGGGCCGTAAAGGAGGGTAAGCTACTCTACTCTGAAGCCTACAAGCTAACAGGCCTTTATGGCTCGACTTTTGACCGCTATACATCTTCTATTACTGGTGGGAGATATTAGCTTTGCCGGATGATGTATATGTTCTCGATGCTAATGTCTTTATAGAAGCAATGAATCGCTATTATGCATTCGACCTTGTTCCTGCTTTTTGGGATAGTCTTATAGACCATGCCAATAGCGGACAGATACGGAGTATTGACCGTGTTCAAAGTGAGTGTTCAAGGATGAAGAATGAGCTTGCAGACTGGGTAGACGAAGATTTTAACCATGCATTTGATTCAACTGATGAATCTGAAATAGTGCAGACTTTTGGTGAGGTCATAAATTGGGTGAATGAACAAACCCAATTTTCTGATGCGGCAAAGGCGGATTTTGCTGGAGGTGCGGATGGCTGGTTAATAGCGTATGGAATTGTAAAATAATATGCTGTTGTAACACATGAAGTTTACTCACGTGATATTAAAAGAAAAGTGCCAATTCCTAATGTGTGTCGGGCCTTTGATGACAAAAGATGTATTGATACGTTTGAAATGTTGAGAGAGCTTGGAGTTCAATTCAGGTAGCTTCCCAAAGAAGCTATTGTAATAAAGAGGGGGAGGGTTGAGATGAAAAGAGATATTGATGTTATTAGAAAAATCTTGATTGCCATAGAAGCACATCAAAGCGCAAACCCACTGGAAGTCGACATTGAAGATTCTTCCAAAGAAGAAATTCAGTATCACTTGTATTTAATGATTGATGGGGGGTTATTGGAAGGAACTAAATCACATAACCTCAAACTTGGTATGTATACTGCCAACCCAACTGGAATGACGTGGCAGGGGCATGAGTTTCTTGATGCTTGTAGGGATGATGGGCATTGGGGAAAAGCCAAAGAAATAGCTTTAAAAGCCAAAGGGTTTTCAATCGATATTATTAAAAATATCCTTGTGAATTTAATTACTGAGGAAGCCAAGAATCTATAAATATGGTCAATAAATATACCGAAAAAGCTTTTGAGGATGCAATTGAGGATAGCCTGCTTAACTCAGGCGGCTACCAAAAAGGCGATTCTGAAAACTTCGATGCCGAGCGGGGCTTAGACCCAAGCATTCTCATTCCCTTTATCAAAGAAACCCAACCAAAGGAATGGGAGTACCTTGAAAACATACATAAAGATAAAACTGAGGAAGCTTTGCTTGATGACCTTTGCAAGGCATTAAACTCTACACAGATAGGATGCCTGAAAGTTCTCAGGAACGGGTTTAAGAGTTACGGTAAGACCTTCCGAGTTGCTTACTTCAAGCCAGCAAGCGGGATGAACCCGGATACCCAAAAACTATATGAGTCGAACCGGTTAACCGTAACCAGACAATTGGTCTATAGCAATAAACACAAAAACTCTCTTGACCTTGTTCTGAGCTTAAATGGAATTCCTCTCGCTACAGCTGAACTGAAAAATCCAATGACCGGTCAAACATGGCGTAATGCCATCCATCAGTACAAAAATGACCGTGACCAAAATGACCTTATTTTCCAATTCAAAAAAAGAACGTTGGTTCATTTCGCTGTTGACCCTGATGAGATATACATGACTACCCGTCTTTCGGGAAGAGGGACCCACTTTCTACCGTTCAATCAGGGTAGTGGCTCTGGGGCTGGGAATCCAGAAAACCCGGACGGCTATGGAACAGCTTATTTGTGGGAGCAAGTCTGGCAGAGAGATAGTTTGATGGATATATTAGCAAGGTTCATACACCTACAGAAAGATGAGAAGAAAGTGGGAGGGAGAACTATTGTGAAAGAGACCATGATTTTCCCACGCTATCATCAATTAGATGCTGTGAGAAAAATGGTGTCCGATGCAGAGGCCAAAGGAACCGGGAATAATTACCTTGTTCAACATTCAGCAGGTAGCGGCAAAAGTAATTCCATAGCGTGGCTGGCTCATCGACTATCAAGCTTACATAACAGCAAGGATGAGAAGGTCTTTGATTCCGTAATAGTGATTACCGACCGCCTCGTACTAGATAAACAGCTTCAGGACACAATATTCCAGTTTGAACATAAATCGGGGGTAGTGCAAAAGATTGATGATGATTCAACCCAGCTTGCCGAGGCATTAAAAGGTGGTGTCCCGATAGTCATTACAACTTTGCAGAAGTTCCCTTTTGTTGCTGAGAAGGTGGGCTCTATTCCCAGCCGTAAGTATGCCGTTATTGTTGATGAAGCACATAGCTCACAAAGCGGTGAAAGTGCAACTGAAGTCAAAGCGGTTCTTGCTGGTGAAGCTATTAAGGAAGAGGCAAAGGCGAAGGCTGAAGAAGAAGGGTTGCCTGACTATGAGGAGGAAATCCTTAAGGCGATGGCAAAAAGGGGAAAGCAGCCTAATATCAGTTTTTTTGCTTTTACTGCCACGCCAAAATATAAAACTCTGGAAGTGTTTGGGACTCTGGGAGGAGATGGGAAGCCTAGTCCCTTTCACCTCTACAGTATGAGGCAGGCGGTAGAAGAAGGTTTCATTTTAGATATTTTAAAGAACTATACGACATATGCTACTTATTTCAAGCTGGTCAAATCTATTAAAGATGACCCTGAAGTTGATAAAAGAAAAGCCGCCAGAGCATTAGCACGCTTTATGAGTTTACATCCACATAATATCGCCCAGAAAACTGAGGTGATAATTGAGCATTTTAGAACCTTTGTAAGGCATAAAATAGGTGGCAAAGCAAAGGCAATGGTTGTGACTTCATCACGGCTACATGCAGTCCGATATAAGCAGTCATTTGATAAATACCTCAAGGAGAAAGGGTATTCAGGAATAAAGACGCTTGTGGCATTCTCTGGTACTGTAATTGACCCTGATGTTAATAAAGAGTACACCGAAGTGGGGATGAATGATGGCATTAGGGAAAAAGAGCTACCTGAGAGGTTTGCATCAGATGAATACCAAGTTTTGCTGGTAGCAGAAAAGTATCAAACTGGCTTTGACCAGCCGCTACTTCACACAATGTATGTGGATAAGCGACTCGCTGGGATACAGGCAGTTCAAACGTTATCTAGGCTTAATCGCATACACTCAGGAAAGGAAGACACATTTGTCTTAGACTTTGTGAATGATACACAAGAAATTTATGATGCCTTTCAGCCTTATTATGAAGTGACAGCTGTTGGTGAACAGGCTGAAGTAAGCCAACTGTATGAATTACAGGCAAAGCTAGAAGAGCATCAAGTATTTTTTAAGGAGGAGGTAGAAGAGTTTTGCAAAGTTTTCTTTGCTCCCAAAGAGAAGCAGACACCCGGAGACCACGCAAAAATGGAAACCTGCCTGACACCTCCTTCAAATCGTTTCGGAGAGATGGATGAGGAAAAGCAGGTAGAATTTAGAAAGCTTCTAGTGACATTCCGCAACCTCTACTCTTTCATGTCACAGATAATTCCTTTTCAGGATTCTGACCTTGAAAAGCTTTACACGTTTATTAGATTTTTTAATAAAAAGCTACCTAAATCCACAGGTGGAGGCCCAATTGATTTAGACGGTGAAGTCTCCCTGAAGTATTATCGTCTTCAGAAAATTAGCGAAGGGTCGATAGTTCTTGAAAAAGGTGAAGGGGGAGTCATTGATGGCCCTACAGAGGTTGGAACAGGGGCTAATGAGGGTAAAGAAATAGAGCTTTCTAAATTAATCGATTTGCTTAATGAACGGTTTGGCACGGAGTTTAGACCCGGAGACCAGCTCTTTTTTGATTCAATCTGTGAAGATGCTATCGGGGATTCCAAGCTTCGAGAAGTGGCTAAGGCAAACACACTTGAGAATTTTGGATATGTTTTCGTTAAAGCGTTGGAAGGGTTATTTATTGACCGAATGGACCAAAATGGAGAAGTAGTCGCCAAGTATATGGATGAACCAGATTTCCAGAGTATCGTTACCAAGCATCTTACTAAAGAGGTGTATGAGAAAATACGGTCAAGTTCACCTGAATAGACAATGATAAATATAGTGAGGTTGACATGAAGATTACTAGTGATGGACCGCAGTGTATCGGCCAAATAAATACCTATAGGATATTAAAATGTTGTTATCAATACCCGGTGCTTTTCAGGCTCTCAAGGAAAACCTAGAAATAACCCAACTCCAAACATCTGTTGTTTCTGATAGGCACAATAGAATAAGGGAGTGTTTGGCCACCAAAATTAACATTGAAGAGTCTTTTCTAACTGGTTCCTATAAAAGAAGCACCATGATAGCTCCTCTGGCGAAAGCAGACATTGATATATTTGTTATTTTAGACCCAAAGTACTTGAAAGAAAGAGGTCCTATCTGGACACTTAATTTGGTGAAAAGAAATCTATTAAAAACTTTTCCTAGGTCAAAAATCAAACCGGATGGTCAAGCTGTAACAATCACCTTCTCTGACTTTCTAGTTGATGTTGTGCCAGCCTTTTGTGCTGTTGGTGGTGGCTACTATATTCCTAATGCAAAGAAGTTGAGTTGGACTCTTACTGACCCTAAGGTTCATGAGGAATATATTAGTAGTCAGAATGAGAAGCACGATGGGGATTTAGTGCCTTTAATTAAAATGATAAAGGGGTGGAACAGGGCAAAAGGCAATGTGTTTTTATCTTTTTACCTTGAGTTATTAGTGGCCAAGATATTCGATAGAACACCGATTATTAATCTCCAACAGGGTTTATTATATTTTTTCTTAAATGGTATCGAATTAGTAAAAGACGATATCAAGGAATCAAGCCCTTTCTTAGTTGAAATTTCCGGCATGACCGTCACGCTACCTTTGCAACTTTACCGGTATTCAGGATACGTTTCATAATGCTCCTTAATTCTATGAGATGTCTATAGCCGTTTACCTTTCTTAAGGACGGC
>JAJRYD010000027.1 GCA_024275955.1 Nitrospirota bacterium
ATTTTTTGGGAAGTTCTGTGGAGGCAAGTACAAGCCCCAGCTTTTTAAGGTGAATCACTCATTGCTTGCAATTATAACCGGTAGGAAAGGCACTTTCACTCAATATCTATAGGGGTAATAGAGCTTTTCAGGGACGACTATCTAGTCGACTATCTAAGGCCGGCATAATCTGCTAAGTTCTAGATTCTCAATCGCAAGGAATAAAAAGCTTATTCTGTAAATCGTGAAATCGCTTCAAGCAACGTTACTTTTTTAATAGGTTTGGTTATATGTCCATCGCAGCCTGCCTCTTTACTGCTTGCTTCATGTTCTTTTAGCGCATGGGCAGTAAGAGCTACTACAGGGGTTGGCATTGTGTTATTCTTTTTTTCCAATTTGCGGATTGCCCTTGTCGCGGTCAGGCCGTCCATCACAGGCATTTCAATATCCATGAGAACCAAGTCAAATTTATCCGAGACAAACTTCTCAATAGCTACCTGCCCGTTTTCGGCAGTTTCTATCGTGTGTGGGCTCTTCTTTAGGTAGGCAAGGATAAGGTTTCGGTTGTCGCTATTGTCCTCGACAAGAAGAATATTAAGCGGCCGCTCGGTTATCTTAGTGGTATTCTTGAAATTGTTTTTTGGTCTTTTCCGTTCGACTCTGCCCAAAGCTATATTGATACTTATCCGCAGTTCAGACCGTTTCACAGGCTTTCGTATGTAGCTATCAACTCCTATACTTTTAATCTGTTTTATATTTTTAGAAAAGCTGTTGGATGAAGTGGTGATAATAATAGGAACATTGATATTAGAGTCGATTTTTATTTTTTTAGCCACCTCAAAGCCATTCATTCCCTGCATTGTATAATCTAACAGGAGAAGATCATACGAATAGCCTGACTTGGATGCTTTTGAAAATTTATCCAAACAGCCCTTGCCGTCAACAGCTTCCTCGGTTTTTGCTCCCCAGTCTGAGATGGTTTTACTCAGTATCATACGGTTTGTGGCGTTATCATCTACTATCAAAACCTTTAGGCCCTTTAGGTCCATATCTTCTGGTTTGTAGTTCGCGCTGCTTCGCTTGTCTATTCTAAATTTAGCTGTAAAATAGAAAGTACTCCCTTTTCCTAGTTCACTTTCCACCCATATATTGCCGCCCATCATCGAAACGATAAGTTTGGAAATGGAAAGCCCTAAGCCGGTACCGCCGTATTTTCGAGTAGTAGAGGCATCTACTTGCGAAAAACTTTCAAAAACAGCTTCGCACTTGTCCTTAGGAATGCCGATGCCGGTGTCTTTTACGGAAAAAAGAAGCTCGGCATCATTCTCCGTAACATTATCGGCTGTTACGCTGATAACTACTTCGCCTTTTTCCGTAAATTTTATAGCATTGCTTGCAAGGTTGATGATTACCTGCCGTAAACGGGTAGAATCTCCAACAAGAGTGTTTGGCATACCAGAAGGGTATATACCGACCAGCTCAATATTTTTCTCATGCGCCTGTATAGCCATTATTTCGCTGGTACGGTCGAGTAGTTCCCGAAGGTTAAAACTTATATTTTCAAGCTCCATCTGGCCGGACTCTATTTTGGATAGGTCTAAAATGTCGTTAATAACACCGAGCAAATTTTCTCCCGCGTAACGGTATGTATTTACATATCGTCTCTGTTCTTCGCTTAAGTCTGTTTCGACAAGCAGGTCTGCCATTCCGATAATTGCATTCATCGGGGTTCTTATTTCGTGGCTCATACTGGCAAGGAAATCGCTTTTGGCTTTTGTCGCCGCTTCTGCCTCCTCTTTTGCCTTTCTCAATTCATCTTCGGCTTCTTTACGTTTAGTAATGTCCATCACGAGGCCAACGAACAGATTCTCCCGTTTAGTATGCATTTCGCTTACCGCCAGATACATAGGGAAAGTCGAGCCGTCCTTTCGCTTTCCTGTCACCTCACGGCCTATTCCGATAATTTTTGGATTATGAGTAGTGAGATAATTGGAGAGATACCTGTCGTGTTCACTCTTGTAAGGTTCCGGCATAAGCATCTTCACGTTTTTGCCCAACACCTCTTCCGCCTTATACTGAAAAATTCTCTCGGCCGCCTTGTTGAAGCTCTTAATTATTCCCTGATCGTTTATAGTGATAATGCCATCCATCACGTTAGCCACTATCGCCCTGACACGCTCTTCGCTCTCCTCTAGTGCCGCTTCGGAGCGTTTGCTTTTGATGCCAAGCGCAAGGCTGTCGTTCACCGATGATAAAGCCGTTTCCAGCATTTTTGGAAAAGTCTCTTTAGAAAACATTTCCACCACGCCGACAACCTCGTTTTCCAACATCAGTGGATAGCCGGAAAAGGCTATCATCCCTTCGCGTATAGCCCATTTGTGGTGCTTGAAGTGGGGGTCTTCCGGGATGCAGTTTGTTAGGTGCGGCGCGCTATTTAGTACGATAGTGCCGACATTAGAATCCTCTATAGATACAGGAACACAGCTTATATCAGTACTTGTTTTTCCGTAACGCGCGTACGGTTCCAGCATCTTTTTATCTTCTTCTTTTATTATCCATATGCGCGCGAATGTTACATTAAGTTGCTCGACTATAATTTTCGTGCAGTTTTGCAATGCCTCTCTCAGTTCACTTCCTTGCGTGAGCGCGGCGTTTATCTTGGAAGAAAATGTCGTAAGCCGGAGCTGTTCCTTGATTTCTCTTTTAGAGCAAGCCCCAATCTGGTGTGTGCGGATATAGTCAAAAAGCAATCCTAAAAACGGCACCAAGTAGGCAAAGATTTTAAGGAAATGCGCGATGTTGAAATGGTTGTCAAAAAGGGCGGTAGAGCCAAACGCCATATGTATCTGTGTGACGATATTGGGAATGAGGCTGATAATTAAAGAGTGGGAAAAAAGACTCGGCTCTCTTTTGTAAAAACGTGGAAAAATAAAAACCCCAGCCAAGATAAACACAATGAGAGGGGCTATATCATAAGGTCTGGTTAGTATGGAATCGGGATATGTTGTTTGCGGAAGGTTGTTGCTGGTGGCGCATATACTTATGATGCCGTAAGCGATTATTCCAAATAAAAGAGCCGCCGCTGTAGTAAGCCTAAAGCTGATGCTACCGCCCTTCTTTTTGCTTAAAATAATTATTACTATGCCGGCAATCGTTATGATTGGGTTAAAAAGCCTGCATATCGCCCATGTAAACGGGATAAGGTCGCGGTTATCTGCTACCGCTTCGATAAGTCTAGCGGCGGCCAGCGTATGGAAAGCATCCATACATCCAGCGTAAAAAAGGGTGATAGCTATTAAAGGTGTAGCTAGGTCATTTTTTATTTTAAAGTGGGCCATCGAGAGGAGTACGGTAAAAAGAGCGGTACAAAAGGCTGTCCACTCAAGCAATGTATGGGAAAAAGCGCCACGAAGCTTAAAAAACATCGTGTCGGTAATTTTGTTCGGGCTGTTTCTAATTATGTCGGCTAGGTCGGCGCTGTTTTTTTGGCTGGCAAAATCAACGCCGAAAAGGTTAAGCGTGATAGGCAATAAACAGATTGCCACCACTGCCCAAACAACCTGCTTGGGCAGTTTGTTGCCTGTCAGACATTCCGATTCAGACGTTTTGCTATAACTGTTCGCGTTCATTGATTCTCTCTATCTGATTTTCGACCTTTATCTCTCCCGTTGCGAAATGAAACCCCTTCTTCCAGCAAGAAGCCAGACAGCATCGAAGCAGTTACGGATAGGTTTCTTTTACCCCAAGCAAGTCAGCCGGAGGCTGTCATGCTACCTGTTGATGAGAGGCTTGCGCCTCTACTCTTGCGCCAAAGCTGGCAGACTATTTTCTTGCCCGACGAATTAAAACTTACACGTCATTGTATCAGAAAATTATTACACTTCATAATGGTTTGTGTCGGCGGAATCTCTTTTTAGGATAGCCTTTTAGCAGTTTATTTTGATGGGTGCTTTGTCATTGTTCTCATTTAACAGCATCCCATAAAGCGGGAATTGAAAGTTGGGCGCAATACGTTTTAATTAACTGCCCGGGCATATTTTGGAGATGGTGTTTGGCAGTGTATCAGCTCAAGAACTACAGTCATCTTTCGCCTCCCTTTGCGAAGCGGAAGGAGAGGTCTCCCCGCGAGTACTGGATGGTGCTGGGTACCCTTAAAAAAAGATACCACCCCTCAGGCTCCTCTTTTCTCAAAAAAAGGGGGAGGCCACAGGAATTTAAACTGACACACTATCTTCGTGTTTGCCGGTCTATGCTTTTTCCTGTCTAAAAGTTATAATAGACGACAACCAAACTGTGGCATTAATTGTGGAGGAAAATTAAAATGAAGAGATGGAAATGTGGAGTTTGCGGTTACATACATACAGGAGACGGAGCGCCGGACAAATGTCCTGTCTGCGGTGCCGGAAAGGCGCAATTTGCCGAAAGCAATGATGAAACAAAATCACTAAAAGAATATGTCGATGCCCAAATTCAGGGTGAGGCATGGGAGGTAGTACATTACATAGGTGCCGCGATGCTCGCGCAAAAGCTGGGACACCCGGAGGTAGGAGCAGTACTTAGACAGATAGCGATAGAAGAAGCGGAGCATGGCGCGAACTATGTTTTCCGGTCCGGCTCTACCATCGGGAGAGACATAGATTCACTAAAGGAATTTATCGGTAAAATGGTGGAAGCCGAAAAAGGAGCCTATAAAATGAAAAACGAAGGTTCCGCGCTTGCCCGCAGTGAAGGGGAAGATGAGCTTTCGGCTCTTTTCAAAACATCAGCCGAGGATGAATGGCGTCACTCGCAGATGTGGGAATACTGTTTAAAACAGCTACCCTAGGCTGACCAGAAGCGGAAGTTGCCACTCCCGATATTTTTGTGGTACACTTTCCCGATGGAGATGATGTGAAAAAATACTTTGTTAAGTTTTTGGCGGTTTCGTCGATAGTTTTTTCGATATGCGCCGTCTATAACGCCAGTGCGATGAGCGGTCACGTGGCAGATTCGTCTTCCCATTCGCACACTATGCAGTGCTGTGCTTCGTTATCGTCAGGGGCTTTTATCACATCGTCATTCAATGGCATCATGCTTTTTGCGTTTGTGCTGTTCGTTCCGTTCCTTATCTCTTTTTCTCCACGGAAAAGAGCAGTTCCTATTTACCATCCGCCAAGATTCTAACCTCACTACAGTAGGGACAGTTATGTCCATTTAGGGCCGTTCGCCTATGTTAGGCGCGGTGAACCAAGATTTTTTGAGGATAGTGCGATTTATATGCGTAAGTTTTTTATAGCCCTTTTGATTGCCGGTATGGCGACTCCGGCAACCGGCGGGGAACAAGATTTGAGTGAGGCATGGAACAGCTCTTTTTACAGCTACCTCCAGCGCCTAGAGAGTACCCACCCAGGCATCAGGGAGCTGGAAGAGTCGGCAAATGCCGCGAGCCAATTGCCGGATTTTGCTCATTCACTGGAAGACCCTATGGTATCGCTGAATGTTAAGAGCCTTTCGGCAGGTACATTCGGGTTCGATTCCGAGCCTATGACGCAAAAGCAGATAGGTATATCGCAAAGTTTTCCGGCACCTGGCAAGCGTGGGCTAAGAAGGACAGTGGCGGAAGACGATTTGAAAATCGCGGAATTTAAAATACCCGAAAAGAGGCAAGAGCTTTATAAAGAGGCATGGGTGGTATTTTTAAAACTGGAGTTCCTGCTAAAGGCAAAGGAATCGGTCGTCCAAAACCGGATAATACTGGACGGATTTTTAAGGGTTGCCTTGTCAAAATATAATGTGGGCAAAGGCCTGCAGGAGAATGTCCTCCACGCCGAGGTGATGATATCCAACATGGATGTGCGTCTCCTTGAACTGGAAGAATCTATCGGCTCTGCCGTATCTACATTGGCTGTAATGGCATCTATGCCCGACGGCACTGGGCTTTTGGATATCAAAATGCCGACACTAAAAACTGAAGCTAGAGGTTTAGACGATCTCGCGAAAGTTGCGGTGGTAAACCGCCCGCTGTTCAAAATGTTTGAATCGGAAGTTGAAAAGTTTGAGAATAAAACGGCGTTGGCCAAAAAAGACCTTCTGCCGAACTACAAGGTGGGGGTTACCTATGGACAGAGAGATGATTTGGGGGCGGTAAAAAGAGACGACTTGCTTTCAGCGTCGCTTTCTTTCTCTATTCCCGTTTGGCAAAGTAGCAGACAGCAAAAAAAGATTGCCGAAAACAGAATGCTAAAACAAAAGGCGGCCTCTGGTTATGAGGCGGCTAAGCAGACAAACAGGGAGAAAATAGGAGTTCTAGTTGAAAAGGAAAAGGTAAGAAGCAAACTGCTCACACTGTACGACGAGGGGCTATTGCCTCAGGCGGAGCAGACCGTCGAAGCGTCGTTCGCGGCTTACAGGGTAAACAAAGTTGATTTTTTAACGCTTGTTACCAATCAGGTGGCATTTTTTAATTACCAGATTAAAAGAGACAAAGAAGAGTTTGAACTGCAAAAGGCAAGGGTAGAACTCAAACGGGAAATTGGCGACGACTTAAAGGAGGTAGCGCAAAATGCAAGATGAAAAATCGGCTTCCTATTACAGGGCAAAGTTTATAAAAACTCTCGTAATAGTGTTTTTGATTGGTGGTTTGTTTTTTCTCAAAGGGCCGATAGAAGATATGCTTTCAGGAAAGAAAAGTAAACCGGCTGTTGAGGTAGCTTCTGAAAAAGAACGAAAAATTAAGTACTGGGTTGCGCCGATGAACCCCAAGTTTCGTAGCGATAAGCCGGGGAAATCGCCAATGGGGATGGACCTTGTGCCGGTATACGAAGATGACGGAGGGGGCGGGGTAAAAATCGACCCGACAGCGATGCAGAACATCGGCGTGAGGACAGCCGTTGTCGAGCGTAGAAACCTCGCGAGAGATATAAAGGTCGCCGGGCTTATTACATACGATGAGAGAAAAGTAGTAAAGGTTCAAAGCAAGACTAAAGGGTGGGTCGAAAAGCTTTATGTCGACTTTACAGGCAAGCAGGTAGAAAAAGGCGACTACCTTCTGGAGCTGTACAGCCCCGAACTTGTGGCGACATCCGAAGAGTTTATAATCGCGCTTGATTACTATGACGCGATGTTAAAGAGCAGTCTTGGCAAAATGAGAAATAGCGGGCGTACACTCGTTGAGGCATCAAGGAGACGGCTGGAGTTTTTTGACGTGCCGGAACACCAGATTAAAGAGCTGGAAAAGACCCGTAAAGTTAAAAAGACCCTTCATATACACTCGCCCGTAAAAGGAGTCGTCGTTACAAAAAATGTCGATAGAGGAACGGAGGTGACACTAGGGAAAGTGCTTTATGTAATCGCCGATCTCTCGCCAATATGGGTGTTGGCCGATATTTACGAGTACGAAATCCCTTGGGTAAAAGAGGGGCAGAAGGTAACTATGTCGCTTGCTTCGATACCGAACACTATTTTTGAGGGAAGAGTGACCTATATTTATCCGTACCTAGAGATAAAAACAAGAACGGTTCAGGTAAGGATGGAGTTCGAAAACCTTGACCTTCTCCTAAAGCCGGATATGTACGCCGACGTAAATATAGAAGCGGATGTAAGGGAAAGCGCTATAGCTATTCCCAAAGAGGCTGTTCTCCGTGCTGGCAAGAAGAGCATGACGCTTGTAGAAATTAGCGAAGGCCGTTTCGAGCCAAGAGAGGTAAGGCTCGGGGTAGATAGCGAAGATTATTACGAAGTGCTTGATGGGCTTGAAGAGGGCGAGACGGTAGTCGTTTCCGGCAACTTCCTTATCGACTCGGAAAGCAACTTAAAAGAGGTGTTCGGCAGAATGCTTTCTTATGACAAGGCCAAAGAGATCAAACCGAAAATGATGGAAGGCATGAAGCATGAAGGCATGAAGATGGATCATGGCGATATGGATATGGAAGGCATGAAGCATGAAGGTATGAAGATGGATCATGGTGATATGGATATGGAAGGCATGAAGCATGAAGGCATGAAGATGGATCATGGCGATATGAAGCATGGGGGCGAAAACGAGCAATGATACGCAGAATAATAGAATGGTCCGCCAAAAATCTTTTTCTGGTCTTTCTCGGAGCGTTTTTCATCCTCGTGGTTGGTATCTATTCGTTAACCAAAATACCGCTAGACGCCATTCCAGATTTAAGCGACGTGCAGGTTATTGTTTTTGCCGATTATGAGGGGCAGGATCCTCAGGTTGTTGAAGATCAAGTTACCTATCCTCTTTCCACGGCTATGCTTTCTGTCCCGTTCGCGGAGGTGGTAAGAGGTTACTCCTTTTTTGGAATATCGTTTATCTACATAATTTTTGAAGACGGCACAGATCTTTACTGGGCCAGATCAAGAGTGTTGGAACAGTTAAGCTCCATTTCCGGCATGCCGGAAGGTGTCAACCCTCAGCTTGGGCCGGACGCTACAGGTGTCGGCTGGGTCTACCAATACGCGTTGGTAGATAAAAGCGGAAAGCTTGACCTCTCGGAACTTCGTTCCATTCAGGACTGGTACCTAAGGTACGAACTGCTGACAGTCTCCGGCGTGGCGGAGGTCGCGGCTATTGGAGGCTATGTAAAGCAGTATCAGGTAGAGGTAGACCCAAATAGGCTGGTTGCTTACGACATACCGATTACCAAAATCCGCGACGCTATCAAGAAAAGTAACGCCGACACAGGCGGAAGAATTCTTGAGATAGCGGAGACAGAGTTTGTAGTTAGGGGCAGAGGGTACATAAAGAGCGTTAAGGATCTCGAAGAGATTGCAGTTGGCGTTAGCAAAACAGGTGTCCCTATCTATTTGGGTGATGTGGCAAACGTAAGGCTTGGCCCCGAATTAAGGAGGGGGGTGGCCGACCTTAACGGCGAAGGTGACGTCGCCGGAGGGGTGGTGATTATGAGGTTCGGCGAGAATGCTCTAAAAACTATCGACCTCGTAAAAGAAAAACTTGAAGATCTTAAAAAAGGCCTGCCCGAAGGAGTAGAGATTGTACCTGTGTATGACCGCTCGTCACTGATAGAAAGAGCGATAGAATTTCTAGAAGAAAAGCTGATAGAGGAGATGGTTGTTGTTTCGTTGGTCTGCTTTGTATTCCTCATGCATGTCCGTTCGGCATTTGTCGCTATCTTGACCCTTCCTATAGGTATCCTAGCGGCCTTTATTGTTATGAACCTTCAGGGGCTTAACGCCAATATCATGTCACTTGGAGGAATAGCGATAGCTATAGGAGCGATGGTCGACGGCAGTATCGTGATGATAGAGAACGCCCATAAAAAGCTTGAGGCCGACTGGAACGGCAAATCGCGCACAGAGGTGCTTATCGAGGCTTTGCAGGAGGTTGGTCCCGCACTCTTTTTTAGTCTTCTCATAATTACGGTTTCCTTTGTTCCTGTTTTTACGCTTGAGGCTCAGGAAGGGCGTCTTTTTTCTCCGCTCGCTTTTACAAAAACATATTCAATGGCCTCTGCCGCGATTTTATCTATTACTTTGGTGCCGGCTTTAGTCATTGTTTTTGTCAAAGGCGATATTGTGCCGGAAATGAAAAACCCGATAAACGTGATTCTCGTAAATGGTTATTCAAAACTGATGGTTCATGTATTCAGGTTGAAGTGGGTTGTGTTGGGAACTCTTATTCTTTTTTCGCTCGCCACTATTTTTCCTTTTAATAGGACAGGCTCGGAGTTTATGCCGCCTTTAAACGAGGGGGATATACTTTATATGCCAAGCACCCTTCCCGGGGTGTCGATAAGCAAGGCAAAAGATATTCTCCAGCAGACCGATAGGATACTTAAAACATTTCCAGAAGTTATTTCCGTGTTCGGCAAGGCTGGAAGAGCCGAAACATCTACCGACCCAGCACCGCTTTCTATGATTGAAACTCTAGTGAGGCTGAAACCGCAGGAAGAATGGCGCGAAGGTTTAACCATACAGTCGCTGATGGCGGAGATGGACAGAGCGCTAAAATTCCCCGGACTTACAAACGCGTGGACTATGCCGATAAAAACGAGGATAGATATGCTGGCGACAGGCATTAAAACCCCCGTAGGAATTAAACTTTTCGGAGACGATCTGGACGAACTCCAGAGAGTCGGGCAGGAGATCGAAATTATAATGCGGGATGTCCCCGGCACTCTCTCCGCCTTCGCGGAAAGGACTGCTGGAGGTAACTTCATAGATTTTGAAATCGACAGAGAGGCTGTTGCTAGGTATGGTCTTTTAATCGACGATGTGCAGACGGTAATTAAGTCGGCAATAGGAGGGATGAATGTAACCGAAACGGTTGAAGGGCGGGAGAGGTATCCTGTTAATTTGCGTTACTCGCGGTGGCTGAGGGACGATCTTGAAAGCCTTAAAAGAGTGCTTGTCCCTACGCCAAGGGGAGAGCATATACCGCTTGCGCAGGTGGCTAAGCTTAAAATCAAGAAAGGGGCGGCAGTCATAAAAAGTGAAAATGCCCGTCTCAACTCGATTATCTATGTCGATATAAAAGATATAGATGTAGGTACCTATGTGCGGAACGCCCAAAAGATACTGGGAGAGAAGCTAAAGCTTCCCCAAGGGATGACAATAATTTGGAGTGGACAGTTTGAATATATGGAACGGGCTAAAAAGCAGTTGACCCTTGTCGTGCCGTTAGCGCTTCTTATAATTTTCCTGCTTTTGTATCTCAACTTTATGCGTGTAACCGAATCTCTACTGGTAATGACCACCATACCGTTTGCCCTTCTCGGCTCGTTTTGGCTATTGTGGATTCTTGGCTACAACTTTTCGGTGGCGGTAGGCATAGGGATGATAGCACTCGCCGGCGTTGCCGTAGAGATCGGAATTCTTGTTATCCTCTATGTCGGCCATGAGGTGGAAAGAAGGAAACCGAAAAACCACGGTGAGTTTATCGAGGCAGTCAAGGCAGGCGCCATCGAAAGGGTTCGTCCGATAATAATGACGGCCACCGCCATTATTGTAGGTCTATTGCCGATTATGTATGGAACCGGCACAGGTTCCGCAGTTATGAAGAGGATAGCGACACCGATGGTGGGCGGTATGGTTTCTACGGTTGTGATATCGCTTGTAGTTCTGCCGCTACTTTACGCAATGATAAAAGGCAAACTGGGGAAAAGAGACAACTACGACAACATTTAAAGGAGAAATTATCAATGTCTAATTTTTATAAACAATCTGAAGCTGGAAATATCTTTTGGATACCTCTTTTCGTGCTGTTTGTATCCACATTTTTTGCCGATACAAAAGGAAGCAGTTTTTTTATATCTAATGTGTCCGCGGCTGAGTATGGGGGGGCATCTCTACAGATAGTCGCGAAAAACGATATGAAGCATCCTGAAAAGAAGAAAGATAAAGCTCACAGCGGCAAGATGAAGCACGGCGATATGAAAGATCATAAAGATATGGACCATAGCGGTATGAAGCATGAAGGGATGAAGATGGATCATAGCGCGATGGACTCGAAACATTCTAAAAAGAAGAAGGGGAATGCCCGTAGCGATAAGATGAAGCATGACGGCGCGCATGGTGATATGAAAGACCATAAGCGTATGAATAAAGATATGGCAGATATGGAGCATCCTTAAAAAGAAGGAAAGGAAGGCTTATAGCGACAAGAGAATGAAGTATAGCGGTATGGCAATAGTCTTGCCGTTTAGCGGAGTCTCCGGTAAGGTTTGCGGTTATTGCGGTCGGGCCTAGTCGAGCATTATCACTCGAGTGAGGCTCGGCCGCGCCGCAAGTCGGCATGGGAAGAAAAGACAGATAACCACAAGAGCGGTTGACAAAATGAGCAGGAGGGTCCACTACCAAATCCGATAAATTTGATTTCGCTTAAAATTGCCAACCGTTAAAACATTTATTTTTAAGAAGTTAAAAGGTTAGTCTTTTCTTCAAATGTTCCCAAAACTGTTTCGGCAACAGTACCAAGAGTTGCTTTGGTGGCGGAGTTTCGCGCGTCGGAATTTATTGAAGCAAGACGATGTTGGGCTGTTATCTTAAAGAAAAGTTGCCATAGCTTGGTGAAACCCCGAAAAAGTTTATTTTTTGGGGGGCTGTTGCCGAATGAGATAAGCTTTATTCTACGACAAATAGCCAATCTCTAAAGGCGCTATTTTAAAGGAATTAGAAAATGAACTTCTCCTTAAAATGCTCAAAAAACTCTTTTGGAAACAGTCCCCTTAGAATGTTTGAAAAACTCTTTTGGAAACAGCCCCATTCGGGGGGCGATTTTCCAAGCCCGCTACCCGTGCGGTAGAGATACCTGCTTAGATTAAAAACCATTTGGAATGCTGGGAGCTGTTATCTCTCCTTAAGGTTTTTCTCATCGCTATTTTTCTTTGCCTCAATGATTTCCGGCAGATATTTTTCCGGTTTTTTTACATACTCCTCCATGCAGGCATCCGAACAGAAGTAAACTTTACCGTTTTCTAAGGCGACATACCGAAAGCTGTCACCTTCCATTCCGCATACAGGGTCAATTCCTGTTCTGGAATCTTTATCGAGCCGCATATCATTATTTAGTTCTATGAATTTTTTAACGACTTGCGGGTCAAACTGGGTGCCTGAACGCTCTGCGATGATTTCTATCGCTATTTCATGGTCTACCGCTTTTCTGTAGGCCCTGTGAGAGGTAAGAGCATCATAGGTATCTACTACAGATATTATCCTTGAGCCTCGCG
This sequence comes from Nitrospirota bacterium, assembly GCA_024275955.1. Lineage (GTDB taxonomy): Bacteria > Nitrospinota_A > UBA7883 > JACRGQ01 > JACRGQ01 > JAJRYD01. The sequence continues at coordinate 12,657 of JAJRYD010000027.1, forward strand.
GTATCTCCTTTTCTTTAAGACTGCTTGGATAACCTGCTCCGTCCCACCTCTCGTGATGATGTTTTACGATTTGCATCACGTTTTTGAACTTGGGCAACGCCCTGAGAGCTAAGGCCCCTAATGAAGGATGTTCCTTTATCCTTTCATACTCTTCCTTCGTCAGCTTGCCAGGCTTATTGAGAATTGCGTCTGGAATCCCCACTTTTCCTATGTCATGCAGTGTCGCGGCAAGTAAAATGTCATCTGCATCAGGGTTTCCAATGCCCAGCCCATTAGCTATGATAGAAGCCATAGCCCTCACTCTTGAACAATGCCCCTCGGTATATGGATCTTTTAGTTCAAGAAGAGAGGAGATAGAGATCATCAGTTGCATAAGATCATTGTTCATAACGTGAGTTTAACACTAGATGCAGACGATGTAAAAAGAGATAGCGGTATCGTTTCTTAGCCGAGCAGTTGGAGTTTATATTCCTGTTTTTTCGTCAGGTTCTGGTATAAGTTCCGTTCCGCTTTCCATTTTGTTAGATTTAAACGGTAGCCATGTGAAGAAAAAACCTCCAGACAGAGTATCTTTTTTCCTTACCAGCGGGCTATCGTCTACAGCGCTACCGGAGAGAGTCTTCCATCCAAGAAAAAGCCTTAACGAAAATTTGTTATTAATCCACCGCCCTGCACTAAACGAAAAGGAGTACCAGCTAACTCCTTCGAAATTGGCCTAAAGTTAGTTGAAATTAAGGTATGACCTCACCTGCTAAGATATGTTTGAGAAAGAACAAAAAATAGCAAGGAGGTCAACATGGACAGAGTAAACGGAAAGAAGATTGATGGCAATAGTAGAATTGAAAGTGACGTGGA
>JAJRYD010000028.1 GCA_024275955.1 Nitrospirota bacterium
TCAGAAGCACCACACCAAAATTCAGGCCAACTATGTAACCAAGGATGAGAAGATGCCGGCAGGCGGCGTAAAGCCGAAGAATGACACTCTGCTTATACAGACAGCTTGGTACTTCTAGGCTGAACTTTAAACGCCTTCTAGGTAACTATCCCTAATCAGCCTCTGCGGGACAGCATCCTCCTGGGTTTCGCAGAGGCACAAATTTTAGGAGAAGAAAGATGGAAACGGAAACGGAAAAAGAGATGTACGATAGGATTCTATCGTCGATAACCCACGATCTAAAGTCGCCGATGACTGCCATCATCTGGTTTTCCAGCTTCCTAAAGCAACGGCTTAAAGATACAGAAGACGATGAAGTTATGAAAATATTCGACCGTATTCTTTTGGCTTCGGATCAGGTGCTGAGAATGGTTGATGACATTCTCGCGATGACGAAAATGGAGGCAGGGAAAGAGAGAATTGAGCCTTACCTTGTTGATGATATTGAAGATGAACTGCTAAAAACCATATCGACATTCGAGTTTGAGGCAAGAGCAAAAAATATTCGATTGGATCTTGATATTAAAAGACCGCTCCCAAGCGTCGTTTGGGATATTGAAAGACTTCGTCTGCATTCGTTTAACAACATAATTTCAAACGCCCTTAAATTTACCCCGCAGGGAGGAGAGATTGCGCTTCTTGTATCGGCTAGAGAAGAAAATATCGAAATAACTTTAAGCGATACAGGGCCGGGAATACCGGAAACGGAACTGGAAGCTATTTTCCACAGGTATGAGCAGGTCGATTTAAAATCTTCGAGAGTGTTTAACGGAGCAGGTCTTGGCCTTAGCAACGCAAAACTTTTTATCGAACGCCATAAAGGGACAATAAAAGCGGGCAACAGAAAAGATTGCAGCGGCGCTGTCTTCTCTATCGTCCTCCCTATCGCTATTGGTTAACTGTTCGGCTGGAAATAAAATTCTGACATGCCGCGTCGTGTTTGGACCGCCGGTTTTCAAGAGGTGGGGTTCATTAGACCGCTGTAGATATATTCCGGCCGTTGTTCCTTTTTGCCAAAAAGGAGCTGTTGCCGAATGAGATAAATTTGATTTTTCTACAAACTGCCAATTCCTAAAGGCCCTATTTAAAAGAAGTTAGAAAATGAACTTCTCCTTAGCATACTCAAAAAACTCTTTTGGAAATAGTCCCAAAAAGGCTAGCGACGATAAATCCTCTCTTTTCTATTAGTTAAGCTATCGCATGTTTGTTGATGCTAAACATCTGATATATTGGTCTTGTATGGATTTCTTCCAATTTTTAAAAGGCAAGCCCCCGGAAACGGCGGGGTACGACATAAGCAAAGGCGTTGAGCTTCTTAACAAGGCGAAGTTTAAAGATGCTTTGGTGGAATTCAACAGAGCGATAAAGGCAGACCCAGCCAATGCCGAAGCATATTCCAACCGAGGTACCGTAAAGAGAAAGCTCGGCATGTATAAGGAAGCGCTCAAAGATTATGACACAGCTATCCGTATAGACCCGGGGAATGCCGAGGCTTTTGGAAACCGCGCGGTGGTAAACCATAAGCTTGGGAAAATCGAAGAGGCGATAGCCGATTACAATCAGGCGATAGCCCTCAAGCCTGCTTTCGCGACGATGTATAACAACCGAGCCAATATCAAATACAAGCTAGAAAAGTACGAAGAGGCGATAGCCGATTACAGTGAAGCGATAAAGCTAAAACCAGATTATCCGATGGCGTATTACTACCGTGGTCGTTCGCTGGCGCAAGAAGGGAAACAAAAACAAGCGTTAAAAGATTTTGACAGGGCGATAAAGCTTCAGCCGGACAATGGCAAGGCTTATTACTATCGGGGTGTCGCCAGATTTCTGCTCGGCATGTATAAGGAAGCGGCTGATGATTTGGTAAAAACAGTTAAGTCCGGCCCGAAAAACTCCGACGCGCTTTACAAGCTTGCAAGCGTTAAGAGCAGGCTCGGCGATAAAGAGGGAGCTATAAAAAGCTTTACAGCGGTAATCAATATTGAGCCAAAAAACTCTAAAGCTTACTACAACCGCGGTAACGCCTATTTTGCGATAGGAAAGTATGATGAAGCTGTAAAAGATTATAGTGCGGCTCTTAAAGTTGCTCCGAACCTTATACTTGCCTATTACGGGCGGAGTACGGCGAGAATAGCATCCGGCAAAAAAGAGAAAGCTATACAGGATTTGGAGAGGTTTATACAGCTCTCAGAGAACTCGCCCAATGAGGACACAAGGCTCGTAGACGAAGCTATAAATTCGTTGGAAATATTGAAAAACAGCTCGGTAAACGATTCTGCCCAGATACGGGCCGTTACGCCAAAAGCATTATATCCGATGATGGACGACTCTAATCATCTATCGGGAAAAGAGCCGGCTATAAAAAATATAAAGTTCGAGGCGATTCTTTATATAGATATATGCGATTCGACGGTAATAATAGATGCTTACGGCGAGATACATTTCAATAAGATACTTGGCGTTTTTAGCGCTCCTCTTGCCGAGTACAAGAAGAAATATGGTTGCACATTTGATAAAAGCACCGGCGATGGCTGGATGATGACGTTTGATAAATGCGTCGACGCGGTAGACTTGGCTCTATCTACCATGAAGATGGTAGAAAAACACAACACTACGGCGTCTGACGACCTGAAAATAGATATGCGGATAGGTATAGACTGCGGGCAGGTTCTTATACGCGAAGATGCCGACAGATGCGGCGATCCTGCGAACGTGGCAAAAAGAATAGAAGGGCTTACGAGAGACTCTTTTGTCGAAGTTGCCGATGAAATAGAAAACGATTTTCCGGTAAAGAACAGGGTTTTTATCTCTGCCAAAGTGTTGACGATGATAAGCGACAGGAAAGATATCAAACATAGGGCTGTAGGTTGGGCAGAAATGAAAGGGAAGCCTGGAGTCCGTTTTCAGATTATGGAAGTTCTCTGGAGAGAGAGTCTATCAGCCGCCTAGAGCCTGTAAATAATTCTGTGTAACTGCCCGTTTACATTTTTCAGGTGTTTTCAAGCATAGGCGCATTGACTCATGGCAGAACCTAACCCATCGGCCCCAAGAAGTTCCTTCGTTGACTCATGATTTACCTGCCCCTAGAACAGTAAAGATTCTCTTCAATTTCTTCTCAATCTCTTTTTTTAA
>JAJRYD010000029.1 GCA_024275955.1 Nitrospirota bacterium
ATTTTTTGGGAAGTTCTGTGGAGGCAAGTACAAGCCCCAGCTTTTTAAGGTGAATCACTCATTGCTTGCAATTATAACCGGTAGGAAAGGCACTTTCACTCAATATCTATAGGGGTAATAGAGCTTTTCAGGGACGACTATTTAAGGCTTATGAAATGGGGGCGCTATGAGCGGTAGACGATACGGTAAGAGCTGTCACTTGAGAACTGAATAAAGCACTTTTTCAAAAGCGGTCTATCTAAAATCGGTTTTGAAAAGCTTTACCGTGCCATCGGTATAATCTGCCAGTACAATGTAGTTTTTTTCTGTAGCGATTGTAATCAGTCCTTGGCTGTTGATTTTTATAAGTTCAATGCTGTCGAGCTTAGATGTTAAACGGAACAGTTTATTGTTTTCTACCGCAATGGCAAAGGTGTTGCCATGCTCGTCGCTTGCGATGCTGGATATAGCGCTGAAGGTTTCATTAGGCGGGCTGAACGATTTTTTTTCGTTTCCTTGGAGGTCTAAAGATATAAATTTGCCGTTCCCGCCGGCTATGATTTTATCTCCTCTAAGGAGAAACCCCCATACCTTTTTGATACCGGCAAATTTATCGGCCCCTATTTCTCGAACCAGCTTGCCGTTTGAGTCAAAAACCGAAATCCCTATTCCATCAACAAACGAGAGGTAAAAGTTTCCATCACTATCCGTACTCACCCTAAAAGGAATCCGCCCTTCTTTGATATCCATCTCTATTTTTCTGGTTGATTCACCGTCGCTGGAAATCTCGATTAAGCCCGATGGAAACCCGTGCGAGAGTAGAAAGTTTGAATTTCCAATGCTCCTGTAATCAAGCCCGAGCAAAAAAGCTTTAGGCACTTTTCCGAATTTTCTGCTGTTGCTTAATACTTTTCCGTTTAAGTCTAATTTTATAAGGTTTGGAGAGTCGTTATAAAGTATAGAGATCTGGCCGTTAGTGATGGAAAGCCCCATCGGCGCGGAAAGAGGTTCCGAAACTTCTAGCGGGCGGTGAAAAACCGTAACAGGTTTTAGCATGCTGTCGCTGGAGATATTTTTTTCGGCTATTTTTAGAAAAGCTCCAAGACATCTGTAGTACCTTTCCAGCAGGTTAAAGACGCTATGGTCTATTTTTAATTTACTCTTCTCTTCGGAGTTTTCTGATCGGCCAGCCTCATCCCATCGGACGCTTGCTTTTTCATTCATGGCAAAAAAATTGAAAGTAGAAGTTCGCGCCAGCTCTTCCAACTGCTTTTTAGTGTCATCCAACTCTTTTTGGGAAATTGCTCCGTCTGCAAGCGAGAAGATGGCGTACCGCAGAAGGTATTCTTTTGCCATACTGCATATGTAGCGTTCCTGAAAGGTTATATGGAACGATAGGAGGTTTACTTTAGCTTCGATTTGGGCCGCTTGCGCAGGGTCGGACTTTTGGGCAAGCGGCAACTGTTGTAAAAGCCGTAGCTGTTCCGACTGTATCGGCTCCACCTCTTTGGGGAAACGGTTAAACTCGTTGTGATAAAAATCTCTAATTTTCCCCCACGAACCGGCTTTTAGCTCTACTTTTTCTGTAGGCTCATCTGCCCATAGCGTGGGGAGTAGGCGGTAGGCTGAGTTTTCGCCTTGTTTTATGTTTTCCTCACGGCTAAGCTGCTCCCACAGTGCGTCTTTAGAAACATTTTCTATGATAACGGCCGTCCATTTGCCGCCCAGCTTATCGAAAAGCAGTTCCAGCGATTTTAGGTAGATGCTGTTTTCCGTAAAAAGTTTTGGAACTATGGAAAATAGTTCCAGCGATATAATAACAATCGAATCGAATTTCTTTTTTTCTTCATCGTTTAATATTTTTGATATGCCGGCCAGCTCGCAGTTTTGCTCCGCGGCAAAGTTAGAAAAGGTTTGGAGTTCGGTGGCTGTAAAATTGTGGCGATTGTAGTTTTTAAGAAAAGTTTCGCGTTCCTTTGCAGTGCTATTGAAGTTAAGTGACGGGGCTTCCTTTTCGGCAATAGAAAACCATTCGATAGATTTTGCGTTTACTTTTAATATGAACTCAAGGTTTTCTTGTAATTTATACAGTCGCTCATTAACGCTTATTCCGTAAAAAGCGAACCTTCGAGAGAACTCCTCTATCTTTTTAAACGCGGTAAACTTCTCTCTGATGCTTGAAGATTTCTCGAACAGTTTTTTAGTCGCCAGATATTTGGATACCATTAACTCGTCAACCAAAGCTGGCTGTGTGCCGGAGAGCAGTGCCTTTTCGAGATTCAGGGAAGCTTGCGTAAAGTCGTCACTGACAGATGCTTTTTGCGCTATATCGTTTTCTATTTCCTTTAGCACCTTTGACGACTGGCTGGAAAGAAATGCCGTGAATGGCTCAAACCACTTTTCGTTACACTCTCCATCTGGTTTGGAAAAGCTGAAATCGTTTTCCGGAAGCAGTTTTGCCAGTTCGCTGGGAGAAGGCTTTGGAGAGGTCTCTGCCGCCGCCTGTAGGTTTCTTCCCGCCTCTTTCCAATCGCCATTGCCGAGTTTTTCTATCGCTGTTTTTAAATGGTAGCTGAAGCTATCCTCAAGGCAGATACTGCGTGTATGCTTTGGCGAAATTGTCAGCCGTGAAACGCCGGCTTTTATTCCATCAGCAAGGTATATTGATTTGCCGTTAGCGGCTGTGTAAAGCGGTATTTTTATCCCCGAATCGTAGGAGTAGAGGTGTATCCCCTCTGGAGAATATACGTTTATTTTTTTGTTGTTGAATTGCGTTATATGAAGGTTGCCGGACGAATCGCAGGTAAGGCCTGATGGGAACTTGATTTTGGACAGATGATACCACGACACTACGGCTAGGTCGTTGTTAAGCTTTACCACGCGGTGGTTGTTAGTATCGGCAATGTAGAGCGCGGTTTCTTTTTCATTGACCGCTATCGCCGATGGAAATTCGAAAACGGGGGTACTGAAGGTTCTTGGAATCCAGTTTGAAACGTAAAAAGCTTCCTGCTCGGCAACAGAGCCTCTACCGCCTATAGTGCCGATAGGTTCGCCGTCCATTTCGAAGAACTGCACGCGGTGGTTCGATTTTTCTACCACCGCCAGCATGCCGTTCCATATAGATACGTCTACAGGTTCGTCGAGTTCACCACTGCCGCTACCGAGCTTCCCAAAACTTTTGCTGAATGTAAGATTTGGTTTAAGGATAACTATCCGGTGGTTCCACGCGTCCGCGATGTAGAGCTTGCCGTTTTTGTCTATGGCGATACCGCGCGGGTAATGGAACTCGCCGTCACCAGAGCCTTTCGAGCCGGTAACCTGTTCCAGTTTTCCATCCTGCGTGTAAACCGATATACGGTGGTTGAACTCGTCGGAGAGGAAAATTGTTCCGTCAGGCGCCACGGCGATACCGCCTGCCGGTGATAGCCCATCGTCAGAATGAAATATGCCGGAATTTTTGGCAACAACTAGCGAGACACCGTCTATGCCAGCCTGTTTAATGGCGCTTAACGCATCCTCTCTAAGGTCGCTTTTTTCCACATTATTAAGGAATTGGGTAGTTTTTTCTAACTTTAGCGGGTGAGGCGATTTATTTTCCATACAGTTATGGACAATCCTAATGTTTGGAAAATCCAAAAGCAACGCTAAAAGCTGTAGCGGTGCCGGCTCCGCCTGCCCGCATAGCTGTGGGGCTTGCAAGAACAATGAAAAGAAAGGCTTAATATGGTACACTCGCCTGAGTTGCCTGTCTGGTAGTTTGGTTTAGAATGCTGTGGGGGTATGATAAATCTAATTGAGGAACATGGTAATTGCGCTTGACTGTAGGAGGTGTTCCCGATATTGGGTGGTAAAATAGTGCAAAACCTGCTTTATGTTTTGTTTTTCGACAGGAAAATGATGAGACGGTGGTATGTTCGAATCGTTTAAGATAAAAAAACTTATTTCCCAGATTATTGCGACATCTAGGGATAATAACTCGGGGAATATAAAGGCACTGCGTCTATTTGGGCCAGATGGGCTTGCCGCACTCATTGAAATGTACCGAAAAGGCAAGATTCTTGCCCCTGACCTAGGATCGTACTTAAACACCTTTTATGAGCATCATTTTCTCGAGCTTTATACGGAGCTTTTGGGGGACCCTAAAGAGGATGTACGCAAAATATGTAAAGGGATAATAGAAAAACGGACTGGAGTTTCCTCTATTCCCAGCCTGATAGAGGTGATAAGCGACGGGAATTTTCTGCAAAAGCGCGCCGCATCGGACCTCATAAAAAAAATGGGCGGGCCGGCCACAGTCGCCAAGCTTACACCGCTTCTAGAAAGCGGCGGGCGCGATGTAAAAGCGGCAGTGATTGAGATAATAGGAGCGATAGGCGGCGCGAAAGCAAGCGCGGAAATTATAAAGCTACTCACCTCCAACGACTACTGGGTCAGGAAAAAGGCTGTCGACTCTCTTTGTAAGCTAAAGGACCCTAGCTCCGTGAGGCCGTTGATGGCACAGCTGGAAGTTGAGAGAGATCCTAAAATAAAGAGCGTAATTATTGCGACTCTTGGTGAGCTTGGCGACCCTGAGTCGGCTAGGAAGCTGGTACGGCTGATTAGCGACGATGATATTGTGGTTCGGCAGATGGTTATCGAGGCGGTAGAGAAAACCGCCGATACATCTATCGTGGACGACGTGATTTATCTCGTAAAGGATTCTGGTGATGTTAATGTGCGCAGAGCCGGAGTAGAGATATTGCAAAATATTAAGGACCCTAAAGCTACGGCGGTACTGATAAAGGGGATGCGTGATTCCGACTGGTGGGTGAGGGAAATCTCTACAGATGCTCTTACCACGATGAAATCGGAAGACCTTACCTCCAAGATACAGGAGCTTTTTAAAAGTGACGACGAAAACGTGCGGCGGGCGGCTGTCGAATTTTTTAAGCGTATGCCGGATGAGTCTACGTTTGAGCCGCTTTTAACCCTGCTAAAAGATGACGACTGGTGGGTGAGGGAAAAAGCGGTAGAAGCTCTTGGCGAACTTAAGGATGAGCGGGCCGTTGATGAAATAATTCTGCTCATTGATGACCCTGATGTCCGGTGGGTGGTTCCAAAGGCGTTGGCAAATATCGGAGGCTTGAAGTCGATAACTTTTCTTACCGATTTTCTACAAGACCCGGACAGAGCGGTAAGGCTTGCCGCTCTTGAGGGGCTGGGGAGGATAAAGGATAAGAATACGCTTAAGACTATAAAAGCCTGCGTAAAAGATTCTGATTCGGATATACGAAATAAGGCTCTGGAGATAATAAAGGAGATGACCGGCCGCGCTGTGAAAGCAAGCGATATTATAGCGGAACAGGAGCGTCAGGAATGGTCGGGCGGGAGTACCGTGATGTCGGCATACGTTCCAGATAAGCCGCAGATACTCGTTGAAGCTATTTTAGTGCTGGATCTTTGTAATTCTACAGAGATAGGGGTGAATTTTGGTGATGACTTTGCGCTAAAGATTACCTCTCGTCTTGTTGAGCTGACAAAGCCGATAGCTACAAGGCATCGGGTAAGGTTTACAAAAAGCACGGGCGATGGATATCTTATGACGTTTGGCGAGTTAAAAGGCTCTCTGGAGTTTGCCAAAGCTATTTCTATAGCGATTACCCAAAGCAATTCCAAGGTTCCGGCAAATGAAATGATAGACATTAGAATTGCCATTAACTTTGGCGAAACAAGAGTCGATACCAAGGGGGATAGGCTTGGTACGGCGGTGAACAAGACCTTCCGCGTTGAAGGGCTTAAAGGGGAGGATATTATCGAAGATGAAGGCGGTATGACCCCTGATGAACTACCAGCGGTAAATCGAACGCTGATAACTGAGGCTGTACACGAGGCGCTGGACAAGTGCGACGGCTTCTTGTCTAAGTATGTGGGGCTTTTTGACCTGAAAGGCATTTCCGGCAGGCACAGAATATATCAAATGGTATCTGATTAAAGGGAGGCGGTCTTGGACAAGACAAGAAATATTTTGGTTGAGATGATAAAAGGTTTACCGTTTTTTGACGGGTTTGAAGATGATGATATAAGAAAGCTTACAACCTACATGAGTTTACGGCAGGTTCCAGAGGGGGATGTGCTGTTTGAAGAGGGCGACATTGGCGACTACCTCTTTTTCATAATTGAAGGGGTCGTCGAAATAATACTGGGCGGGGAAAGCCACGGCAATAAAGTTATCGCCTCGGTGTCGGCTGGTGCATCGGTGGGCGAGATGTCTCTTATCGACAGTTATGAAAGATCGGCAACCGTTCGGGCCGCTACTGACCTTGAAATACTAATTCTTACTAAAACAAGGTTTGACAGAGTAATTAAAGAAACTCCAGATATCGGCGTAAAGGTATTGATGGGATTGGCAAGTAATATCAGCGGCCGTCTTCGCACTTCTCAAGGACGCTATAGGGATCTTGTTTGAGATAGATGAAAGAAAAAAGAGCTAATCTAGGGGTGTTGCCGTTTTTATTGCTTTGCGGCATCGTTGCCTTTGTTGGGCGTGGCGATACACTCGCGGAAGATTCTGGCCTATCCGGGCAATGGATAAACTCCCACTGGTTCCACCCGCTTCCGCCCATGGGCAAAAAGCCTACGGGCTTTTCGGATCTCGAAGCTTCGCTGATACCAAAGGATTGCGGTGAATGCCATGAAAAGCAGTATAGCGACTGGTCTGCTTCACGGCACTCAAAATCTATGGGGAATGGCGTTGTCGGACAGTTTCATCCGCCGTGGATAGATGACAAAATGAGAGTGAGCTGTCAGGAATGCCACGCGCCTTTGTATGAGCAAAACCCTGTCGTGGTCGCTGGCGGGGAGATAGTTAAGAACAGGCTTTATAAAAAGGATGTCGCGTCATACGGTGTTTCGTGCGCCGTATGCCATGTCCGAAAGCATGTAAGGTATGGCCCGATACCAAGAAAATTACAGGATCCAGATACGCCGCATAACGGGTTTATCGAGAAAAATGATTTTAACAGCTCCGAATTTTGCAAACCTTGCCATCAGTTCAACCCTAACGGCAGGTCGCTAAACGGAAAGCTTATGCAAGATACCTATGAACAATGGAAGCGGTCGCCTGCCGCCAAAGAGGGGAAGGTTTGCGCTTCTTGTCATATGCCGGACAGGAAGCATATTTTTCAGGGAGTACACCACGAACAGATGGTTAACGAAGGGCTTTCGGTAGATTTGGAAAGAGGGGCCGAGTACGCGACTCTTTCGGTTAAAAATACTGGGGTTGGGCATAAATTTCCGACATATGTCACCCCAAAGGTTGTGGTTTCGGGAAAGGTCATAAATCTCGACGGAAAGGCTGTAGATGGAACCCTAAAGGAGTATTACATTCAATGGAGTGTTTCGCTAGATTTAAGTGAGGAGTATTTTGATACAAGGCTCGACCCAGACGAAACGCTTAAGGCGTACTTCAAGTTTCCTATGGAGCATTCCGGTAATATATTCGAGATAGATATCAGAGTTTACCCAGATGAATTCTACAGGCGGTTTTATGAGGCTATGATAGCAAATCCTCCAAAGGGGGTAGATGTTCCCATGCTTAAAAAAGCGCTAAAAGAAGTAAAGAGTTCGGATTTCTCTGTCTACAACCGGCGAGTCGCGTTTTAGTATTAAGCTGTTGATTTTTTTCTGCTCATGGTGCCTGTTAGGTTGCCGCGAGGCGAACCGTCTGGCAACTGTCTTGTTACATCATAATCATCGTCACTTGGTTATTTTTTTTGGTAAGTCGATACCGCAATAAGGGGACTGTTTTCAAAAGAGTTTTTTGAGCATTTTAAGGGGAAGTTTATTTTCTAACTTCTTAAAAATAGAATCGTTAGAGATTGGCAATTTGTAGCAAAACCAAGATTGTCTTATTTGCCAACAGCCCCGCAAGGTGTGGCTATCGTGCTTTTGATGAGGCTGTTAAACTTAAAATGCTAATAAGGTTAGATATTTTCAAGCTTGGCCTGCTTTTTTGTTTTTAAGCCCTACCTGCTAGTAAGTGCAAAGGATTCGTCTCAGCCTTCCGGCGGAAGGTCTGTTGTTTTTGGCAAATAGTTCACCTTTCGCATATTGCTGTGGCTGTAATTTTCATTGCAATGAACAAGCTTTCGTATCGCTGTTTTCTGGCGGTGCTGTGCGCCTATCCTTGGCACCGATAGCCGGTGATGGAGCTAACGCAATTACTCGGCTTAAAAAGAGCTGGAGCCTATGTTACAATGCCGGATTAAGCTAGCAATACGGCATGGGGGAATGCTGGGGAGCGCGCTTGTTTCTAGTTCGGTAGAGAATATTTTATATCTTTTAGATATTTCTGCCGGCGTCAAAAATAAAATAAGCCTTGAAGGGCGGGGGTAGGAGCTGATGGAGCTGAAAAACGAAGACTTTCTTGAACTAAAAAACTATATACACAAAACGTGCGGCATACATATCAATGAGAGCAAGAAATATCTTGTACAGCAAAGGTTATCGCCTGTGGCGCAATCGCTGGGGCTTGAATCGTTTAGAAAACTTATACAAAAACTGGAGAACGATTCTGCCTTGGGAGAGAGGATAGTAGAAAGCATAACCACGAATGAAACAAGTTTTTTTAGAGATGACCATCCTTTTGGCACTTTTGGGACGATGATTCTTCCAAAGCTTGGAGAGCTGATACGCAAGAGAAAAGAGCGTCAGAATAATATGGAAGGGCCGAAAGTGAACCTATGGTGCGCCGCGTCGTCAACAGGTCAGGAGCCTTATAGCCTTTCTATGCTGATAAGCGAGTACGTCGATTCGAATAAATATAACGGCATCTCTATAGACGATTTTTCAATACTCGCGACAGATATTTCGTCTGAGGTTTTGTCTCAGGCTATATCTGGAGAGTATTCGAACTTGGAGGTAAGACGCGGCCTTTCAGACGAGAGAAAAAAGAAATATTTTATCAAGAGAGAACCTGACGGATGGATTCTTAGCGGAGCAATTAGAGGCATGGTCGATTTTAGAAAAATAAACCTCGCTGAAAGTTTCACAACGCTTGGCCGGTTTGATGTCATTATTTGCAGAAATGTTTTGATCTATTTTGACGACCATACTAAAGGTAGAATTTTTAGTCAATTTAGGAAGATGCTGTCTGACGATGGTTTGCTTGTTCTTGGAGCGTGCGAAAATGTCCGCCTGCTTACTGACGAATTTGAATCTTTTACACATGGGCAGACAATAATGTATAGGCCAAAAACATCTAAGGCTCCTCGGTGAACGCAGGGTGGAGCCGATATAACTGAGCTGGTAGACCTAGGGGAAAGTAAAACGAGTAACGTCAGTGGTGCTAAGTTTATAGACGCGAGAGCGGTTAATGCTTTAATCGAGTCGACTAAAAATGCCCTTACCACGGCCTGTTAGACGGCACCAGTGTGGTACGGAAGACGATAGTTGAGATATTTTCCCTGCTAGTGATGTTGCGTAAGCGGCGCGATGAGGAAGGCCGCCTTGTTCTTTACGGCTCAGGTTTATCTGTTTTCTCTATTTCCGAGGTTGCGGGTGGGGCGGTTTTATCGAACCGTGCCAATTTGCTTTTAACCCATGTAAACGGGCCCGACCCCGCGTAGATTAACGCGACAAGAAAAAGCATCAGTTCTGGCAGTACGGCGATAACATAAATAAAAAGTACGGTAAATACCAGAAAACTAAAAGTTTTTCTCTTCTCGAACTCGAATTTTTTAAACGACGCGTATTTAAGATTGCTAATCATCAGAAAGGCAAGAGCGTAGACAGTAGCGACGATAATAACCGGATGCAGTTTTTCTATTACAAAAAACTCCTTCGTGAGAATAACCATAGACGCTATAAGCCCGGCGGCGGCCGGAATCGGCAGGCCTATAAACCTGTTGCCGGCAGTGATGGTGGAGCTGTGCGTATTGAAGCGGGCAAGCCTAAGCGCGCCGCAGATAACGTAGAGAAACGCCGCCATCCAGCCGACCCTTCCATAAGGCTGGAGTACCCACGAATAGACAAGAAAAGCGGGAGCGATGCCGAACGACATAAGGTCGGCAAGCGAGTCGTACTCCATTCCGAAATGCGATGTGGAGTTGGTAAGCCTTGCTACTTTGCCATCTAAAAAGTCGAAAAAACCGGCTAGTATTATCAGGTACGCCGCGTTCAGGTACTCGCCATTGAAGACCGATATAAGAGCATAGAACCCGCAGAAAAATCCAAAAGTAGTTATTAGGGACGGCAGTAGGAACACCCCTTTCCTAAGCTTTTGCTTTACGGTAAGCATTGTTCCTTCATTGTCAGCCATCGGTCGATATTAACACTAAATGCCTCTAAATTGGCAGTTAGTCCTTCATATGGGCGATTATGGATGAGCCGCCATGCACCTTGTCTTTTAGTTTAACATCGACCGTAGCTGTGGCGGGCAATGTTACATCCATCCGTGATCCAAAGCGTATTAGGCCGTATCGTTCGCCTTTTACCGCTTCGTCTCCCTCCAGCGTATTGCATACTATACGACGGGCGATTAGCCCTACAATCTGCTTTACGGTAACTTTTCCATAAGCAGAGTTTATCGTAATCACAGAGCGGGAATTTTCTTCCGATGCCATATGGTTGAACGCCGCAAGGAATTTACCGTCTATCATCTCTTTTTTAATCACTTTTCCCGATATAGGGTAGCGGTTTATATGCACGTTGAAGATGCTAAGAAAAATGGAAATTCTTATTCTTTTTTCATTGGTGGTGTCGTCGAACCAGTCACGGTCTATCTTTACCACCACCCCATCAGCGGGAGATACCACGGCGTTCGGCTCGTTGGTGATTTTGCGGTACGGGTCGCGAAAAAAGAACAGTACAAAAAGCGCGAGCGAGAAAACTATTCCAGCCGCTGGCTTTTGTTCTGCGAAGTATAGCCCACCTGCCAGCCCGAGTAGCGGCAGGAAGAACATCCACGCGTCTCTTGCGACACTCATAAAGCTAGTCTTTAATCTTTTTGCCGATCCAAGGCATCATCGACCGGAGCTTTTCTCCAACTTTTTCGATTGAGTGTTCGGCATCTTCTTTGATGCGCGCGTCCATCACAGGCCTTCCATTCTTATTCTCCGCCATCCACTCGTCAGCGAACTGCCCACTCTGAATTTCAGCCAGAATTTTTTTCATCTCTTTTCTCGTCTCTTGGGTGATGATTCTTTTCCCTCGCGTAACATCGCCGTATTCGGCGGTGTCGGATATCGAGTAGCGCATGTTGGCGATGCCGCCTTCGAAGATGAGGTCGACTATAAGTTTTGTTTCGTGCAGACATTCGAAGTATGCTATTTCCGGCTGGTATCCGGCTTCGACCAGCGTGTCGTATCCAGCGCGGATAAGCTCCGACAGCCCGCCGCAGAGAACCGACTGCTCGCCAAAGAGGTCTGTTTCTGTCTCTTCTTTAAAAGTGGTTTCTATAACGCCGCCGCGGGTACAGCCTATAGCCTGTGCGTACGCGAGGCCTACCTGCTTGCCGCTACCGGTAGCATCTTGGTTTACCGCTATAAGGCCCGGCACGCCGCCGCCTTCGGTGAATTGTCTTCGTACAAGATGTCCCGGGCCTTTTGGCGCTACCATGAACACGTCGATATCTTTTGGCGGGACGATTTTATTGAAGTGTATTGAAAACCCATGAGCGAATGCAAGAGCGTTTCCCTTTTCCAGGTTTGGAGCGATGTCGCTTTCGTACAGGCTCGGCTGTATATGGTCGGGAACCAGCATCATTATAACTTCTGCCTTTTTTGCCGCATCGGCAAACGAGAACGTTTCTATCCCTGCGTCGTTCGCTATTTTATTGAACTTGCTCTCAGGCCTAAGCCCAACGATTACGTTGATGCCGCTGTCTTTCATGTTTAGCGAATGCGCGTGTCCCTGCGAGCCAAAGCCCATTACAGCGACAGTTTTCCCTTGTAAATATTTTATGTCGGCATCTTTTTCGTAGTACATGGTAGCCATTATCATTTCCCCTTTTCTAATGCAGGTAGATACTACCTGCCGTTATTTTTATCTTTGTTGTTTTTTTCAGTAAGCATCTTCGAGCCTCGCGAGAGAGCGATCTTTCCGGTACGAGCGACCTCCTTTAGGCCAAGCGGTTTGATGATTTCCAGAAAAGCATCTATCTTCCCGTCGGAACCTGTCACCTCTATCGTATAGGCTTTTGGAGAGACATCTACAATCCTACCCCTAAATATGTCGGTTATACGCAGTATCTCCGCGCGGTTTTTCTCCGTAGCGCTAACCTTTACCAGCATCAATTCACGGTCTACGAACTCCTCGGCGGTAACATCACGCACCTTTATAACGTCTATCAGCTTATTAAGCTGTTTGTTTATCTGCTCGACGATTTTGTCGTCGCCTCTTGTTACGATGGTCATTCTAGAAACCGCAGGGTCTTCTGTTTCTCCAACGGTAAGCGATTCGATGTTGAACCCACGGCCGGAAAAAAGACCCGACACGCGGGAAAGGACGCCAAACCTGTTTTCAACCAGTATTGTTATTGTATGTTTCATCTTTCAAGCCAACATCATATCTTTAACGGTTTTCCCCGCCGGTACCATAGGAAAAACATTTTCGCTCGGGTCGCAGACAAACTCCATAAATACCGGCTTGTTAACGGAGAGCCCCTTTTTAATTACACTTTTTACTTCGGAGGTTTTGGTAGCTCTAAGGCCTACCGCGCCGTATGCCTCTGCCAGCTTTACGAAGTCTGGGTAATTAGGCATTATGCTGGAGGAATACCTCTTGCCGTGGAAGAACTCCTGCCACTGCCGAACCATGCCTAGTGTTCCATTATTAAGGATAGCTACCTTGACGTTAAGCCCATTCTCGATAGCGGTTGCCAGCTCCTGTATGTTCATCTGTATGCTTCCATCTCCGGCTATGCATATAACCAGTCTTTTTTGGTCGGCCGCCTGAGCGCCAAGCGCCGCTGGGAAACCAAACCCCATAGTCCCAAGCCCGCCGGAGGAGAGAAATGTCCTCGGCTCGGTGAAGCTGAGGAACTGCGCCGCCCACATTTGCGCCTGTCCTACTTCTGTCGAGTAGATAGGGCTTTTGTCTTTCGCAAATTCATCTATAGCTTCGATAACCTGCTGAGGTTTTATCTTTCCATCTTTTTTTGCCGGTTTGTATTTAAGCGGGTATCTTTTTTTCCATTCGGCTATCTGGGTAAGCCAGTCCTTATGTTTCTCTTTCCAGCCGGTTTTGTCTTTTTGAACATGCTGGTTTAGCTTTTTCATTATGTCCAAGAGGTCGCCGACCACAGGTATATCGGCGGAAACATTTTTGCCTATTGAGCCGGGGTCGATATCTACATGGACAACTTTACTGCTAGGCGAAAACTGATCCAGCTTTCCGGTAACTCTGTCGTCGAAACGGGAGCCGAGTGCTAAAAGCAGATCTGTCTCGTGGACAGCCATGTTTGCCGAATAGGTGCCGTGCATGCCGAGCATTCCAAGCGAGATTGCGTTATCGCTTGGGAAAGCGCCCATTCCCATAAGTGTGGTGGTGACAGGTATTTTGGTCTTCATCGCGAACTTATAAAGCTCTTTGCCGGCGTTGGCCGTTATCATTCCGCCGCCGATATAAAGCACAGGCTTCGAGGCCGATTTTATAGCCTGAAAAGCTTTTTTAATCTGTGCAGGGTGGCCTTCGTAAGTAGGGTGATAGCTTCTTATAGAAACGCTTTTGGGGTACGAGAAGTCGGCCGTAGCTAGAAGGACGTTTTTGGGCAAATCTATTAGCACAGGTCCTGGCTTTCCGGTGGTCGCTATGTATAGGCCTTCCTTAATCGTCTTCGCTAAGTCGCGGACATCCCTAACTAAAAATGAATGTTTTGTACATGGTCTGGTTATTCCTATTATATCGGCCTCTTGGAAAGCGTCGTTTCCTATCATCTCTACATTTACCTGTCCGGTAAATACAAGGAGAGGTATTGAGTCCATATAGGCGTTGGCTATGCCTGTAACTGTGTTCGTAGCTCCCGGCCCGCTTGTTACAACGCAGATGCCGCACCTGCCTGTCGCCCGGGAATAACCATCCGCCATATGAACGGCACCTTGCTCGTGCCGTACGCGCAGATGCTTAAGCTTGGACTTGTACAGCGCGTCGTAAAGCGGAAGCACAGCTCCTCCGGGGTAGCCGAATATTAGGTCAACCCCTTCTTTTAGAAGGCTTTCCACGAAAATTTGCGCGCCAGAGAGCTTCATCTTTATCCTCGTTAAAAACGGAAGATTCTACCACATTTACGGCCGATTACCCAAATCATGTTTTTACATGACAGGTTGGGAAAAAACTGTTTCATTCTGCTATTATGATTTCCTATGGGTCGGCTTAATTTATCTAACTTGCAGAAAGACGAGCGGATTTTGGCAAAGGTTCTTCTTAAAAACGACATTGTGGGCGAGGCGAGCCTTCAGCAGTATATGGACTTTAATAAGATACATGATGAGGTTGGCAAAGAATTTTTAGGCAAGATACTTATTCGGCTTGGCTACATCACCGAGGCCGACCTTGATCGGTACATACTTGAAAAGGAGAAGCCATACCTTGAGTTTTGCGAACTGCTTGTGAAGGATGGTTTTATAAAACCGGAGCAGTTTCAAGAGGTCAAAAGACGGCACGAAAGCGAAGGGCAGGATGTTTTGACGGCTGTCTCCGATATGAACATAATGACCAGAGATACGTTTGTGCGGAGCTTCAATAATAAAATGTTCGGTTTAAGGCTTGGGGAATGGCTGAAGTTGAGCCAGAAAGTTACAGACGAGCAGATAGAAAAAGCCCGTGACGCACAAAAAGTTTACACTCTTTCCGCTTACCTCATTCACAAGGGGCTTTGTTCCAAAGCGGTAATTGAGCAGGTAGAAGAAAAGATAGCGTTGGCTACATAAATTCTTATATAAGTGCGGAACGTTTGTGAACGAGTGCCGGGGGAATATTGAGATAAGTGGGGGAGTTATAAACGTGGCTGATCTGGATTTTGACGCGCTGGAAACAAAAGAAAAAAACCTAGCCAAAGTTCTATTAAAGAACAACCTGATGACCGAAGAGGTCTTTGGCAAATACCTTAAATTTAAAGAAGAGTGTGACGATATGGGCAAGCAGTCGCTTTGGAAAGTCCTTTTGCGTCTTGAGTATCTTACTCAAGGTGACCTAGATGAATATATTGAGGAGAGGAAAGAGCCGTACATACAGTTCTGCAAGACGCTGGTTAACGACGGCTTTATGGAGCAGGAGCAGTGGGAGGCGGTTCAAGAGCAATGCAAGAACGGTAAAGAGATAGTGATGGCTTTGAGTGATGAGAATGTAATGACGAGAGATAACTTTTTGCGTAGTTTTATACGTCATACAGGCGAGCCGAGATTGAGCGAATGGCTGGTTAGTAAAGCCAAGCTGACCGCTGAACAGCTAAAGAACGCTAAAAAGCTTCAGCGCGAGTGCCGGTTATCCGATTTTTTAATTCAGCATGGTTTTTGCAAAGAGAATGTCGTGAGGAAGGTCGAGGAAAAGATAGCCGCCGTCAGCTAGTTTTTACCGCCTTCATAATAGCTTCTACTGCCGTTTCCGTCGCCCATATCCCAAGGCTGTTTATGTCGGCTTTCTTTCTTCCTGTCGAAACCGTAAAAAGAGTATCACCATCGTAGAGCGTGCGCGATGGGCTGGCGGTTTTTGCTATTGCGTCGCTTGCCATCATCGCCACACGCTTTGCCTGCGAACCAGTTAAAAGCGCGTCGGTAACGATTATACCAATGGTGGTGTTTCCCATCGGTTTTTTTGCCATTGTGCCGCTTGTAAAAGGTATTGTTTTGCCGTTTGCGTCGGTCGCGCCGGCGATTGTTGCTCCGTTTGACGGGTTGACGATATTTCCATAAGAGTTTACCGCTATGGCAACCGCCATGTTTATATTTTTAAACTTACGGGTAACGACGGAAAAGCCTCCTTTAGCGCCTGCATATTTTTTCGACCACTTGCCGACGGTAGCTCCGGTGCCGGCTCCGATATTGCCGGAAGATGGGGAGCTATAAGCGGCTTTTTGGCACGCTCTGTAGCCTTGTTTCGATGTTGGGGCAGATCTTTTTCCAACGCTTCTGTCGTAAATTACTGCCGCGGGAACGATCGGGATTTTATCTTTTCCTACGGCGAATCCTACCTGCTTTTCATCAAGGAACCGCATCACTCCATCGGCCGCGGCAAGGCCGAACGAGCTTCCGCCGGTTAGGAGTATCGCGTTGATATGTTCTACGAGGCAGGTTGGTTCTAGTAGGTCGGTTTCTCTCGTGCCGGGTGCTCCGCCGGAGGTATGAACGCCGCATATTGACGGCCTGTCGAACAGGAGTACTGTGCATCCGGTGAGGGTGGTTTTGTTGGTGTAATGTCCTACTTTCGCGCCAAGCTGTTCGAGAGATACTTTGTCTATACTCATCTTCTAAAGAAACTCTACGGTAACGATAGCGATATCGTCCTGTTCATCATTTTGATTCCAAAACGATTCCACATCGGCGACTATTTCATCAGTCATTTCCTGCGCCGTTTTTTGCCGTTCTGCTTTTACAAGTTTCGCAAGACGCTCAATGCCGTATTGGTTTCCTTCACTGTTGGAGGCTTCGTAAACGCCGTCGCTAAAAAGCACCAGCTTATCGCCTTTTTGGAAATTTACGGTTTCTTCTTCAAAAAATGCGTTGCCGTTATCAAATATTCCGATAAGCGAACCGGTACTCTTTAGAACTCCGGGAGCGTTATCGCGTTTCCCGACAAGGTATGGCGGAGGGTGGCCGGCGGTTACATATGTAAGCTCGTTTTTAGAAAAGTCCGCAATGCCGAAAAAGCAGGTAACAAAATGTGTCTCCGGTGTCATCTTTGTAAGTTTTGCGTTAAGGCGTAAGGCAAGTTCCCGTGGTGTCGGGTAGTCTAAGCTTTCGCTCTGTATAAGCGCCTTGAGTAGCGCCATAATGAGCGCCGCCGCCGGGCCGTGGCCTGCTACATCGGCCAGCACGAAAGCGGTTCTATCTTTTCCATATTCAAAGACATCATACATATCCCCGCCGATATTAGTAGCGGCTTTGTAATGGGCGGCGATACCGCAGTTTTTAAAATTGCTAAGATGTTCCTCGGAAGGAAGCATATCTCTTTGGACTATTTCGGCCACCCGCAGGTCCATCTGCATCTGATCCTGCTGTTTCTTTACTTTTTTCAGCAGTTTCATATTGTCGTCATGCAGATGTTTTAACCGTAGCATTGATTTAACGCGGGCAATTAGTTCGTTTTCGTCAAACGGTTTTGTCAGGTATTCCAGCGCTCCTTCTTCCAGCCCGCGAATAACATCGCCTGATTCCCTTCTCTTTGCCGTTATAAGAATTATAGGAATATGGGCGGAACGCTCCATATTGCGGATACTGCGGCTCGCTTCAAACCCGTCCATTTTCGGCATCATTATATCCATCAATATAAGGTCTATATCGTTATTCTTGACAGCCTCTACAGCCTCTAGGCCGTTAGTGGCAGGAACGGTTACGAAGCTGTGGTTTTTGAGGATTACCTCAAGGAGGAAAATATTATCTAAATCGTCGTCTACTATTAGAATGTTGGAATTTTTCATTTTTGCCTTAATTTTTGAGTCTTGTATCTTTTGGTTATTCTAAACTGCAATTACCTGAATTTTGCCGGAAAAATTGTCGGGACTACCAATTCATCATTTTTTTGGTAGAATCGCTGTTATGAGCTGGCGTTTGGTTTTTAGAGAAAATATTGCCGTTCCATTGGAATGGCGTGTAAACGGCTTTGAGATGATCGACAGCATGGAAAAGTTTGTAGCACCGGTAAAGGACCTGCTTTATGATGAAGAGGCCGAAAAGATACGCTACGTTATAGCTACTATGGGAGGCGGTATAGGAATAAGGGGAAAAGACCTTGTTATTCCCCTAGCTATGATTTCCGATGGCGGAAGCGGAACTCTGGTGGTAAATTCAACAGCCGAACATATGTCGGAAGCGCCGATGGTGGAAAATATAGAGAACCCAGACCGCGATTTTGAAGAAAAGATGTTTCGGCACTATGGTGTGAAACCGTACTGGGAGGAAGAGGCTGAACTGGAAGAACTTGGTGAAAAGGAAAAACTAAAAGCACCTCCTGATGTAGGCACTCCGACAATGGAAAAAGATGACAACTAGCCAAGAAGAATCAATTTCGGTAAAAGACAGAGCTTTTTACCTTTTAATCGCCGTCGGGGTGGCAGTTAGCGTTCTTACCGAGCTGGAAAAGGTTTCACCTTTCGTAAAACAGCTTTGCGGGGGCGATACCGGCGGATGTGCCAAGGTGGGAGCTTCTGAATATTCAAGCCTGCTCGGGGTTCCGCTAGGGTATTGGGGGGTTCTTTCCTACATAGTTCTTCTACTGCTATACAGGTACCGGCGCAATTTTTCCGTAATTTTCGTTTCCGTAATGATGGGTGCCGAAATTTACTTCGTTTACCTTCAATACGCCGTAATAAAGTCTTTTTGCATGCTTTGCATGGCGAATTTTGCTGTTGTCGCCATTCTCACTTTGCTACTTTTTGTTACCGCGTTAACCAAAGAGAAGCAGGATAGCTTTAGGGTGGTAGGGGCTGTCGTTCTCCTCGTTACATTTTTTGCTTTCTTTATTCCGCTAGAGTTAAAGCTACAGGACAGGCAGTCCGGCGAAACGGCTAAGAGGGTAGAGTCTATTACAAGCTTTGGCGATTCATCGTCGCCTTACAGGCTGGAGATATTTACCGACTATATGTGTTCGCACTGCGCGCACTACGAGGAGACGGTAAAAAGAATTATAGAGCAGTACCCTGAGATATATATAGTCTTTAGGGATGTTATCTTCGATCCGAAATCGCTTACGCCTATGGCGGTTGCCTACACAGGGTCGGTAGCTTATTACGAAGGGCAGAAAGAGTACGTCAAAAGACGGTTCGAAACTTTTGAAAACCAGAAAGATATTTACAACTACCTTGCCCCGCGTTTCAAGCTTATCCCTAAAGACGACGAGATGCGCGCGGCTATAAAAAAGAAACTGGATGAAGACGCAGAACAGGCCGAAAAGCTTGGGATACATGCCACCCCGACGACGGTAATCATCTCTAACGGGAAACGGCAAGATATGATAAGCGGCTATATTGATTTTCATAAGCTAAAGCCAAAGCTGGAAAAGCTTTTGGGCCGTCAGTAGAGCATTAGGAATGACCGGCACCCCGCTTAACGAAAAGCAGGCCGAAGCTGTCGCTCATGGCGATGGTCCGGCGCTTATCCTTTCTGGAGCCGGTTCCGGCAAGACAAGAGTTATAACCAGCAGGGCGGTAAGGCTTATCTCCGATGGTGTCGCGCCGTGGTCGGTATTTTGCGTTACCTTCACAAACAAAGCGGCGGGCGAGATGCGCCATCGTATATCTTCCATGCTCGATATAGACGCCACAAATCTATGGATATCGACCTTTCACTCATCCTGTCTGCGGATACTAAAAGATGAATACCGAAATGCCGGCTACCAGTCGATGCCGACTGTCTTTGACGCCGTTGACCAAAAGTCGCTGGTGAAAGGGATAATAAGGGGCATGGGAAGGACAGACGCGGAACTGCCGCACCGCAAATGTTTGTCGGTAATAAGCCGCTACAAAAACGATATGAAAGGGCCGGAACATCTAGCGTCGGAAGATAGCTACCCGCAAGCGAAAGAGACAGCGGAAGTTTTTCAGCAGTATCAGGAAGCGTTGATAAAGAATAATGCCGTAGATTTTGACGACCTTATGCTTGTTGTTATAAGGCTTTTTAAATCGCGCGAAGATGTTTTGGGAAAGTACCGTGAACGGTTCAGATATATCATGGTAGATGAGTTTCAGGATACCAACATGGTGCAGTACAGCCTTATACGACTGCTTGTTGGGGAAAAGAAGAACATCTTCGTGGTGGGTGATGACGACCAGTCGATATACCGATGGCGCGGGGCGCGGATAGGCAACATATTAGGCTTTGAAAAAGATTTTCCAAACTGCAAGGTAGTGAAACTTGAGGAGAATTACAGGTCTACCAAAAATATTCTCAAAAGCGCGTACGAGGTCGTGAAAAATATTCATGGCCGTAAAGAAAAAGAGCTATGGACCAAGTCGGGAGATGGGAGCTTGGTAACTATCTTTACAGGCGAGACGGAAATTGACGAGGTGGAGTTCGTGGTGGGAGAAATTATCCGTAGAGTGAAAGATGGCGGGGCAAATTACGGAGAGTTTGCCGTTTTTTACAGGACGAACGCCCAGTCGCGCGTATTCGAGGAATCGCTCAACAGAAACAGGGTGCCGTACCGGATGTACGGAGGCTTAAAGTTCTACAGCCGAAAAGAGATAAAGGACGCTCTTTCTTACTTTCGGCTTGGGGTTAATGAGATGGACGAGGTAGCCTTTTTGCGGGCTATCTCATCTCCTCCAAGAGGTATCGGCCCCGCGGCGCTTTCGAAGCTAAAAGGGTACTGCGTAGAGAAGAATGTTTCTCTGCTTGCGGCATGCGGCGCCGAAGATAACGGCATAGCAGGTACGGCTGGGAAAAAACTTCTGGATTTTTTTGAGATTATTAAAAAGATAAAAATGAACGCCCCCGTAAAGCCTGCCGGAGAGCTTATCGAAATGGTTCTAGAGGGGAGCAGGTTTATAGACTATCTTTTAGATAAGCGGACAGCTCAGGATAACGCGAGAGTGGAAAACCTTAAAGAGCTGGTCTCGGCCCCACACAAGGAGGAACTGCTAACGGAATTTATAGAGAGGGTCGCGCTTCAGGCAGAGGCCGACCTTGTGGAAGATAGCGGTGAAAATGTTTCGCTTATGACTCTTCATGTTTCGAAAGGTTTGGAATTTAATTCTGTTTTTATGGTCGGCATGGAGGAGAATCTCTTTCCCCACTTTAATTCTATGGATAGCATTGAAGAGCTGGAGGAGGAGAGGCGGCTTTGCTATGTGGGGATGACCCGCGCGCGGAATAGACTGTATATGACCAACGCCTCCACAAGAAAGATGTACGGGCAGTTTTCGATGAACGAGCCTTCGCCGTTCTTGACTGATATTCCAGAAGAAATTATCGAAAGAAAACGCTCCCCCAAAAAACAGTTTGCCGGTAGCTCCAGCCAAAGCTCTGGGTACCGTTCTAGCTACAGCTCTGGGCAGGGCTTTAAAAAGCGTGAACAGCGTTCGGCTTCCGGGTTTGGTGCTTCTGTCGGCGTTTTCTCGCCGGGAAAAGAGGTGAAGCACCGTATATTTGGCAAAGGCGTTATAAAAAAATGCGAAGGGGCTGGAGACGAAACGAAGCTTACGATACTTTTTCGGCATGCCGGAATGAAAAAGCTTAAAAGCAGGTTCGTGGAGCTAGTAGCATAAGCGGGGTCTGATGCGTTTATTGTCGCTGATACTAAAGGATATTCGGATAGAGCATACGCTCTTTGCTATGCCGTTTGCCGTTATGAGTGCCTTTATAGCGTCTGGCGGGCTTCCGGCCGGCAGGGAAATTATGCTTCTTTTGCTTGCGCTTGTTTTCGCAAGGAGCGCGGCGATGGCGTTTAACAGGCTTGTCGATGCCAAATTCGACATGACCAACCCGAGGACAGAGGGCAGGCCGCTTGCTTCCGGCAAAGCAGGGGTTAAAAGCTATCTTATATTCGTTGTCGTAATGTCGGTTTGCTTTATCGTTACGGCAAAGTCTTTAAACGAGCTGGCATATTTCCTTTCTCCTCTCGCGCTACTTATAGTTTTTTTCTACTCGCTTACCAAAAGGTTCACCGCCTACTCGCATTTCTTTTTGGGCTTCGCGTTGGCGCTCTCCCCTGTGGGGGCATGGGTCGCCATAACGGGAGAGATAGGAACCGAGTCTCTTTTGCTTGGTCTTGCGGTAATCTTCTGGCTTGCAGGGCTCGATATTATCTACTCGTGCCAAGATGTCGCGCACGATAAGGAATTAGGGCTGTACTCGATACCGTCACGGTTTGGCGTAAAGAAAGCTCTTTTCTACTCGTCGCTCTCTCATCTGGTGATGGTTGCTTTTTTGATATTTCTCTTTGGCATCACTCCGCGTCTCGGGCCGATTTTTCTTTTAGGCCTCGCTTTTACCTCTGCCTTTCTCTGGTACGAGCATAGCCTTGTAAAGCCTAACGACCTGCGGAAAGTAAACAGCGCCTTTTTTAACGTGAACGGAATAATATCGGTGGGGCTTATGGTCTTTGTGATAGCGGACATGCTTTTATGACGGAAACTAACGGGAAAGATAAAAGAGAAGGACACCGCAAAAGGCTTAGAGAAAAGTTTTTAGAGCATGGCCTTGAAAAGTTTACCGACGAGGAGATAGTCGAGCTGTTGCTGACTCTTGCTACGCCGAGGAAAGACTGCAAGCAGGCGGCAAGGGAGGCATTAAAAACTTTTGGAACGCTCCGCAACGTGCTGGAGGCCGACCTCGATTCGTTGACGGAGATAAAAGATATAGGCCCTTCCAACGCTTTTGGCATTAAGTTTATCCATCAGGTTACGAAAAAGTTTCTGCGCGACAGAATGATAGAGAAAAGGGCGTTTCATTCTTCCGATGACCTTCTTGACTATCTTAACCACTCTATGAGGTCGCTTAAGAGAGAGGTTTTTCAGATTATATATCTTGACGCGGTTGACAGGATAATTGACGAAGAAATCATAGCAGTAGGCACGGCGACGGAGGTGCCGGTCAGCCCCCAGCAGATAGTCGAGCGGGCGGTAAAGCGCGGCGCGGCGAATATTATGATAGCGCACAACCATCCGGGCGGCGAGGCGGAACCTTCGGAGGACGATAAGGCTATGACGCGCGAAACGGTTTTTGTCTGCGGCATGATGAAGCTAAAGCTAAGGGAGCATGCGATTGTCGCTCCGCGCGGCCACTTTAGTTTTTCAAAGGAAGGTCTTATCGCCGAGTATGAGCATCAGCTCCGCAAGGTGCAAAAGAAGATTTAACAAGTAGAGCTATCAGTTGTCTGCCTGATTTTTTCAGGTAGGGCAGGTAGGTCTTTTTCAGTCAGCAGGGCTAATCTAGCTTTTGGGGCGAAGGCATATCTTCCGACCCTTCTGATTGATAGTTTTATAAAGTCTTCCATCCATTTTTCTTCTCCAACCCCGAAGTCTCTTTTTGGATTTGCTTTTCTGGAGGTTTCTTCGTTTCCGACGACTGATGTGAGATACCCAAAGTCATTTAAAATGGTGAGGCTTATTTTAAATTTTCTGCTTGCTTTGCATCGGTTCTGTCGGTGGTGATCTTCCGCAATATCTTTGTTCTCGCAACTTTTTTTGTCGCATTTGCAGATATCACTGGCTTCTTTTTCCAAAATGGTTAGGCAGGTATAGCCGATATCGGTTAGGCGGGCACTCCCTTTTTTATAAGTTTCGAGTAGTTTAAGCATTATTCTTACTGTCGAAGAGAATTGGAATTTTTCAGGTGGTGAAGGGTAAGCTCCTGCTTGAATATTCCGCGACATTGGGCATTCTGCTGAGACCGGCCGCCTCGTATACTGATGGGCTAAACTGCCATCGGCTCTCTCTTTTAGAATGCCGGCATTTTTATATTTAAATCTTGTCCCATAAAGATTATGTTTCAAAATGATTTCAGCTTCCCACGCTAGTACAAAATCTTTAACATGCGACTTGGCTTCCTCGATATCTTTAAAATATTTTTTGTCTTTGAATTGTATTGTCAATTTTCCGTCGGTATGAGCTTCGTCTGTTTGTTCTAGGATGGCTGTAAAGTCTTCGTATTCCTTTATGATAGGTTCTGGATTGTCGAAAAGCATTGGGGATGGTGTTAGCAGGCTGTACGTAAGCTTCTCGACATAAATAGTTTCAGCCATTTATTTACAGTTTTCCAAAAACTGTTCCGTTGTTAGGCCTGCTCTGGAAATCAATGCCCTTAAGGTACCCCTTGCGACTGTTTGATGGTTTGGTACCGAAAGTGTGGCTATATGGCCATCTTTGGTGAGGATAATATGCGAACCTCTTTGGCGTACTACCTGCCATCCGAGCCTTTCGAATGCTTTTACTATTTTCTTGGGTCGTAAAAGCGGAAGGGGCGGCAACTAAGCGGGGATCTCTATGTCGCGTGTAGTTACTGTTGGCGACATTCCCTGCTCTTCGCGTGCGGCAATACATTCTTTTGCCGCTTCCATAATGTTTTTCATTGCTTCATCCATTGTTTTGCCCTGTGATATGCAACCGGGAATAGACGGACATTCGGCGATGAATATTCCATCCTCGTCTGTAACAATAGTAACCTGCAGTTTCATAAAAGCTCCAATATCGTACAGTTTATGAACCTCTTGTAGCCTACCTCTTGTCCATAGGTATGTAGCTTCTTGTTGCCGCTCCATCGTACAGCTGTCTCGGCCTGCCGATTACCCGTTTGGGGTCTTGTATCATTTCCGCCCATTGCGCCATCCAGCCGACCATCCTGCCCATAGTAAAGACTACGGTAAACATGTTGACCGGAATTCTTATCGCCTTGTAGGTTATGCCGGAGTAGAAGTCTACATTAGGGAAAAGCTTTCTCTCAACGAAGTAATCGTCTTTCATCGCTATCTCTTCCAGCCGTAGGGCTATCTCTAACAGCGGGTCGTTGCCGTCGGTTTTTTCTATTATGTCTCTCGACATTTTTTTGATAAGTTTCGCGCGTGGGTCGTAGTTTTTGTAAACCCTATGTCCAAAACCCATCAGGCGGAAGGAATCGTCTTTGTTTTTTGCTTTGTCTATAAATTTAGGGATGTTTTTCACGTCGCCTATCTCTTCCAGCATAGTGAGTACAGCCTCGTTTGCTCCGCCGTGCGCCGGCCCCCAAAGCGCGCCGACACCTGCCGAAGCGGCCGCGAACGGGTTTGCTTCCGAAGAGCCGGCAAGCCGTACCGTCGATGTCGATGCGTTTTGCTCGTGGTCGGCATGGAGAATAAGTATAAGGTCTAGCGCTTTTGCATGTAGCGGGTCTACCTCGTACTTTTCGGCAGGTACAGAGAACATCATATGGAGGAAGTTCTCCGCGTAGCCTAGTTTGTTATCGGGGTAGTTGATAGGCTGTCCTATAGAGTATTTGTAGGCCGCCGCCGCTATCGTTGTTATTTTTGCTATCAGCCTGTGCGCCGAAATTTCCTGATGTTTCGGGTTATGTATCTCTAGCGAGTCGTGGTAAAAGGCGCTAAGCGCGCCGACCATGCCGACCATGATAGCCATAGGGTGGGCATCGCGCCTGAATCCGGCTAGGAATGATTTGAAGCCTTCGTGTACCATCGAGTGGCGGGTGATGATGCCGGCGAATTTGTCGTACTCCTCTTTTGCGGGCAACTCTCCGTGGAGAAGAAGGTAGCAGACCTCTAGATAGTTGCTTTTTTCTGCCAGCTCTTCGATGCCGTATCCACGATAGAGGAGTATTCCTTTTTCGCCGTCTATGAAAGTTATCTTGCTTTTGCAACTGGCGGTTGACTTAAAGCCGGGGTCGTATGTGAATATCCCCATTTTTGAGTAGAGCGTGCGTATATCAGCCACGGATGGGCCGTGAGTGGGGTGCAAGAGAGGAAATTCCTCGCTGGCGCCTGTGGCATTGTTGGTGATTGTTATACTCTCTTTTCCCATTATCGCCTCCTTAAACAAATTAAGACCACTACGACGGGCTGATTTCGCGTTTCTCGACTGACTTCATTCTAGTACGTTTTTGCGATATCGCCTAGTATACCGTCGGCCTATTTTGCATAGGTTGACGGTTTGGGCTATTTGCAGTATCTTCGTAAATTAGCTTAATATTTTCCTCTTATTGGAGAGATGTAGAGAATGATTGTTGTTATGAAGCCGGAAGCCCCGCAAGAGGCTGTAGATGAAGTAGTTAAAATTATTAAGGATATCGGTTATACCCCGCATCTCCTTGCTGGAGAGATACAGACGGTGATTGCTGCTGTTGGAGATGGAAGGGAAAAATCAAGGATCGAATCAATGGAATCGCTAAAGCATGTGGAAAAGGTAGTTCCTATCTTGAAGCCTTACAAGCTTACCTCGCGCGAGACGACACCTGCCGACAGTATAATCAAGGTAAGGGATGTGGAGATAGGCGGAAAGCATATCGCCGTGATGGCTGGCCCTTGTTCTGTTGAAGGAGAGGATCAGATTATCGGGGTAGCGAAGTCTGTCAAGGAGGCTGGAGCGAACATCCTTCGTGGCGGAGCTTTTAAGCCAAGAACCTCTCCATATTCCTTTCAAGGGATGGCTGAGGATGGTTTAAAGCTTCTTGAGAAGGCAAGAAACGAGACAGGCTTGCCTATAGTAACCGAGGTACTCAACCCACGAGATCTGGAGTTGATATGCAAATATACCGATATCGTCCAGATAGGCGCGCGGAATATGCAGAACTTTTCGCTTCTAAAGGAAGTTGGGCTTATAGATAAGCCGATTCTTCTCAAAAGAGGCTTGGCAAACACTATAGACGAGTGGCTTATGTCTGCCGAATATATACTTGCTGGCGGAAACCGGCAGGTAATCTTGTGCGAGAGAGGCATAAGGACATTTGAGACAGCAACAAGGAACACCCTAGATTTAAGCGCGGTGCCTGTTGTTAAGAGCAAAACTCATCTGCCGGTCATTATAGATCCTTCGCATGGTACCGGCTATTGGCAGTATGTGGGAGACCTTGCCAAGGCGGCTGTTGCTGTTGGCGCGGACGGCCTTATGATAGAGGTTCATAACCAGCCGGAGATTGCGTTTTCGGATGGCGCGCAGTCGTTAAAGCCTAAAAAGTTTGCCACTCTTATGGACGAGCTGAGACCTATTGCCAAGGCGGTAGGCAGGACTATTTAGTATGGGTAACCTTGCCTAGCCTAAAAAGCTTTTGATGGAAGTCTCCCGGGTATTTGAGCCGGGGGGGCTACTCTCCCAGTCTCTTGAAGATTACGAGCCTCGGTCAGAACAGATAAAAATGGCAGAGGCTGTGAGCATCGCTATTGATTCCTGCCGAATGCTTGTTGTTGAAGCTGGAACCGGAACAGGTAAAACGCTTGCCTATCTTGTTCCGGCAATTCTAAGCGACCGGCAGGTTGTCATCTCTACAGCTACGAAGAACCTTCAAGAGCAGGTTTTTTTTAAAGATATTCCATACCTCAAAAAGCATCTTGGGGTAGATTTTTCCGCTATGATGATGAAGGGTCGTTCCAACTATCTTTGCCCCCATAGGCTCGATAAGTTTTTACAAGGGAGCATGTTTACCAACGCTTCCGAGAAGAGACTGCTTGATAAAATTTTCAAGTGGTCCCAAAAAACAAAGACAGGCGATAAGGCGGAACTTTTAGACCTTCCTGAGGGTAGCAGGCTATGGAGCCAGATATGTTCCACGCCAGATTTTTGCGACGGTTTAAAGTGTCCCCGCCAGACCGACTGCTTTATCTCCAAGTTAAGAAAACAGTCGGAGGAATCGCAAATTATTGTTGTAAACCACCACCTCTTTTTTGCAGATTTGGCAATCAGGGATAAAGGATTTACCGGAGTTTTGCCCGATTACGATGTGGCGATCTTTGACGAAGCGCATCAAGTGGAAGAGACGGCATCGCAGTACTTCGGTTTTTCAGTTACAAGCCATCGGATGGATGACCTTGTGCGGGATACGGTAAAGGAAGTTGACAAGCTTAAAAGCAAGGGCGAATTGATAAAGGATATAGACAACCTTGACACAAGGATCAAAAATTTCTTTTACGGTTTTCATAAGGAAAGCGACAACAGGTTCAGCCTTTCCGAATTTCCTTTCGATATGGAGTCGGCCGAAATAGTTCTTACCTCTTTACTTGCCGTTGAGTCTAAGCTTTCTTCTTTAAAAAAGAGCGATGATACGCTCAAAGCTCTTGCATCCAGATATCTGATCATACATGACGAACTTGCGCGGCTTATAGCGTGTGAGGGGAGCGATTATATTTTCTGGGGCGAGACCAGAGGTAAATCGGTTTTCCTTTATGCTTCTAGTATTGATGTTTCTCCGATGCTAAAGAAGAGCCTTTACAGCAGATGCACCACGCTGTTTACCTCTGCCACACTCGCTTCTGCGGGCGAATTTGACTACTTTCGGTCGCGGCTCGGGCTAGAGGAGACAGACACGCTTCTTTTACCTTCACCTTTCGATTTTGAAAAACAGGTGAGCATTTATATCCCGAAACTGCCGGAGCCTAGCAGTGCCGCTTTTCTCGACGGTCTTTTAGATGAATCGCTAAAAGTGATTAATCTTGTAAAGGGTAAGACGCTTTTTCTTTTTACATCTTTTAGGAATATGCATGAGGTGAGAAGAAGGCTGGAGGGCAGACTGAAGTTTTCGATATTAACTCAAGGGGAGGCGCCGAGGCATATTTTGCTAGAGCAGTTTAGGAACGATATAGATTCGGTTTTACTCGCTACATCGAGCTTTTGGCAAGGCGTCGATGTGAGAGGGGAGGCACTCAGCTGTCTGATTATAGATAGGCTTCCTTTTGCTTCGCCGGGTGATCCTGTCATGTCGGCCAGAATTGAAAGAATAGAGAAAAACGGCGGCAACCCGTTTCGCGACTATCAGCTTCCTTTTGCAGTGCTACTGCTCAAACAGGGACTCGGGAGGCTTATTAGGCACCGTAATGACAAAGGGATAATAATGATTGCTGACAATAGAATTACGACCAAGCGGTACGGCAAGAGCTTTCTCAAGTCGTTGCCGCCGGCACCTATAGTCAGCAGGTTTGAAGAGCTTGCTTGGGGCTAGTTTTGCTCCATCCCTGTAAATTAAAGTAATATATATAAATTTTTCAACTATTCCGGCCTGATATAAGGTAAACTCGTGGGCTGACGGGGATTTCCACTTTGGAGTTTAACTTACTGAAAATATAGCGTATTTGGGGTCTGAATGAGCATTGAAAGAGCGGATGTAGTTAGTCAAATAGACAAGCTTCCGGCCTTTAACGCTACTGTGGCAAAGGTGATACAACTTTCAAACGATCCAAAATCCCAGCCGAAAGACCTTGTTCACGCAATCAGTATCGACCCTATATTGACGGCCGAGATTTTAAAGCTAATTAACTCCGCCTATTTCGGCGTTGCGACTCAGGTTGTTTCCCTTCAGCGGGCTGTGGTTATGCTTGGGTTGAACACTGTAAAAAATCTTGCTCTCAGCTCGTCTCTTATCTCCAATATAAAGATGCGCAACAACTTTCAATGGTTCACCAGTGACGAGTTTTGGGAACATTCTCTTGGAACTGCTGTAGGTGCCAAGTTGGTGGCGGCTAGCAGGTCTGTGCCTATTGCGGAAAGGGAGGAATATTTTATCGCCGGACTGCTTCACGATATGGGTAAAATCGTATTTGTGCAGTATCATCACGAGGAGTATGCGAGAATTATGGATCCTGATTTCAGGCCTGGAGAAAGAAAGTCTAACCTAGAGGTGGAATCGTTTGGCGTGAATCATGCCGAGCT
The DNA here is from genome assembly GCA_024275955.1 of Nitrospirota bacterium. Lineage (GTDB taxonomy): Bacteria > Nitrospinota_A > UBA7883 > JACRGQ01 > JACRGQ01 > JAJRYD01. The sequence continues at coordinate 29,450 of JAJRYD010000029.1, forward strand.
TGGCGGCCTTATGACCGAAAGCTGGAAGCTTCCCCAATCGCTTTGCGACTCAATAAAGGAGCATCACAGGCCGAGTTTTAACGGCGATTCGTCTGATATTGTAAAGGCGGCGGTGAGTCTTTCGGATTTTGTTTGCAATAAAAGACAGCTTGGGATAAAAAGCTATGTAGGGATGGAAGAGCCCGACCCGATGGTATGGGAGGTTCTTTCGCTTGATGAAGGCGACGTGGATGGCCTGTTTGCTAACCTTGACAAGGAAGTCGAGAAAGCAAAGGTCTTTTTAAGGCAGTAGGTTTGTATGAAGCTTAGGTTTTGGGGAGTAAGAGGTTCTGTACCTACTCCGGGTCCTGATACGGTTTATTTTGGCGGCAATACCTCTTGCCTACAGCTTACGGATAGCGATGAGCCTGTGGTAGTACTCGACGCGGGGACTGGAATAAGAGGTATCGGCCTAGACCTTGTAAGCAAGCATCCAGATAAAAAGGAAATACATCTCCTCTTTTCGCATACTCACTGGGATCATATTCAAGGGCTTCCGTTTTTCGCTCCGCTTTACATTCCGGGCTACAGTATTGACATTTATGGGCCGGTTCATTATGAAAAATCTCTCGAAGAGATACTCGACCGGCAGATGGAGTATACCTACTTTCCTGTTCGTGTGGCGGAGCTTCAGGCCAAAATCACATATCACGAATTGAAAGAGGAAGATTTTTCAATCGGAGGCTACAACTGCGCCTCAAAATATCTCAATCATCCGGTGCTTTGTCTCGGATACAGGTTCAAAAAAGAGGGCAAATCGGTAATCTACTGCACCGACCACGAGCCTTATTACAACTACCTCGGCGAAGATGATACAGGTGAGGAAATGGGGGCGATAATAGAAGAGCAAAACGGCCGTCTTGAAGATTTTGTTCGCGGTGCGGACCTCCTTGTGATGGATTCGCAATACACAGAGGGAGAATACCGATCGCACCTCGGGTGGGGGCATAGCACCACAAAGCATACCATCGACCTTGTGCTGAAAACCGGCGTGAAGCGTTGTTCGCTTTTTCATCACGACCCCGACAGGAAAGACGATGACGAAAAGAAAATTATAGAGGGACTCCAAAAGCACCTTGATGAATCTCCAGACCTGATTGATATCTTCGGAGCTAGGGAAGGCATGGAAATTGACATTTAATTTTTTCGACTAGATTTTTATGGCGTCGAATTTTAAAAGCGACCTGAGGAATCTTTTTTTCGCAGGCCTTCTCGTAACTCTGCCTCTGGTATTTACGGTATTTCTTCTTCATTTTCTTTTTGTCAGCCTTGACAACCTGCTTGGCCCCGGTGTCGCTATTCTTTTGAATAAGGTTGGCTACAATATAGACCCAGCTTTTAGGCTTCCAGGGTTAGGCATAGTCGCGCTTGTATTGCTGGTGCTTCTTGTGGGGATATTTGCCAGAAATATACTTGGCGAAAAGATAGTAAGCCTTTACGAGTCGATTCTTGTGCGAATACCATTCGCGAAAAGTATCTATGTAGGTGCCAAGCAGATTGTGGAGACTTTTGGTAAATCTATGGGCGATAAGTTTAACAAAGTGGTAATGATAGAATACCCGCGAAAAGGGATTTACGCGCTTGCTTTTACCACAAGCAAATCTTCCGGCGAGGTGGTGCGCAAAACAGGCAAGGAGATGACTAATGTTTTTCTTCCAACCACTCCTAATCCTACCTCCGGTTTTTTTCTGCTCATCCCGAATGAAGAGATAATCGATCTTGATATGTCCGTGGAGGCCGGCATAAAGATGATTATTTCAGGCGGGCTGGTTACACCGCCCAACGGCGCAAAAGGGGAGCCGGAGAAGATTAAAAATGGCCAATGAACCGGAATTCGATAACAGAATTATTGAAAAACCTCTCACAAAAGACGAGCTTGAGAAGATGGCTAAAGGCCACAACGGAACAATAAAGCTAGTGGCAGATATTCAAAGGGAAAGAGTTGCCGCCGGCGCCAAGTGGCATAGCGGTTTGCGTAATCTTTTGGTCGCTGAAGGCTCAAATCCTGACGATTGCTGGGGCGCCAAAATTGATATCAATTCAGGCGGGATAGTCTACGAATCGCAGATAAATAAAGAAAAACCGCAGCACAATGCGGTGGAGATAAAAGACGACGCGGTTAGAAAAAAAATGAAGCTGTTTATAGAAAGGTTTTTCGTGCCTTAAGAGACTGTTTTCCAAGCTTGACAGATGTAACCGAGCGGAAAAGGCAGGCGACAGAAAATACCGCCGCGGAAAAAATGATATGCAGTTTGGCGATACTTGCGATCCTACCGAGCGGTAGTGCAGAAAGGATGCTTATCACTTTGCGGCGGGGTAGTCTTACTGCCTGCTTTCTTAGAGGAATTGCAAGTTTGTCTGGCATCTCTTTCAAATACCTCAAAGTTTTAAATCAATCCTGCCTGAGCTTGATTTGGTACTGAAAATTTCCTTGGCCATCTTGGATGCTATCTCTCTCGACTTGACCTTGTATTTTTTGTCGGCTATCTCTTTGCGGAACTTCTCGACCAGCTCCTTGCGTATTCCGCTTACCGGCGGCACTTAATTTCCCTCCAAAAAGAGATATCCCGGCAGGTTTTTACCTAATTCATCCAATACTTGCATAGATTTCTTATCGGGATTGCAGATATTTTTCATAAGGGTATAGTGATATAGGCTTTTAAAACAGCAAGTTAAGGCATTCTTCTGTGCTGGTTTTTCTGTTTTTCTTTTTTTGGAACGAGGTTTGCTCCTATCTTTGTTAAGTATAAAATATATAAGAACTTAAAACTGGATAGTGATTTGACAAGAGAAAACAGTATCGACCCAGATAGATATACAACCGGGCCGCCATCTTTAAACTCTGGCGGGCCTAGCGTTGTATCGGTCACAGGTACGGCTGGAGGAGCCGGGAAAACTACGTTGGCACTTTGCTCGGGGATAGCTGTAGCTTCGGCCGGGCATAGGGTGCTGGTGGTCGATTTAGGTTATTCCGGCGGCCGAATGCTTTCCCTGCTTGGGATGAGCCAGCCAGACCGAAACCTTCACAACTATTTTAAGAGATCCAAAACGCTTGAAGAGGTAATTATTTCGACCACTGTTCCGCACCTCTCTTTAATTCACGGTGGGGCAATCTTGACCGATAGCTTTCAGGGAAAGCTTACCCGCATAAACCTTTTGAGGAACCTGAGGAAACTTCCGTTCGAGTTTATTTTTCTAGATCTCGGCATGTTGTGGAACAGCCAGAGGTCGGGGCTGTTTGCCTCATCGGATTACCGTATCGTAGTCGGCACGGAGGAAGAATCTACCTCCAGCGCGGTAGTACAGCTGGTTTCTTCTAACCTATTTTCAGAACTGGGTGACTATCCAAAGCTTACGAGAGAAGATAGGGAAAGCCTCGACGCTATTGAAAACAGATTTGCCTATAACCCAGATTTTTCCGTTTTGGGTGGTCAGTTGAAGGAGCAGGTACCACCACTAAAGGAAGAGTGGGAAAAGCTGTTTTCCGGCTATGAGGTAAATATTTTTTTAAATAAGGTTTCCTCTCTTGATTACTTTAGGTTCTTAAAAATAGGCTACGAAGAATGTTTTAGAAATGCCTCGCTTAGCGGCTACCGCTTGCTACCGATTCCGAACTGTCTTTCATTTCCAGAAGATCTTTCCGCAATTTTGAACAGCTCGTTTTTTGCCGCTTGCCGCGGGTGGATTGTAGACCTTTTGGGGCTTGGTGGCAGGGAAAACGAAGATATTGAAGTGATTTTTTCTTCGGCGCAAGAGCTTTTAAAGGGCGGCCGCGTTTCGGCCGAAATTGCCGGTAAGCCTGTTGTAAAAAACTTTGGGAACGAAGTGGAAAAAATTGACCGTGAGATGGAGCTGGTTCGCGCGGAGAAATTTGAAGCGGTCAACCGTGCTGTTGAAAAGAGTATGTTCGATCGTAAAAAAGAGGCATCGCATAAACTTGAACTGGAAGCGGAAGAAAAGCGGTATGCCCTTAATGACGAAGTCGAAAACCAGAGGCGCAGATTTCAGCTTGAGATGGAGAGGGAAGCCGACATCCTAAGAGCCGAAAGAGACGCAAAACTCTCTATGGAGTTCAACGAGAAATCGGCACAATTTACCGAAGAGCTTTCCTTGATACGCGCGAGCAGGATAAAGGATATGGAAAGCCAGCTGGAGAAATATTATCCAAGCGCTAGAGCCGCCTTTGAAAACGAGATGAAGATGAAAAGAAAAAGGCGGGAGATGGAGATTGAAGACGAACTTCGCCTGCTGAAGAAAAAACGGTTAAGCAAAATCGAAAATGAGCTGGCGGTAGAAGTAGATAAGGTTCGTGAAATGATATGGCAGGAACTTGAAACAAAACGCGAAACGAGAATGTCTCAGATTGACGACAGAATCCACCAGTACAGAGAGGAAAAACGCAAAGAGGTGGATAATGAGTTTAAGAAAAAGAAAAGTTTTCAGATCTCTAAACTTGACAAAGAGATAAGCGTTCGAAGGGAGAACCTTCTTATGGATATCTTTAAGGAAGTGATGGAGACTACGTCACTTTTAGATGAAGAAGAATATCAAAGAAAGGCGAAGCTACAAAGCCGCCTAAACGCGGAACTTTCAGAAGAGAGAGAGGCGGCGAAAGCGCGAATGCGCAAGGAAGTAGATAACTACCGCGACGAAAAGACGGCTGAAATTCTAAATCAGATAAGCGCGTTTAAAAAAGAAAAGATGGAAATGTTCAAAGGAGAGGTAGACGAACTTCGCGAAAGGCTTAAGGAAGAGGCGACCGAAGAGGCAGAAGATGTACGAAAAAAGATAATAAGTAAAACTTCCGCGATTCTGAATAGAGAACGTATTGAACGGATGGAGAAAGTAGATAGAGAAATTCGTGCAATAAGAACATCTAGAGAGTTGTCGCTCGACAAGGAGATGACAAAGCTTGAAGACAAAATGAGAGGGGAAGTACACCACAGGATTATCGAAGAGGAAAAAAGGCTTGTCTCTATGCTTGAAAAAACCTTTTCAGACAGAAAGAAGGAAAAGGAAAATATACTGCGCGGCTTTCTAAAAACCGAACGGACAAAGAAAATTACCGAGCTCAATGATGATGTTAAAAAATTAAAACAGACAATGCTGGAAAATATTTCCAGTGAGATGGAGGTTGTTAAGGCTCTTCAGGTTGAGAATGTCGAAACAGAGGTTACCAGTATAAGGGAGGCGCGGCACAAAGAACTTGAAAAGGGCCTGCAGGATGAAATAAGAGAGAGGACAAGAGCTATCTCTTACGCGATTCGCGGCAAGGAATCTAAGCTTCGCACTGAAATGGCGGAGGGGGTATCTAATGAGGAGGTGCGGTTGCGGGCGTTGATACATGAAAACCTGAAAGTAGAATCGAACGAACTGCGCAGAAAGATGCTAAGCAAACTGGCTAGTCAGGAAGACGAGCTGAGAACGCAAAGCAGGGTTGAAGTTGATAATGAAAAAAGCCGGAGGATGGACGAGCTGGAAAGAGAAATTGATTTGAAGAAAAGAGATGGCGCCGAACTGCTTGAAGGCTGGAACAGTAGGAAGAAAGCGGAGATGCTTCGCGATGTTATAGCTGGTATTAGTGAGGAGGAAAAGCTAAGGCGCGAGCTTATGTCCTCGGAATTAGAGTACGAGATGAAAAACGAAAGGCGCAAACGGATGATTCGATTACAGCGGCTGGAGGAAGAAGAAAGAAAAAAGCTAAAGTTGCTTATCGAGCGAAGCAGGCTGTCCGCGACCAGCAAAATCAAGAAAATAGCACGCGAAGAATATCTCCGGCGGCTCGACTCGATGCAAGAGGAATTTAAGATGGAGAGGGAGAGCCGGCTTGAACTATTGATAAGGGATATTGACTCTGAAAAGAAAATTCAAATGAGCCGTATAGGTGAGACGATTTTAAGGAAAAAGGAAGATGCTCTTTTAGAGCTTGAAAACGAGCTAATCGGGGTTAGGGCTAAAAAGCTGTCTGAGGTAGAAAGATATGTGGAAACTCAAGAAAGGAAAGTAGATGAAAGGCTCGACAAAAGATATTCCGAGCTTTTAAGGAAAAAAGATGAGTGGGTAGATTTTGAGGCGAGAAAGACAGCTATTAAAGCCAAGGAAAGATTGCACGAGGAGCTTGAATCTGAAAAAGAGCGCTGGCTTCAGGGATACCTTGCGTAAAGTAATTTAGAGAAAGAGCATCTTCGCTCCAAGATGCTGGAAGAGATTAAAGACGAAAAGAAGAAAATGCTCGCGGAGGCTATGGAGTCGGTCGACATTGAGAGAGAAAAACGCTTTCTGGAGATAACGGAAAGCCTGCATGGTGAAAGCAGAAAGGAGCGAGAGTCTCTCTATAAGAAGCTGGAGCTTTGGGAGCTGGAGCGCAAAGGCGAGATAGAGAGTGAGCTTGACGAGGAAAAAGAAAAACGGCTTGAAGCTTTTGAAAGAGAAATGCAGATAGAGCGCAACAGAAAAATGGAGCAGATGCGTGTCGAGATTAAGACCGAGGAGTATTCCAAACGGCAGGAGATACTTTCTGAAATAATGCAGAGAAAGTCGGAGCTTGATAACTTTTATCAGAATGAGAAAAAGAAATATCTTGAAAGACTGCAAGATGAAATTTTAAAGGAAGGACAAAAGGGTAGAGCGCCGGAAATTCTTCAAGACGAGATCGAAAGGCTTCAACGCAAATGGCGGATGAACTGACCGGCAATAGGCCACGGATAGGCAAGGTATTCGGCTCTTAATCTTTAGACGGCAATATCTTAGAGAACCTGCGCTCAGCTCGCTTATGATCGAGTTTGCCAAGAAGGATGCCGGAAATAATGTAAACGGGCAGTTACACAGAATTATTTACAGGGTCTTTTTTTGTCGTACATTTTTAGTTTTTATAAACTTCTGTTTTTGCCTTTAGGCGCGCGTACGCAGGCAGTTCGTTAATTTTTCGCAAAACTACCCCTCCAGTTCCCCGCCTGCGGTCTCTACCGTTTTGACAGCCACTAGGAGTTTTCTTAAATTTTTTTTGCGTCTCTCTTGAGTTGATAGAGAAGTGAACCTCTTGCTCCTTATTTTTAAACCGTACGACAATGCAGACGGTAATGAGTTTACAAGCGTATTTTCAGTTATTTATTCTTTAAAGCGACTTTAAGTGATTGCCTGTAAATAGTCGTCGTGGTAATGTAACTCCCTTATTTGGAACTGATTTTCAACCTAAACGGTGGAGTTTTTGTGAACTTTACGAACGACATTGACGAACTAAAAGAGATATCCCGCAGGATGCGGATTGACATACTTAAGATGCTCCATAAATCTGGTTCTGGGCATCCTGGCGGGTCGCTTTCCTGCGTAGACTTTCTGGTCGCTCTTTATTTTTCCAAGCTGGACCACTCTCCTGCTAGAGGTAAAAGAGATAAGCGCGACAAATTTGTCCTCTCCAAGGGGCATGCGGCACCTGCCCTTTATTCCGTTTTAGCCGAGGCCGGGTATTTTGACAAGGACGAACTCTGGACACTCCGGCAACTCAAAAGTTCGCTCAGCGGCCACCCACACGCTCTTTCTACCCCCGGTGTCGAGATAACAACCGGCTCGCTTGGTCAGGGGCTTTCGCAGGCAAACGGCATAGCGCTGGCCGATAGGCTAAACGGCCACGATTCCAATGTTTACTGCGTTATTGGCGATGGCGAAAACCAAGAAGGGCAGATATGGGAAGCGGCGATGACAGCGGCTCATTACAAGCTTGGGGGGATGATTGTGTTTCTCGATAATAACGACCTGCAGATTGATGGTCATCTGCGTGATGTTATGAGCATATACCCGATAAAGGAGAAGTGGGAAGCTTTTGGCTGGCACCTAGAGGAGATAGACGGCCACGACTTTGGGCAGATATTCGAGGCTATTGAGAACGCAAAGAAGGAGAAGGAAAAGCCTTCGCTGATATGGGGACATACAGTGAAAGGTAAAGGCGTTTCCTTTATGGAAGGCTTGGCGAAATGGCATGGCGTGGTGCCAAGCGATGAAGAACTAAAAACAGCTCTTAAAGAGCTTGCGCCGGCGGGGAAATAGAGATGGCAGAACAGTTGGCTCTTCGTGAATATTACGGCAAAACGATTGTCGAGCTTGGGGAAACCAATAAAGATATTGTGGTGCTGGATGCCGATCTTTCCGGCTCTACCAAAACATCGATGTTCGCGAAAAAATTCCCTGACCGTTTTTTTAATATGGGGGTGGCCGAGCAGAATCTTATAGGCACAGCGTCTGGGCTGGCGGCTGGCGGCAAAATACCTTTTGCCTCTACCTTTTCCATTTTCGCGAGCGGCAGGGCGTGGGAGCAGGTAAGGCAGGCGGTATGTTATCCGAGACAGAATGTAAAGATAGTCGCCACTCATGGCGGTATTACCGTCGGGCCGGACGGCCCTTCGCATCAGGCGACGGAAGATGTTTCGCTCATGCGCTCGATACCTAATATGAACGTAGTAGTGCCGGCCGACGCATACGAGACAGCGGCGGCTGTAAGGAGAGCGGCTGAATATAATGGGCCTGTTTTTATACGCCTCGCGCGCGGAAAATTTCCGGTAATTTATGACGAGTCTAAAACCTATTCGTTTGGGAAAGCCGATTTTCTAAAGAAAGGGAGCGGCCTTTCGATCATCGCGTGCGGGCTTATGGTAAGCATAGCGATGGAAGCGGCCGAGATCTTAGAAAATGACGGCGAGTCTGTCTCGGTTATTAATATGTCGAGCATTAAACCGCTGGACAAAGAGGCGGTTTTGACAGCGGCTCGGGAAACTGGAGCTATAGTAACAGCTGAAGAGCATTCCATAATAGGCGGGCTTGGCAGTGCGGTTGCGGAGACGGTTTGCGAGGATGAGCCTGTGCCTGTTGTAAGAGTCGGCGTTCGGGATATGTTCTGCTCTTCCGGTTCAGCAGAGGAACTGCTTGAGTGCTATCATCTTGACAGCAAGTCGATAGTGGAAGCTGGGAGGAAGGCGCTTTCTCTTAAAAGGCCGACCGGCTAAACCCTAAAATTGGAATTGTAAATGGGAGTAGCAGTCTATCCGGGAACTTTTGACCCTGTTACCAACGGGCATCTTGATTTGATTAACAGGAGTTTATCAGTTTTTGGAAAGGTAATCGTCGCTGTTGCCGATAACAGCGGGAAAGGCCCGTTATTTACTGTTGATGAGAGGGTGGAGCTTGTGAGAGAATCTACAAAAGGTATTGCGGGTGTGGAGATTTTTTCCTTTAATAACCTCCTGACGGAGTTTTGTACTATGCATGGTGCTACGGTTGTAGTGCGTGGCCTGAGAGCTGTTTCCGACTTTGAGTACGAATTACAGCTTAGCCAGATGAACCGAAAATTAAACGATAAAATAGAATCAGTTTTTTTGATGCCTAGCGAGGAGTACACTTTTCTAAGCTCCAAAATAATTAAAGAGGTAGCAAGCTTCGGCGGTGATGTTTCGAGCCTTGTGCCGTTGCCTGTAGAAGATGCGTTAAAGAGAAAGTTTGGCAGGTAAAGAATAAGATGAAACTAGCAAAAAGAATGTCGTCTTTCGCCCCTTCGGCGACAATGGCAATAGGCGCTCTGGTTAATGAAAAGCGGAACGAAGGCAAAGATATTATCGGGTTTTCTGCTGGTGAGCCTGATTTCGACGTGCCTGACTTCGCAAAAGAGGCGGCGATAAAAGCGATAAGAGAGGGAAAGAACAAGTACACTCCTGTCGGCGGGCATGACGTTCTCAAGGACGCGATAATTAACCATATAAAAAAAGAGACAGGTATTTCGTATACCAAAAAAGAGGTTATGGTCTCGCTTGGTGGCAAACATTCGCTTTATAACATTTCGCAGGTGCTTTTCGAAGAAGGCGACGAGGTTATTATTTTTGCTCCTTACTGGGTGAGCTACCCGGACCAGATAAAACTTGCCGGAGGCAAGCCGGTAATAATCAACTGTGCCGGAGAGAACGGATTTAATCCCGACCCTGATGAAATTACGGCAAAAATCACAGAAAAAACTAAAGGGATAATTCTAAATTCTCCAAGCAACCCGTCTGGCGGAGTTTTTACCGACGCAGTTGTAAGGAAGATAGCCGACCTTGTGGTTAAGCATAACCTTGTGCTTATATCCGATGAAATATACGACAAAATAGTTTATGACGGGGTAAAACCGCTCGCGCCTATAACGATAAGCGAGGAGGTTAGAAAACGGACTCTGCTTGTGAACGGGTTTTCAAAAACATTTTCGATGACCGGCTGGAGGCTTGGGTATACTCTTGGGCCGCAGGATATAATTTCCGCGATGGTAAAGATACAGGGGCAGTCGACTTCTAATCCTGTAACGCCTATGCAGTTTGGAGCGGCCGAAGCTCTTTGCGATTTTTCATTTTTAAGTGAGAGGGTGGAAACGTTTCGTGAAAGACGGGATATAATGGTGAAGGCTATGAATTTGCTGGACGGCGTTGAGTCTGTTTCTCCAAAGGGAGCGTTTTATCTTTTTCCAGATTTTTCAAAATGGATAGGTAAGACAGTTGATGGTGAGAGAATAGATAACTCGCTTAAACTTACGGAGCTTTTAATAGAGAAGGCGCTTATAGCTCCGGTGCCAGGCTCTGCTTTCGGGATGGAAAACCACCTTCGTTTTTCCTATGCCATGGATACAGAGCGGCTTAAAGAAGGGCTTGTCCGTCTTGCCGATTTTGCCAAACGTATGAGCTGATTTCCACTTTTCTCCGCAGAACTTTAACTCTCGCCTGAGTTTGGACTTTTATAGTTTAATATGTTGCTGAAATTTTGGCACCGGCAGGCTAGTGTATGTAATGAATAATTGCGTTTTAAGTATATCTAATACGCTTTTTCTTCTCATAGCTTATGCTGTTTTATAAAGCCTGTTTAGGCGGTTGGCTAGTTCTTGGCACAAGGGTATAATAATTTGCTAAATTAAGGTTGCTTTGCACTCCATCGCATGGCTTGAGGCGGTGATATGGCTGGCTGATTAAAGGGGATATATGGGGAAAGCTGAAGCAGGGAAGATGCCGATAAAGGATATTCTTACCTCCAAGGTTGTATTTTGCGACCCAGATAGTCATCTTTCTGTTGCGGCCAACACCATGATAGAAAAGAAGATAAGTTCTCTTTTGGTAGTGGATGGCGATACGCCTATCGGCATAGTTACCGAGAGCAATCTGGTAAGAATGGCAAATGACGGCAGACCATTTGAGACGACCAAAGTGAAAGATGTAATGAGCAGTCCGCTTGTTACCGCTCATGGTGATCTCGATGTTTTTGACGCTTACCGTGTTATCTGTTCCAACGGTATTCGCCACATAGCGATTGTCGATGACGACGGCAAGGCTGTTGGTATCGTGAGTTATACAAACATAATATCCGGCATGGGGCTGGCGCAGGGGATGGTGCGTAAAGTTTCCAAAATAATGACAAAAAAGCCTTTGACCTGCTCCCCATCTGACAGCCTTAAAGAGGTAATATCCAAAATGGTTGAGGAAAATTTCAGCTATACCATTGCTATGAAAGAGCGGAAGCCTTTGGGGATTGTAAGCGAACGGGATGTAGCAAGGCTTCTAACCGAGAGGGCCGCTCTCGATAGGCTGACTGTGGCTGAGGTGATGAGCCACCCTCTTTTATCTATCGACCCGAACATGCCTATTCAAGAGGCGGCGCGCTTAATGCGGGAGAGAAAACATAGACGGCTTGTGGTGACAAGCGGAAACGGGAACCTGTCTGGAGTGGTTTCTCAGGGCGATATTATCAAAGGAATGATGGAAGGCAGGTATATCCAATCGCTAAAAGATATCGTAATGAAAGAGGAGCAGGTTCTAAGCGCTTTTGAAGAGACTTTAATAAAGAAAACTATTTTTCTCGACAGCATGCTTAATTCGGCCAAAGACCTCGCGGTAATAGCTACCGATACTGAGATGCGGATCGTTTATTTTAATTCTGCGGCTGAAGATGTTTTTGGGTACAAGCTAAATCAGGTGATTGGTAAAACCGTCATGCAGATACATAGCAAAGAGAAAGACGGCAATTTTATGAATTTTGAGATGGCTATGAATCAGGTGAGGGAAGAAGGCGAATATAGCGTAATCATCGAGTTAAAAAGAGGCTGTGAAAAAAGAGTTGTCGGCTTGAGAATATCGCCGATTATTGATTACCGCGACAGGAAAAAGACTACTCAAGGGTTTATGCTGATGGGCAAGAATATAGAAGGGCGGATGCGTAATGAGGACATACTAAGACAGCAGGAAGCAAAATGGCGTTCTCTTTTTGAGAGTTCCAAAGATGTTGTCTACATATCCGACCTTGACGGGAACCTGATTGAAATGAACCAGACAGGCGCCGACCTTTTTGGCTATAAACAAGAAGAAATACTAAGCAAAAATATGAAAGAGTTTTACAAAAACCCTGAAGATAGAGACGCATTCGTGGAAAAGATAAGAACTCACAAGTATGTGAAAGACCACGAGGCAGAACTTGTAAATAGAAAGGGAGAACTGATTTTTGCCCGCATTACCGCCGCTATCCAAAAAGACAAGGCGGGGAAAATCTCCGGCTATCAGGGGATAATAAGGGACGCTACGGAGCATAAGAAAAAAGAAGAAGCGATAAGCTTCCTTGCTTTCCACGACGCGCTTACATCACTGCCTAATAGACGCACGTTTGAAGATAGGCTCTCGAATACTCTTGAGCATGCCAAACGAACCAAAGAGACGGGGGCGGTGATGTTTATGGACCTAGACGGCTTCAAGGCGGTAAACGATAACCTTGGACACGATGTGGGAGACGCACTGCTTAAAAAGGTCGCGGAGATACTTAACAGCTGTGTACGAGCGGAAGATACCGTGGCAAGATTCGGCGGAGACGAGTTTGTAATTCTGCTTCCGGTTGTAAGAAGTGTGAAAGATGCCGCTATGGTCGCCAACAAGGTGGTCGGTGCTATCAACCAGACCCAGAAGATAATGTGTAACGATCTGCTGGTAGGAATGAGTATTGGTATAGCACTCTTCCCTGATGACGGCCTTCAGCCCGACATACTTATCAAAAAGGCGGATAACGCGATGTATCTTGCCAAGCAGTCCGGCAAGAACTGCTATAAGGTTTATTCAGAAAACTTTTAACAAGCCGGATTGCCCTTTCGCGGCAGACAGGCTCACGGTTTTTCCATGTTTCTTAGCCGTATAAGGAGCTTTGCGAAATCTTCCGGCTGTTCGGCCGTAAATGTCATCTCTTTTTTTGTTTTGGGATGTATGAGCCTTAGTTCCGCCGCATGGAGGGCGGGGCGGGATATAAGTTTTGTTCTGCGTTTTCCATATACCATGTCGCCTAGTATCGGGTGGTTTATCGACGCGAGATGCACCCTTATCTGGTGCGTTCTGCCTGTCCGCAGTTTTACCTTTAGGAACGTAGCTTCTTCGTAGGTTTCAACCGTCTCAAAGTCCGTTACCGCCTCTTTAGGGGCATTGGTATTTACCGACATTTTTTTTCTATGCTGTGGGTGCCTGCCTATCGGCTTTTCTATTCTGCCTTTTTCTTCCCGCATAACTCCGCGTACGACAGCTAGGTAGGCGCGTCCCATAGTATGTTTTGCAAGCTGTTCGCTAAGCGAGAGATGCGCCGTATCGTTTTTTGCTATCGCTATAAGGCCGGATGTCTCTTTGTCGAGACGATGCACGATGCCGGGGCGCAGTTCGCCGCCTATCCCGGAAAGGTTTTTACAATGGTGCAAAAGAGCGTTTACCAGAGTGCCGGTCAAGTTTCCTTTGGCAGGATGAACCACCATCCCGACAGCCTTGTTGACGATTACGATGTCGCCATCTTCGTAAACGATATCAAGCGGTATATCTTCAGCTATCGTATCTACTGTCTGTGGAATTTCTGGAGCTATTTCGAATTTATCGCCGGCTTTGGTATGGCGGCTCGGCAGTACCGCCTTGCCGTTCATTAATATCTTTTTTTCCTTTATAAGGCGAGTAACTTTTACGCGTGTAAATTCCGAAAGCTCTCCCGCTAGGTAGCGGTCTACCCGTATATCTTCGTCCCCCTCCCGCACTACCACAGTTATCGTTTCTGCCATGGCGCTATAATACCGCTTATCGGAGGTTTGCTGATAAAGATTGTTTGCGGGGAGAGCCGAAAGCTCAATATATGATTTGAATTTGAAGGGTGGTGGCGATACCCAAAAGGTGATGATAGAGAGCATAAAAACAGGTATCACCAAAACAGTTGGGGCGATTAAACGAGAAAGAAGCATCAACAGTAACTAAGAACAGTCTTTGGCGGTAACGGTATGGAAAACCTGTTGGTGAATTTTCAAGGCTGTTGTTGTGAATTATTATTTGCAAGACGGGTGACGCTTTGGGGGGGAATAAAATTTTCTAATAAATAATGGTTTTAGGTTTTACGGTTTGTTTTTGCAGGTGCCGGTTTCTCTGCTTCTAAAGCTGTTATAAGGTGACGGTTTGAGCGTAAAAAACAGCTCTATAAATCTTTTTGATATCGGCTGAGCGGTTCTTTATTTTTAACAAAGTATTATTTTAGGTTTGGTTCTGGTATAGTTGCCCCTTAATTGCAGGGGGGGCAATGCATAAGGAAGATATTTTAGATAGCCTTAAATCGGTTATCGACCCAGAACTCGGCATAAACATAGTCGATTTGGGTTTGATCTATAATGTTAATGTCAGCGGTAACGACGTTTTTGTTACGATGATGATGACTTCACAGGCTTGCCCGATGGGAGACCTCCTTAAAATCGAAGTGGTTGATGCCATCAGGAAGATTTTTCCGTCCGCGGGAAAGGTAGAAGCAGTTCTTACGGTAGATCCGCCGTGGACAAACGAAATGATGTCGGGCGACGCAAGGAAACAGCTTGGACTCTAAAGGTTTCGATGTTCCTTTATAAAGTAAGGTTTCCTCTGCTTGCTGTCGGTCTGCTCTCGCTTATCGGCGCGCTCTACTCCGGCCTTATAAGGCTCGGTTTCGATCTGCCGTTTATACATTTCGATTTACCGGAGGCGCATGGGCCTCTTATGATTGCCGCCTTTCTCGGTACCGTGATAGGGCTGGAAAGGGCTGTAGCGCTAGAGACACCGTGGGGTTATCTATCTCCGCTTCTTGCCGGTGTTGGCGGTCTGCTGGCATTGCTTGGTGTTTCTAACGGTGCGCCGCAGTTACTTATCTTTCTTTCGAGCATAGTTCTTATCTTGATGTATGCCGTAGTTCTAAAGCGGCAGTTAGAGTTTTTTAATGTCATCATGGCGCTTGGCGCTGTCTCTCTTTTTATCGGAAACCTTCTCTGGCTATCCGGCGAGCCTATATACAACTTTGTGCTTTGGTGGGTAGCGTTTCTTGTGCTGACGATAGCGGGAGAGAGGCTGGAATTAAGCCGTGTGCTTAGCCATAGCAAAAATATTCTCTCTTTATTTTCTGTTGCTGT
This sequence comes from Nitrospirota bacterium, assembly GCA_024275955.1. Classification (GTDB taxonomy): domain Bacteria; phylum Nitrospinota_A; class UBA7883; order JACRGQ01; family JACRGQ01; genus JAJRYD01. The sequence continues at coordinate 44,916 of JAJRYD010000029.1, forward strand.
TGCTGTTTTTCTTTTAGGTATTGCGTTAGAGCGGTTCTTGCCCGGCATCGGTGTGCGGATAGCAGGCGTTGGTATGATTTTCATTTCGCTCTGGCTACTCACCTTCGGTGTTGCAAGAGTTACGGTAAGGCAGAAAGGCCTTACACGGTATGTGGCTGTCTGTCTTTTGGCCGGCTACTTTTGGCTGATAATCGGCGGAGCTATAGCGGTAGTTGCCGGCGAGCTGGAGCCGGGCTTTGTGTACGACGCATTCTTGCACGCACTCTTTTTAGGCTTTACATTTACCATGATTTTCGGGCATGCGCCGATAATCTTTCCGGCGGTATTGCGGATTCCTGTTCCGTATAGAGCCGGCTTTTATTCGCACCTTCTGCTTTTGCATGTTTCGCTTTCGCTTAGAGTAGGCGGCGATATCTTTGACCTTGACGAACTGCATGTATGGGGAGGGGTCGGCAACGTGGCGGCTCTTATACTATTTCTCGTCAACACAGTTTCATCGGTTGTAAGAGGTCTTCTGGCAAAACCTGCTAAGGGGTAAAGGGGGGGCTGGTCTGCTTTGTTCGTTCATCCAGCTTCAAGCGGTAAGCTGGATTTTCTCTCATATTTGCTGATAAACTTACCGCGTGGCTGTTAAGGAAATAGTATAAGGGAATAAAGAAGTATGAGCCAGAATTTACGACCGATAATCGAGCGCTATAAAAAGGATGGGGAGGCTGTTTATAACACTTGGTTTGTAAATAACGACGAGCGTCTCAAAGCGTTTCGTTCTATTAGGAGAGGCGTGCAGGATGTTATACGGGATATAAAAGAGAAAAATTTTGGGAATGACTTTAAAGGCTCTTCACTGGAGTTTGTCTTAAACTGTATTACAGAGCAAAAACAGGTTTTCATCGGCGCTTCGCATCCGTTTTACTGGAAACCGAAATTACGCATTCCTGATATTTATGAAAATGAGGATAACAAAGCCGCATTTGGACAATTTCTGGAAAACTGCCATAATTCCATCAGTGAAGAACAAATCTTAAAGGAAATAATTTTACTTAATCAGCGTAAGATTAAAGGTCTTGGTCCGGCCGTGGCCAACATCTTGTATTTTCTGCACCCAACGATAATTCCGCCTTTCAACACAGCTATAGTGAACGGCTTCAATCGCCTTTTTAAAGAAAAAATAAGACTGGGGTCATGGGATGAATATCGGAAAATGCGCGCTGTTATTATGCATACAAATGCCGCCTTCAAGAATGATTTATCGAGCGATCTGGGCGCAATTTCCGGGTTTTTGTTTGATATCGGTGTTGGAAAAATTCATATCGGTGATGAACATACGCTTTCAGAAAAAGAAAAAACCAAAATTGAAAAGATGGTTAAAAACCGTCACCGCAAGGTAGTGGCGGAAAATGAAGAGGAAGATATCCATACAGAGATGCAGTACCATCTCTTAAAGATTGGCAATTCACTTGGCTATGATGTTATTAGCGCCTCAAACGATAGGGCAAAATGCCATAAGGGTAAAAGTTTTTCTTTTATAAGCCTACCAAGCTTTCCTAAATTAGATGTTGGTGTTGATAAAGATACATTCAAAACTATAGCTTTGATTGACGCTGTCTGGTTTAAAAAAGGCTCGAACAACATTGTATGTGCGTTTGAAGTGGAAAAGAGTACTTCCATCTATTCAGGAATTTTAAGATTAAAAGATTTATTCTATACATTTCCTAATAACCGACCGACGCTTTACTTGGTTATTCCCGACAATAGGGAAAAAGAGGTGATGCTACAATTAAACCGGCCGGCAATCAAAAATGGCGAAGTTGAAGTACGCTATATATTATTTTCCGATTTGAAACTGCATTGTGATTCAATATGCAAACTTGGGGAAAATAAAGAGATTATGAAAAAAATAGCCAAGGGTCTGTAGGGAAGACAACATAAGGAAGGAGTATCCCTCGACATCGGTCTCCGTTTTTATAAAACCTACCCCTCTGCTTCCTCATCATGCTTGCTCTTTGCCAAAAGTTTGGCATAAAGGGCGGAGGCTACGGCGAGGGCAACTATGGCAACAGCTTGCGAAGTGCTAAATGGGCCGATAAAACCGCGAGGGTCTCCCCGATATATTTCTATAGTAAACCTGCCGATTGCGTAGAGAATCATCCATAGCAAAAATATCTGCCCTTTAAATTGTCTGAACCGTCTTACAGATATCAAAATAAGAAAGATTACCAATTCGTTTAGCGCCATGTAGAGCTGGGTTGGGTGTAGCGGTACGTTTAGCGGCGCGAGCGACGCGGGGTGCGTAAAGATTACGCTCCATGCCACATCGCTGACATCGCCGTAACAGCATCCGGCGCCGAAACAGCCGAGCCTCCCAAACATATGCCCAAGTGCTAGGGCAGGGGCTATAATGTCTGCCATCTTCCATGCTTCTATATTATGTTTTCTTACAAACCAGATGCTTGTGACTACCGAGCCGATGAACCCGCCGTAAAAGACAAGCCCGCCCTCCCATACCATAAAAACTTTTAGCGGGTTATGGATGTAGCTTGGCCATTCTATAAGCACATACATAATGCGCGCGCCTACAAGCGCCGAGAGTACTATATAGAAAGCTAGGTCTAGTGCTTTTTCTGGGTCTTCGCCTTCGGTTTTTGCTCTGCTGGCCATAAGGAAAGAGGCGACGAGAAAGCCTGTGGCGGCCATAAGGCCGTATGAATAAAGTTTTAGCGGGCCAATCTCGAATATTACAGGTAACATCAGGCTAATAGTATCTTGAGCGCGCCTGTTTTTCCAGCTTCTTCAAACGCCTTCAAACCTTTCTCCAGCCGATATGTTTTTTGTATAAGCTCTTTTACTTTTACCCCTTTTTGTTCCAGAAGGGCGATGCCTTGCTCGAACGAACCGCAACGGGAGCCGATTATCGAGATTTCGTCTACGATTATCTGGTTAAGGTCTACATACGGCTGTTCGGCAAGGGTAGACTTTATAACCAGCTTGCCTCTTGGCTTTATCCGCTCCATAGCGGTAAGGAACCCTTCCTTACTGCCTGTAGCTTCTATCACTACAGAATACTTTTTGTTTGGCAAAAGTTCGTCCGCTGTTTTGGTGGTGAGGTTGGCCATCTGTATCAGCTCCATCTTTTCCGGGTGTCTGCCGCAAAGCACTACGTCGGCTCTAAGGAACGCAAGAGACTGCGCTATAAGAAGCCCCAGCTTTCCGTCGCCCAGCACCAGCACATCGTTGTTGATTACCTTTACCTGCTCCGCCACGCGGAAAGCGGCCGATAGAGGTTCTATAAATACCGCCTCTTCGTCGCTTATGAAATCCGGCACTGTGTGTAGATTTTTTTCCGGCAGTGTCAGCTTTTCGGCGAATGCTCCGTCGCGCCCCAAGATGCCGAGTACTGTTCTGTTCTGGCAGTGGTGCTCGTCGTCTATCCGGCATTCGGGGCATTCACCGCATCCGCAGTTTATATCGCCTACCACTCTGCCGCCGATGAGGGTTTTGTCGTCTGCGTCTTCCACTATGCCGACGAACTCGTGGCCGGGGACTCCTCTAAAGTTCATGTAACCTTTGGTAAGCTCCAGATCTGTTCTGCAGATGCCCCGCAGAGTGACTTTTATAAGCGCTTCGCCTTTTGCTCTTTGCGGTTCGGGCAGGTCTGTGCGGTATGTCAGTTTGCCGTCGTAGTAGATTGCGTTCATTATGTTTTCCTATTTGATGGAGTATGTTTTGAACCTGCTAAGGGCGACATCCATACGCACATCGGAATAGGTTTTCGGTGTGCCGATATCTGCCCAGTAGCCTGTATGGTTGTAAGTATATATAGGTTTGCCGGTTTCTACCAGCTTGGGGTAAACTTCTGTAGAGATATCTACCCTCCTGCCTGCCGGTATGTAGTCAAAAATTTCTGCTGAGAAGATAGCTACTCCGGTAAACATTTTCTGCTTTGGCTCTACGTTACCGGCTTTGTAGCCCGGCATGGTGGTATCTAAAAAGCGCGCCAGCCTGCCGTTTGTATCTGCCGCCAAAGTTCCTATCTTGCCGGGGTTTGGGTTGTCCCGCAGTGCCAGTGTCGCTACCGCGCTGTTTGATTCGTGGATTTTTAGCATTTCGTCGAGGTTTATGTCGTGCAGTATGTCGCTGTTTATAACGGCAAAAGTGGAGCCTGCAAGAAAGCTCTCGGCGCCTTTTATGCCGCCCGCGGTACCCATAATCTCCTCTTCCTCTACTATATGGAGTGTAACCTTATCCCTCACCCCCCAAGAAAGTTCCTTTAGTATCAAGTGGCGGAGGTGGTGGATATTTATCGCGATATCTTTTATGCCGTAGTGCGTAAGGTAGCCTATGCTGTTTCTTATCATGTTGGTTGTGCCTATGGAGAAGAGCGGTTTTGGCAATCTGTCGGTTTCTGGTCTTAGACGTATGCCGTAACCGGCGGCGAGAATCATTCCTTTCATCTAACCTTCTTATTGAATACTGTTTTAAGAAGCGGTAGCATACCGCATGCTTCATTTAGATGGAAGGGGGATAGGGTGGACTTGATATCTTCCGGCAAGGCGGGGCAGGCCGAGGTGGAGCTGATAGCGATAACGCCCAATGCCGATAGGGTTATCGAAAATGCCGGTCGTACCTGCTACCTTTCTCACGATAAAATAAACGAAGAGTCGTCCCGCAAGTTCATAAGAATGCTTATAAAAAGCGGTCATACTTCGGTTCTGGAGCATGCGTCGGCCACGTTTCGGATAAAAGGCGGCTCAAGGGCTTTTACGCATCAGATAGTAAGACACCGGATTGCCTCTTTTTCCCAACAGTCGCAGAGGTATGTAGACGAAAGTGGTTTTGCGTTTATGATACCGCCCTCAATTGCCGAGAATGACGAGGCGAAAACACTTTATGACAGGCATCTAAAGCAAAGCCAAGAAGTTTACCAAAAGCTCAAAGCGATGAAGATACGAAAAGAAGATGCCCGCTATGTACTCCCAAACGCTGTTACCTCCGAAATTGTGGTTTCTGCCAATTTTCGTGAATGGCGGCACCTTATTGGCCTTAGGGTCGATAAATCAGCACAATGGGAGATTAGAGAGATATGCTCCGAAATATTGCGTCAGCTTTTTGCCCAAGTTCCGCCTATTTTTGAAGATATGCTTGAATGAGCATCTTCAAATCAATAGTATAAAGGGTAGGTTCATTTGTTGGCTTTACCGTAGGCTTGCCTTGCCTCTGGTTTTGGCCTGTGCAAATGGTCTGTCCTATTCTCGCGCGCTAGGCCGGTTTTTTGTGGGGTAAGAATTGTAGTGTCCGCCCAAATAATTGAAAAACTCGATAAGCTCGCTATGCACCTTATGATGATAGACGAGTATCTTGGCGATCTTTTGCAGACCTCTGAAGCTAGTAGCATGGCTGACGAAGTTAAGGTACTGCTCGCCTCTACAGAACCACTCCAGCTTGTCGGTATTTTTGATGGAGTTTCTCAGCTGTTCGAAAAATTTCTGCTCGATTCCAGCTCCGGTAAAGGCCCTGACGCAATAAGACTTACTAATGAAGGGATAAATATTGTCAAAGATGTGCTTGGCGGAACCTCCGCTTTTGAGGACGTAAAAGATAAGTTCAATGCTCTTATCGGAGAGTTTAAGTCGGTTTTCGAAATTGAAGTTGAGGTTTTCCCTGTAGGGTCTGGCAGTGTGCCGCCTGCGCCGAAAAAGCCGGTAGAAACAGTGCCTCCTAAAGAGGAAGCCAAAGCAGATGGTGAAGGTAAGCGTACAGAGCTGGTTCTTCTGGACGAAAACGATGTCGAAATTTTCGATGGTTTTCTTGAGGAATCTTCTGAAAGTTTAGGAAAGGTGGAGGATTACCTTATCGAGCTTGAAGAAGACGCGAAGAATATGGAGATAGTAAACTCTCTGTTTCGGATTTTTCACAGCCTTAAAGGCGCGGCCGGTTTTCTTGGTATGACCGAGGTAAACTTTCTTTGCCACCAGACCGAAAACATGCTGGATCAGGCCCGCAAGTCTATGCTCGATATTGATGCCGAGGTAATAGACATACTTCTTGCTTCAAAGGATTTGCTTGAAAAGGGGCTTCATTTTCTTCACGACTTACTTAGCGAAGGAAGGGAAAAGCTTCCTAACTTTAGGGGAGAGTGCGACCCACTTGATGTTAAGCCGATAGTGGAGCTTATCGACAGGAAGCTTTACCTCGCTTCTATGGAAGATGATGACGATACGGGGCCTCCGAAGCTTGGACAGATTTTAGTAGAGCAAAAAGCGGTTTCCCCCGCGAAGCTGGAAGCGGCGCTGACCCAAAAATCGAAGCCTGTTGGTGAAGTTCTTGTCGAGATGGGGGTTCCAAGAAAAGATGTAGATAAAGCTGTTGCCACACAAGGCGCGAAAAAGAAAGAGTTCAAATCCTCCTCTGTCAAAGTAGACACTTCTAAGCTGAACATTTTGCTGGACCTTGTGGGTGAGCTTGTTATTTCGCAGTCGATTATTTCGCAGAATAAGGCTCTTGCCTCAGACACGAACGCGCGGCTTTCTAAGGATATTTCGGAGATGGCCAAAATTACCGACGGGATACAGGATCATATAATGAGCCTTAGAATGGTGCCGTTAAAGCAGACTTTCGGCAAAATGAATAGGCTGGTAAGAGACCTTTCTAGGAAAACCAATAAGCGTGTAACTCTTGAAGTAGATGGGGAAGATACCGAAATAGATAAAACCATAGTAGACCAGCTAAACGACCCGCTTGTGCATATCCTTCGGAATTCGGTTGATCACGGCATAGACACTGTGGAGGAGAGAATCGCCGCCGGCAAAAGCCCCGAAGGTACCGTTACCTTAAGCGCTTACCACAAAGGCGGTAACGTCGTAATAGAAATCAAGGACGACGGGAGAGGCTTGAACCTTGCGAAGCTGAAGGCAAAAGGTGTTGAAAAAGGCTTTTTTACCTAAGACGGAGAATACAGTGATGAGGAGCTTATAGAGGTAATCTTCAGGCCGGGGCTTTCTACCCACGCGGTAGCGACAGACCTTTCTGGCCGAGGTGTCGGTATGGATGTGGTGAGGAGAAATGTCGATAGCCTTGGCGGGCGTGTGGAAGTTCAGACGGTTTTGGGGGAAGGTAGCACCTTTCTTATCAGGCTTCCTCTTACGATGGCTATCGTCGATGGTATGTTAGTGCAGGTTGGAAGCGAGAGATATATAATCCCTACCATATCAATCAGCGAGTCTATAAGGCCAAAAGCGGAGCAGTTTACGAGGGTTATTGGAAAGGGCGAGATGCTCAATGTAAGGGGAGAGATGATACAGCTGGTACGCCTGCACGATCTTTTTGGAATACAAAACGGAGATAAGGATATTTCCGAAAGTCTTGTTATAATTGTCAACACTGATAACGACAAAAGAGGTCTTTTGGTAGATGATCTGTTGGGCCAGCAACAGGTGGTGATTAAAAACCTCGACAAACGGTTGCAGGGGATAAAAGGTTTTTCAGGCAGTTCCATACTGGGTGACGGGCTTGTTGGCCTTATCCTTGATATCGGCGGTATTTTTAAGTTGGCTTCTTCGTGAACTGCTTTGGTGTATAATGGAGCGGATTCGGGTTTCTCTAGGATTGATAGTTTTGTTAGGAGGTAGAGATGGAAGAATTAGCTGACACTAATAAGTCGTCGGTAGAAACGGCAAATGCCAAAATACAGTCCTCCGATGCTAATAGTCAGGAGGGGAAGTATCTTACCTTTGTTCTGTCTGACGAGGAATATGGGCTGGAAATTTTAAAAGTCCGTGAAATTATTAGTGTTATGGAAATCACTGAGGTGCCTCAGGTACCAGACTATATAAAAGGTGTCATCAATCTTAGGGGCAGGGTTATCCCTGTTATAGACCTCAGGCTGAAGTTTGGGATGCCGGCGATAGAGTATACCCGTGAGACCTGCATAATCGTGGTAAATGTACTTGATATTCTTCTTGGAATTGTTGTTGATACCGTTGCGGAGGTGTTGGATATCTCGTCGGCAGATATCGACCCATCTCCGGCTTTTGGAGGTTCTGTCGATACCGACTTTATTCTTGGTATGGGGAAGGTGAAGGGAAAAGTTAAGATACTTCTCGATATTGACAGAGTACTGTCTGTAGCCGAATTGGAAACGGTAAGGCAGGCCGATTCTACTTAGGCATAGAATACTGTTTTTAGGTGACGGCAAGGCTCTTTTGTCGAGAAGGTCGGGTTTGTCGTTGTTTTCATGCTGTAAAGCCGGGTTCGTTGAGCTTTGCTTTAAGCGAGTAGAAATTAAATTATAAAATGAGTCTTTTTTCGTCAGCAACAGGTGGTCATCTGAAAGCAGAATTAAAAGATCTTACTGATGAAGACTTTGATCTTTTCCGCCGTCTCATTTACGAACAGTCCGGTATTTCACTAAATGATACCAAGAAGGAACTGCTACGCACAAGGCTCCGCTCCAGGCTGATAAGGGAGGGGTATAGGTCGTACAGGGAGTACTACAGCTTTATAAAAAAAGACCAGACAGGCAATGCGATAGTGCCTCTGCTTGATGACATTTCGACGAACCTCACTTCGTTTTTTCGGGAAATAAACCATTTCAGTTTTCTTGATACCGTTATCCCCAAGATGATAGCCGAAAAGGAAAAGAAGCGCGACAGCACTTTTCGTATATGGAGTGCCGGCTGTTCGTCGGGGGAGGAGGTCTACTCACTTCTTTTTACGATGCAGGCTCATTTAAAGAACAAAAAACCGGAGTGGAACCTTAAGATGCTCGCTACCGATATTTCGACAGATATACTCCAAAAAGCTAGCAACGGACTCTACGATGTAAAACGAGTGGACGCAGTGCCGCCGTATATGGTTAAGAAATATTTTGTAAAAGAGCTTGGCCCTAAAGGCAGAGAGATGATGCGTATCAAGCCGGAATATAGGCAGATTGTTACTTTCCGAAGATTTAACCTAATGACAGAAAACTTTCCATTTAAGCATCAGTTCGACTATATTTTCTGCCGCAATGTTATGATCTACTTCGATAAGCCGACACAGGAGGTTCTGGTGTCCAAATATCACAAACTTTTAAAGCCCAACGGATACCTTTTTATCGGGCATTCTGAGAGCCTGACAGGGCTTAATCATAGTTTTAGGTACGCCCAGCCTACGATTTACCAAAAATAGAAGCATGGGATACAAGTTGCGCGAAATACGGAATTTTCATCTGGAAGCTATCGCTTCTCTATTTTTAAAGTGTAAAGATTTTTTCCAATATTATATAAATAATCATAGTTCAATAGTGGTTATGATTGCTAGAATGACTGACCGATAGGTTTACTTAAGATATAATTTTAGAAGTATGGGTGCCTTTGACAGTTAGCTGGAAAGGACGGATTGTAGCTAAGTATAAATGTTTAAAAACTCTTTGTTAAATTTGTTGCAAAGTATCGCTGGGGAGTCTTGGTATGACTGATATGGATCCTGAAATATTTCGGGAATATATGTCGGAAGTGTTCGAGTCGCTTGAAGGGCTTGACGAAAAGTTTGTCGCCCTCGAAACGAATCCAGATGACCTGAATATAGTAGATTCCATTTTTAGACCTGTTCACAGCATTAAAGGCAGTTCCGCCTTTTTTAAGCTCGATCATATTACCGGCTTTTCTCATAAACTGGAGAACCTCCTTGATGATATCAGGAAGGAAAAACGGTCTATCAACCCAACGATTATAGATGCCCTTCTCAAGGGTACCGATTTTCTTATGGAGATGTTCAAAAGGCTTGCCTCTGGCGACATGAAGGTTGAGCTTCTTCCAGATGAAAAGGACTTTATAGAGAATCTGGATGATAACCTTTCTAAAGGCGATGATAAAGCGCCAAAGACCTTTAACAGCCACCTCGACAATATAGACGACGCTGTCAACAGTCTTCGTGAAAGCGGTAGAGATGCCGAACTTTTAGACAAAATCTCCAAAAGCCTGTCGGTTGTCCGAAGGCTGGCGAGCGATAAGGGGCAGGTAATAATGATAGGAGAGATTGACAGCATGCTTGGAGATGGGGCTATGCCTCAAATTGGAGTATTGGGCGACCTTCTTGTTGAACCGGATGAGCTTCCCAAGGTAGAAAAGCTTGGCGACATTCTTGTAGGCAGTGGAGAGGTAGACAAAGAGGCTCTGGAAATGGCTCTTGCCAATAAAGAACCGGATCAAATGGTTGGTGACGCTCTGGTAGAGCAAGGCGTAGCGACGGAGGAACAGGTAGGCAAAGCTATTGACAAGCAGAAGAAGGAGAAGGAGGAGCAGAGGATCGCCAAACTGAGCATGACGATGCAAAAGACGATGCGCATAGACGAAGAGAAAGTCGATGAGTTTATGGAGCAGATTGGCGAGCTGGTAATCATTTCGGAAGTGTTCAACTATCTTGATAAAAGACTTAGCTCTATGGATGGAGCCGAGGTTATTTCTAAAGAATTTAAGAACGCGAACATGAATTTTTCGGAATTGACGCTAAGGCTACAGCATGGGCTGTCGGAAGTGCGGAAGGTAGCTATCAAAGGGATATTCCAGAAAATTCCACGAATAGTGCGCGATATCGCCACCGCAATCGGGAAAGATGTAGAAGTTATTACCGAGGGAGACGGTATTATGCTCGATAAAAGCCTTGCCGAGAAACTTGAAAGCCCTGTTATCCATATGGTCCGTAACTCTGTGGATCATGGCGTAGAAACACCGGATATACGAAAGGCGGCCGGCAAACCGGAAAGAGGCACGGTTCGGATTAAGGGCGAAATAATAGGTGAGACACTGCATATAACCCTTCACGACGACGGGGCTGGGCTTAATCGGGAAAAGCTTATCGCAAAGGCTATAGAAAAAGGGGTTCTAAATCAGGCTCAGGGTAGCGCGATGTCGGACGAAGAGGTGTTTAACCTTATTTTCCATCCCGGCTTTTCCACTGCGGCAAAGGTAACGGATATCTCCGGTCGTGGTGTTGGGATGGATGTGGTTAGACGGGCTATCGACGATACCAAAGGGAAAATATCTATCCAATCCAAGCTGGGTGAGGGGTCGACCTTTACCATATCGGTTCCGATTTCCACTACGCTGGTGACTATAAACGGCCTGATTGTCGCCATAGGAGAGAGTAAGTTTATATTCCCTGTCGAGGATGTAAAGGAATCGCTAAGGCCGACCGGCGAAGAGGTCTTCTCGATTAAAGACAGTATAGAGATGGTCAATATAAGAGGAGATATATATCCCCTTATCAGGCTTCACCAAAAGTTTTCAATCGAAACCGATGTCACCAAACCACAGGATGGCGTTTGCCTGATAATTGAAAAAAATGGAAACCGATGCTGTGTCTTGACCGACGCTATAGTGGAGCAACAGAATGTGGTGTTGAAGGATCTTGGAGTTATTTTTCAGCGGGTAAAGTCTATTATGGGCGGAGCTATTCTGGGCGACGGTTCCATAGGACTTGTTATGAATGTAGAAGGGTTAATGGGGGAGGGGTAGATGGCATCTTCCGCGGCGATGGACGCTTTTTTTGAGGAAAGCGATTCTCATATAGAGATAGCAGAAGCGGCACTGCTTGAACTAGAGAAAAATAAAGCCGACGCAGATACGATTAATGAGCTGTTTAGGGCGATTCATAGCATCAAAGGGAATGCCGGTCTTGTAGGGCTTACCGAAATACATGCGGCGGCTACGGAAATGGAGACTATCCTCGACAGAATAAGAAGCGGCAAGGAAACTGTGTCGGATGAAGATAGGGATAGGCTTTTCGATGATATCGACTTGATTAAAAGCATGGTGAATAGCGCGAAAAATGATTTGGGGGTAGAAACTGAATCTGCGGTAACAGCGGGAGAGACCTCTACCCCTGATGCCGCAAAACCTGCTGATGAAACAGTAGCGCGTGCTGGTTCAGCTCCTACTTCCGCCCCTGTGGGAAAGCCTGACAAGGCGGTCAAAGTAACAGCTAAGAGCAAAGCTCTAGCTAGTGAAGGCGGAGGAACTGACGATATCCAAAAAAAGACGGTATCGTACCTCACCTTCTTTCTCGGCAAGGAGCAATATGGATTTATTATTGGTGATGTGCGTGAGATTATTATAAAGAAAGATATAACTATAGTGCCGAACTCCAAGGAGTTTGTCGCCGGGGTAATGAACCTGCGGGGGGTGGTTATTCCTGTCGTAGACGCAAGGAAGAGGCTCGGGTTTTCCGAGCGTGGCGACCGGCCAAAAGAGGAGAATATAGTTGTCGTGGAGAATGACGGGTTGTCTACCGGAGTTCTTGTTGATATGGTAGATGATATACTAAAGCTTGAGCCGGATATGATTGTTTCCGCGGATAAGGCTCTGGGCGGTCTTAGAGACAGCAGTAAATTTATAGGTGGTCTTGGTAAAGCTGGGAAAAGTACAATTATGCTTATAGAGACATCTTCTTTTTGTGACTCCAACGAAGAGTTTTTTTAACTTAAATGTCAAAAATCAAAGTTCTTATAGTCGATGATTCTGCCGTAGTGCGGAATATACTTGCCGAGGCGCTTTCCAAAGATTCTGAGATAGAGGTGGTTGGCACCGCTACTGACCCGTATGCCGCCCGCGACAAAATTGTAAAACTTAATCCCGATGTTTTGACACTCGATGTCGAAATGCCGCGCATGGACGGCATTACATTTTTAAAAAAACTTATGCATTCCAAGCCTATGCCGGTGGTTATGGTAAGCTCCCTTACGCAGTCGGGTGCCGACACCACAATGGCGGCGATGGAAGCAGGTGCCGTGGAGATTGTCGCCAAACCGGCGATAGATCTTCATAGAGGGCTCAACGACATGGTTGTTGAGATTGTCGATAAGGTTAAGGCCGCCTCCAAGGTGAAAATGGATGTGTATACGCAAAGGTTATCTGCCGTAAAAAAAGCGGCGCCGAAGGTGCTTAGCTCCGCAATGATAAAAACTACCGACAAGATTATTTCTATTGGAGCTTCTACCGGCGGAACAGAAGCTTTAAGAGAGGTTTTGATGCAGATGCCTTCCAACTCTCCTGGAATCTGCATAGTACAGCATATGCCAGCGGGCTTTACCAAAGCTTTTTCAGATAGGCTAAACGGGTTGTGCCAGCTTGTAATAAAGGAAGCAGAGAATAACGACACCGTTATACCGGGGAGGGTTCTTATCGCTCCCGGGCATAGCCATATGCTCCTTAAAAGAAGCGGTGCCAGATATTATGTGGAAGTGAAAGACGGCCCATTAGTGATGAGACACAAACCGTCCGTGGAGGTACTTTTCAATTCCACCGCGAAATATGCCGGCGCCAACTCTATAGGTGTGATACTTACAGGTATGGGGGGGGATGGTTCATCCGGCATGCTGGAGATGAAAAAGTCTGGAGCGCATACGATAGCGCAGGACGAAAAGTCGTGCGTTGTGTTTGGGATGCCAAAGGAAGCTATCAAACTCGGTGGAGTAAACGACATCATTTCGCTGGATAAAATTCCATCAGCAATACTTAAATCTCTCTAGCGGCAGAACTTCTTCTCAAACGCCTGTTTTTAGGCTTATAGATTTATCTGGTTTTAAAATTGGGATATAATCCGGTGATGGTAAACCATCTATTGATAAGGGACAACAAAAAGGGGGCGATTTGGGAATAAAACTTCTTTTTGCCGATGACTCTGAAACGATGCGGAAAGTTATAAAGCTTACCCTAGAAAACGAAGGGATAGACCTTAGTGTCGTTAGCGATGGGCAGGAAGCGATTAAGGCGGTTTATGAGGCAAAGCCCGATATTGTTGTCGCGGATATATCTATGCCGGAAATAAACGGATTTGAGCTTTGCGCGCGGATAAAAGGTTCTCCTGAGACAAAAGATATTTCGGTTGTTCTTATTTCTGGAGAGCTTGAGAATTATGATGACGTGAGGGGTGGCTCAGTTGGAGCCGATGGACACCTGACTAAGCCGTTTAAATCTAAAGAGTTTGTTGCCGCTATTAAGAGCTTTGTGGAAAAAAAGGGGACGGCAGAGGCTTTGCCCGCCGAACAGGTGGACGAAAGCAAAGCTACCACAGCTCCTTTTGATTCCAGAAAAATTCTCACACTTACAGCTTCGCAGGGCGTTTCGCCTATGGCTGGTCAAATTATGCAGACCGACGATGAACTAGAGATTATCGAAGACGACATAGGCTTGGACGATGACCTTTACGAGGAGCTGGACGATGACGAGATGCTTATCACTCCCAACGATGTTAAAGACGAACCGCCGGGGGGTTTCTCTAGTTCTGTCTTGAGTTCCGGCAGTATGGAGAACGAGCCTCTTGATAATGACGAAATAGTTAAGGACGGTTCGTCTGCTTTGGAGGATATGCTGGTCGATGAAATTTCTGCCGAGACGGGCTTTGCCCCTTCGAACGCTCACTCTTTGGCATATAGCTTTGAGAGTGAAATAAAAGAGACGCTTCTTGATGATGACGAAATTGATTCTATCGTGAAGGAGCCTTTAGGATCCAATCCGCTTCTTGGCAGGTCGAGTATTGAATCTTCCGGGAGTGCGGATGAGTACGATGTAGAGTCTCTCTGGGACTCGTTAAAGGACAAACATAATGCCGAGGAAGTTACAAAAGCTGTCGATGAGGCGGCGCACCGCAAGATAAGTACCGCACTTGACATCAGCGGTTCTGTGCCTGTTTCGGAGGCAGACGCGGAGCCGGACTCTTTACGGGAATCTGTAGAGGAGAGCGTGAAAGAGTTTATCGAAAAGCAGGGGAAAGAAGTTTTAGAGGAGATTATCGCGAAGTCTGTAGAGGATAACGTAAAGCTTGTTATCGAGAGAGAGCTTGAAAGGTCGATTCGCGAAGAGGTAGCAAAGCTTGTAGGAGATAGTTTTGAGGCGGCTATGCCGGAGCTTATCGAATCTGTAAAAGGTATGATATCCGGGCTTGCACCTGGGATGGCGGCTGAAATCGCAAAAAAAACGGCAGGGCGAATAAAAAAAGAGGATTAAGAGCTCTTCGACTGTTGTAGAATCGTGGTTTCTTATTTATCCAACATTTTAATTATTCAGGAAAGTTTTGAGTAAGCACGAGTTAAGCAAAAGATACGACCCAAAAGAGGTAGGCAGACGCTGGTATAAGTACTGGCTTGAAAAAGGATACTTCAAAGCGGATGATAACTCAGAGCGTCCTCCGTTTACCATAGTAATCCCCCCGCCTAACGTAACAGGCTCTTTGCATCTTGGTCACGCGCTCGATAACACATTGCAGGATATTCTCATCCGCTATAAAAGGATGAGCGGCTTTAATACCCTCTGGATGCCGGGGACAGACCATGCAGGTATAGCTACCCAGAACGTCGTTGAAAAACAGCTCGCCTTAGAAGGTACCGACCGCCACGCGCTGGGACGGGAAAAATTCGTGGAGCGTGTGTGGGAATGGAAGGAGCAGTACGGCGGAAAAATTATTGAACAGCTAAAAGAGCTTGGCGCGTCGTGCGACTGGGATAGGCAAAGGTTTACTCTGGATGAACAGCTTTCCAAAGCTGTTCGTGAGGTGTTCGTCAAGCTTTACGAAGAAGGGCTTATATACAGGGCTAAGTATATAACCAATTGGTGTCCGCGGTGTCATACAGCTCTTTCCGATCTTGAAGTTGAGTATCAAGACAGACACGGGCATCTATATGAGATTGAATACCATCTGTCAGATGGAAGCGGCTCGCTTATAGTCGCCACTACAAGGCCAGAGACTATGCTTGGCGACAGTGCCGTTGCGGTAAACCCCGAAGACGAAAGATATAAACCGTTCGTAGGCAAAAAAGTAAAACTGCCGCTTACCGATAGAGAAATTCCTGTAATAGAAGATTCTTATGTAGCGGTCGATTTTGGTACCGGTGCGCTGAAGATAACACCGGCACACGACCCTAACGATTTCGAGATAGGCAAACGCCACGGCCTAGAGCAGATTAAGGTAATAGGCGACGATGGGCGGATGGTAAATGTTTCCGATAACTATCTTGGGCTTAGCCGTGAAGAGTGCCGAAAAAGAATAGTGGAAGAGCTCAAAGAGCAGGGCTTTCTTAAAAGTATGAAAAAACATATTCATGCCGTTGGCGACTGTTATAGGTGCAAGACGGTAATAGAGCCTAACCTTAGCATGCAGTGGTTTGTTAAAGCAAAACCGCTTGCGAAGAGAGCGGCGAAAGCGGTTAGGGACGGCGAGATGGAGTTTGTCCCGAAAACATGGGAGAACACCTACTTCGAGTGGATGGACAACATCCGCGACTGGTGCATAAGCCGTCAGATTTGGTGGGGGCATAGGATACCGGCATGGTACTGCGATGACTGCGGCGAGGTGACGGTATCGCTTGATGAGGTTGTTCAATGTTATAAATGCAAAAGCAGAAAGATAACGCAGGAAAGCGACGTGCTTGATACATGGTTCTCTTCCGGTCTCTGGCCTTTTTCGACCCTCGGCTGGCCGGAAAAAACCAAAGCACTAGAGACCTTCTATCCGACATCGGTGCTGGTAACAGGGTTCGATATCATCTTCTTCTGGGTGGCGAGGATGATGATGATGGGCCTGAAGTTTATGGATAAGGCTCCTTTCTCAAAAGTTTACATCCACGCGCTTGTGAGAGACGCTAAAGGGAAAAAGATGAGCAAGTCTAAGGGAAACGTAATAGACCCGCTCGAGCTTATGTACAAATACGGTGCCGACTCTCTGCGGTTTACCATGTGCGCGCTTGAGTCGCAGGGGCGTGACATACGGATGTCGGAAAAGAGAATAGAAGGGTACCGCAACTTTGTAAACAAGCTTTGGAACGCGTCTCGCTTTGTGCTTATGAACCTCGGTGAGAACGAGAAGGTAAAAGATATTTCGGAAATAAAGCTGGATGTAACCGATAGGTGGATACTCAGTCGACTGCAAAAGACCGCCTTTCAGGCTAACAATGCTTTGGATAAATTTAGATTTAACGATCTTGCCAACATACTCTACTCGTTTACATGGAACGAGTTTTGCGATTGGTATATAGAATTTCAAAAGACACGGCTTCAGTCCAGCGAAAAGGAAGATTCGCTTGCTGTATTGGTTTACGTTCTCGACAAGCTATTGAAGCTGTTACACCCGATAATGCCTTTTGTAACGGAAGAGATTTACCAAAAGCTTCCCGGCCACGGCGAGTCGATAATGGTTGAGGAGTACCCAACGCGTGACGAAAAATTTCTGGATGAAACGGCCGAAGCCGAGATGAAACTGGTGATGGAGGTTTTGACTTCGGCGAGGACTATAAGGTCGGAATTAAAAATTCCGCCTGATAACAAACTGGTAGCAAAGCTTAAATGTGAGACAGAGGAAATAGCAGGCAAGGTAAGCGCGCATGCCGATTCGATACGCTTTCTAGCAAAACTTTCTTCGCTCGATATCTCTGTCGAAATGGAGCGTCCGCCGACATCGGCGACAGCGGTAATGGACGATCTTGAGGTCTATATCCCGCTTGGTGGAATAATAGATATAGACGAAGAGAAGGCGAGGCTTGAAAAGGAGATTGCCAAAGCGGAAAAAGATATAAAGTTTTTTGAAAAGAAATTCTCAAATGAGAATTTTGTGAAAAACGCTCCAAAAGAGGTTCTCGAAAAGGATATGTCCCGCAACGAAGAGCTTAAACGCCTTTTAGTAGGGCTTCGCGACTCGGTATCATGGCTTTCATAAAACCTTCCTAGCCTTTATGTATCTTTAAGAGCTGGTATCTGGCGGTGTCAGCAGGCTAAACGATAATGTTCACACGGGAGCCGATTTCCGACATCTCCGCAGACTTTCGTATATCCTGCGTTTCCTGCACTCTGTCGCGCTCCGCCTGTGTGACAGCGTAATTGTCCTTAAGGGCTATCTCTTTGGTTGGCGTGGTTACAGGCTGGGGAAATTCTGTATGTCCCGATATAGCTTCTGGCATCCTTACCTCATCTTTACCTTAGCTCGATTTTATACTTTTTGCAGGGATATTCAAAGCATTATAGGGGCTGTTGGCAAAAGAGTTTTTTAAGCATTTTAAGGGAAAGTTTATTTTCTAACTTCTTAAAAATAGAGCCTTTGGAGATTGGTAATTTGTAGCAAAACCAAGATTGTCTTATTCGGCAACAGCCCCATTATAGGGTGCCGGCATCTAAGATAGAATCTGAACGCAAGAGTGCAGGCCTCTTTTTATCTGGTTGTGGCTGGTGACAGCTTGATGCCGGAGATTCCTTTTTAACAGCTCTGCCGGATACGATAGTGGAGAGATAATTTTTTTTGTTAAATGCAAAAAGTCGTGTTTGCCGTTTGGGGAAAACTGCCTTTTGCTTTTGCTGGAGGCCAGTGCTACCGCTGGCGGGGCGAGACAGCTTTGGCTTAGCTGTTTTTTAGTTTTTTTAGCTCTTCAAGTGCCGCTTTTGCCTGTAATGCCTCTTTTGTTTCGGCAAAGTTTTCTACGATTCTCTGAAAAGTGTTTCTCGCTTTGCTGAACGCTTCTTCTTTCATGTACGATTTGCCTTTTAAAAGAAGCGCTTTTGGTGCGTAACGGCTTTTTGGATGTTTTGCTACAAACTCCTCTGCTCTCGATATGCAGGAGACAAAGCTGTCTATCTGATAATAAAACTCGATTATGTAGATATCCTTTCGGGATATCATGTCGGTCAGCTCTGCTATCTTACTTTTAGCAAAAGGGATTGCTGAATGATCAGGGTATTTTATTATAAATTGTTCGAACAGATCTTTCGCTTTTTGAGCCGGTGTTTGATCTCTAGGTATTTTTCCCAGCGACTGATAATGGCTCATCGCTTTGTAGAAAAGGGCATGGTCAGTGGTGGATGTCATCGGGTAGAGTTCGACAAAGCTCTCGTAGGACGTTTCGGACATTTCATACTCTTTGTTCATGTAGTATGAATCGGCTACTCCAAGCAGAGCGTGAACCTGAAAAGGGCTGTCTGGAAATTCGTCCAAAATCTGCTTGTAATACTTCCTGGATAGATCGTACTTACCGTTGGTGAAGCGGTAGTTGGCATCGTTAAAAAGCTCCAGTTCTTTTTTTACGATGTCATCAGTTTTGCACCCGGAAAGGAAAAGTACCGCGGTGCAGGCTACGGCGGCGATTTGGATTTTGGGCAAAATCTTTTTCATAGCGGTACAGTCTAACCTGTAATCGGTTTTTGGTGTAGAAGAGAAATATGTTTTTTGTTTTTATGCAGATAATAGGCTTTTTAGAGGTAAAATTGACCGCTTATGCGTATAAGACAGGGTATAGCTTGGGCTAGGCTTCAGGTATCCGAAGCGATGGTATTGCTGTTCGTTGGGGTAATATCAGCTGGGACATTGCTTTTGCTTTTGCCTGTTTCCCGCCTAAAGCCTATCTCCTTTGTCGATGCTGTTTTTACGGCGACATCCGCGACTTGCGTTACAGGACTTCTTACCATTAACGTCGCTGAAAATTTTACACTTTTCGGGCAGGCGGTAATACTGGTGCTTATACAGTTTGGGGGGCTTGGCATAATATTCGTCTCAACTATCTTTATGCTTGTGCTTGGAAGGGCTGTTTCGTACCGCGACTCGGCAATGGTTTACAGTAGCTTTAGCACATCGCACAGTATAAATTTTGAAAAGCTCATTTACTCTATTCTGGTACTCGTATTCGGTTTTGAACTGCTTGGAACCATCCTTCTTACATCGGCATGGTACGGAGAGTACGGTTTTAAGATAGCTTTTTTTACAGCACTTTTTCATTCGATATCGGCATTTTGCAACGCCGGTATTTCTATTCTTCCAGAAGGGCTTAAAGGTTTTGACAGCCGTCCATTCGTCGACACCATAGTTATGATGCAAATAGCTTTCGGGGCAACAGGTTTTTTTGTCTTTAGAGAACTTTACGAACGGTTCAAGTACCAATCAGTCAAAAGGCGGGTATGGTCGCTTCAGTCTAGGCTTATGATGCTATATACCGCAATCTTTGTTATTGCCGGAACCATCGGTTTTTTGTTTTTTGAATACCACAACACTCTTTCCCAGATGCCTTTTGGGCAGAAAATAATGAATTCCCTTTTTCATTCTATATCCGGGCGCACTGCCGGTTTTTCCAATCTTGATGTCGGCGAGTTTAACCCGACTACTCTTTATATGTTTATCATATTCATGTTCATAGGCGGCGCTCCCGGGTCGGTCGCCGGCGGAATAAAAATAACTACGTTCGCTGTGTTAATCGGTCTTGCGGTTTCCCGCTATAAGGGCAACGAGCATGTTAATATTTTTAACCACACTATACCGGAGACGATAGTTTCAAGGTCTATCTCCATTGTGTTCATATCATTCGCGGTTGTGACGGTGTTCCTGTTTCTTCTGCTTATAACGGAAGGGAGTAACCCTGCCTTTAGTAGCGGCAGGCATGGAGCGTTTCTTGATATTCTTTTTGAAACGGTGTCGGCCAACGGAACGGTAGGATTAAGCACCGGCATAACTTCGTCGCTTTCCGTTACCGGGAAATGGCTTGTAATACTTCTTATGCTTATAGGCAGGCTGGGGCCGCTTACAGTAGCTATGGCAGTTGGAAGCAGAAGGAGAACAGCAAGGTATAAGTTGTCGGAAGAAAGCGTTATGGTAGGATAACGTCTTTCGGTTGATGGTTCCTATCTATTTGAAAATAGTATAGTTAAAATTTCGTATTTTCGTCAATTTTCGGTTTGCCACACACGCAATTTTTTCTATGGTTATTTCGCCCGTTTTTGGCGCATATTCAATATCGTGGTTTTCCGGGCCACGTCTATTTCTGGGGCATATACACTATCGATCATTCCCTTCGTGTTCCCCAATATGGAGGCGGTATCGGATGAGCTCACCCCTGCATTTTTTAGCTGCTGTGCCATTGAGTGACGGACAAAAACATTAAGCGTTACTGTTGGATAACCGGCTTTAGTTGCCGCATCTTTGTATATTGCCCCTAGGATTGGGTGGGTGTATGGAGTCCGTTCCCCTTTTTTACAGTGCTTGGTAGTTCTTTTGGCCTTGTACTGGAAGATGTAGCTAGAAGGGCCAGCATTGGGGATGAGTGTCATTGAATCTCGTACTGCCTTCATCACCTTTGCAGATAAAGGGAACTCTAACCCCGCTTTGTCCTGGTCTTTCGGGAAATCTTTATAGCTCTCAATGCCGCTGGTGTTGAAGGCTCCGCTCAATATGTGTACCTGCTGTTTAAAATTAACGTCCTTAATCTTCACCGCTCTAGCTTCGTTCATTCGTCGACTTGTACCTTCTAGGAAGATAAAAATATGTATATCTTCTTCGGGGATGTGATGCAATATCTCTGCTTGCTGATCCCCGTTTAAACCTTTTTTTCTTTTCTTCTGGACTCTCACTGAAGGCTTGGGTACAGGGGCCACGATATCGCCTCTTTTGTATGCCCAGTTAAGCACCTGCATAAGGTTGTCAATAATCTTCTTTTTAAAAGAATCTTTAAAATACTCCTGCTTACTGTGCTTTTTTCGCAACGTGCCTAGATGTTCTTTGAAATCTTCAAGAAGGGGGTAGCTTATATCCGCAACATCATATTTATCTAAAAACGAAAGATATGTATTTATCGTAGCTTCCTTATGCTGGTAACTGCCGATAGACAGCCAGCCATCAGAACCGGGCTTCAATTCCGTTCTGGCCTTCATCTTTTCTAAATAGAAAATCTTGTAGTTTACAAACTTGTACTTATTTCGCTGGCCACTTTCCCATTTCTTGGGATTAAAGGAGCCATCACTGATTTGAGACACAAGCAATTGTTTCTCGGACACCGCTTTTAAAAGAGATAGCGTATCTCCATCACGGTCGTGGTATCTCTCTATAGACACCTTTTCGCGTCTCCACCGCCCCCGAATACGAATATAGACCTTGTTGGGGATTGTAAAGATGGTCGAGACGAATTTTAAAAAGAAGACTCTGATTATCACGCTCTTTTGCCTGCATAAAATCACTCGCATTTTTTGGGAAGTTCTGTGGAGGCAAGTACAAGCCCCAGCTTTTTAAGGTGAATCGCTCATTCCTTGCAATTATAACAGGCTGAATTCACACTTTAAATCAATACCTATAGGGGTAATAGAGCTTTTCAGGGACGACTAGTTAAGCTACCAGATTTCTAGGCTGTCCAAAAGCTGTGGGCATTTCTCGGCATTAGATATTTCGCGACACTTGGGCTTACCGCAGGCGGCAACTGCGCGTCGGCTAGAAGCATATTTTCTGCCAGTGAGGGCTGTTGTGGTTGTTAAGCGTGGGTGAGGCGGAGCAGTTCTTCCAGTGTGGTCTCTCCCTTTATCAGCAGTTTGGCGGCGTTTTGCTGAAGGGTTGTCATTCCCGCCTTTATAGCTTTTGCTCTTATCGTTTCTTCTTCTGTTTTGCCGTCTATAAGCGCTCGGATGTTGTCAGTCATCTCTAGCAGTTCGTGTATGCCTGTTCTGCCGTAGTAGCCGGTTTTCCGGCATTTTTCACAGCCTGTTCCCTTAAAGAATTTTAGACCGCTGTCGCTTTTAATGCCGACAGCTGTTAACGCCTCTTCCGGGTAGTTCGCTGGTTTTTTGCAATCATTGCAGACAACCCGTATAAGCCGTTGCGACAAGATGCCGTTTAACGCTGTTTTCATAAGAAACGGGTCTATGCCTAAATCGTACAGCCTAGTGAGTGACGAGACGGTGTCGTTCGTATGCAGGGTTGATATTACCATATGTCCGGTTAGCGCCGCCTGCACCGCGTTCTCTGCTGTTTCGGGGTCGCGTATTTCGCCTATCATTATTATGTCTGGGTCTTGTCTTAGTATAGCCCTTAGGGCATGAGCGAATGTAAGCTCTATCGACGGCTGTACGCCGAGCTGATTAAACTCCGGCACTACCATCTCTATAGGGTCTTCTATCGTTACGATATTTTTTTCTGCTGAGCTTAGGAACTTGAGCGAGGAGTATAGCGTGCTGGTTTTGCCGGAACCTGTAGGGCCTGTTACCAGCACTACCCCGTACGGTTTTTTAAGAAGCGTTTTATAACGGCTAAGCTCACGCGCGGGGAAGCCGAGCGAATCGAGGTCGCGGTATGCCATTTCGTAATCGAAGATACGCACCACCACCTTTTCGCCGAACGCGACAGGGAGAACCGATACGCGCATCTCCACCTCTTTTTCGTTGTGGCTTATTTTAATTCTTCCATCCTGCGGGCGGCGCTTTTCGGAGATGTCCATTCTGGCGAGCAGTTTAATTCTCGATACGATAGCGGAGTGTACAGCTTTTGGGAACCTGTATGTGTCGATAAGCATTCCATCTATACGGTTGCGCACTATTGTTTCGCCTCTTTTTGGTTCTATATGTATATCGCTGGAGCGGATGTTAAGCGCGTCGCGGAAAAGCGAGTCGACCGCGTTTTGAATATGCTTGTCGGTGGAAGATACTTCCGCCTCGGATCTTATGTGGGCCAGCTGTTCAAGGTTGCCGAGGTCTACCGAAAGGCCGGTTACGTCGTCTTCCGCCTGTTGCATCGTTTTGCTGAACGAGAAGAACTGGTTTATTATTTTCTCTATGTCGGTTCTAGTGGAGATGACGAGGTCTATCTTCATTCCTGAAACCATTTTGATTTTGTCCAGCGCGTCTTTTTCCTCCGGGTCTGTTAGCGCGATGGTGAGACTGCCGTTGGCTTCGTAAAGCGGCACGGTGAGATGCTTCATAGCAAAAGGCATCGGTATGGTGTCGGTAACGACATCGGCATCGAGTTCTAGCGGGTCAAGTTTTCTAAACTCTAGGTTGTACTCTTTTGCCACTGCCCGCATGATAACGGTTTCGTCTAGTTTTCTGTTCTTCCCGGCGTTTAGCTTTAGCTTTTCTATAATTTTTATGGCGTTGTTCGGTTCTTGACCGGCAATGCCTTTGTTTCCATATTTTTTGCGCTGTCGTTCCTTTTTGTTTTTTTCATTTTCAAGGAGTGCCAGTTGTTCCTCGTTAATAACTTTTTGGCGCAGAAGGATGTTTCCCAGTTTCATAACATTATCTGTAAGCGACATTCTGCCCACCCCTATATATATTTCTTTTTGTTTCTCTAAATTCTATACTGAATGCGCGGCACAATTAATTTTTTGTATGTTTTTGGGGGAAAAGGTTTTGGTTGAGAGCTTTTTCAAAATCAAGGAACGCGGTTCCAGCGTCTCTACCGAGCTGGTAGGAGGCCTGACCACCTTTGTGACGATGTCGTATGTCATATTCGTCCAGCCTGCGGTACTTTCGATAGCTGGGCTTGATTTTGGATCGGTGATGACAGCAACCTGCATTTCCGCCGCTTTTGGGTCGATTTTAATGGGGCTTTTGGCCAACCTTCCTGTGGCTCAGGCACCGGCGATGGGGCACAACTTCTTTTTTGTATTTACAGTATGCGGCGCTACCGCTGTAGGCGGGTACGGGTTTTCTTGGCAGGCGGGGCTTGGGGCTGTTTTTATTTCCGGCTCGCTGATGACTGTTCTTTCTCTTTGGGGTATGCGCGATAAGGTTGTGACGGCGATGCCGTCATCGCTTAAGTTTGCCATTCCGGCCGGCATAGGGCTTTTTATAGCCTTAATAGGTATGAAGTGGGGCGGGGTGGTGGTCGATAGCCCAGATACCTTTGTTGCCCTCGGTTCGTTTAGAGACGGCCCTGCCGGAATGGTGATGATAGCGGTTCTGATAATAGCTCTTCTAATGATGCTAAATATTAGGGGAGGCATTCTTATAGGAATCGGCTTTGCCGCTCTATCGGCTTTAGCTTCCGGCTATTCGCAGTGGCATGGGTTTATAGGGCTTCCTGCTTCAATAAGCCCGACGCTTTTCTCGCTTGATATAATAGGAGCGATCTCTACTCCTCATCTGCTTACGGTCGTTTTTGTTTTTTTTATTCTCGACCTCTTCGATACGATAGGCACTCTTACCGCCGTCTGCTCCGGCGCGGGGCTTATGAAAGACGGCAAGCTTCCAAAGGCGAGAGAGGCTCTTTTTTCCGATGGCGTCTCTTCGGTAGTCGGCTCTCTTCTTGGCACCACGACGGTTACAAGCTATATAGAAAGCGCGTCCGGTGTGGCGGAAGGCAGTAAAACAGGCTTGAGCGCTGTCGTTACCGGCCTTATTTTTCTTGCGGCGCTTTTTCTCTACCCTTTGGCCGAGATGGTAGGAGGCGGTTACGAAACAGCTGACGGCGATTATCTATATCCTATTATCGCTCCGGCTCTTATAGTGGTAGGCTCCTTTATGCTTCCTCTTGCCGCTAAGGTCGAGTGGGAGAGAGTGTCGGAGGCTATCCCAGCGTTTCTTACAATGGTTGCTATGCCTTTTACCTTTTCGATAACGGAAGGGGTGTCGTTTGGGATAATTTCATACAGCCTGCTTCACCTCGGTATATTCGGTCTGCCGAAAACCAGCCTGCTTATCCATCTCCTTGCTCTCTGTTTTCTTTTCCGCTATCTCTTCTTAGTATGAGTAAAACCTTCTCCACCTTCGCGGTACTGTCCGTCTGCGTGCTTTTATCTTCTCCGCTGGTTTCGACATCGGCCGAAATGAAGGTGGAGGTTCTGACAGTTTATTGGCGTAGTGCTGTGGATCTGGTGGAATCTGTTTCGATGGCAAAATCTGAGCGGGGGAAAGTGGTTGCCGCGGCGGCTACCAACTCGCTTATCGTTAGAGATTACCCTCAAAATATAGTGGCAATGCGGGAACTCCTCAAGGAGCTTGATTTGAAGAGACGGCAGGCAAGAATTTCTGTCAGCTTTATCGAAAAGGAACAGCTGGAAAAACTTGGAGTAGATATTAGCTGGCAAATATCAGGCAAGGGCTGGTCTGTCGGCAATCTGCCGCCAGGCTGGAGCGGGGGTAATGCTCTGGCAGTTTCTGCCGGAGGTGAAAAGGGAAAGATCGAACGCGGTAACAGGCAAAACCTGCTGATTATGGAAGGTGCCGAAGGGTCGATATTTGTTGGAAGTGAAATTCCGTATGCTGAACGGTTGGTGAGCTATAGCGAGAGAGAACGGTATGTTGCGGTTGGAACGGTTTTCAAGGTGGTTGGTATATCTTTTTCCGTTATTCCAAGAGTTCTCGACGACAATATGGTGGAACTGCAAATCGTGCCGAGAATGTCGGTTATAAACCGTGATAAAGGCAAGAGCGATATATTCTTTTCAAAAGCTTCTACCATCGTTACGCTAAAAAATAGGGAGTCGGTACTTATAGCTGGCAACGAGTCGGAAAGCTTGAGTATCGTGGGTATCTTTCTATCTGGCTATCAAACTTCCGGGCAGAAAAGCAGTTTTGCCATACTTCTCTCTGTTGCCATAGAATAGAATATTGTCTATTTAGCTATATTAGAATTGGATAGATGTCGGTCTCTTTTTTCCCAGACTATGTTAGACTGAAGGTATAGTTCGTCTTGCATTTTGCATTTAATGCTTATAAAACAGCCTGTTGGTATCGACTTTTTTATCTGTTTTTTTATATAAAAACGGTTGCTTTCTTGCTTAAGTTAAATATACTTAAAGGAACAACGATTAAGGGGGTCAAAGTAGTCGTGTTTAGGTTGTCGAAAAAGGGCGAGTATGCTCTTAGGTCTGTTTTTCATCTCGCTGTCCGCGATACCATCTGTACTACAGAAGAGATTTCAAAGGCTCAAGATATACCTCGTCCGTTTCTAAAAAAAATTATCCAGTCGCTTAGTGTGGCGGGAATTGTCATTTCGACCAAAGGTCAAAAAGGCGGAGTCGTTCTGGCTCTCCCTTCAAACAAAATTACACCCAAAGACGTTATCGAGAAAGTAGAGGGGCCGTTGTTTCTTAACGACTGCCTTTTGTGCGAAGGAACATGTCCGCGAGACAGCATCTGCCCTTTGCATGAGGTCTGGAAAAAGTGTCAGGGAAAAATTGTCGAAGAGCTGAGCGCGAGCAACTTCGCGGAGCTTGGAAAGCGGCACCTTGAGCTTGTCGCGGCCGCAAAAAAAGACAAACGGAAAATGGGGGTAATTCCAAAGTCAATTTTAGGCCTAGTTCCGGCAAATGCTGAAGGCTGAATAGTTTTAAGGGTTAATTTTTTGTAGGTTAAGCTGGTTAAGCAACCAGTATAAAGTGCGAGTTTAATATAGCGGGGAGGGGACGTTGTCGAATAATCAGGAAGATAGTTTATATAACTTTAAAATAGTCCAGTGGTTTACCTTTTGCGCGGTGCTCTATCTGCTGGTTGGAACCTTTGTAGGTTTATACATAGCGGCTGAGCTTGCGTGGCCTTTTCTTAACTTCGATATACCATACCTAACATTTGGACGGCTTCGCCCGCTTCATACTAACGCGGTAATTTTCGCGTTCGGCGGTTGCGTGTTGATGGCCTCTTCGCACTATATAGTGCAAAGGACATGCGCGGTGAGGATATGGAGCGACAAACTGGCGTGGTTCACATTCACGACATGGAATATCGTAATAGTATCTGCCGTCATTACGCTTCCGCTAGGGCTTACTCAGGGTAAGGAATACGCGGAGCTTGAATGGCCTATCGACATACTGATTGCTGTTTCATGGCTTTCGTATCTTTTTAACTTTGTGATGACATTGGCAAACAGAAAAGTCTCTCACATTTATGTGGCCAACTGGTTTTTCCTCGCGATGATGGTAATGATTACCTATCTTCATGTGGTAAACAGTCTTGCCATACCTGTGGGGCTCTTTAAGTCTTACTCCATATTTTCAGGGGTGCATGACGCGATGATTCAATGGTGGTATGGGCATAACGCCGTCGGCTTTTTTCTTACGGCCGGTTTTCTTGGAATAATGTACTACTTCATACCGAAACAGGCAGGAAGGCCTATTTTTTCCTACAGGCTTTCGGTAGTCCACTTTTGGGCGCTGACATTCGGGTATGTTTGGCTCGGTTCGCACCACCTGCAATATACCGCTCTGCCAGATTGGGCAGGCTCTCTTGGCGCCGCTGTTTCTCTTGCGATGATAATCCCATCGTGGGGCGGGGCGGTAAACGGGCTATTCACGCTTAGCGGGGCATGGCACAAGCTTAGGACCGACTATGTACTGCGGTTCCTTATTATGGCGGTCGCCTTCTACGCGATGTCTACCTTTGAAGGGCCTTTGATGAGCATTAGAACTGTCAACGCTCTTTCTCACTACACCGATTGGACTATAGGCCATGTTCATTCCGGCGCTCTTGGCTGGGTAGCGATGGTTGGCATAGGAGCGATTTATCACCTAATACCAGTACTCTGGAATACAAAAATGTATTCAGAAAACCTCATCAATGTCCATTTCTGGATGGCTACGATAGGAACAGTTATATACATCTGCGCCATGTGGGTATCGGGAATTATGCAGGGCCTTATGTGGAGAGCGTATGACGAGCAAGGCTCGCTTCTTTACACCTTTGCCGAATCGGTAGAGGCTATGCACCCCTATTATGCTTTGCGGGTGCTTGGAGGGTTGGTCTTTGTCGGCGGTGTCGCCTTGATGTTCTTCAACATGATTATGACGATTAAAAACTCCGGCCAGACGGCCGAAGCTACGGAAGGGGGGCGTTAAGATGAGTACGAATACCGAAAACGAAACCTTCCAACAAAAGCTGGAGAAGAATGTTGTTGCTCTGACACTGGTGCTGGCTCTTGTTCTGTCAATAGGCGGAATTGTTATGATAGTTCCTCTTTTTTATCTTGATAATACGCTTGAGAGCTCGGAAAAGTTTCCCGAGCTTGAAGGGGTACGACCATACACAGCATTGGAACTGGCGGGGCGGGATGTCTACCTGCGCGAAGGATGCTATCTTTGCCATTCTCAGATGATAAGGCCTTTTAGAGACGAGAAGGAGCGTTACGGCCATTATTCTTTGGCTGTCGAGTCTAAGTACGACCATCCACACCAATGGGGCTCTAAACGAACAGGCCCCGACCTTGCGAGGGTAGGCGGAAAATATTCCGATGAGTGGCATTACGAACACCTAGAAGACCCGAGGTCTGTCGTGCCGGAATCGGTAATGCCCAGGTACCGCTGGCTGAAGAAAGCAGAGGTAAATGGAGAGCAGATTAAGAGCAATATGAACGGGATGAAGATTATCGGTGTGCCGTATTCCGACAAAGATATAGAGAACGCCCCTAACGATGTCAACGGCAAAACAGAGCTGGAAGCTCTTGTCGCGTATCTGCAGGTGCTTGGCACCATGATTAAGTTTGAAGAAGGGAAGGATTATCGTGACTAGTATTAAAGCATTTTTCCAAACCGACTTCCAAGCTATGACAGCGTCCGATTATGTTGGCCTTGCCATGACCATTATTGTATTTCTGCTGATGGCCGCGGCGTATCTATACGCATTTCATCCTAAAAACAGGGAAAAATTAAATTCTTACGGAGATATCCCTTTAAGAGATGATTTACACGAAAGGGGGGGGAAGTAAATGAGCGACATAAACGAAACTCCTGATGAAGCGGGCGATACCGGCCATGAGTGGGATGGAATACGCGAGCTGAAAAACCCTATCCCAAGATGGTGGATGGTCTCCTTTTATGCTTCTATTCTCTGGTTGGTGCTGTACCTCATTCTTTACCCCAGCATTCCGCTGATAACCGGAAATTCCGAGGGACTGCTGGGCTGGACTCAGGTAAAAGAGTATAAAGACGGCATGAAAGAGGTAGAAGCTATAAGGGCGCCTTTTGAAAAACGGATAAAAGAGCTTGATGTTGGCGGAATACTTAAAGACACCGAGCTGTCCCAGTTTGCCATAGCCTCCTCTAAAGTTCTTTTTGGCGACCACTGCGCTCCGTGTCACGGGTCTGGCGGGCAGGGTACTTCCGGCCTCTATCCAGTACTTGTGGATGACGACTGGCTCTACGGAGGCAAAATCGAAACTATAGTGGAAACAATCGCCGAAGGGCGCGAAGGTTCTATGCCGGGTCATAAAGATTCGCTCTCCCAAAAGGAGCTTGACGATGTTGTAAAGTTTGTCCAAAGCCTGAGTGCCGGAAGCTTTTACGCGCCTGGAAAGAAAGTATATCTTGGCGAAACAGCGGGTGAGGCAGAGTGTGCCGGCTGTCACGGCGAAGACGGCAAAGGCCTTACAGATTTCGGCTCTGCAAACCTTGCCGACGGCATATGGCGTTTTGATGGAACGCAGGAAGGGATAATGCACACGATTTTGTACGGGGTTAACGAAGACAACCCTGACACGAGGAAAGCAAAAATGCCTGCATTTGGCGAAAAACTTATGCCGGAGCAGATTAAAAAGCTTGCCGTAAAGGTACACCTTCTCGGTGGCGGGCAGTAGAAGAGTAAATTTCGCTGAAATTTGTTTCTAGTTATCGTTATATTCCCAGCCGCTTTTAAGGCGGCTGGGGATATACGAACTTTCTGCCGGTGTGGTGCCGGCTTTCATTAGAAAGGTGCAAAACATCTTTTTAATTGTTATTCTTAAGGTTTAGGCATCTCGATTTTCGGGAAATTATAAATCTAATTTCAAAAAGTCTGAATTTAGGCCGCTTTTAATCTGGCTGTGGGGAACAAAAGCTTGAGCGAAAATATAAAAGAGCAGGAGCTAGCAGAGCTTTATAGCGAATCTGAGTATTGGCATGTAAATCTTGGCGAAACGACAATACATGCCAAGAGAATTTCGGGCAAGTTTCGTAATATAAAGTGGATTATCGCCGCCGCTGTCTACCTTCCATGTTTCCTCGTGCCTTATATTAGGTGGGAGGGCAAGCAGGCGATACTTCTGGATATTCCGGGAAGAAAATTTAATTTTTTTAGTCTGCATATATGGCCTCAGGAAGTATGGATGCTGGCTCTTTTACTTATGCTCTTTTTTTTGGTCATGCATGCCGTTACCTCTGTGGCCGGAAGAGTCTTTTGCGGTTATTTTTGTTGGCAGACTGTCTGGGTAGACGTTTTTACATGGATAGAGGAAAAGTTAGAAGGCCCGCCGGTAGCTAGAGTAAAGCTCGACGCCGCTCCGCTCTCTTTCCATAAAGTAAAAATAAAAGCGGCTAAGCATACAATATTTCTTCTGCTTGGAGTTTTTACGGGCATTTCGTTTATATCCTACTTTATAGATGTTTACGATATGTGGGGGTACTATTTCACTCTATCCGGGCCTAAGGAGATATGGATAACTATCCTCCCTTTTGCTATCGGCACATACCTTGGTGTCGCGTTCATGCGGGAGCAGATATGTTTTTGGCTTTGTCCATACGCCAGGATACAAGGCGTTATGAGTGATGCCGATACGATAATGCCTACCTACAATTTTAAGCGCGGGGAGCCAAGAGGCAAGATAAAACGCGAAAGCGGTGATGATGAAAAAAAGCTTGGAGACTGCATAGATTGTAGCCTTTGCGTGGCGGTATGCCCCACAGGTATAGATATCCGTCATGGACAGCAAGAGGGCTGTATTACCTGCGGGCTTTGCATAGATGCCTGCAATTCAATAATGGAGAAGGTAGACCGCCCGAAAGAACTTATTACCTACATATCGTTAAGGGAACTGCTTGGACATAGGCACCGTCCTTTCTATAAAAGGGGCAGGGTGCTTTTATATTTCGCTATAATTTTATCGCTCTGTTCCGGAATTGTTTGGGGGCTTATAACTATAACGCCTCTTTCACTTACCGTCATAAGGGAACGCCAGCCGCTTTTTGTCATGCTGAGCAACGGAGATATACAGAACAAGTACACGCTTAAAATTTTAAATAAATCAAATTCCGACATAGATGTCGCCGTAAAAGTTAGAGGGCTTAGAGGGGCGGTTCTTGAGTTAAGGCCGTCAAAGATTACGGTGCCTGCCGGAAAGCTTAAAAAGGTTACTGCTTTTGTCAGGGAACACCGCGAGAATATTGATGGCAAAAGCACGCTGACCTATTTTAAAGTGGAAAACATGAAAAATAAAAAAATGAGAGATAGTTACAAAACAGTTTTTATGGGGCCAAAACGATGACGGATAACGAGAAAGAAAAAAAGAGATGGCCGGAGGAAAAGTCGGACTTTAGGTCTCCTTGGGTTTGGGGGATAGGCACGCTGTTTTTACTTTTTATGTCTGTCGAAGTTTATATGGTCATAACCGCTATAGCGGCAAAACCAGACCTCGTAACGAACGATTACTACGAGCGCGGGCAAAGCTTTACCGAAAGGTCAAAGCTAAAAAGCGAAACTATCCAAAAGCTCGGCTGGGAGATGAATTTTACCGTCGGCGAGATAATAGTGGATGAGCCTGCACGCTTATCATTGTCTATCACTTCCAAAGGCGATGCCATAGATGTCGGTGAGGTCTTTTTGTTCGTCTACCGCCCTTCCAACGCTAAGAAAGATTTTAAAAGGCAGATGGAGAAAGCTACAGAAGGTAACTATCAGGCAGAATTGACATTTGACGAGCCGGGGTATTGGGATGTTATCGCGGTGGCCAGACGCGATGGAAAAGAGGCAGACGTGGCAAGACGTATATATGTAAAAAGCGATTAGAATGAGCGGATGAAGGAGTCAGCCTGCTACCATTGCGGTCTTCCTGTTCCTCAGTCGGGTACGGTTGCCGGCAGTATTAACGGCGTGGACAGGCTCTTTTGCTGTGAAGGATGCAAGTCTGTTTCATCTGTCATACACGAGGCTGGGCTGGAAGGCTTTTACGGCAGAGTTCCAGATGATATAAGCCTCGCACTTCCTTTACAGGCAACCGCTCAAGCCGATATATATGATATAGATGAGTTGCAGTCCGAATTTGCCGATACCAGCTCCGATATACGGGAGGTGACTCTCCTTGTCGAGGGGATGCACTGCGCCGCCTGTGTGTGGCTTATCGAGAAGGTTTTGGAAAAAGCAGAAGGAACCAAAGAGGGGAGGGTGAATCTTGCCGCTAAGAAGCTTCGTGTCAGGTGGGACAACAGCACAACGAAGCTTTCCGAAATAATCAAAAAGGTCGCCTCGGTTGGATACTCGTCTGTTCCATACACAGCTAGCGCGGCGATGGAGGAAGCTGAGAGTTCCAGGAGAAGTTCACTTTTTCGTATCGGCTTTTCAGGTTTTGCCGCCATGAATATGATGTGGATATCTATTGCATTGTGGACAGGTGCCGGCGATGGCGAATACCGTGATTTTTTCAGGATTATAGGGATGTTTCTCTCGTTCTTTACGCTTGCCTACTCCGGCTACCCGTTTTTTAAAAATTCTTTTTTGGGGCTAAAAAGCTTTTATCTGACTATGGACCTTCCGATAGTAATAGGCGCGCTTTCTGTATTTTTTTACTCTTCCTACATAACACTTCTTTCGCCGGATAGCGGTGAAGTTTATTTCGACACGGTGGTCGCGCTTATATTTATTATCCTCATAGGCCGGCATCTTGAAACATCTTCCAGAGCTATGGCGATGGATGCCGCAGGACGGCTTATGCAACTCCAGCCAAAAGTTGCCACAGTTTTAAGAGATCGGCTGGAGTCAGCAGTACATGTAAAAACCGTAAAGAAAGGCGAAACTATTTTAATAAGGCCGGGCGAGCGTATAGCGCTTGATGCCGAAGTTATCAGCGGAGAGAGTGATGTCGATGAATCTATCGTAACCGGCGAGTCGAAAATGGTTAAAAAGTCTGTCGGCAGTCTGCTGGTGGCGGGAGCTATGAATGGAAACGGGTCATTAACCGCAAAGGTTGTAAACGCTCTCCCCAACGGTACGCTTAGCAAAATGGCAAAGCTTATAGACGAAGCGCAAACCAGCAAAGCACCTACCGAGCGTATAGCGGAGAAGATCGTGCCGTGGTTTATAGCGGCAACCATCTCTGCATCGGTAGTTACTTTTTATCTATGGTATGGAGAAGGGCTAGAGACCGCGCTTTTGACCGCTGTTTCGGTGTTGATAATAACATGTCCGTGCGCTCTCGGTCTTGCCACTCCGATGGCTGTAACGGCTGGCATGAGGCTTGGCTCCCGTATAGGGGTGCTTGTAAAAAACGGAGCCGCGATAGAGATTTTGTCGACTGTCGACAGGTTTATATTCGATAAAACCGGAGCATTGACCGAAGGGAAAATGAGCGTAATAGAAATAAAAACCTTTAACGGTTTTTTAGAAAAGGAGCTTCTTTTAGTTTCGGCTTCTGTCGAATCGCATTCCGAACACAATATAGCGAAGGCTGTAGTCCGCGCCGCCAAAGCTGAAAATATCGGCATTCTTATATCCGATATAAAAAGTTTTAAGGCGGCTCAAGGGTACGGCGTTACGGCTGTCTTTGGTGAACGAAAGGTAGTTATAGGCTCTAGAGAATGGATGGATAAGCATGATGTTTTGACTGATGGAATGTATCTGACAGAATATTTTTCTAAAGGCCGAACGGTGGTTTTTTGCGCTATCGAAGGAAAACTGGCAGGGCTGTTTGTGCTGGGCGATAGACTAAGAGATGGCTCGCTGGAGGTGATTGATTTTTTACGCAAAGAACATCTAAAAATTTCTATCTTAACCGGCGATGTAAAAGAGGTGGCGGAGCATGTCGCAAGTTCGCTTCATCTTTCTGGTTCAAACGAGGTAGAGATAAAAAGCGGAATGAAACCAGAGGAGAAGTACTTCAAAGTGGCGCAGTATCAAGAGGAGGGGAATGAAAGGGTGGTTATGATAGGTGACGGGGTGAACGACGCTCCGGCACTGGTAAAGGCAGATGTAGGGATAGCTATTAGTTCGGGTGCGGACGTTTCGGTTCAAAGCGCGGATATGATTATCACCGGAGGATCGCTTCAAAAGCTTGTTAAAGCGGTAAAACTTTCCAGAGCTACCACTGCAGTGATAAGACAGAATATCGCGATTTCGCTGGTATATAATATCGTTTTGGTTCCTATGGCGGTTATGGGGCTTATCACCCCGGTGTTTGCCGCCATTATTATGCCTCTTAGCTCGCTGACCGTTATAGGCAACACATTCCGAGTGAGGAAAGAAAAGCTGTTATGAGTGTGATTTACTGGCTTGTGCCTATAATGATTCTGGTTGGCGGGGTGGCTGTGCTTATGCTTTTTTGGTCGGTTAAAAGCGGGCAGTATGACGATTTGGAAGGCTCTTCAAACAGAATTTTGATGGACGATGACGACCCAAAACTTCCGTGGAACCAAAAGCAAAAAGAGGACGAAGAAGACAGATAGCCTACATCTCCATCATAAAGCGGTCAAAGAGAGCTGTTGATTTTAAGATTAACAAAAGCCCGTACAAAGCCATTGCGGCCGCCGCTACTTTTATGAAGCGGTTGCGAACCGAAGGCTCTATCCGTTTTACCGTCCATGCCACCCCGAAAAGCCACGGCACAGTGCCAAGCCCGAAAAGAAACATTATGGCGACGCTGTGGAAGATGTCGGCTTTTTCGAGAGCTATAGCTAGGGCCGAGTAGACAAGCCCGCAGGGAAGGAGGCCGTTAAAAATTCCGAGCAGTATCCAGTAATAAATGGAGCCTTCCTTTTGCGTTCCTTTCAAGACGGATGATGGGATTTTTAAAAATTTTGAAAGGAAGCCGAATTTTTCCGGTATCCAGCCGCCTACTTGAATAGCCAAAAAGGTTATCGAAACCCCAGCTATAAGAGAGAGCATTTTTTGGCCGTTGGCAAAGAGGTTGGACTTTAGAAAAACAATGCCGATGGTGGTTGCCGCTATCCCGAGAAAAATATAGGTAGCGACCCTTGAAAGCTGATAGAGGGCTATACCGGGCCAAGATATACGGCCGCTCCCGATAGAAACTGACGCGACAATTCCGCCGCACATTCCAACGCAGTGAAACCCGCCCAAAAAACCTAGCAAAAATGGTGGAACATACTCGTACAACGCCATAAAAAACCTAACGCTGGATAAATTAAAACTGTTCAAAACAGTCTTACATAGATAAGCGAAATAATGAAAGCCTGTTTAACGCTTGGTCGCGCGTCAATTTGAGTTTCAGTCGCTTCCCATCCTTTAACTTCGCTCGTAGAAGCTGATAGGGAGTGAAAAGCTTCGGAAACTTGCTTTTGTGAAAGAGGGGCTAAGGTGTGACGCCACTTGTTGAGACTGTTGTCAAAACCGATAAATTCGATTTTGCTATAGATTGCCAATCTCTAACGGCTCTATTTTCGAAGAAGTTAAAAGATGAACCTTTCCTTAAAATGCTCCAAAAGCTCTCTTGGAAATGGTCTCCTTTTAAGGTGTGGCACTTCTCCCGTATTTCCACTAAACTTAAGTTCTTTTTTAATTTTTCACTGGGGGAGAGGGGCTCTTTAATGTCTGACACCATGTCGTCCAACAACAACATGTTTGCGCCAAAATTGCTTCTTGGCTCTACCATAGCTTTCACCTATGCGCTTTTAATAATGGGAAACCTTGTAACTACAACAGGTTCTGGCCTCGATTGCCCAGACTGGCCTCTTTGCCACGGCTCCTTTAACCCTCCCAAACAGGTTGGGATATGGATAGAGTGGACACACAGGCTAATGGGCGGGATTGCCGGCATTCTGATAGCTGGTTCTATCATATATATGTTCAAGAAGGTTTCAGGAGCTGTCAAATTCCTTTTTAAGATGATTCTAGGTCTCTTGGTTACGGTTATCATTCTCGGCGGAGTGGTGGTTTTAATAGAGGCTCCTTTGCTCGATAACTTGGTGAGGATAGCGACTGTTTCGAGCCACATAATTATAGCGACGATTATCTTCACCAGCCTGATACTCGCCTTTAGGATGACATTTAAAAGCGGGGAGAGGACGGAAAAGGTTTATACCTTGTGGCTCTTCGGGCTTGTATCGTTTCAGGTTCTTTTGGGGATTCTCGTAAGGTATTCAAACTCTTCTCTCGCCTGTCCCGACTGGCCTCTATGCCATGGGGCTATCTTTCCTCCATCTATGATGCCGGAAGTTCTTTTGCATTACACTCACCGGCTTTTTGCCTACACCGTATTCGGGCTTACCCTCTGGAAGCTGGTCAGCACCGTAAGATCCGGTGGCGAAAATAAGCTTATACATTCCATAACCTTCGGGCTGGTGCTTATGCAGGCAAGCATAGGCGTCTTTATAGTGCTTACCAAAATGTTCCTGCCGTTTCTTATCGCTCATGGAGCGGGAGCTTTCCTCATACTTGGATGGGTTGCCTTTCAGGCGGCGCCTTATCTTGTACTACCCGGCGAAACGGCCGAGAGTCCGGCAGGCTGATGAAAAGTTCTTCACTGTTCGCAGGCTTTCCTATGACGAAAAAGTCTTTGACAGCTCTTTTTATGCTACCAAAGCCGGGAATTGTGCTTCTTTCGCTGGTAGCAGGCTGGACAGGGGTTTATATAGGCTCTCACGGCCATCCCAGCCCTCATGTTGTTCTCTGGCTCTCTGTAGGTCTCGGTCTCGCTACTGCCGGAGCGGCGGTTATGAATAATGTTGTAGACAGAGATATAGATTCCGTAATGAAGAGGACGAAAGGGAGAACATTACCGTCCGGCGCTATATCGCCAAGGAGTGCTTACTGGATAGGGGTTTTGATGATACTAAGCTCCCTTTTGGTCACTATGTACTACTTTGGAAGCTTGGTAACGATACTTACATGGATTGCGATATTCATATATGTTGTTCTCTATTCAATTTACCTTAAACGCACCACCCCGATGGCGACTCATATAGGAGGCTTATCCGGCGCGTTGCCGCCTCTTATAGGCTACGCCGCCGCGAATGGAAGCCTAGATGTTAATGCCTACATACTTTTTGCCATCATCGTTGTGTGGCAACAGCCTCACTTCTGGGCGCTCGCCTTAAAGTATAAAGACGACTACGCGAGTGCCGGCGTTCCGATAATGCCGGTCTCGATGGGGGTAGAGGCAACGAAGGTCAGGCTGTTGTGGTGGACTGTCGGCCTTTTACCTATAGCAGTTTTGCCGTACTTTTCCGGAATGGCTGGCATATATTATCTGGTGGTCGCTGTACTGCTCTCTATTGTCTATATAGGGTTTACTGTTCGTTTTGTAATGTCCAACAAAGATAAGGAGATGTTCCTTTTTTTCTTTTCGATTTTTTACCTTGGAGTTCTGTTCGGCACCATGGTTCTTGATATGACATAAACTTTTTTTACAGGAAAAAATATGCGAAACAGTTATACAGGCAGGTGGTTTATTCTTTCGGTGCTTTCTCTTGGAATGGGGGGTGCGTTCGCGTTTCTTATAGGAATGAGCAGAATGCCGGGTGCCGCCGATTTTTTTCCGAGCAACTATTTTCAACGCGCGCTTGTTGGGCATGTCGATTTGGCGATACTGTGCTGGCTGATGATTTCGGCCATTGTCCTTTGGAGCTATCATCTAAAAGAAGCAGGCGCAAAGACAAGCTTTTGGGTAGGCTCTGCCGGTGTTTTTATGATTGCCGCGGCGGCACTGCCTGGAAGCGGAGAAGCTGTTCTTAATAACTATGTCCCTACAATAGTAAGCCCGCTCTTTTTTACGGGGCTTATGCTCTTCTTTGTCGCTTTTAGCGTAAATGTTTTCGGCTATCTAAAATATGTAAGGAGTGGTTTTCGTTCGGAAAGCATGGTCTACGACGCTATCTCCGTCTCACTTGTAATATCTCTGGTTATGATATTTTCTGTCGTAATATCGTTTGCCCTTCTTTGGTCAGATAGTTCCAATACGCAAGTTTACTTCGAAAAGATTTTCTGGACACCGGGTCATATTCAGCAGGTTCTCAACGGTGCTATGCTCATAATCGTTTGGTACGCGCTTCTTGGCAAAACTATAGAAAACGAGCCAGAATTTCCAAACTTTCTCAAAGTGGCAAACAAGATGCTTATACTCTCGACGATAACGATGCTGGGTATGCTGTTTTTGATGGATCCGCTTGATAGGGCCTCTAGGATAGGTTCTGAAGTTATATACGCGATAGGGCTTGGCATACCGCTTTTTATGCATATATGGAATATCCTAAAGCAATATAAGTTTGATAAATCGAAACCGGCATCGGTATCACTCTTAATCTCGATAATCATCTATCTCTTCGGTATTTTTATAGCCTACGGCGGCTTTGGAAACGACACAAGGGTACCGGCCCACTACCACGGAGCGGTAACGGCATTGACGCTTGCTCTTATGGGCTTTGGGTATCATATGGTTAAAGAGTCGGGGGTGAAAATTTACTTCGAAAAGATAGCCCGCTCACAGCCGTATGTTTACGGGGTCGGCATGGTTATGTTTATAGCAGGTCTTTTCGTCTCCGGCCTTCATGGAGCGCCAAGAACAACACACGGAGTGGCATGGACAGACGACCCGATTGTGCTAGGCGCGATGACACTGATGGGAGTAGGCACGTTGCTGGCCGTCGCCGGCGGTATAATGTTCGTATTTTATATCGGTATAACGGTCATAAAGGAAAAAAGAGCAATGAGTGACAACGGCAATATGCCAAAGCCGGAGTAAATCAGTTACAGAATGCCATCCGGCTAATGGCTGTTGTCTTCATCTGCCGTAGCATCCTTTACTAGGCTAGATTGCGGCGGCTCCGGTTTTTGCTGTTTGTATTGCTATTGTTTAAATCGCTACCGCCGGCTTTTAGCAGATGATATGATTCCCCATACAAGAATTTTATTCGCACTGGTAACAAAAGGTTTGGAGAAGCGGAGTAGATGGATGCTGTTCGTATAAGCGGGTTGCGCCACAGCTATCCAAAGACAGATACCGAGGTTCTAAAAGGGATATCTCTTTCCGTGCCGGAACGGTTGATTTTTGGGTTTCTTGGCCCCAACGGCTCGGGCAAGACAACACTCTTTAAAATTCTTTCCACGCTTTTTGTTTCTACCTCTGGTTCGGTCGAAGTTTTTGGTATTAATACCAGCAGGAATCCTTACGAAGCCCGCAAGCTTATAGGAACGGTTTTCCAGTTTCCAAGTATAGATTTAAAGCTGACGGTAGATGAAAACCTCCGGCACCACGGTCATCTTTACGGCATGAGAGGCGAAGAGCTTAACTCACGAATAGATGAGCAGGTAGAGCGGTTCGGGCTTTTGGAAAAGCGGGCTGAATTTACCGGAAAACTTTCCGGTGGACAGCGTAGACGGGTAGAGCTTGCTAAGGGGATGATACATTCTCCAAAGCTTCTTATTATGGACGAGCCGTCCACAGGGCTGGACCCAAGCGCGCGCCTCTCTTTGTGGGAGACACTTTGCGAATTGAAAGAGAGTAGCGGCGTAACAATTCTGCTTACCACGCACCTTATAACCGAGGCAGAAAAGTGCGACCGTCTTGCCATTCTTAACAAAGGGGAGATAATCGCCAGCGGTTCGCCCAAAAAGCTTAAAGGCGAGATAGGCGGGGATATCTTGACAGTCTCCAGTCATTCGCCGTTAGAGTTCATAAGCAGGTATAAAGAAAAGTACGGTGGTAATCCGGTTCAGCTTAACGGGAAGGTAAGAGTGGAGCATGAAAACGGATACCGCCTAGTACCGGAACTTGTAGATGCTTTTCCTGACCTTGTCGATAGCATCACCTATGGCAAACCTACCTTAGAAGATATTTTTGCGCTCCGTACCGGACGTTCTTTCTGGAGCGGCGGGGCAGATAAAAATGAGTAACCAGCTTCTCGGCATAGCCACGCTTTGGCAAAGGGAGATGGTTCGCTTCTACAGAGACAAAAGTAGGGTTATAGGCGGGCTTGTTCCGCCGGTTATTTTTTGGGTTTTTATCGGTTCCGGTTTTAGCGGTTCGTTTCGTGTAGGCACAGGGGATGGTATGAACTATATGGTCTACTTTTTCCCAGGTATCATTACGCTTATATTTTTGTTTACGTCGGTTTTTTCCAACATGTCTATAATAGAGGACAAAGTGCAAGGGTTTATGCAGTCGGTACTTGTAGCTCCGGTTCCAAGGTATGTGATAGTTGTCGGCAAGGTGTTTGGCAGTACTACGCTTGCGTTCATACAGGCGTTGCCGTTTTTGGTTATAGGATATTTTGCCGGAATAAACTTTCGGGCGGAAATGCTTTTCGAGATGGTCATAATCCTTTTTAGCATCGCGTTTGTTCTCTCATCTATCGGTTTTATCGTTGCGTGGGTTCTCGATAGTTCGCAAGGGTTTCACGCTATTATGAATATGTTTCTGATGCCTATGTGGCTTTTGTCCGGCGCACTTTTCCCATTGGAAAACCTGCCGGTATGGCTTGAATGGATGGTAAAGGTAAACCCGCTTACATACGCTGTTGCCGCGCTACAGCGTGTTATTTTCGACCCGGGCCTCATCACCACTCTGCCGACGATGCGGCAATGTTATATTGTAATATTCGTTTACTGTGCCGTTTGCTTTCTTGGCGCGCTTTTTGTGGCAAATAGAGGAAACAATAGATGATAGATATAAGTATCCTGCCCCATTTTCAGGCTTTGATGAACAGCACGACAGTCTGCCTTATGCTTATAGCGTTTTATTTTATAAAACAAGATAAGGAAAAGAACAAAAAAAAACATATGTGGTTTATGCTTTCAGCGCTCTTTACCTCTATGCTTTTTCTTATCTCCTATACCATTCACCATAAATACGCAGGGCTCACAAAGTTCAGCGAAGATGGTCTTGTTAGGTATTTTTATCTTACATTGCTTCTTGTCCATACTGTTGTCTCTTTTGTGCTTTTGCCGATGGTACTGCTTATACTTTACAGAGCGTTCAAAGGCGACTTTAAGCGTCATGGAAAACTTGCGAAGTGGACATTGCCGACATGGCTTTTCGTCTCGGCTTCCGGCGTTATAATATACACCATGCTGTATCATCTATATCCGCCGTCCGGCTAAGAAGATGAAAAGATACCACCTTGTTACCTTCGGGTGCCAGATGAACAAGTACGACTCTCAGAGGATGGAAGGAGTGCTTGCGTCTAACGGCATGCGGCAGGTAGAAGAGGCGGAGAACGCCGACGTTATCATTCTCAACACATGCTCAGTAAGAGAAAAGGCGGAGAATAAAGTTTTTTCTATGATAGGCAGGCTGTCATCGCTGAAAAACGGAAACACAAAACCTCTTATCGGGCTTGGCGGCTGTATGGCGACATTTTGGAAAGAAAATATTTTCCAAAGAGCGCCGGCGCTCGATTTCGCTTTCGGGCCGGACGCGCTGGAAAGGCTACCCTGCATTATCAATGAACGGATAGCGACAGGAAAGAAACAGCTAGATATAGGTTTTGGCAAAAAACCGGCGTGGGACGGCCCTGAATCGTTCGTAAGGCCAAGCACTGTTACCGCATGGGTAGGGATAATGAAAGGGTGCGACAA
Source organism: Nitrospirota bacterium (assembly GCA_024275955.1). Lineage (GTDB taxonomy): Bacteria > Nitrospinota_A > UBA7883 > JACRGQ01 > JACRGQ01 > JAJRYD01. Next base: position 87,098 of record JAJRYD010000029.1, read on the forward strand.
CCATTGCTCATACTGTGTGGTGCCTGGTACCAGAGGCTCAGAGGTAAGCCGCTCCGCCGATTCTATATTGAGTGAGGTAGAAGAACTCGCAAAGAAAGGTTTTAAAGAGGTTACTCTTATAGGGCAGAATGTCAACTCGTATGACTGGCAGTCGGCAGGGGGGAGAATTTCTTTCCCATCGCTTTTGAAAAAAGTAGATAAGGTTACAGGTATCGAGCGGATAAGATTTATGAGTTCACACCCAAAAGACCTTACGGACGAGCTGATAGAGACCATCAGCGGTTCAAAAAAAATATGTTCTTCTATTCACCTGCCTGTCCAGTCCGGCTCGGACAGAATATTGAAAATGATGAACAGGAAATATAGCTCTGCCGAATATCTGGAAAAGGTCGGCAGGCTAAAGTCGGCTATAGAAGGGATAACTATTTCCACAGATCTTATGGTAGGCTTTCCATCTGAGACGGAAGATGATTTTAAGCAGACTCTTGAGCTTATGGAGAAGGTTCGGTTTGACGCTCTGTACCTCTTTATCTATTCGAAGCGCGGCGGAACGCCGGCAGAGAAATATGATGGACATCTTTCGCGTGGGATAGCGCAAGAGAGATTTGAGATAGCTTATTCACTGCATAAAAGATTGATTTTAGAGAAGAACGCCAAGTTTGTAGGAAGAACTGTTGAGGTGCTTTGCGAGGGGCAATATAATGGCAGTCCTGGAAGCGGTGATGATTCTTTCGGAGTGAATGGCCAGTTCGGAAGAAGTGATGGAAACCACGATGTCGCTTTTGTAGCTGATCGCGACATGACCGGCAGGTTTGTGCAGGTAGAGATTGCCGATTCCAGCGCGTTCAAGCTGAGGGGCATCGCCTCTAATGAAAGGGTTTTAGATGAGTGAAGATACGATGATCGAGATGAGGGTTGAAGGGCTTGTACTCGACCCTGTTACAAATATGCCGATAATAATTCTTAAAGATATGGATGGGAAACGTTCGCTTCCTATATGGGTTGGGATATTCGAAGCGAATGCTATAGCGCTTGAGATGGAAAAGATAGAAACACCGCGCCCTATGACGCACGACCTTGTGAAAAATATTTTCGACGGTCTTGAAGCCGAGGTTAATTACATTTGTGTGAGCGAACTTAAGGATAATACCTTTTACGCGGTTATCTCTGCCTCTATTAACGGTAAGAAGGTGGAGATAGATTCTAGGCCTTCAGACGCGATAGCTGTGGCATTGCGGCTCGACACAAAAATTCTCGTAGAAGAAAAAGTGCTGGCCGAAGCCAAAACTTTTGACGTTTCGGCAGAGGGAAGCCTAGGAGAAGACGACCAGTGGAAGAAGTGGCTCGACAACGTAAGACCGGAAGATTTTGGTAAGGACGACCAGTAGCAAACAAAATTAATCACTTCGAGGGAAAGCTTTTACCCTATTCTCTATGGTTCGTTATTGCTATAGCGGTTTGGAATTATCTAAAGAGCATATCCTTGACCGCAAGCTTGTAAAAAGCGGCAGGCAACGCTTGTGCCGGGGGGGATGGTACGGCTGATTTAAAAGCATCCAGATGCTGACTAACTCTTGGGGGAGATGCCTTTGCCAACTGACACGACCGAACCAAAACAAGGGGCTGTTGCCGAATGGCATAAACTTGATTTTGCTGTAAATCGCCAATCTCTAAAGCCTCTGTTTTTACGAAGTTAGAAGATGAGCTTTCCTTTAAAACGCTTAAAAACTATTTTGGAAACAGTCCCAACAAAAGACCACAGCCTTAGATTTACAATACCTCTTCGTCTTTCTAAAATGATTGCCAGAACATAAAGCTACGGCAGTAAGCGGCAAAGCGGTATTCACTATCTTTCTTAATCACCTGCAACACTTCAAGGAAATTGGGCGAAAAACCGATAAGAAAGCTACGGTACTTCTCTAGCTTGGTTTAAAAAGTATTGAAATTTCAAAGGTTTAGTTTATAATCTTCATTAAAGGGATTTATGGTTAGCAAGGGTAGCAGTAGGGCGGGGTTTGCGCTCGCACTTTTTCTTTTTGGGGCGGGCTATCTTTTTTGGATGGAAAGTGCGCAGATTCATCTTAGGCTTGGAATCAAGCTCAACAAAGAAAGCCACCCAGCGGCGGTTCGTATCCTAAGGGGTGGCATCGCCAAAGATTCCAGCAACTACATGCTCCATCATTATCTAGCCAAGGCACTTTACGCGGAGGCCTTTAGAGAGCAGGCCCAAGGTGTCAAAAGTTCTATCATGCTTATTGAAGCAAAGAAAGAGCTGTACGACGCGCATACCTTGCGGTTTGATAGTTTTAATTACCTACTGCGGGCATCAATCTATGAGGCCGAAGGTGATTTGGACAGATACCTTACCGACCTTAACTTAAGCTTTTTTTTCTCTCAAAATCCCAAAGAGCTTAAAAGGCTGTTAAGGCTCAAGGGCCGGCAGACGGCACTGTCTGAAAAGCTTCTTAAAGGCGGCTCCGTTACAGCCGCGCTTATCGTAGCGTTCAATCATATTTCCAGATACAAACCATTCTGGAACCCAGACACCGCGGGAACTCTTTTAAAAGATTTTTTTCTTTCCATCCCTCCAGCGCTCTGGCTGGAAGAAGCAGGCCCAAAAGAGCCGCAAAAAAGAAAAGAGCTTTTAAGAGATATTTTTAAAAACCTTGATGCGAACGAAAAGAAAGATGTTCTCAAGATTTTTAGTTCGGCAGGGTTTGGTTTTTTGTCGGAGTTTTTGAGCAAATGAAGCTTCTTTTCAGCCAGCCTATAACAGTTCTTCTTCAAACCTTGCTGGCCACCTCTCCTGTCATTTTTTTTCCATTGGCCGATGACCCGTTTCGGCTTTTCCGCGAAACCTTTTTTCATGTCGTGATGCTCGGTCTAGCTATAGCGCTATTGTATCGGCTGATATTTGATGGTAACGGTATCGAAAAGATAAAGGCTTACATCAGCGCTGACAGGCTGAAAAAGTTTTTACTGGCGATGTTCGCTTTTTCTTCCGTAGCCTTTTCAATAACGCTACCGTTTATATCTCCTACCAGTTTACAGGTAAGCAGTGCGTTAAACTACTTTTTAGGCGGTGCTTTGTTTTTTTTCTTTATCGAGAATATAGACACAGCATCGTCTTTAAAATGGGTAAAGCTTTTGCTGGCCGCCGTGATGGTAAACTCGGCTTTGGCTATAAGCCAGTATTTTGGGTTTGATCCGTTCTTTACAAGCTTAGACCCCAGCTTCCACGAAACCCACAGAAAGTACATCGTAACAGGTTTTATGGATAGCCCCAATATGCTCTCCGCGCTTCTTGCTTCGATGGTGCCGTTTTTGCTATGCCGAATGCTTATCGCCGGTGAAGGAAAAGGCATTCTCTTTTGGGGCTTGGCTACAGCTTTCGTACTGCTTCCGATAGTGCTTACTAAAAACCTAGCGAGTCTTATAGCTCTCGCGGTTGTTGTCATTTGCGTGCTTATCTTTTTTTCTCTGAATTCTATGATGAACCGGCCTGTGCGGCTGTACCGTCTTGCTATCTGCTGGCTGGCGGTTTTTCTTCTGTTTATCGGCGGCCTTTATACCTTTTCAAAGACAGACGCAGATGTAATCAAAATGAAAAAATGGTCAATACAGGAACGAGCCACGCAAAATGCGGTGGCATGGAGGATGTTTTTAGAATCGCCCCTTACTGGAAAAGGGCCGGGATATTTTTACAGGCATTTCGTTGAATACCGGCGGGCGGTATGGTTTTCCAGTCCTGTTGAAAAATATCCAGAGAGAGCGGCGCACCAGACGCACAACGACTATGCCCAACTGCTGGCGGAGGGAGGGCTTTTAACAGCGTTGCCGGTTATCGCTTTTTTGGGAGCTTTCTGGTTTCTAGCTTTCCGTTATGCCAAGCCGGCATTGAAAAGAAAGATAGATAGCAATCTGGACGCGGCGGCAATCGGCTCTACCGGAGGGTTTACGGTTATCGCTATAAACGGGCTGGTAAATTTTCCGTTTCATATAGAGCCTTTAGCGGTTACCGCTATCTTTTGGCTTTCTATAATGTTTATTCTTTTACAGCGTAGAGCCACTGATGAGCTTGCGGGAGCATAGACAGTGATGGAAAAACCTTTAGTCAGCATAATTATCGTTAATTGGAACGGCATGGAGGAGATAAAGGCTTTCATTAAAAGTTTGGAACGCTTTGAAGATGTCGCAGAACTGCAGATAATAATCTCCGATAACAACTCTACCGATGGTTCCATTGAGATGGTAAGGGAGAAGTTTCCCTATGTAGAGATATTGGAAAACAAAAAAAATATAGGGTTTGGAGCCGGCAACAACCGAGCGGTTTCTCTTGCGAGGGCTGGCTATATTCTTTTTGCGAATCCTGATATGGAGTTTGTAGAAAGAGGCCTTAAAAAGCTGGTAGACCTTATGGAAAACGAAAAGGATGTCGCCGCGTGCGGCTGTATGGTCTTGAACAGTGACGGTTCCTTTATGAGCCAGTGCCGGCGCGGTTTCCCAGATCCACTTACATCTTTTTACTATCTAAGCGGGCTTGCTTTTCTTTTTCCAAGCATCCTAAATTTGGAAAGTATCTTTACTCCAACATGCCTATTGATAAGGAGATGGATGTGGACGCGCTTTCCGGCTCCTTTTTTATCGTAAGAAAAGAGGCATTCAGCGAGGCAGGAGGTTTTGACGAGGCTTACTTCCTTTTTGTTGAGGAGGTAGACCTCTTTAAAAGAATGCGTCTGCAAGGGCGCAGGCTAAAGTATCTGCCGAGCTTTAAAATAAAACATCATGGCGGAGCATGCATGAAGAAAAGGGACAGTCCGCAGGTTTTTTATAATTACCATATGACGAGATCTCACCTGATACTTTTTGCAAAAGAGAGGCTTGGCCTTGGCGGAGACCTGCCGGCCACTTTAATCGGCAAAGCTGGGTATCACGCTACGTTTGCGTTTATAATCCTCAGGTATGTTGTTATCTCAGTTTTTGGGCTTAATGTAAGCGTGGCGAGCCATCTTGCCGAATTTACCACGATACATTTCGGAAAGTTTTCAAAGTTGGAAGATGTTTGAAATGAGTGAGGGTGTAGCCAGATGATATGGTTTGAATATATATCTTTTTTTGCCGCCGCTTTTATCATGTCATTTATTATTTCTGGAAGGTTGCCGGATATTCTTGAGCGATATTCCGTTTACGACAGAAAGTCGCTTCCACGCAAGGTTCTTACATCTGGCGGAGCCGCGATAGCTGTTTCATTTATTACCGTGGTAGTTATCGCCACTGTTTTTAATTCGCCGGTTTTTAATTTAGCCCCCCAAATGATGCTGTCGCTTTGCGTCGCTTCGGCGCTGGTCGCGTCGATGGGATTTTGGGATGATACCAAAGGCCTTAGCGCGGTTGCCAAACTGGCTATACAGGCGGTAGCCGCGCTGATACTTATAGGATCCGGCCTGCAGATGGGAGAGATAACCAACCCGTTTGCCGGTTCCGTCAGCACCGGCCTTCTGGGCAATTTTATACTGGTAGTTTGGATACTTGCCATAACCAACGCGGTAAATCTTATTGACGGAATAGACGGGCTGGCGGGAGGGATTTCCCTTATTTCGGCGTTTACACTTTTTATCATTTCACATATCTTTGGCGAGCATACGCTTTCGCTGTTATCGCTGGTTCTTGCCGGCGGTATTGTAGGCTTTATCCGGTTTAACCTTCCTCCAGCAAAAATCTATCTTGGAGATACAGGTTCGCTATTTTTAGGTTTTGCACTGGCGGCGATATCGCTTACCGAAAGGCGTAAAGGCTCGGTAACTATTACTTTGCTGGTACCGCTTCTCGTGCTTGCCGTGCCGCTCATCGACACCATCATGGCTTTTTTTAGGAGAATGCTCAGCGGTAAAAACCCGCTTAAAGGCGATACGATGCATATACACCACAGGCTTCTAAAGCTTGGGCTTTCGGCAAAACAGATAAATCTTATGCTTTATATGTTCACAGTTTATTTAAGCTTAGTTGCCGGTGTGATGGCATTTTTTCCAAAAGAAACGACAATGGTGGTCGTAATCCTTCTTGCTGTCGGCATTCTTATGGGGCTTGAGTTTCTAAATTCGCTGGAGCGTGATAAAACCTCGGAGTAATTTCAACAGGCATTTTAATTTTCTTGAATGCTTCCTAAAATGAAATAGAATGTAACAGGAAGCAGAGTGCATGGCAATTTTCTTTAAATGCAGTTAAAGGTACCCAATGGACAAGTTTTCCATGGACGAATTCTCCAATATTATGCAGGATTTTGGGCAGGCAAACCCCGGCGACCCTATGTTGTGGACTGCTTGGCTTATTCTTTTTCTTTTTCTTTTTCTGGCTGTAAAGTGGGATGCAAGAAGGCAGAGAAAAGAAGAAGAAGAGTTACAAAAAATACACGAAAAGTAGACCGGCTAAACCAGCATAGCTTAGAGGCTAACATCTTGTTTTTATTGGCATTGTTACTCTTGGGTGATAGTTTGGCTTTTCCTTTGGCTTGATAGAATTTTAGGCCTGCTTTAGACTAAGCGAAGAGTTGCCGATAGGTATTCTATCTGTTTTGCGAAGAGGGTTTTTATTTTATGGTTAATGCTTTTGAGTTGAAAGGTTCGCTTTCTCCTTCCAAGCTGTCGGAGAAGGCTGATGGCGGTGTAGTTATCGTCGCTGTCAGCATGTCTGATTTGCGGAAAACTATAAGAGGCATCATAAAGAAGGCGGGGCAGTTCTCCGTCCTAGAGGCGGGAGAAGGTGCCGCAGTATTGCGACTCCTAAAAGATAACAATACGAAAACTGATGCTTTCGTCATACTCGATTGGGATTTGGAAGGGCTTTCCGGTGTTGGTGTTGCCAGAGAAATTAGAAGCAACCCGGATTTTAAAGATACCGCGATAATGATTTTGATGTCTGACCCAACTGCCGAATATATAGGTCTTGCGGCCGAAGTGGGAGTAAGCGGCGTTGTGCTAAAACCGTTCGCTCCGGTAACATTGGTCGACAAATTTTTAAACATAAGGAAGGGCAGGGCCAACCCGCCGGAGCATGTGCTTTTGATGAAAGCTGGTGAAGACCTTGTTGAGCATGGCAGTTACGACGAAGCGCTGGAACTTTATATAGAGTCGCAGAAAATAAAAAACAGCGCGCGCATAATCGTTCTTATAGGCGAAGTTTACGAAAAGAAAAGAGATTTTGCCAGCGCTCAGGTGTCGTACGAGGAGGCGGCCCAGATGAACCCGCTTTACCTTAAGGCATATAATAACGCCTCAAGCCTTTTGATGAAGCTGGGGGATGAAGCCTCTGCGATGGGCTATCTTGAAAAAGCTGTTGAGATAAGCCCGCTTAGCGCGGATAGACAGGCTACCCTTGGCGGGCTTTATTTAAAGAACGGCGATAAACAAAGTGCCGATAGAGCGCTTAGTGAGGCATTAAGGCTTGACCCAACCAAAGGGGTGGAAATAGGCGATAAATATCTTGAGGCTGGGGACGCAGAGAGATCTGCCGACTGTTTTAGGAAATACCTTAAAGGAGATGATGACCTGCATACCTATAACCAGCTGGGAATAGCCTTGAGAAGACAGGGCAAGTGGCAGGAGGCGATAGACGAGTATAAAAAAGCTTTGAGGCTGTTCAGCGACGACGAGGCTTTGCATTTTAATATGGGGAAAGCGTATCTAGAGGGCGAAATGACATTCGAAGCGAGAGAATGTTTTGGCAAAGCTCTTGCGACGAACCCGAACTTCAAGGAAGCAACGAAAGAGTTACAAAGGCTCGGGTTCGGTTATTAATCGGCGCGTAGGCTTGTAAGTTCTCGAAAATAGTTGTCCAGTATTTTTATCTGGTCAAACCCGAGCGTTTTTGGGATATCTTTTTTTTAAATTTCGATATCATCCGCGTCATCTTTTGCTTTGGCTGTAAAAACGGCATTTAGTCGTCCCTGAAAAAGTCGTTTACTGTTTAAACGATTATAAAAACTTTTCCCTTTTTAAGAAGGGAAGGTGGCGCAAGCCTGTCGAACGCCGGAAGGCTACCGCAACCACCCCCGCCCTTCAGGCTACCCCTCATTCCGCTTCACTAAGGAGGAAGTTTTTGCAAATAACCTTGAGTTTAATAACTATGTTTTTCATTACTTCTTCATTTTTCTTGCGATTTCCAAAGAGTTAAAAACCGATATTAATCTTTGTCTGCGGTACGAAACAACTTTATCAGGGGCGACTAGATATCGCATGCAGTCTTTTGTCTCTCTTTGGGTCGGAATAGGTGGAACTGTTTTAAATCAAAAACTTTCAGTGAAGTTTCCTCCCTAGCTTCACGCATCGCTACAGATTAGAGCGGCTCCCCGTAATCTACAAAGCCGGCCGGTACCGCCCAAACCTTCGGTTCGTTTTTCCGGTGTATAAGGACTATGCCGTTTTCCATCTCGATGACCGTAGGTTTCGGGTTTTTAAAAGTATCTACGCTTTCCCCGCATTTGGGGCAGTTGACGGTTCTCACTGTTGCCATCTTTCGATTTTATACTTTTTGGCAAGCTTCGTGAAGAAAAGGAGCCGCGAAAAGCCGAAGGATAATTTTTTAAACGAGAGAATGTTTTTTGAGAGCCTTTTTTAATTTATCTCTATTAACTTTTGACATAGCGGTAAGCGGAAGGCGCAGTTCATCGCCCATCCTGCCCATAATCGAAAGAGCGGTCTTTACAGGCACGGGGTTTGTTTCGTAAAACATCGCTTTGGTCAGCTCCCGCATTTCATAATGAAGTTTTAACGCTTCATCATGGTTTCCAGCGAAGAACGTGTCGTGCATTTTTGCCATTTTCTTTGGAACCACATTGATAGTTACCGATATCGAGCCATGACCGCCGACAGCGAGCATCGGGTAGTTAATGGCATCGTCGCCGGAAAGAAGCAAAAAACCTTCGGGACAAAGCGCAAGCAGGTCGATAGCCTGCTCTAGTGAGCCGGTAGCCTCTTTTATCCCGACAATATTCTGGTGTTTGGCAAGCCTTGCTACTGTTTCTGGGCGTATATCAAGAGCTGTCCTTCCGGGGACATTGTAAAGCACCTGCGGGATGTCGACAGCGTCGGCTATTTTCATATGGTGGCGGTATGTTCCTTCTTGAGTAGGCTTGTTGTAGTAGGGCGATATCAACAGCGAGCCGTCCGCCCCCAAATCTTTCGCGGCGGCTGTAAGCCTCACCGCTTCGTTTGTGGAGTTGCTTCCTGTGCCGGCGATTACCTTTACCCTACCATCGGCCACTTTTACCGTGAGTCCGATAAGCTCCTTATGCTCTTCATGGCTAAGAGTCGCCGACTCTCCGGTAGAGCCACACGGCACTACGCCGTTTACTCCGCTCTCGATAAGCCATTCAATATGCTCGGAAAATTTTCCCATATCAGGCTTACCGTTTTCCATCGGTGTAGGTAACGCGGCAAAAGAACCTCTAAACATTCACAACCCCTCTTTTAAAAACCAATAGTATAGTTCTAACCTTTCTATCTTGACAACCTATTCGGAGAATAACAGCCTGATATTAGTCTGTCGTATCTTTTTTACACTTTCACGTACTTTTAAAACTGTTTTAGGCTGGCTGATGGCAGGCTTGGCTGTCCGTTGCCGGCTAGCGCAATGATACTACTGGAAATGGTCTTTCCAGTTGTCCAGCTATGGGCTATCTTTACTGCTTCTCTTGCCATTTTCTTTGCAGGTTATTTTTTTAGAAACCGCTCGAAACAGCCTAAAAACAGCCCAAAACAGCTAAAAATTTGCAAAAATCACTCAAAAATGGTTAAATTCGGTTCTTCAACAGAATTACAAGGAGAGTTTGCATGTATTCGATGAGCGACCTTAAGGTTGGTCTAAAAATTGAGCTCGACAGCTCAATTTATATAGTCACCACTTATGCCCATACCAACCCTGGCAAGGGGCAGGCTTTTGTGAAAGTGAAGATAAAAAATATGAAAACAGGTCAAGTTTTGGAAAAAACCTTTAAGAAGGGCGATTCCATAAAAAAACCTGACTTTGAGGACAAGGAGATGCAGTATCTCTACAAAGATGACCAAGGCTATCACTTTATGGACACCGCCACATACGAGCAGACGTTTATAGAAGAGGAGCAGTTGGGTGACGTGGGTAAATTTCTTCAGGAAAATGCTAATGTAAAGGTTCTTTTTCATAACGAAGAGATGATAGACATACAGCTTCCGGCTCACCTTGTGTTTGTTATATCGCACACGGAACCGGGGCTAAAAGGCGATACAACCGGAACAGCCACAAAGCCGGCAACGCTTGATACCGGCGCTATCATACAGGTACCGCTTTTTGTCAACGAGGGAGAGAAGGTAAGGGTTGATACGAGAACAGGGGCATATATAGAAAGAGCGAAGTAAGAAATAAGGGGTATCTAATGGATCTTGATGAAATAAAAAAGCTTGTGCGTCTTGTGGAAAAGAGCGGGATAAGCGAACTGGAAATAGAAGAAGACGGTAAGAAGATAAAGATAACCAAAGCAGAAAGCGGGACGGCTCGGTCTCAGCCTGTTTCTATACCTGTTCCGGTTAACGAGCCTGAGACAGCTCCCATCAAGGAAGTGGTTCGGCCTGTTGCCCAAAAGGCGGAAGCCGATGTTTCAGGACTTCACTCGATTAAAAGCCCGATAGTAGGCACTTTTTACAACGCGCCATCGCCTGATGCCGGCCCGTATGTAAAAGTGGGCGACAGCGTGGAGAAGGGGCAGACGCTTTGCATTATTGAAGCTATGAAGCTGATGAATGAAATCGAATCCGATATAAGCGGAAAAATAGTTAATATCGTTCCAGACAACTCATCGCCGGTAGAATTCGGCGAAACACTTTTTAGGATTCAGCCGTCATAAGGGCGATGCGGCGCGGACAGTGCTTTACTACTGATGTTTAAAAAAATCCTTGTTGCTAATCGCGGTGAAGTGGCTATGCGCATTATCCGGGCCTGTAAGGAGCTCGGAATCGACACCGTCGTAGCACATTCAGAAGCCGACGCAGACTCTCTGCCTGTCAGGTTTGCCGAGCTGTCGGTATGTATAGGCCCAAAGCAGGCGGATAAAAGCTACCTCAATATACCAGCGATAATTTCTGCCGCCGAAGTTACCGGTTGCGACGCTATACATCCCGGTTACGGTTTTTTATCGGAGAACGCTGGTTTTGCGGAGATATGCGAATCGTGCGAGATGACCTTTATCGGCCCCTCCGTCAAGCATATAAAAATGATGGGCGACAAAATACAGGCACGGCAAACGGCGATAAAGGCTGGAGTGCCGGTTGTTCCTGGTAGTGACGGCCCCCTAAAAGAAAAAGATGAAATAATAGCAATCGCTAAAAAAGTAGGCTTTCCGGTGATGCTAAAAGCGTCGGCTGGCGGTGGCGGACGTGGCATGAGAATGGTAGAGAATGAAAGTGAGTTACTGTCTACGTTAAAAATTGTGCAGACAGAGGCTCAGGCGGCGTTCGGCAGTGATGTTATTTATCTTGAAAAGTTTATCACCCAGCCGCGTCATATAGAAGTGCAGTTGCTTGGCGATAAACATGGCAATATAGTTCACCTTTTCGAGAGGGATTGTTCGGTCCAACGCCGTCACCAAAAGCTGATAGAAGAAGCTCCGTCCGGCACGCTTGACGAAGATGTTCGCAGGAAGATGGGCGAAACCTCCGTCGCGCTTGCAAAGCATATCGGCTACTATTCAGCTGGTACCGTCGAGTTTCTTTTAGACGGTGATACAGATTTCTACTTTATGGAGATGAACACAAGGCTTCAGGTAGAACACCCCGTGACTGAAATGATTACCGGCATTGATATTCTAAAGGAGCAGATTAAAATCGCGGCGGGGGAGAAAATGCCGTTTTCGCAGGAAGATATCGGTATAAACGGCCATAGTATCGAATGCAGAATTAACGCGGAAGACCCGGAAAAATTTCTCCCTTCCGTGGGGAAAATACACGAAGTCTACTTCCCGGGCGGGCCTGGCGTTAGGGTTGATACCGCTCTTTTCGCAGGGTTCGAGGTAACACCATACTACGATTCTCTTATCGCTAAAGTAATCGTCCATTCGCCAAACAGGGAAGAAGCGATTATAAGAATGAAGCGCGCGCTGGGCGAGTTTCATATCACCGATATAAAAACAACCATTCCTATTTTATCCAGCATTCTCGATTCCGAGCAGTTTCATGGCGGAAAGGTTACCACTAGGTTTCTGGAAGACTTTATGAAATGAGCGGCAGGAAGGCTACCAGTAGAGAGTTTTTTTCGTCTCGCTGGGGTCTGCTTGCGGCATCGCTTGGCTGTGCCATCGGTGTCGGCAATATCTGGAGGTTTCCACGGCTTGCCGCGGAGTACGGCGGCGGTTCCTTCATTATAATCTGGCTTATATTCCTTTTCGTGTGGTCTATACCACTTATCATTGCCGAATACACATTAGGCAGAAAAATGCGCTTAGGGCTTGTAGGAACCTTTGCCAAGTTTGGAGAGAAAAACCGCGCGTGGATGGGCGCCTTCATAGCTCTTGTCGCTACCGCCGTTCTTTTTTACTACTCGGTTATAGCGGGGTGGTGTTTTTACTATTTTTTCCAGTCGCTTGGCGGCGGAGTTGCCGGCTTGGAAAGCGGAGATGCCAAACAGTTTTTTCTCGATTTTGCGGCAAACCCCGTCAATGGCCTTTCTTACATGATTATTCCTCTGCTTATTTGCGGCGGAATTATTTTTGCGAAAGGCGTTCATGGGATAGAGCAGATGAACAAGTTCATGATTCCCTCGCTTTTTGTGCTTCTCATAATTACCGCCGGATATGCCTGCGCTATGCCGGGAGCTATGCGGGGCATCGGCTACCTGCTTATCCCTAAGTGGGAACAGTTTTTAAATTACGAAACATGGATAATGGCGCTTGGGCAGTCGGCATGGTCTACTGGTGCTGGTTTCGGGCTTTTTCTTACCTATGCCGTTTATGTTAAAGAAGAAGAAAATATAGTAGCCAACTCGATACTCACAGGAATAGGAAACAACATAGCATCCATAATAGCGGCGCTAGCGATAATACCTACCATATACGCTTTCATGCCGCCGGAAGATGCGGCGACCGTTCTTAAGTCAGGCTCGGTAGGGCTTACATTTTTTACATTGCCGGAGCTTTTCGCGCAGATGCCGATGGGGAGTGTGATAGGCCCGCTCTTTTTCCTTACGCTGATATTCGCCGCACTCAGCTCAATGATATCACTGATGGAACTGCCGACAAGAGTGTTGATGGACTTTCATCTGCCGAGAAAAAAAGCTGTGGTAATCGTAGTAGCTACCGCTATAGCTCTCGGGTTTCCCTCCGCGTACAGTCTCGACTTTCTCGACAATCAGGATTTCGTTTGGGGGCAGGGGCTTATAATCTCCGGTTTTCTATTTGCTTTTTTAATTATCAGTTACGGTGTAACACGGTTCCGCGAACAGCTACTCGATGTCGCTAAACGGTTTCGTGTGGGAGGTTGGTTCGACTTAGCTATCAAATATGTCATACCTGTCGAGTTCGCGCTGTTGATGCTCTGGTGGTTTGTCGGGGCTATCGGCGAAGAAGCAGACTGGTACGATATTTTTGCCGTCAAAAGTCTTGGCACTTGCCTTTTTCAGTGGGGTCTTGCCGCTTTTGTCTTTTACCTGCTAAACGATTTTATGAAACGAAAGCTTCACGCATCGGCAGAACCTTCCGATCATAATTTCTGATTCCTGTTTTCGTAATAGGCTTGGCGCATGTCGCGCCTGTTATGCCGGTTTTCTCCGTTCTACCCCTCGGTGCCGTGTAATAAACGTCTCCCGAAGGTGGTAGCGGTGCTATTAGCTAAAGTTCAGAAGTTTTCAAAGATATTATTATCCGTCTGTGAGGGCTGGTTCTACGCCTATATAGTGGTGTAGAATACCTGCTTTCTGTATATTACGAGGAGGGTCGATGCATCATTTTGATTATAAGGACGGTATCCTGCATTGCGAGGATGTCTCACTCGAAAAGATTGCCGAGGAGGTCGGCACACCGTTCTACTGCTACAGCCAGGCGACACTTTCGCGGCATTTTAGAGTATTTGATGACGCATTTAAAGATATCGACCATCTTGTCTGTTTTGCTGTAAAGGCGAACTCCAACCTTGCTATAGTCAACGAGCTTGTAAAGGCCGGCTCCGGCTGTGATACCGTTTCGGCAGGGGAGATTTTCCGCGCTTTAAAGGCAGGGTGCGATCCAAAAAAGATAGTCTACGCCGGAGTAGGCAAGACAGAAAGCGAGATCGAATATGCCCTAAAAAGCGGCGTGCTTATGTTCAATGTCGAATCTTCGCAGGAACTTTTTGCGATAGACTCTGTCGCGGCGAGGCTCAACACAAAAGCTAGAGTAGCCTTAAGGATAAACCCCGACGTAGACCCACAAACACATCCGTACATCTCTACAGGTTTAAAGGAGAACAAGTTCGGCTTCAATATCAACACGGCGATAGACGAATACCGGCTCGCGGCAAAGATGGACAATCTCGAGATTGTCGGCGTGCATCAGCATATAGGTAGCCAGATAACTATGATAAGCCCGTTCGTCGACGCTCTTTCACGGCTTCTTGAATTTGTTGTAAAACTAAAGGACGATGGAATTAACATTAAGTATATAAACCTCGGCGGTGGGCTGGGCATCACTTACAAAGACGAATCGCCCCCTCTTCCAGCGGAGCTGGCAAAAGAGATAGTACCGCTTTTAAAAGATAGCGGCTGTACTATTGTTTTTGAGCCGGGCAGAATGATTGTCGGCAACGCCGGGGTTATGGTCTCCCGCATCATCTACACAAAGAAAAACGAAGGGAAGACGTTTTACATTGCCGATGCCGGCATGAACGATCTTGTCCGCCCATCTCTATATAACGCGCATCAGGCTATACAGCCTGTTTCGCAGAGTGCCGCCCAAAGAAAAAAAGTAGAGGCCGACGTGGTAGGCCCGATATGCGAGAGCGGGGACTTTCTGGCCAAAGATAGGGTATTGCCGGAGTTTAAAAAGGGAGAGCTTTTTGCCGTTATGAGCTCCGGAGCTTACGGGTTTACTATGTCTTCCAACTACAATTCCCGCAGGCGTGTGCCGGAAATCTTCGTAAAAGGAGACAGGTACGATATAATACGCGAGAGGGAAAGTATGGAAGATCTTATTCGCGGCGAAAAGATACCTGTATAGCTAAAAATGGCAAAGAGGTTAAACTTCTCCAAATGGCATGGGCATGGCAACGATTTTATAATAATCGACGATCGCGCCAACAGGTTTACTTTTAGTAAAAAACTTGTGGCACAGCTTGGCGACCGCAACTTTGGAATAGGGTGCGACCAGTTTATGGTGATACGCAACTCCAAAAAAGCCGATTTTAAAATGGAGCTTTACAATCAAGACGGCGGAAAAGCGGAGATGTGCGGCAACGGTATACGTTGCTTTGCCGTTTACCTTTATTCACGAAAAATTACGCGCAAAAAACTGCTGGAGATTGAAACCGGAGCTGGGATAATACGTCCAAAGATAAAGAGTGACGGAACGGTAGAGGTCGACATGGGTACGCCGATACTAGAAGGGCGGAAAATACCTGTGGCACGCGATGGGCTTATAGTAAACCAGCCCCTAAAAATAGGAGCAGGCAGGTTTAGCTTTACCGCCGTTTCTATGGGAAACCCGCACGCGGTTATTTTTGGACATACGCTGGATGAGGCCGAGTTTCAAAAATACGGCCCGGCAATAGAAAGCCATCCGCTTTTTCCAAAAAGGATAAATGTAGAGTTCGTCCATCTTATAAGCCGCAAAAAGGTGAGGGCGAAAGTATGGGAACGCGGCGCAGGGCCTACTCTTGCCTGCGGTACAGGCGCGTGCGCCATAGCGGTGGCAGGTGTGCTTAACGGCCTTACCGACAGGAAGGTTACCGTCGTGCTTCCCGGCGGAAGCTTAAAAATAGAATGGAGAGAAGATAGCAACAGAGTTTTTATGACAGGCCCCGCTACGGAAGTTTTTAACGGAACGCTGAAGGTCTAGAACAGCTTATCGCTTTAAGTCCGGCGACATCTTTTCCTTGATGTCGTACCGCTTCAAAAGCTCGGCCTCGCTTTCCTTTACCGCCTTGTTATCTAGGATACTCTGCGTGCCGTCTTTAGTTTCTATTCGGGTAAACTTGCCGCTACTGTTCTCTAGCGCTGTTACCAGCTCCAGCATGTCGCCAATCTCGATGCCGTTTACTTTGCTCACCAGCAGGTCGGCCTTTTTGTGGTAGCCGATATTAACTTTGTGCGCAAGCACACTGCCTATGATTACCAGCTCCCTTGTTTTTTCCGTAGGGTACTGGCTTTCCTCGGTAGCTCTTAAGTATGGCGGCGCCTTTAGGTAATACCATTTTCTGCCGCGTTCCATAAGGTAGTTTTTGGTAAGTGGCATTAGGATAAGGCCCCCAAAAATGTAGTAGCTTGGCTTTTTGTCGTGAACTTTTGGTATCAGCTGTACGTTCGGCTTGAGTGGCATAGAAATA
Source organism: Nitrospirota bacterium (assembly GCA_024275955.1). Taxonomy (GTDB): domain Bacteria; phylum Nitrospinota_A; class UBA7883; order JACRGQ01; family JACRGQ01; genus JAJRYD01. The sequence continues at coordinate 103,630 of JAJRYD010000029.1, forward strand.
TCAATCTTCTTTTTATCTCGTATTACGCCAAACTTAAGCGTCTCCCCCAGATAATGGCTACGCACAAGATAGGTCGCCGCGAGCCTTATATCTTTGTTTAGTTTTATCGTGCCGTCGTTAGCGGTAGATATGCCGTCTACCTCCACTATTACATCGTCTTTTTGTATAAAGCCGTAAGCCGAACTGCCAAAGGAAACGTGGTGGACAAGTAGCCCTGCCTCTCCATTTTTCAGACCATAGTATTTTCTTAGCGATTCGCTTTCCATCCCTTGCGCGAAAATGCCGCTATCGGGGAATCCGTCGTAACTGCCGTCTTCCACATCTTTTAGAAAATGTTTTATTATCGGAGTAGGGATTATATAGCCGATGTTGTTGCTCGACTGTATTCCCTGCATTACAATTCCGATAATTTTTCCTTTCTCTAAAGCAGGGCCTCCGCTGTTGCCGGGGTTTATAGCTGCGTCTATCTGCACGCCAAGAAGGTCGTAACTGCTGTGCGTATATTCCATCTGTTCTATACGGGAGACGATCCCTTTGGTAATAGATATCTCGTTGCCGCCCATCGGGAACCCGAATACCGAAACCTCGTCCTGTAGTTTAGGCAGTTTGCCTAGGTTTAACGCTTTCGTTTCGTCAAAGAACGACAGGTTGTCAATCTTCAATATCGCAAGGTCGCACTGATGACCGATTTTTTCTATCCGCGCCGTATACCTTTGCGGGTCGTTCGCTTTTTTAACCTGTATGAAAACCGAATCGCTAACTACATGGGCGTTTGTAAGTATCCGGTTTCCACTGATTATTACTCCTGTGCCTGTCGCGCTTTTTTGCATTTTGTACTGCCACGGAGTCGAAAAGCTCGGCGCTCTTGATATCGAGAAAATCTTCACGACAGACCTGTTTATAGTGTCGAGTTTGGTTTTCGCATGCGAGGCCGCCGGAGCCGACAAAACAAAAAGCAGGCCAGCGATGACGGCGATAGTAGATTGTTTAATAGACATCTGTGCCGGCGCTATCTGTTTTTTTGCAAAAAGTCTAACAACAGCCTTACCCCTACGCCGGTTCCGCCGGAGGAGTTGTATGGGGTTGTCGGTTTCGCGCTGTCTGCCGTGCCTGCTATATCTAGGTGTACCCACGGGTAGTCTGTAAATTTTTTGAGAAACGCGGCGGCAGTTATAGAGCCTGCGTACCTTCCGCCGATATTTTGCATATCGGCTATTTTACTTTTAATCATATTTTCATACTCTTCCCATAGAGGAAACTGCCAGCATCTCTCGCCTGTGCGTCTGCCCGATTCCAGCACGGAGTCGGCCAGCTTCTGGTCGTTAGAAAATAAGCCTGTGGCGTAGCTTCCAAGCGCTACCATTATCGCGCCTGTAAGAGTCGCTAGGTCTATCACCTTTGCAGGTTTGTACTTTTGCGCGTATACCAGCGCGTCGGCAAGTATCAAACGGCCTTCGGCATCGGTATTGAGTACTTCGATTGTCTGTCCGTCGGATGCTTTAATTACATCGCCAGGTTTATTTGCTTTTCCACCCGGCATATTTTCTGTCAATGGCACAAGCCCTACGATATTTTTCTTGGTTTTTAAAAGCCCTGTGGAGAGCATAGTTCCTATAACAGCCGCGCCGCCGCTCATGTCAAACTTCATCGCTTCCATACCGCCAGCAGGCTTTAAAGATATACCGCCGGTATCGAACGTAAGCCCCTTGCCGACTAAGACAATAGGCTTTTGCGATTTTGGGCCTTTCATATGCTCCATGATGAGAAACTTTGGTTCTTCCGCGCTTCCCTTTGCTACGGCCCAAAACGAACCCATATTCAGCTTTAGTATCTGTTGCTTGCCTAGAACCTTACACTTTACCCCTGCTTTTTGTAAATGTTTTCTCGCCTGATTTGCTACGAACGCAGGCGTTGCGATATTGCCCGGATGGTTTTGCAAATCGCGCGCGAGGAAAACACCTCTGGCCGTTTTTTCTGCCGTGGTTATCGCTTTTTTAACTTTAATGCTCTCTTTCTTTTGCGAAAATATTATCGCTATAGCTTTCTTTTTTGTGTTGTCAGATTTTTTCTTTTTCTTGTAGGCGGTAAATGAATATCCAGAAAGAATCAAACCTTCCGCCGCCGCCTGTGCAAGCTCGGCAATTCCTATATTTTTGGAAGGAAGGTGTTCAATCGAAAGGCCTATGCTTTTCGCGCTTCGAGATTTAGCGGCCGCTATAGCCTTAGCCGAAGCTTGCCGTAGAACTTCTGCCGAGAAATTTCTGTCCTTGCCGAGGCCTACGACGATTACGGTTTCGGCTTTCAGCTTTTGGAGGGTGTCTATAGCTCTTACCGACAGTTTTTTGGCCGTGAACTCTTTTTTGCTTAAAAGGGAGGTTATCTTTTTGCCAAGTTTCGTGTCGACCGTCTTGTAATGTGTGTCGTTTTTTTTGTCTTCAAAGAGGAATATGACGATTGCGTCGGTTTTAAGTTTTTCAACTGATTCTGGTTTTAGCTTGATGTTTGCCATAAGGCCCGCTTCTCCAATATAATCACAGTTTCTTAATATTTGATGGTTTCTAATTAACATCGACAGTATAGTATATCTGAAAGGAAAACAGAAAATGTCTATACGCTTTATTAAAGTTTTAACGCTTTCCTCCCTGCTGTTGTCGACCGCAGTTTCCAGTGCCGTTGCAGATGAATGGAGGAACTTTAGTGCCGTTGTCATCGAGTATACTCCTGGTAAAGCTACGGAGCTTAAAAGGTCGTCTTTTAAAAGCAAGGTCTCTGTCTTTGAGCAGGGTGCTGTAAAAGTTATTCAGATAAAAAACTTTATCAGTGGAAAAAGAAAGCACGATGCCCTTATAAAGATCGCCATTTCGTCCAACTCGATGGGCAGTATAATTTACGATTCGCAAAATAAGCCGATAGCCGAATATGGCAATGGGAAGATTGTAAGCGACACTCATTATATGTTTGAGCAGGAGTTAAAAGACGGCGTTACAGTAGGCAGGTGGTTTATAGAAGAAGACTATATTATGAGTGATATCTCGTATATGGATAAGGAAGGCAACCTCTTGTACAAGGAAACAGTTATATACATAGCCAAACGGCCAAAGAAGAAAAAGCGGAAGTAGTACCAATTTTCAAATCTATCAGCTTGCGCTCCATTTTCTCTTTGCATGTTTTATAAACGAAGTTTTTTGACAAAAATATATTAGAATCATTGCCATGTAGGAGTCTGTGGTGGAGAATAGTTATTAATGTCAAAATCGCTTAAAGAGCTTTTAGCCGAACATCTTGAAACCTATACCATCGCTAAAAACCCGATTAATCCCGAAATTTTTGGGGAGATACCTTTCTTCAACGAACTGTTCCCCAAAGATGTTTGGCCGCTACTGGTCAAGATGGGGGGGAACGATGGTATAGCCTATATAGAGCTGAAAAAAATCGCTCCCCGGACACGCATCATTCAAAAAGGGGTATTCGACATGATGGTCTATTGGCTGATAGACGGAGAGGCCGACGTAATGGCGACAATAGGCAAAAGAAAAACAATCGTAAAAAAATATAATGAACAGGGGCATTGTTTTGGGGAGATGGCAATAATAGACGAGAACGAACGCACGGCAGATGTCTATACATGCTCCGATAAAGGAGCAACCATCCTTGAGATAGATTGGTCGATTACAGGCAGAGTTGCCGAGCTTGAAAAAAGGTTTAATAAGCTTTTGCTTAAAACAGTAAGCAAAAAACTGCAGGATAGCTATGCGCTAACCAAAAAAGCTTATCTTGCATTGATAAATATGAAGAATGCTTCCGATGCGCAGTTGGTGGAAATTGCCGAACTGCGCGCGAAACTCGAAAATCATGGCGTTGATGCCGGGGAGCAGACTTCGATGGATCTTACAGGCGAAATTACCGCTATTACAGATGAGATAACTTCCAGAATAGGCCAGCCGTAATGATAAGAATTTAAGTTAGGAAACAGCAGGCGTGCTTATAACCAGAGAGCTTTGCGCACTGCCTTGAGTTTGGGCTATAGGCTTGGGGGAGAGAGCTTATGTATTGGCGGTAGGTTGCCGGCAATATAGAGTCTGCGATTCTCGCCTTCATGCGAACAGCTACTCAAAAACCTGAGCTTAGGGAGAGGCTTAATGTCGAAACATCTGCCGGTAAGCTGAGCAATCTCTTTTACGGCAAGCAAATACCAGTTGTCCTATTTCGCCAGAATAGACGGTTATAGAGCTGTACACTTTCTGAGCAGAGGCAGAGCTTGCCGTACTCGACGACGAATATGCGAAATATGGCGGATTTTTTTGGGGCATATTGGCCAGTCGATAAGTTAACTTGTAATTCCTCGTAGCTTGCTGCGGGGTGAGATTCCTTATATAAGGAGTGGATGGGAACGCTCCGGCGAAGTAGACATAATGTATATCAAATTCACTATCATTTTGTGACCCCTATAAAGTATCGCAAAGGGATATTTAAAAAGCCGGTGCGAG
>JAJRYD010000030.1 GCA_024275955.1 Nitrospirota bacterium
CGCCTGTTCAAATTCCGATGGAGAGCAATATCCAATGGTTGAGTGTTTTCTGACACGATTATAAAACACTTCTATATATTCAAAAACAGACCGCCTAGCCTGATCCCTCGTCAAGTATTTCTCATGATATATCACCTCCGTAAAATGGGGAAAGATCAGATTGCGCTTTAGCATGTGTATCTAAATTAGCTTGAAGAGTTGCATTTCTCCTTCTTAAGCAGATTATTTCTTTAGATGCCTCTGCAAGCTCCTTTTTAAGCTTAAGTATTTCAAGGTTCTGTTTAGAGATGAGAGCATATTATTTCAAAACATCTGCCATTCCGAGGCAAATCGACAGATGGCTTTGTGTCGTGAAGGGCTGATGATAGCTGAGTTTATAAAATATATTCCTGCCTAGTACATATGTCTGTAGCCAATATACAAGCTAATTTTTTTGATTTTGCCCAGAATTTCACTCTAGCTATCATAAAAAATACGAGAAGAATGCCTTTACAATCAAATGGTTATACAAAATGTTTTGCTGAGAGTACAGATCAGTTTTGGAATTAGCTGATTTTAAAGGTGTTAGAATTGGCTCCCCGGGTGGGTCTCTCAGCAAAACAAGCCTCCTTACATCACTTTCAATTGCGAGTTTCTGCGAACTAGCCGAAGGCTGTGAAGCTAAAACCATATCTTCCTAGTTTTTCAATTGGTTGCAATTCTAGCACACCCCAAAAACCCTAAAAGTGCATTTTGTTTTGGAAAAAGCAAACATATGTTTAATCTTTAAAAGGCCAAGATTTTTTATTAACACATGAACTTCATCTTGCTTTATTCTTCGGCTAGCTGGCTACTCTTGACGCCAATTCGTGCATTTTGATCAGAGCCATCATCACGCCCATCTCCCTCAATCATGATTGGTTTATGCGGCCTGCAATGATAGGATTTCTACCATGAAAAGTATGAATATATTTTCACTAGTGTTGGCCCTGGCGATACTGCTGTTTTTGCAGGGCAACACAGATGCCGAGAACTCTGACAAATGCCTTGATGGCGAACCGACTGTCGTCAAAATTATCGGGAAAATTTATGAAAAAACATTTCCCGGGCCGCCGAATTACGAAAGCGTTGAAAAAGGCGACAGGCCGGAAACTCAATGGATATTAAAACTTGATGCCCCTATTTGTGCAAAAAGAACTCCGCAAGAGGAGTTTTGGGCAGAAAGGATAATACTGAATGTCAAAGAAGTCACATTGGTTTTTTTGCAAAAAGGAATCTATAAGGAAGAGCATTTGATGCATGACAGGGTGGTTGTAACCGGAACACTTTGGGAAGCCCACACGGGACATCACCGGACACCTCTTTTAATCACGGTAAAAGAGATATACCCTGAAAAAGTGGAGCCCGCCATCTAAACATGATGCATATTTCACTATCCTCCATCCAGATGACAAGCAAAACAGGAATAGCGATAAAAAGGCACACTCATGAAAGAAGCAGTAAACATTGAATTGGGAATTGACGCGAAAACGAAAGAAAAATATGTAAGATACTTTTACTCGGACGGAACCGATTCATACAATACAGGCGGAATAAAGGCATGGCGCAATAACAACCCGGGAAATGAAATCAATTATTTTTAGAGGAACCCCTAAGTTAGTTAACCCTATGGAGGGGAAGCAGATTCCTGCTAACTCGATAAAAATGACGGCGATATCTGCCTACTACAATGATTACATAAGGCAGTCGCAGGAGTTTACGGCTGGGCATGAGAAACATGGTGCTAAAAACCGTTGCGCCGCTGAGAAAGGCAAAAGAAGAAACCCTTGCAACCCATGCGGGAGGTAGTTTTTATTTTAAGGTGTGCTATTGTCGGAAAATAGACTCCTGCCTTTAGGTAGCGTCTAAAGTTGAATTGTAAACTTGTTTTAATGTCATCACGGGGGCCGGCCTAGCTGGCTACATGGCGATTTGCTAGATTGCCACAGACTTCCGACACATTTTTTGCGATGATAACTTTGCCGGCAAGTGACTTTTTTTAAAGCTGACAGACTACCAGCCTTTACGGCGGTGTGTTATTTTGGTTACGATGGTTTAGGGCTTCGGGTTTTTTAACATATTAATTTGAAAAGAGGACCGCTATTTTGGACAGTTATTACAATCCAGATGATTTGGGAAAGTTTTCCGATATGGCCAAAGACGCGCCCGAACTAGGGAAGGCGTTTTTTGAGTATTACGGAAAGGTATTTGAAGAGGGGGCGCTTACAGAGCGTGAAAAATCTTTAATAGCTCTTGCTGTCGCGCATGCTGTGCAATGTCCTTACTGCATTGATGCGTACTCTAAAGACTGTCTTGAGAAAGGCTCTAACAGGGAACAGATGACCGAAGCGGTTCATGTTGCCGTTGCTATACGGGGCGGGGCATCGCTTGTGCATGGCATACAGATGAGAAACAGCGCGGATAAAATGACATTTTAAAAAATGGCAACGATTACAAAAATACCGTTATTTGAAGAATCGCTGAAAAAAAGCGGGCTGTTTCCGCTAAAGGCATCGGGAATTTCTGTTTTTCAGATGAACCTCGGCAGGCTGTGCAATCAGGCTTGCAAACATTGCCATGTAAATGCCGGGCCGAACAGGAAAGAGCTGATGGGGAGTGAGGTTATTGAGTCGTGTCTTTTGGTGCTGGAAAAAAGCGATATTCCTGTTGTAGATATAACAGGCGGCGCGCCGGAAATGCACCCGGAATTTAGAACTCTTGTGGAACGGCTGAAGAAATTGGGCAGGAAGGTGATGACCCGCTGCAACCTTACTATCTGCGTCGAAGATGGGTACGGGGATATACCTGAATTTTTTAAAAAAAATTCGGTAGAGGTTGTCGCTTCGCTTCCTTATTTTAAGAAGGAGGAAACAGACAGAACAAGAGGCGAAGGAGTCTTTGAAAAATCTATAGACGCTTTAAAGAAGTTTAACGAAATAGGCTATGGAGTGGATGGGACGAGCCTAACACTCAACCTTGCTTACAACCCGACCGGGCTTTATTTCCCACCTCCTCAATCTGTTCTGGAGGCCGACTTCAAGCGTGAACTGGGAAAACGTTATGGAATCTCGTTTAATAAGCTTCTCACTATGATAAATATGCCGGTAGGCCGTTTTGCGGAGTTTTTGGAGAGAACCAGCAACTACGGCTCTTATATGGAAAAACTGGCAAAGTTGTATAACCGGTCAGCGGCAGGCAACGTTATGTGCCGCAACACCCTTTCAGTCAACTGGGAGGGAGATATGTACGATTGCGATTTTAACCAGATGCTCGACATAAAGGTGAACCACGGCGCGCCGTCGCATATAAACGGTTTTGATGCCGAACTGCTCAACGATAGGGAAATAATGGTTGGGCTACACTGCTACGGCTGTACCGCCGGCAGTGGTTCCAGCTGTGGTGGGGCAACCGCCAACGGCTAGAAAAGAAATAGTCTATTGACACGGCACTTTCTAAAAAGCATAATTATCCGTTCTGAGTTCCCCGGTAGCTCAGCTGGTAGAGCAGGCGGCTGTTAACCGCCTTGTCGGCGGTTCGAATCCGTCCCGGGGAGCCAATTAGGTACAAAACTGCTAACTTTTCTAGCAGACCCATTTACTACCCCTTGATTAGCAACAGCATAAGCTAAGTTCCGGCTATTGCCAGACATCAAAACCTCGCTTCCCATAACCTTTATCTCGCTAATTAGGAGCTTTATATAGCCTTTACCCAGTCCAGACTTGATATTCTCCATCCGCTTCTTAAAAGCTTTGCAGAACGCTTTTATATGGTTAGGGGTCAGCTTGTCGAGCCTCAACTCCTGCTCCTGCTTCAAGCTGGCTATTTCAAGTAAAAGCTCTTGTCTTTGAACTTCCAGTCTCTTTGCTTTTTCCCTGAGAATATTGCCACTTGGTATATCTCCATTTTCTACTGCCTCAAGGAGAAGCCAAGTCTTTTTCTTATTTTTAGTCAGCTCTGAACTAAGCTCTTTTATTCTTCGACCATTTGTTGATTTTCCCTTCTTCATCCGCTTCTGAAGTTTTTCCAGAATGGTCTTTACCCGTTCATAAGTGAAGACCTTTTCTGCTAGAGCCGTCAAAATAATCCCATCAAGTTTTTTCATTGGTATCTCTTTGGTGGAACATGAATTAGCACCCTTGGCAACTTTAGTCTGGCATTTGTAGTATCGGTATCTGTTGCTCTTGCCTGTGGCACGTGCCATACCAGCCCCGCATCTTCCGCATTTCACCAAACCGGTAAGCAGGGTAGGTGAGTTTACTATTCTAGGTGGCACTACTTTGGGAGAGCGTCTTGTCAGTACTATTCTGGCTTTATCAAACAACTCAATGTCTATTATCGGTTCTACTTGTAGTTGCACCCACTCCTCTTTAGGCTTTAACCGTTTATTCTTCCTGTCTTTCTTATTGAAGTAGTATTCATTTATATAAACGCTGTTTTGTAAGATTTCGTAAACTCTATTCTTTGCCCAATCGGGGCCTCTACGGGCAATCCCCTTTCGATTCAGATATGAGGTAATTTCTGTTAATCCTAGCGATTCTCCTTTGTAGCCATATATGCATAGTTCAAATATCTTCTTCACAATCGATGCTTCAGACTTGTCTACAGCAAGTTTTTTCTTCTTTCCTCTTCTACCTTCTTTTTCTACCTCAATGACCCTGTATCCATACGGTGCGGTTGAGCCGTTAAAGTATCCTTGTGAAGTGTTTTCTTTCATTGCTCTAAGGGTATGCTTGCCGTTCTCTTTGCTTTGGTATTCATCAAACACGGTAAATATTTTTCTGGCCATTTCGCCTGATGGGTCATCGCTTGTCTGTTGGGTTATCGATAGAACTTTTATTCCATGTTTTTCAAGTTGCCTCTGATAAAGCCCAAACTCCAAAGAATCCCTGAAAAAGCGTGAGAGGCTATGTATGATTATTGCTTGATATGGTTCAGGGCTTTGTGTTGCTTCGTTTATCATCGCTTGGAATACTGGTCTGCGATCATCAGTAGCTGATGCACCAGCCTCAATATATTCTTTACCAACTGAGAAGTCTTTGGCTTTGCACCAGTCACGCATCTGCTTTAACTGGTCAGGTATGGAGAGGTCTTTTTCAGCCTGTTTAGAGGTGGAAACTCTAGCGTAGAGTGCAACTATCATTATTCTTCCTCTTCATCATTCGGTAGTAATAACACTTCCTTGATGATTTCTGCAAGATGACCTTCGCATAAGGCTAGCTCCTCTTCTGAAATGCTGTTTTCAGGTAGGTTTATTGATAGGTGTACGCTGTCGCTCATAAATTCCTCTTAAGGAATTCATGCGGTCACCTCTCACTTTTTTTTCTTTATTCATTTTTTCCAGCCGGCCTTATTTTTGACCTATTAGTAACTGGCACTTATTTATTTTTTATTTATTGAATTATTAAATAAGGCATTTTCCGCTTGAATTAATAATATTCGTTTCTCAACTTCAAATTTCCAATTTAATGGGTCGTGAAGTTCCTTAATACTTTCCGCAAACAATGCTAAAGTATCTTCAATAGACAAATTCTCCGGTGCAAGGTGTGCATACCTTTGCGTCATCCTCGCATCCTTGTGACCAAGAAGTTTTTGGACTTTAAAAAGGTCTACACCGTTCTGAACGAGCATAGAGGCGAAATGATGCCTTAAGTCGTGCCAACGAAA
>JAJRYD010000031.1:2500-95149 GCA_024275955.1 Nitrospirota bacterium
CGAAAGGACGATTGGACTGTATGGAAGTGAGTATGATGGCATTAGTAACGATAAAACGGGTGAGAAACCCGTTCGCCGAAAGCCCAAGGGTTCCTGGGGAAGGATAATCCTCTCAGGGTTAGTCGGCCCCTAAGGCGAGGCCGAAAGGCGTAGTCGATGGGAAGCTGGTTAATATTCCAGCACTGTCTGTAATTCGTTTGTACGATGGGGTGACGCGGAAAGGTAGGCAATCCGGACATTGGTTGTTCCGGTTCCTTGTCGTAGGATGTGGCTTAGGTAAATCCGGGCCGCTGGCTTTAATGCCGAATCTGAGGACTGGGTGGCGCGGATCCTACGGGTGATGCGTAACTTGTTGACCCTATACCGCCAGGAAAAACCTCTAAGGAGAGTTGCAGGCAACCGTACCGTAAACCAACACAGGTAGGCGAGAAGAGTATTCTAAGGCGCTTGAGAGAACCCAGGTTAAGGAACTCAGCAAATTTGCTCCGTAACTTTGGAAGAAGGAGTGCCCTTGATGGTGAAGCGACTTGCTCGCGGAGCTGTTGGGGGTTGCAGTGAAATGGTGGCTGCGACTGTTTACTAAAAACATAGGTCTCTGCTAAGTCGTAAGACGATGTATAGGGACTGACGCCTGCCCGGTGCCGGAAGGTTAAAAGGAAGTGTTAGGGGTTCGCCCCGAAGCAGTGAATTGAAGCCCCGGTAAACGGCGGCCGTAACTATAACGGTCCTAAGGTAGCGAAATTCCTTGTCGGGTAAGTTCCGACCTGCACGAATGGCGTAACGCTGGCCACACTGTCTCGACCTGGGACTCAGTGAAATTGATCTTCCGGTGAAAACGCCGGATACCCGCGGAAGGACGGAAAGACCCCGTGCACCTTTACTATAACCTGATAATGGAATTGGGCTTATAACGTGTAGGATAGGTGGGAGGCTTTGAAGCTGGCACGCTAGTGTCGGTGGAGCCATTGTTGAAATACCACCCTTTATACGTTCGCTTTCTAACCTCGATCCGTGAACCCGGATCAGGGACATTGTCAGGCGGGTAGTTTGACTGGGGCGGTCGCCTCCTAAAATGTAACGGAGGCGCACTAAGGTTCTCTCAGGCCGTTTGGAAATCGGCCGTTGAGTGTAAAGGCAAAAGAGAGCTTGACTGCGAGACATACACGTCGAGCAGGTGCGAAAGCAGGTCTTAGTGATCCGGTGGTCCCGAATGGAAGGGCCATCGCTCAACGAATAAAAGGTACGCCGGGGATAACAGGCTGATTCCGCCCAAGAGTCCATATCGACGGCGGAGTTTGGCACCTCGATGTCGACTCATCGCATCCTGGGGCTGTAGTCGGTCCCAAGGGTTGGTCTGTTCGCCCATTAAAGCGGTACGTGAGTTGGGTTTAAAACGTCGTGAGACAGTTTGGTCCCTATCCTCCGTGGGCATTGGATATTTGAGAAGAGCTGCTCCTAGTACGAGAGGACCGGAGTGGACGAACCTCTAGTGTTTCGGTTGTCTCGCCAGAGGCATTGCCGAGTAGCTACGTTCGGAACGGATAACCGCTGAAAGCATCTAAGCGGGAAGCCAACTTCAAGATTAGATATCCCCGAAGACTCCTCGAAGACTACGAGGTTGATAGGTCGGATGTGGAAGCGCAGTAATGTGTGAAGCTAACCGATACTAATTAGTCGTTTGGCTTGACCTTTTTATTTAATTACCCAATTACCTTTTGATTAGCCCTTATAAATTTTAGAATCTCAAAGATGATTCAAAGAACAGTTGCGTCAAGTAACCGCCTTTGATAACTCTTAAAGATTTAAGAAACTTTTTGCCGGTGGCAATGGCGAGGAGGCTCCACCCGATCCCATCCCGAACTCGGAAGTTAAGCTCCTCAGCGCCGATGGTACTGCACGGGCGACTGTGTGGAAGAGTAGGACGTTGCCGGCTTTTATATTTAGGCTGTTGTTGGATTTTGATAAGATTTCCGGCAACAGCCTTTTTTTTTACCAGTTTACTTCAGATAAGTGTCGTTACGCTTCGTTGCCCTCGCTTTTTTATCGGTCACGCACGAAAAGTGCGCTCCCTCTAAAAAAACTTCAGCCGCCTTGCCTAACTCCGCTTCCTTCAAAGCCTTGATTCGATAAAAATAGTTGTAATATTTAGGGGGGGGAGTAGTATCTTTCGGAAGGTAGATTTGGGGGCTGTTCTTTTATACTAGTTTTGGCTAAGAGGGGGAGTTTATGCAAAAGTGGGGTTTTGGGTATCTGGCATTAGCGCTGTTCGTTTTTATCGTTACACTATTTGCTTGCGGTTCTGCTGGTGGTGGCCCAAGTTCGACGACAGACACGCCTACCGGACTATCTGCAACTTCTGGAAATTGGCAAAACATGTGGGGGCGGCATGCAACATTCAGCTATTAACTTTATCTTGCTTGCGGTCTTATTTTCTAGTTGTGCAACACAGCCGGATAAGATGAGTGGCACCTATGTGTCGCCTTTAATTTTTAAGGATTACGACTGTGACCAAGTTACTGAAGAGATGAGACGTCTGAGCCGAAAAATTGGCGAATTATATGGCTCCTTAAAAGAGACAGCAGATACCGATAGCACTCAGATGGGCGTTGGAATGCTTATATTGCGGCCGACGCTATTTTTCCTAGACGGAGATGGTGATAAGGCTGTGGAATATAAACGTTTAAAAGGTGAGCAAACTGCTTTAGAAGAAGTCGCCATTCAGAAAAAATGTAGCAAAGTTTTAAAGCAAATAAGGGAAGCAAGGCCTATTGGAATTTATAAGAAAAGGAAACTCAAGCAAGTGCTGTCAAAGCCTATTAGCAACTCTTTTGAAGTCACAATGGACATTTTGAGAAATGACCTCGGTGTGAATGTTAAAAGTTCTCGTTTGGAGGGAAAAAAGGCGAGAATAACAGGTAAATTTGAAGATGGCACTTCATTAACGATTAAGATGAAAAAAATTGGGATATCCACAGAATTTGAAATATGTGTTGGTGCTGGTGATGAGGAAATGTCGAGATTCGTTATGAGTAAAATTGATGAAAACCTTTTTCCTAGCAGGCTGCGAGGAGACCTTGTCAGAACCCCCTAAGGGGTCAGACGGATAGCCATTTTTAACCGTTCAGAATAGAGTGTCCTCAAATTAGAAGAAAGTTCTCTTGTGATGTGCAACGCATCCGTTTTGGTAGCATTGAGAGTTTCATCCGTCGACACATTCTGTCACTTCAAGGAGATATCCCTCGATAATAGTGCTTTAGGTACCAAATGAGAATGTTTCCAAAAGGGTTTTTTGAGCATTTTAAGGAGAAGTTTATTTTCTAACTTCTCAAAAATAGAGCCTTTAGGGATTGGTAATTTGTAGAAAAATTATCGGCTCAAAAAATAACTGGCGAATAAGAGTTGGTCTTTATAGGGTCATCTACGAGGTAGTCGAAAAAGATATTCGGATAATGCGTGTGAAGCGTAGAAAAGATGCTTACCGACTAAAGTTTTCCCATAAATATGGAGGCAGGCATGGACATTATTTTAGATAGATAAGGAAGATTACCCGCTTGCCTATTCTCCTAATTCACAAAAAACTTGGTCACCTGCCGACAGGCAGACTCCATCGATTTTTGTTTGTCCTTCTCGTACTGCTCGCTTCTAAGGATGCATGTTTGTAAGTTGATAATCGTTTCTCTGGATATCTACAGCCACTTTCTACGATATTTGCGGTAGAATGTAGGTGCCAGACGTAGGCTATTCCCTTTGAAGGGAGGTGATTAGTGTGGCGGTTCAAACATTCGAAGCGGGACACTGGCTCATAACCGAAGGTGGCGTTCCCTCCTACTTTATGCATAAATTGATGAGTGGCACGGTCGGTATATATGAGGATGGACAAAAAATTGCCGAAGTAGAAGTGAACGATGGTGGGCGGCCCAGATGGCTAGGTTTTGTTTCAACGCTCGGTAAAAATCATCATCACAGGGCATCGGTAAGAACGGAAACCGAAGTTGCGGTAGATTCCGTGTATGTCGACCATATACAGGGTCTTTTAAGGCATGAGGTTCCAGTCGATATAAGAGAAGATATCGACTTGATGGTGGAAGCTGTCTCGATGGCCGACCATATAAAAGGCCTTAGAAGAAAACTTGCAAAAATGAAGATGGTAGACCTCATCCCCCCCTCCGACATCGACAAGGAACTTGCTGATGTGTTGGCAGAGCTTAAGAGGCTTTACGAATCCCTAATGCAAGACGAGGAATGCCGAGACCAGACGGTGTAGCGAGAGCTACCGATGGATGGGGCGGCTATATAGGGTCGCCTCATTTCAGGATGGTCGTTTAAGCTGATTCCTCTAATTGGGGGAGTTCGCTGTAGGTTCTTCCCTTAAGGGGCTGTTGCCCAATGAGATAAATTTGATTTTTCTACAAATCACCAAGCTCTAAAGCCTCTGTTTTTACGAAGTTAGAAAATGAACTTTCCTTTGAAACGCTTAAAAACTCTTTTGAAAATAGTCCCCTTAAGCTTTCGCCCAGCTTTCTTTTTATTGGTGCCTCCCCATTGCTTGAAGAAGAAAGAAACATTGTGGGCTTTACAGCTTTCCAAAATTCCCAAAACTCAGCAAGGAGAGTGCAAGCCCTGCGCCTGTCTCTTCCTTAGTCTCATATACCCTTACGCACACCGGCAATGCGGGGGCTTTGCGTTATTCTCTCAGCCGCAGTGTAGAGTTACGCCCAGAGATATCTTGATTTTCTCCGGTAACCATTTTGTGCAGTTCGTTCACCACTGCGTTCAAGCTTTCGGACTGGGCATTCAGCTCTTCACTCGCCGAGGCCGATTCTTCGGCGTTCGCGGCGTTTTGCTGTGTTACTTTATCCATCTGCGTTACAGCCAAAGTAACCTGAGTGATGCCGTTCGACTGCTCGGTAGATGCCGATGCTATATCGCTTACCAAGTCGGCCACCTTTTTACTGCTCTTTGCGATAGCAGTCAGCGCTTTGGCGGAACTCTCGACTATCACACCGCCTTCATCAGTCTTCTTGACAGAGTTTTCGATAAGCGAGGCGGTATCTTTAGAGGCGGTGGCGGAACGCTGTGCCAAATTACGCACCTCTTCTGCCACAACGGCGAACCCTTTGCCATGCTCGCCGGCGCGCGCCGCCTCTACAGCGGCGTTAAGGGCTAAAAGGTTAGTCTGGAAAGCGATCTCCTCGATAACCTTGATAATCTTCGATATCTCGCCGGAAGATTTTTTTATCGAATCCATAGCGGTTACCATGTTTTCCATAGATACAACGCCGTCCTCGACCATCTTTCTGCTTTCTACCATCAGCGAATTAGCCACAGTGGCGTTATCGGCATTTTGTTTTGTCATAGAGGCTATCTCTTCAAGAGAGGCCGATGTCTCTTCTAGCGATGATGCCTGCTCGGTAGCTCCTTCCGCCAGAGACTGGCTGGAGTTGGATATCTGGCTTGATGCCGAATTCATCTGGGAAGAACCTTCGTTCAAGTTTTCGATTATGACATTAATAGGGTTTATCACATTTTTGCCTAGGAACATATTTACAAAAGCAAACAGAATTACCGCAGTCACAAGCATAGTGATATCAAAAATAATAGAAGCTTTCGCTTTGGACTGTAAAGAATCAGCCGTCTCGGCCGAAAGCCCTCCAATCATATTAGATACAGCAAGGGCGGTATTTATCGCCTTGGTGGCCGCTTCTATCCATTCGCCGCCCTTAACAGGGTAAGCGCCTCCCGCTTCGCTGGCGGCATAAACTTTTTGGCGAAGTACCTGATATTCTTCCAAAAAGCCTTTTTCGTACAGGGATATGACACTGGAGAGCTTTTGGGGGGTGGTGCTGAGTTCTTTAAGCGCCAATACCTGACCGGAAGCGTTCTCGACCAGTGCGCGGTACTGCTTTAATGTTTCCAGAGTTTTGGAAGGGATAGGCTTTCTGCCTGCGATTATACCTCCAAGCAAGGCGCGTTCGCGTCCGGCATATTCCGCTAAGGTAGCAACATTGGCCCTTACAACGCTGTTGTAGTAAAGGACAGCTTCTTCGCTACTCTTGGGAGCAAAAGTGGTGTTTCGGATAAGAAACTCATGGGCTATATTGGCCGATGCTACCTGCACCCATTCACTTTTTTTCATAGAGGCGGTAAGTACTTTCTTTCTGGCATCAGCCAAAGCGCTACGCTTGCCGCCCCAGCTGTTTACCTGTGATTTAAGGTCGCTATCGTCTGTTGCTTCCAATAATTTCGCAAGACGTTCACGAGCCAGTTCAATTTCGGCATCGCCTTTTGTGCCAAGTTTTTTGAATTTGTCCAGAAGGGCTTGCGATGGCTGTTCACTGCCAAGTATGGTCGCCCCCACGCCTCGTTCTATAGCCTGCCAGCCAGCCGCCGCGTTTAAATGCCCAGCTGTTTTCTGCATAAGATTGTAGCGTGTTGCCAGAGTTCTTTTGTCAAGAGACTCGGATATAAGAATCATTGAGAGAATAAGCGAAATGCCAAGCATTAAAAGAATCATCATTAGCATACGAGCACGCAAGCTTTTCATAATATAACCTCGTTTAAGAATTAATTCCCATGATACCCCTCCGGCAGTGTAACCTATTTTATTTGCAGACTATATAAATATTGCACTATTCGATATTTGTTCGGAGAGGCTAGCCAAGAGCCGATATGGTACAGCCGATAAATATTAGCGCGAGCTTTAGTATCCGGTCGTCTTCGTGGTGTCGGTGGAGCCTTCGCAGTAAGTCGCTAGAGCCGATAGCAATAAAGCTACCGACTGAAAAACCGATAGCGATACCAAGCCATCGCTCGTCGGCACCTCCTAGAAGCAGTTTGGTGCTAACCGCTCCTATAGGAGTAGCGAGAGAAAAAAGCACGGCAAATACGGCGACCTTTCTTTTATGAAAACCGGCTCCAAGTAGCATTAGGGTAAGCGCGAGCGCCGCCGGCACCTTGTGGGCGGTAACGGCAGTGGCGACCATGTATAGGTCCGGCTTTTCGGCTATCGCGCCTATCCCGATGCCGTCGGTAAACGCATGGAAAGCTATTCCAAAAAAGGCCATCATCCCAAGCTGGTGAAAGTCGCAGTCTCCCTCTTCGCAAGGGTGGGTGAGCATAAACTTCTGCGGGATATAGAAAATTGCGAAACCTAATAGTATCGGCCATCCTGTTTTGGCACCAAGTATCTCTATAGATTCTGGAAGAAGGTGGAAAAGGCTGGTGCCGATAAGGATTCCGGCGGCGAAAAAGACAGCGAGCGGTATAAACTTATCGGTTTTTTTAGCAGATAGCGGCAAAAGCCCACCGGCGAGCGTAATGCCGAGTATTACCAGTAGAGAGAGATAAAAATCCATAACAGGGGACTATACCACGCTAAGGCAGGTATGCGGGGTGACTATCGCTGGTCCGGCTTTTGTAGATCTTACTTTCCGGCTCTGTCTTTTTCGGCTCTGGCACCTTCGTTTATGAAGTAGCCTATCATTTTGTCCTGCACTGTGGGGGAGATAAGCAGGTAGCGTGTAATGCAGAGGAAAACCTTCTTCCCTTTAAGGGTATCGTCCTTAAGCCTCAGCACTTCCGCTACGGAGCTTACAGGGTATTTGTCGAACGGAAAGAATACTTCCAGATACATAAGGAAACCTTTTGGGATAGCTTTGCCGATTTTGAAGGCGGCCCCGCCGCCGGAGAAATCGACGCCTATTCCTTTAAACCAAGGGGAGAGCTTAAACTTATCACCGAACCGCTTGGCTACCCTGTACCTTACTGTTGTGGCAAGGCGAAGCCTGAAATCGACCCTCGGTGCCGGTTTTCTTTCCTTACTCTCATTTTCCGTCACTATTTTTTCTCGGAATCCATAATAATGATTTCCACCCTTCTATTTTTCGCTCTGTTTTCCGGAGTTACCATAAAACGCGGCTTGTATTCAGCATACCCTGAAACAATGAATCTTGCTGGATGCATCTTATGTTCTTCTATAAAATATCTGGCTACCGAGGCGGCCCTCCCTGTGGAGAGTTCCCAGTTGCTTGGGAACATCGCCGTGTGCATCGGCACGTCATCGGTGTGTCCCTCAATCAGTATGGTATTTTCCGATTCCAGAAGGATTTTGGCAATTCTGTTAAGGAAAAGTTTTGTGTCCGGCAGAATTTCAATGCTACCAGGCTTAAAGAAGAAATCGCCCCTAGAGTATAGAACGATACCTCTTGAGTCGGAAGTTACATCTACATCGTTATGCAGGTTGTTGTCCTGTATGATGGTTTCGATTTTCTTTTTCATCGCCTTTTTTTGTTTCGCCTTTTCCGCTCTGGTATCGGCGATAGATTTTCCGCCCATCGAGCTTCCCACTTCCGATAGCGCTTCGAGATATTTTTCGCTCTCCGGTGCCGCCAAAGCAAGTAGCATAACGAAGAAGGTGAGCAGAAGGGTCATCATATCGGCATAGGTTGCCAGCCAGCCGGAGTCGGCCATTCCCTCGTCTTCCGCCTCACTTACAAGCCGTTTTAGTTCGACCTCTCTGTATGTTTTCGACATCTAGGCTATCTGACCCCTTTGTCTTTTAACCATTTTGTCATAATGTTTTCTTCTTTGGTCCGGCGGCAGGTAGGAGTTCAGCTTTCTTTCGATTATTCTGGGGTTCGCTCCTGCCTGAAGCAGTACAATACCTTCGATTATTATCTGGGTAGTCAAGACCTCATCCTCAGTTCTAGCCCTCAGCTTTTCTGATATAGGGTTAAAGAAAAGGTTTGCCGCCATAGTGCCGTAGAAGGTTGTTATCAGTGCTACCGACATGCCGACACCAAGCGTGATGGAGCTTGTTTCGGCCGATGCCGATGCGAACGCCTGCAACATCATAACAAGGCCTATAAGGGTGCCTATAAGTCCAAAGGCAGGGGAGTATCTGCCTGCAGTTCTGAATATATGTTCGCCCCTTCGGTGTCTTACCTGTATAAAGTCCAGCTCTGTCTCCAGCACCTCCTTTATCAGCTGGCCGGGGTTGCCGTCTATCACCATCTCGAGGCCGAGTTTTATAAAGCGGTGTTTTTGGTTTTCCATTTCGTCCTCAAGAGCTAGGAGAGACTGTTGTCTAGCCTTAAAAGAGAGTTTGACTATCTCGGCTATTATGAGATGCGGGCTTTGAAGATCTTTTTTGAATATCTGCAACAGCACTCCAGAAACTTTCATAACTCTAGGGAGCGGAAAGCTTATAAAGACAGAGGCGACCGTGCCGCCTACCACGATCATCAGCGCAGGGAGGCTTACAAAAACTTCGATACTGCCTTGAGTGACAATGGCGGTAAACATCAGGCCGATGCCAACAACAATCGCTATTAATGTGGACATTCTCGGCTACCTCCGTTTTCTGCTAAGTAAAAGTAAAAAGATATTTTTGTAAATCATAGAAACCCCGCGAGTATTTCCCCTTTTTGGGGGTCGTAATAAAAAACTGTGTGGTCGTATTCTTTTAGAAGCCTCAAAGATGTTCCGTGAATTGTGATGGTAACGCCCGGATGAGCGGTTTTCGTCACCTTAAGTTTCGAGCCTTTCGCCATTGTTTCATCGGAGCTGACATGCTTTAGCTCCTCCTTTAGAGCATCTATCTCCCCTGCCATTCTCATAAGACGCATCACCCCCGAACCATATTTGTTTAATTGAAACCGCTTTTCATCGCTAAGAGAGTCGCCTTCGTTTTGTGAAACCTCCGCGGCAGACAGAAGTGCCGTGTCTAAATCCATCCTGTTGAACAGAACAAGTCCGAGCATCTCCTTTTCCATATGCCTTATGCTTAGCTCTACTTTAACCATGCTGTTTTGCAGGGCCGTTATCTCTTTTTCGATCCGCTCAATATGGGTGCGCCTGAAAGGGTTACAGCCGAGTTCTATTTCAGTCTGTATAGCTCCATCAGTTCCGACCTTTCCGGCATCTATTCCGTCGCGGGCCATAGTCTTGCCTCCGACTAGGAACCCTTTGCCCTTTATAGTTATTTTTTTTCCGCAGAGTATTGTGCTGTTCATTATCGATCCCTCTACAAGGAGGTTGCCCATCACTTCAATGTGCGCCTGTTGGGAAAACTGGCAGTATACATCTCCTCCAGCTACAAGCTTGCCTCCTTCACCGCCGGTTATCCCGCCTTTAGCTATGATTTTGCCTTTGGCTCTTATAGAGGCACTTTCTATCAAGCCCCTTACTTCGACATCTCCGCCGGAAACTATCTCAACATTGCCACTCACCCCGCCATGCACAAGGACAGAATGCTCTGTTTCTATGTTGCCTGTCCGGTTGTTTACATCTTTAAATATTTCGTAAACGAGTGAGATGCTAAGCTTGTTATCTACAACGGTAAGAAACCCGTTCTTTTTGGAGATGATTTTCGCGGGGTCATCTTCCGAAAAGGTAAGCTCGCCCTTAACGACAGTTTCCCTTCTACTCCCTTCAGGCAGTTCCCATGCCACGTTCGAAAGAGATTCTTGCGGTATTGCCGAATCAGGCTCTAGGAAATAACCGATTACCTGATTCATTGCTACAGGCACCGGAAGCGGAAGAATTAAGTCCAACTTTGTTTTCCCCACCTTCGGGTTAAGGTACTCTTTGCGTAGATTGAACACAATTTTACTAGGCATCGCTCTAGTCTATTCCCATTAATCGTTTTTCTGCCAATATTGGCAAATCTTTCGAAAAAATTCCAAACCATCGACTGTGAAATCGCAAAAATACCGATCCTCCCTTCAAACGTACCTCAAGATAGAGCTATGCTGTTTATCGGTCAATTTTTTCAAAAAGTTAACCCCTAATTTGGATATTTTTATAAACAGCCGTTACAATGGGGCCAAAGTAGGGCAATTTTGGGAAAAACGCGCAATATCTCGGTTTCCAGAGACTTTTGGAAAATTCCAACTGTCAGGAGAGGGATGTTCACGGCATATCGGGTTTACTTTAGGGGGCTGTTGCCCAATGAGATAAGTTTATTTTTCTACAAATTACCAATCCCTAAAGACTCTATTTTTAAGAAGTTAGAAAATGAGCCTCCTCTTAAAATGCTCAAAAAACTTTTTTGGAAACAGTCCCTTTAGATTTTCCTTCCAACTAGCGAGCCGATATCTTTTCCAGTACTCCCTAACCCGTTAAATGTAAGTATTAGGGCATAATTAATATCCCAGTATTTCTCTCTGCTCCCGTCCTCAAGCCCTCTGGTTTTCTGCATTCCTGTAGCGGCAAACGACGCAATGTAGCAACATGACCTGTATTCAAGCTTGAACTGGTGAGCCGGCATTTCTTTTTTATCTTCGTAGTATATGGCGGATGCTTCGGCAGAGATCCCATTTCCGACCGTGTACCCTAAAACTCCAGAAAATGTTACCGACTTGGGTTCTCTTCTATAGTTTCTGTCAAAAGAGAGATAGACTCCGCTTGAGTGTATGGCACCCAGTTCAGTGAGCATCGAGTCGGTTCTCTTGCCGTAATGGTTGTATGAAAGAAGGTTATTAAGCACTAGCCATGAAGTGGGGCGTGAATCAAGGTCTATTATCATATTTGAGAAAGGTCTTTTTATGGAGCTTCCTGTTTTCCTGTTTGCCTCGTTGAAGTTGTAGCCTTGAGTTATGTAAAGGGTTACTATCTCTCTACTAAGGGAATTGGTTTCACTTTTCATCAGCACCCTGTTAATAAGTGAAAGGCTCAACAAGCTTGTCGGCGACCCTGAATCTAGGTTGTCGAGCTTTGGAGCCTTTAGTCTGTCCTCTCCATCCACTTCGTAGCCTGGCAGGTAGTTGTAGGTTATTCTTGGAGAGAGGGTGTGCTTATAGGAGGTCTCCTCTCCTTTGAATATTCTAAATATTTTTGGGGCATCCATCGTTAGGCCTGCTCTGTAGTATTCAGTGGATAAAGATTCGTTATCGCTTTTCGTTCGGTTGTAGGAATTTAGCCGTCCTTCTAAGAACGGTTTGATATTGAGACCGCTTGAAGGAACAAGCGGTAACGAAAGTCTTGGTCTTAGGTGTAGTCTTTGGATATCCAGTTTCTCCAGTGGAGACGATCCATTAAGAGTTTCCGAGGAAAAAGTTGTAGCCTTGCCTGTTATATCGCCGACAAGCGGCATGCCGAAAATTTCGTGGGGCAGTATGCTTCCGGCAACCTCCGGCATTTTCTGGTAGATTTCTTTTCTCTCTGCCTTGGAGCTGGTAATATCTTCGTACGACCTTGCGAGCATCGAGACTTGGCTGGTCGAATATGTTTTACTGAATTCGACATATGAATCGGTGAAACGTTTTGACCTGACGCTCTTGTTCAGTGAAAATTCCTTTGAATAGCTTACATCGCTTTCTTTTTCGAGTTTAACGCGGTTCTCTATCCCGTATTTCAGCCTGTCCCTATGCGCCCAGTCAATACTCCACAACTTGCTGTTAGTCAGCTTGTCGTTTATATAATTGACATCAAGTTTGCCGTACCGCCTTTTAGCGAAGGCGTAATTGTATTCAAGCCCATGTTTTATGCCTCTCAAGTTTAAAAAGCCGGGGCGAAATGTTATGTCGTGCTGGTCGGAAAGCGCTATGAAATACGATGGGTTGAAGTAGGTTCCGTTTATATTGGAATAGCCGAATTCAGGGAAAAGAAAACCTGTCTTTCTTTTTGTTACCGTAGGCATTCCCCATTTTGGAAAGTAAAAGATAGGGAGTTTTTTGAAGAAGAATTTTGCGTGATCGAAGGTGGCGTAGTTCTCCGTTCTGAAATCGGTGGAGCTACTTTTGAACAGCCAGTCTGGGTCTTTGGGGTCACATGTTGTTATAGAGCTGTTTTTGAGTATGTACCGGAACTCCTCTATTCTCGTCGCCTTGTCGGCAGTAAAGTTGTAGCCGCCTTTCGTATATCCCACGGCATCGTCCAGTTCGCCAAGCCCTGTGTCTATGTCGAATTCAAATCTGCTTCCGTAGACGGTTCCCCCGGGGTTCACAAGCTTTACATCTTCTTCCATTATTCCTATGCCGGTATTGTTATCCAGATAGCATCTCTTTCCGTAAAGCGTCGCACCTGTATATTCGATAGCGACATTGCCGGTAGCGGTGGCAGTGCCAGCTTTTTTATTTTGAGTTATATTGTCGGCCGATATTGTCACAGGCCCCTTTAGTTCGCTTCTATCGAACTCCCGCTTTGGAGTGGCTCTTTTTTTAGTTTCGTCTGGAGCTTGTTCGGCCGCTATCGCCTCCGGTTTAGGCGAAAGCGCGAGGCAGAGGATAACAGCGAAACCGGCAGAAGAAAGAATCAGGTTTTTAATCAATTTGTCCGCTAAGCCTCTCTTCCGGTTTTTCAATTCAGCTACATTAAAAAGACGGCTAGCGCGACAACCGTGTGATGCTTATGGCCCTTTACAATCGCAGTTTGTGTTATGTTTCTGGTTTTTACTATCTTGTTGCTTATCTTATATATCTGTCTTCTCTCATCCCAGCTTTGGTCTTCGTCGAAATCAATTCCAAGCGTCGAGGCGAGCATAGCCGCCGCCAAGTCTTCCGCATAATCGCCGGCGGTTTTTTCGGTTTCTCCAAAGTCGTGATGCTCGCTAAGGTAGCCGTACGAATTTTTGTCGGCCGGTACGGCGCACCCGATACTAGCGGCGATAAGCCTGTGCGGCTCGTTGCTGGATAGCCTTGCCTGAACGCAAAAAGTTATCATGCCTGCCGAGATCTGTTTGAGCCCTTCCCTTTTGCTTATTATTTTCGCTTTTGGGGGGAGTATGGAAGAAACATTAACAAGATTACATTTCTCTACTCCAGCTTCCCTAAGGGCTAGCTCGTACGACTGGAGCTTGTGCTTATGCACGCCTACCCCTTTTGTAAAGAAAACTTTTTTAGGCACCCATTGTTTCATTATGTTTTTTGTTCCTTTCAAGCCTTCCAGCTGTCAGCCGGCAAGACGGTTTTTCAATGCTTTAGACACTATATCCGAGCGATTTTGTCCCTTCAATGTTTTTTAATCATCTGTTCTGTTTTCAATGTCTTATGTTTTAAGAGAGCTTTAATCGACGATAGCTCGATACGCTATTCTTTTCTGATTATCGTCAGGTCTACGCCTTCGTACTCTACAAGCGAAATAACAACAGAACCAAAAAAGGAGTCTAGCCTCATCTGGACAGGAGCTTTGTATTTATCATCTGAAAACCAGACGTAAAGCTCCCCTCTTGAGCGGAACGCGCCCTCGAACTTTACTTTTACAATCGCCAGTATGGTGTCTATCTTGCCGCCCATAATATTTATCCGTTTTTTTCTAATAGCTTTTACAGCCATGTCGTAGCTTTTATCGTCTTCAAAGATAGGGGAGTAATAGGTTTTTTGGATTTCAAGCGGGAATGTCCTCGCGAAATGTCCCGCCGTAAAGAAATCGTTGGAGCCTTTTTTTATTTTGAACTCTTTGGGTTCTTCCTCATTTTTTATTGATATCGCGGTGCCATTCTCATGGTCAAAGAAAACCTCTTTGTCTTTTTTATATGTACTTTCCCTTATTTTTATCTTCAGCCGCTTTACCGCTCTAATGTTTACATCCCAAAAGGAATCGAAGTTGTCATCCATAGTCCAGATAGAGGCCATAAGGTTGGTGGTTTTTGTATGCAGGTTGAAGCGCATAAGCTTGGAACCGTCTTCATCCGGCGCGTCTGTTATGTGCGAGACGATTCTGCCGGCATCCATAAAAAGCCACTTCGCGTTGTAGACAAGCTTCTCGCCGGTTTTAAACGGCAGTTCTTCCGCCTTCGCGTCCGGCAGATAGAAGAAAAGGGAGACGATGGCGAAAAGTGAAGCCGTTATTTTGTGTTGGTGGCGAAAACTATTGACCATAGGTCTATCTTTTTCATCCGTATGCATGAATCGGCTTCGAGGTTTGCCTCTTTTAAAAGCTCGGGCAGTTTGACATTCATTCTCCAGCCAAGCTTTCTTAAAAAAGGGTCGGTAAACTTTTCGGTTCTTGCTACCAGTTTATTATCACTCATAAAGTGATTCACTATCACGAGAGAGTTTCCTTTTTTGCAGACCCTTTTCATCTCCGAGAGAGCTTTTACAGGGTCCGGCACAACCGTAAGCACAAAGGTGGCTATAACATGGTCGAACTCGTCATCGTCGAATTTTAGGTCGCACGCGTCCATCTCTATAAGTGAAACATGCTCAAGCTTATGCTTGTCCTTTTTTTCGCGGGCCTTTTCAAGCATCGAAGCGGAAAGGTCTATTCCTGTAACATGGCAGTCGCTCGGGTAGCAAAGAAGTGAGAGACCTGTGCCTATTCCAACATCCAGCACCTTGTCCCCGGGCTTAATGTTCATCTCACCGATGGCATATTTTTGTCTGGGGAAGAAAACCTGCTTAAACAGAAAGTCGTAAAAGTTGGAGTAGTTGTGGTATATCTTCCGCACGCTTTCGTACTCCATAGTTCCAACTCCTTTTGATTTAGACACAGCCCAAACAGTCTATAACAGTTAAGCGGTAAAAACATTTAGTTTTTTTCCTTTTTGTTTTTCTGTCATCGTCGGCTTGGTTGGTCTGTTACAATTTTCTAAAATAGTGCTTCGTTCGCGTTTTCGTAGTCGTCCAGCCAGAATGCTTTGCTATTTCTTGGCAGTACCGCTATATTTTTGCCAGCAAAACCTTTTGGAACCCTGTGATATTTCATAAAAACATTTTCATCCGAAATACCTACGATCTCGATTTTTCCAGAATGGTGCGACATCACAAACCTTGCACGCTTGGCAAGCCCGGAACATCTGCTTTGAGCCTCCTGAAATATGGTGAATGCTTCTTCCATAGGTACCGCGAACATTTCGTTTCCCTTGGTGGGGCGGCACTGAAAGACGTAGTATGGAGGAACTCCGGCGAAAGATAACTTCTCAAACAGTTCTGAGAGAGCTTTTGGATCGTCATTTATTCCTCTTAGTAGCGGGGTCTGGTTTATCGTTATTACTCCTGCTTTTTGCAAAAGGCTTAACGCCTCCACAGCCTCTTTTGTCAGCTCTTTTGGATGGTTGAAGTGCGCCATTAGGTATATTTTTCTCTCGTTTTCAGAATATCTGGAGAGCATTTCAAGAAGTTTGGGATCTCCGGTAATCCTCATAGGGTTGAAAGCCGGCATTTTACTGCCGATTCTGACTATCTTTACATGGTCCACTTCCCTTAGCTGTGCGATTATTCTTTCCAGATTGCCGGTAGAAAGCACCAGTGGGTCGCCGCCCGTAAGAAGGACGTTCGATATTTCCGGATGGTTTTTTATGTAGTCGAGTCCTTTGGAGATATCTTTGACCACTTCGTCGCCGTGGTCTATAAAAAGTCTTTTCCTAAAGCAAAAACGGCAAAAACCACCGCAAACGTCATTTACAAGCAGAAGCGCTGTCGATTTGTACTTGTGCTGAAGGCCTGGAACCTGCGTATAGCTTTCCTCACCAGAGGCATCAAACGCCCAGTTGGAACTTTCTAAAAATTCCCCTTCGTTTGGTGTCGATATTTTTCTTATCGGGTCGTTTGGGTCGCCCCAATCTATAAGTGATTGATAATAATCATTAGATCTGAACCTGAAAATTCCGGAAAGGTTTTCAAGTTTTTTTCTTTCGGGGCCACTAATCCCTTTTATCTGAGCAATCTTGGTAATGTACTCAGGGTTTTTTACTGCTTTTCTTCTGTTTCCTTCCAAAAGGAGCTTTTCCATAAGGCTTTCCTTACTTATGATATTCACAAAAGGTAGATTTCGCAATATTGCAAAATCAGAGCTATCTTCTCCACTTCCTCAGTAGCGTTCAGATAATATCGAAAAAATATCATGTTTACAACCACGGTAGAGAGAGCTTTTCGTATTTTTTTCGCTTTGGGCAGATTTGGTCTATGGGGGAAATATCTACTAAATTTTTTAAAAAAAGTTGACCCAGTAGCCAAGTTCAGGTAGATTATCGTGCTTATGAAAAGAACATATCAGCCCAGCAGAACAAGGCGGGCAAGAACCCACGGGTTTTTAAAAAGGATGAGCAGTGCCAGTGGCCGTGCGGTTCTAAAAAGGCGAAGGCTAAAGGGCCGCGCTCGCCTTGCCGTATAGCTTTTGGGAAGCCGACTAAAGAGACTACGTCTAACCGGAAAGCATCAATTTGATTCTGTTTTTTCCGGCAAGAAGATAGTTTCTCCAAATTTGGTTTTTTATTTTGCTCCAAACGGCCTTAATGATGGCCGACTTGGTATTATTGCTGGCAAGAAGGTTATTGCCGGCTCTGTTGAACGTAATAGGTTTAAACGGAGGATAAGGGAGCTTTTTTGGCGTAGTAAAAATTTGTTAAGCGGTACTGATATTGTGGTTCTTGCCCGTAGAGGATGCTGTTTAAAAAGTTTTTGCACGGTCGAAAAATCTTTCCAAAAACTGCTTGGGGGCTTTAGTCCGCGCGCCGGATGACCCAACCCGCGGTTTTTACGAGATGAAGAGAATATTACTGTCGCTTATAGGTTTCTACCAGATGGCTCTCTCGCCGTTTCTGCCGCCTGCGTGCCGTTTTTTACCTTCATGTTCTCATTACAGCCTTGAAGCGATTCAAAAATACGGTAGCTTGAGGGGCGGCTGGCTTATGGTGAAACGGATATTAAAGTGTCACCCGTTCCACCCCGGCGGGTTTGACCCAGTGAAATAGTTATGGATAGAAATACAATAATCGCTCTCGTTCTTTCCTTCCTTGTGCTAGCTGTATGGAACATTTGGTACTCTGCCCGCTACGGCGAGGTTATGGAAGTCAACAGGCTTCAGGCTCTGGAAGAGGCGGAAAAGAAACCATCGGTAGACGGCGCCGTTTCGCTTCCCGAAAAAGAGATAAAACTATTTGACGCGAAAGAGAGCGGTGATGGCAGGTCTGTAGAGCTTCGCCCGATAGACCCGACAGCCGCCCCGCCGGCTAAGAGAGGTAAAGATGGAATAGGCCGCAGTGTTTCATCTCTTGAAGGTGAGCGGTTGGTGATGGTCGATACCGGCAGTACGGAGATAACCCTTTCCAATGTCGGCGGTGTTATTAAATCGTGGAAGCTTACCGGCTACAAAAACGACGAAGGGGAAACAATAGAGCTTGTAACTCAAAAACCGATATTAAAACCTCTTTCGCTTGAATTTGCTTCGCCCGAGGCTACGGAAAAGATAAACAGTTCCATTTTTGAAATAATGGGAAGCCGCAAGATAACGCTTACCGAGAGCAGGCCGACAGCGACGGTCGCTTTTACCCATACACTAGATACCGGCTTTAAGCTGGATAAGAGAATAACTTTCCATTACCAATCCTACGCGGTCGATATAGAAATAGTTCTAAGCCATGCCGGTTCTTCCGTTGCCGGCTCTACCTTCGCCGTAGGCTGGTACGGGTTTGGAGATAATATCTCCTCTATCTATTCCTATAACGGGCCGGTGATTATGGTTGACGGCGAAAGAGTCGCCGAGAAACCGGACGATGACGAGAAGGAAACGTATGAAGGAAAGATAGAATGGGCGGGGCTTTCGAACAAATACTACACCGCGGCGTTTTTCCCGGAAGAGATGAACACCAAAGTTACCACAAGGCTCGCGACGGAAGGGGCATACTCGACTTCGCTTAGGATAGCCTCGGCCGGCAACGGCAAGCCGATACGGCTTGCGCTTTACGCCGGGCCGAAAATAGTAAAGGATCTAAAGGATCAAGGCAGAGGCTTCCAGCGTATGATCAACTACGGCTGGCTTGACATAATAGCAAAGCCTATCTATACCGTTCTTATATGGATTTACGGTATTACAGGGAATTTCGGATGGGCGATAGTCATTATAACGATTCTTGTTAAGGTGATATTTTTTCCTCTTACGCAGAAAAGTTTTAGATCTATGAACAAAATCCGAAAAATCCAGCCTCAGATGAAGATACTTCAAGACCGCTACAAAAACGACAAAACGAAAATGAACGAAGAGCTGATAGCTCTTTACAAAAAGCATAAGGTAAACCCGATGTCCGGCTGTTTTCCCATGCTTTTGCAGATACCTGTGTTCATAGCTCTTTATAAAGTACTGCTCGATTCGATAGAGCTAAAAGGAGCCGACTTTATTTTTTGGCTACACGACCTTTCCGCCAAAGACCCGTATTACATAACACCTGTAGTTATGGGCGCGTCGATGTTTTTGCAGATGAAACTTTCTCCGCAGGCAACCGACCCTATGCAAAAGAACTTGATGCTTTTCATGCCGGTAATTTTTACGGTTATGTTTGTTAATTTTCCATCAGGGCTGGTGGTTTACTGGCTGGTAAACAACCTGCTGTCGATCGCCCAGCAACATTATGTTAATAAAGAGAAAGAGGCTTAAACTATGGAGTGGATGAAAGCTGAAGGAAACTCATATGAAGAAGCGGTAAACGTACTGCTTGTATCTTTGGGCGCAGACCGATCCGAGCTTGAAATAGAAGAAATGGGAGAGAAGAAAAAACTATTCGGCTTTGGCAAGAAAGCTTATTGCGTAAGAGGCAGGCTTAAAGAGGAGTCGTTTGACGCTGGAGACAGCGATGTTTCGCTAGAATCGCTTTCAAGCGAAATAGCGAAAATCGGCGGCGGAGATGTTTCTGATTCCTCAAAGGAAAGCGGTGAGTTTCTTAAAAAAATCCTTAACGGTATCGGGGTGTCCGGCGCGGAAGTGAAGGTTGACGAACGTTCCGATATTACCGTTTTTGATATCGAAAGCAGTGCCGGAGGCCTTGTGATAGGGCGTAAAGGTGAAACTCTAGAAGCACTTCAAACTATACTGGAAATCCACGCGACGCGCAAAAAAGGCTCTCGTGCCAATGTTATGGTAGATACGGAGAATTATCGCAAAAGGCAAGATGAAAAAATAAAACAGCTTGTTGTCAGTTTCTCTAACGAAGCGATTGAGAAGCAAAAGAAGGTAAAGCTAAAGCCGATGCCGTCTTCAGAAAGGAAAGCGGTACACGCGCTATTGCAGGACAACCCGAAAGTTGAAACCCAGAGCGAAGGGCGTGGAGAAAACCGCAGGGTAGTTATAATACCTGTTTGATGATGTGCCTATGAAGTATGAAACAGTTATAGGGCTGGAGGTGCATGCCCAGCTTAATACAAAATCCAAGATTTTTTGTTCTTGTTCAACTACGTTCGGCGCGGAGCCTAATGCCAACACCTGCCCGATATGTCTTGGGATGCCTGGCGTACTGCCGGTGTTCAATAAAAGAGTTGTCGAAAAGGCGGTCGAGGCGGCGATTGCTACCAACTGCGAGGTGGCCGAGGTCTCCCACTGGGCCAGGAAAAACTATTTTTATCCCGACCTCCCAAAAGGGTACCAGATATCCCAGCTCGAATTTCCACTGGCGCTAAACGGCTGGCTGGAGATAGTGGTAGATGGCAAGCCTAAAAAAATCCGCCTCAACCGTATCCATATGGAAGAGGATGCCGGAAAGTCTATTCATGGTGAGAACTTTAATCACCCAAATAAAAGCTATGTAGATCTCAACCGCACAGGCGTGCCTCTTATAGAGATAGTAAGCGAGCCTGATATAAGCTCCTCTAAAGAGGCTAAGCTTTATCTGGAAAAGCTTAAAAGCATTCTCGAGTATCTTGAGGTTAGCGATTGCAATATGGAGGAAGGCTCGCTGAGGGCCGACGCTAACATATCTATTCGGCCTGTCGGCCAAAAGGAACTCGGCGCTAAGGTAGAGATAAAAAACATGAACTCGTTTCGCTACCTGCAACAGGCTGTCGATTACGAAGTAGAAAGACAGGCCGAACTGCTGGGTGAAGGCGGCAGGGTGTTGATGGAAACAAGACTATTTGACCCCAAAAAGGGGATAACACTTCCGATGAGGAGCAAGGAAGAGGCTAACGACTACCGCTACTTTCCATGCCCGGACCTTGTGCCGCTTGTAGTAAGCGGTAAATGGAGAGACGAGATAAAATCGAAACTGCCGGAACTGCCGGACCCCAAACGCTAAAGATTCGTATCCGATTACGGCATTCCTCTTTACGACGCGGAGGTGCTTACCGCCGACAAAAATGTGGCGGAATATTTCGAATCGGCCATAACAAATGGGGCAGACCCGAAGTCGGCATCTAACTGGATAATGACCGCGGTAATGCGGATGTTGAAAGATAGGAACTTGGGCATAACGGAGTCGCCCGTAACCGCCGCAATGCTCGCCGAGATGCTAAAGCTGGTTGCGGATGGAACAATATCGGGCAAGATAGCCAAAACCGTTTTTGCCGAAATGGAAAAAACAGGCAAAGAGCCAAAAGTGATAGTAGAGGAAAAAGGGCTGGTACAGATTGCCGACGAAGGGGCTATAGAAAAGTTCGTCGACGACGCGATAAATGCCAACCTACGGCAGGTAGAGCAGTATAAAGGCGGCAAAGCCTCACTGCTTGGCTTTTTCGTTGGTCAGGTAATGAAGGCATCCTCCGGCAAGGCCAACCCTGCCGTTGTAAATAAGCTAATAAAGCAAAAACTCGGCCAATAGCAGGCCTTGTCTTACCCGATACCATATAGTAAAGTTGCCTCTTGGACACTGAAAATCTTTACAACTAGCTAAACCGCAACCTAGGATACTACAGATGAAGACAAAGATTCTTTTTGCCATTTCGCTTTTGCTGTTTTCCGCGTCTCTTATTATGGTTTCCCCTGAGTTTCTTTTTGCGCCAGGCAAGCTCCATGTCAAACATCAAAAAGTTGGGAAATGCTCCACATGCCACGAACCTTTCACTAAACCGACCGGAGATACCTGCACATCTGAAGGCTGTCACGATTCTGCTTTTTGGGGAAAGTATAAAGGGCTTAGCACCGGGCATCTTGAAAAAAGCGGTTGTATTAAATGTCACACAGAGCATAAAGGCATTGACGGGCCTATAGCGCCGGAAAACTATCACCGAAATGTTCCGCCAGGCAGTAACTGTCTTGAGTGTCACAGGCTCGGCAATATCCATTCGCCTGTAAAAAACAGAGACTGCAAGTCCTGTCACGGTATGGAGAAGTGGCGGCCGGCCAAGTTCGACCATTCGCGGACAGCCGATGGACAGCTTTGCGAGTCGTGCCACAAACTGCCGCAAAAACATATAAAAAGTACGAGCGGCTGTAAAAGCTGTCATTCCACAGAAAACTGGAAGGTAAAAAAGAAGGTAGACCATGCTCTTTTGAATAGCAGTGATAACTGTACAAATTGTCACAAGCTTGAGCGCAAACATTTTAAAACCGATAAGAACTGCGGCGGTTGCCACCTCCTCGACAAGTGGAAACCGGCAAAGCTGGATCATAAACTTATAAGAAAAGAGGACGACTGCAACTCCTGCCACAAAATAGATGAAAAACATTTCCCGACTAAAATAAGCTGTGCCGATTGTCACCTGCTCGACAAATGGAAGCCGACTACTTTTAGCCATAAACTTGTGGAAGGGGAGCCGTGTAGCGTCTGCCACAAGTTTGACCATAAAAAGGTAAAGGAAACCGATACATGTATCGCCTGTCATAAGCTGGACGAAAAACAGCTAAAAGGAAAAAAACATATCAAGACAGAAAAGAACTGCGGCGACTGCCACACCATAACAAAATGGAAACCGGCAAAGATAGATCATAAGCTTATAAAGACGA
This sequence comes from Nitrospirota bacterium, assembly GCA_024275955.1. Taxonomy (GTDB): domain Bacteria; phylum Nitrospinota_A; class UBA7883; order JACRGQ01; family JACRGQ01; genus JAJRYD01. The sequence goes on from JAJRYD010000031.1 coordinate 25,088, forward strand.
CAGACAGTTGTGTCGGTTGTCATAAGCTTGAGCGGAAGCATTTCAAAACCGAGAAGAACTGCGGTGACTGTCATACGCCGGATAGATGGAAGCCATCAACGTTTAAACACCGCTTCCCTATAAACCACGGAAGCAGAAGAGGGAACGATTGCAAAACCTGTCACCCCGAGTCGCTCAAAAAGTATGATTGCTATTCCGGCTGTCACGAACATACGGTGATGAATGTCAGACGCGAACATCTGGAAGAGGGGATCTTTAGGCTGTCCGACTGCGTGAAGTGCCACCCTACAGGAAGAGAACATGAAAATAGGCGTGGAGGCTCTCGCAGAGGGTACGATGGAAGAGACAAAGACAAAGACAAAGACAAAGACAAAGACAAAGACAAGGATAAAGACAAAGATGACGACTAAGGAGGTTTGAATGGGGCTGACTCCGACAGCTAAAGTGTTTGGGCGGGTGGCGATACTTGCATCGCTTATCACAATCATTACGGTTATCTCCGTATTGACCGAGATATTTATCGACAGTCTTACCGTCCAGACGAGGGAGCTGAGGCATCTTTTTAAACATTCGTTCGGCAACGTCGGCACCTTGATGATTTTCCTTTCGCTCGCGGGCTACATGATAAAAAAAAGGTGGAGGCCTTTCCCAGGCAAGCTGAAAGACTACCTTTATCTGCATCAGTCGTTCGCCGCCATAGCAGGGGTTCTGATAGCTGTACATTCGGGGGCGCATTTCAAGGCTGGCGTTCCGGTGTTAACCTCGGTTTTTATGGTCATCTGCGTTGTTAGCGGTTTTATGGGACGGTTTGTTTACTTAAAAGCAAAAAAAGATATAGCGGCCCGCAAGGTAGAACTTGCCGACGCAGGAATAGAGAGCGAAGAGGTCGAAGAAAAACTGGCGATAGCGACAGCTGCCGCAAGTTCGCTCTCAAACTGGCGCAAGTTCCACCAGCCGGCATCAGCGGTACTGGTTCTCCTCATAATCGTTCATGTAGTATCTGCCCTCTTCTTCGGCGGCTAACCCACTGCGTGGGAGGCGGCTCTCACAGGTCGCCACGCAGTGCATGGCACCTGCTAGGTGGTGGCAGATTTGTAGGCGGTAAGCGTGTTTACCATCAGCATAGCGATAGTCATAGGTCCAACGCCGCCCGGTACCGGCGTTATGTAGCTTGCTACATCTTTTACGTTTTCAAAGTCTGCATCGCCGCAAAGTCCGTTGTCGGTACGGTTTATGCCGACATCAATGACGACCGCTCCGTCCTTTACCATATCTTTTGTAACGAACTTTGGTTTACCTATGGCGGCGACTATTATGTCGCCTCGTCTGCAAATCTCTTTTAGCCCTCTTGTGCGCGAATGGCAGATGGTAACGGTACAGCTTTCGTGAAGAAGCATGGTAGCTACAGGCTTACCGACTATGTTTGAGCGTCCGAGGATGATTACCTTTTTGCCGGAGAGTTCTATGCCGGTTCTTTTAAGCATTTCTACTATGCCTGCCGGCGTGCATGGCCGAAGGCCAGGCGTGTTTGCCACTAGCCGTCCGACGTTTACAGGGTGAAACCCGTCTACATCTTTTGTCGGGCTTATCTTTTCCAGCACTACATGTTCGTGCAGTTTTCCCGGTAGCGGTAGCTGTACAAGGATGCCGTCTATATCGGGGTCGTTATTTAATTTATCAATAAGGGTTATCAGCTCTTTTTCTGATATCTTTTCGTCGAGTATATGTTCAATGGAGGTTATGCCGGTTTTGTGGCACGCTTTCTTTTTGTTGTTTACATATATTTCCGACGCTGGGTCTTTTCCTGCCAGCACTACGGCAAGCACTGGCGCTCTTTTGCCAGAGGCGACTATTTTTGCCACTTCTTCTTTCACTTCACCGCGAATCGCTTTCGATATAGCTTTGCCGCTTATAAGTTCTCCAGCCATTTTTCCTCTTCTTGCGTTAAGCGGACGTTTGCTCCGCCCTTTTGTTTTTATTGCCGTTTCATTCTTTCAGAGAAGATTATATCTTCCACCTCTTTTTTCGCATCATCCAATATGTCGTTAACCACAACATAGTCGTATTCACTCTTTCGCTCAATCTCTTTTTTTGCTTCTAGAAGTCTTTTTTTTACGGTAGCGCCGCATTCGTCGCCCCTGCCGCAAAGCCGCCGTTCCAGTTCTTCCATCGAAGGAGGCACAATGAATATGGAGACTTGGTCGACATCTTTTCCCCGTATTACTTCCGCTCCTTGCACGTCTATTACAAGGAGAATATCTTTTCCCTTTTCTTTTGCTTCCAGTAAAGGCTTGAGTGCCGTTCCGTAGCAGTTTTCATGCACGCAGGCATGTTCTAAAAAGGCGTTTTCTTCAGACATTTTATCGAAAGCGGCCTTATCTATAAAATTGTAGTCGATGCCGTTGGTTTCCTTTGCGCGTCTCGGCCGTGTAGTGTAGGAAACCGACCTTGTTATGTTGGGGATGTTCTTTACGATATGTTCCGCGATGGTAGTTTTTCCGGTACCAGACGGCGCGGAGAGTATAAGGAGCATCCCTTTTCCTGAGTCAGTCAGCATCTTTTATCCTTGTGCTACTCTATGTTAGCCGCCTGCTCCCTGATTTTTTCCATGTTGCTTTTCATTTCTACCACTTCGCTGTTTATGCCAAAGATATTGCTTTTGGAGCCTATGGTGTTTACCTCGCGGTTCATCTCCTGAACCATAAATTCCATTTTACGGCCGGCCACGCCCCCAACTGTAAGGAGCTTTCTCGCCTGCTTTATATGGCTCTCAAGCCTAGTCGCCTCCTCGGCTATATCGGAACGGTCGGCCATTATAGCCGCCTCGGTCAGCACTCTTTGTTCGTCCACGTCTACATCGGCAAACATCTCGACAATCTTTGCCCTCACCTTGTTTGCTATCTCTTTGCCTTCTCTATCTCTTGTCTTTAGTATTTTTGCCGTACTATCTTCTATCCCTTTAAGACGGCTAAGGATGTCGTCTTTAAGGTTTTCCCCTTCGGCTTTGCGCATCTCAAGCAGCATGTCGAGCGCTTTGTCCAAAGTTTCTGTTATAAGCGTTATCCGTTCTTCCCTGTTATCTTCCGGCTCTTCGTACTTGAAAATATCTTTAAGGGAAAGGAGCGTGAGCAGGTCTACCTCTCCGTAAACAGGGTGTTTATCGGTAATGCTTTTTGCGGCGGCTAGATACTGTTTTATCATCTCATCATCTGCCACAAGGTGTCGTTTTCCGTTTTCGGCATCGTTAAGCGAGATTGATATTTCTATAGACCCTCTGGCGAGCCTTTGGGAAGCTGTATCTTTTATAGCTTTTTCAAGGACAAAATCTTTGGAGCCGATTCTTGTATTTATATCGAGGAACCTGTGGTTCACGGAGCGTATTTCCACGACGCACTTCCTCTCTGCGTTCTCCGTTTCGGCACGGGCGTAGCCGGTCATACTGCTTATCATCAAAGCTCCTAAAAATCGGTCAATGTTCGGGTAAGTATAGTCGAAATAAAAGCGGTTTGCGATAGCTAGGAGCGGTTATCCGGCCGGTAATCGCGCGAATCGGGAAACTTTACATAAAATCCACCTTTTGAAAAAAGGAGCGGTTTTAAAACCTGCGAATCAAGCATTTATCCCGCATTGTCTACGCGCGGTTCCTGATGTACACTATCCCGCTTATGGATTACAAAGATACGCTCAACCTGCCAGAGACTTCGTTCCCTATGAAGGCGGGGCTTAATAAGCTGGAACCGCGTCTTTTGGACGAATGGAAGGGCCTTTACGCCGAAATACGAAAGTCAAGAGACGGCGCGCCGAAATATGTTCTTCACGACGGCCCGCCATACGCCAACGGCGACATTCATATGGGCCACGCGATGAACAAGATACTAAAAGATATGATAGTTAAGATAAAGACTATGCAAGGCTTCGACGCTCCGTATGTCCCGGGGTGGGATTGTCATGGCTTGCCGATAGAGCTACAGGTTGATAAAAAGCTTGGAAAGAAAAAAAACGAGATAACAAAAAAGGAAAAGCGTCAGCTTTGCCGCGACTACGCGCGGGAGTTTGTGGATAAACAGAGAGATTCATTTATACGGCTTGGGATTTTTGGCGAGTGGGACAACCCGTACCTGACGATGAACTACAGGTACGAAGCCGACACTGTGCGGGAGCTTGCGAAGTTTATGGACAACGGCTCACTTTATCAGGGGCTAAAGCCTGTCCATTGGTGTACGTCGTGCCAGACAGCTTTGGCGGAGGCCGAGGTAGATTACGAAGATCATAAATCGCCATCCATATATGTAAAGTTTACGCTTGGGCTGGGCGAGGCCGAAAAGCTTGGGCTTCCACCGGATAAGGAAAGCTCGGTTATCATCTGGACTACGACGCCGTGGACAATCCCCGCTAACCGCGCGGTCTGTGTTCACCCCGGGTTCGAGTATTCGGCTATCGAGTACGATGGCGGTATCGTAATCGTCGCTTTGGAACTTGCCGAGAGCGTTATTAAAGCTATCGGCGGCGAAGAGGTTGTCGAGGTCAAGCGGTTCAAAGGTGAACAGCTCGAAAATATAAGAACAAAGCATCCGCTTTACGACAGGGTATCGCCTGTTATTCTAGGCCTTCATGTAACGCTGGAGCAAGGCACAGGTGTTGTCCATACAGCGCCAGGGCATGGTGCCGACGATTATAATGTAGGCCTTAAATATGGCTTAGAGGTTTTTAACCCTGTTTTATCTAACGGGAAGTATGTTGACGACCTAGAGTTTTTCGGCGGCCTTAAAGTGCCGGCCGCCAATAGCGAGGTGATAGAAAAGCTTACCGAGTTTGGGCGTTTGCTAAGCTCTAAAACTGTTACCCATTCGTATCCGCACTGCTGGCGTTGTAAAAAACCGATAATATTTCGCGCAACTGCCCAGTGGTTTATCAGCATGAAAAAAAACGACCTTAGGGAAAACGCTCTTAAGAGCATAAAGAAGGTTGAGTGGGTGCCGTCTTGGGGACGCGAGCGGATACACGGCATGGTGGAGAACCGGCCCGACTGGTGCGTGTCGCGCCAACGGTCGTGGGGCGTTCCTATTACCACACTGTTTTGTAAAAAGTGCGAAGCGCCGCTTATTAGCGGCGATGTTGCCAGAAAAGCGGCGGATAAAATGGACAAGCTTGGCGCCGACGCATGGTTCGACCTTGATGTAGCCGATTTTTTGCCGGATGGCATTAAATGCGGGGAATGCGGTTCTGCCGAATTTGAAAAAGAAAACGATATACTCGACGTATGGTTCGATTCCGGCGTTAGCCACGAGCTGGTGCTTAATAGCTATAGCGGTCTTGCTTCACCGGCAGATCTTTACCTTGAAGGTAGCGACCAGCATAGAGGCTGGTTTCAATCTTCTTTGCTGGAATCTGTCGGCACCGGCAAAGGGGCTCCTTACAAAGCTGTGCTTACGCATGGTTACGCTGTAGATAAAGACGGCAAGAAGATGTCGAAATCTGTCGGCAATGTTATCTCTCCCAAAAAGGTTATCGACCGATACGGCGCGGAGGTTTTGAGGCTTTGGATATCGTCGGAGAACTATCAGGAAGAGGTAAGAATATCGGAAGAGATTCTAAAAAGAATCTCGGAGGCGTATAGGAAAATAAGAAATACTTTTCGCTTTATGATAGGCAACATATACGATTTTGATGAAAAAACCGACAGGGTGCCTTTTGAAGAGATGGAAGAGATAGACCGCTTTATTCTCGACAGGGCGCACGCCTTGCAGGATAAAGTGCTAAGAGCGTTTGACAGGTACGAGTATCATTATTTTTATCATTCCTTCTACAGCTTTTGCGTTGTCGATTTAAGCTCCTTTTATTTTGATATTATAAAAGACCGCATATATACCTACCCAAAGAAGTCCAAAGGCAGAAGGGCGGCGCAGACGGCGCTTTACGACCTTTGCCGGCAGATGGTGCGGCTTATCTCCCCTGTCCTTAGTTTTACGGCAGAAGAGATATGGCAAAACATTCCCGATTACAGGCAAGGCTCATCCGTGCATACCGAGCAGTTTGCCGATAGCTCGTCGTTTAAAACCGATGATGCTCTAAGAGATGCTTGGGAGTATCTATGGGATATCCGCAAAGATGTGTTAAAACTTCTTGAAGATAAAAGGCGTGATAAAGAGATAGGCCATTCTCTTGACGCTAAGGTTTTTCTTGAGGTGAGCGAATCCGACTTTGGCAAGCTTGAGCTATATAAAAAGGAGCTTCCATTTATATTTATAGTTTCGCAGGTGGAGCTTATAAAAGGCGGTTCCGGAGATGAGATAAAAATTTCTGTCGCCAAGGCGGACGGACAGAAATGCGAGAGATGCTGGAACTACAACACCGATGTAGGTGAAAATAGTGAGCACCCCAACGTATGCGGCAGATGCGTTTCTCATTTGGCGCAAGGCTGATACAGAGAAGATGGAACCAAGCCGTTTTTTTAAAAAATACGGCCCTCTTTTGGTAAGCGTCGCCGTGATGCTTTTTCTGGATCAATATACCAAGATGGTCATCCGTAGCTCTTTTAGTCTTGGCGAGTCTGTTTCGGTTATAGATGGATTTTTTAATCTCACCTATATCCTTAATTCCGGCGCGGCATTCAGTTTCCTTGCCGATACAGGTAAGCCGTGGGTAGGCAGGTTTTTTATAATCGCTTCCATAGCGGCGATTGTTATCATTATCTTTATTTATCGGGAGGTTGAAGATAACAGGCCTCTTAAAATAGCTCTTACGCTGATAATGGGCGGGGCTGGCGGCAACCTTATTGATAGAGTTTTGGCGGGAAAGGTTACTGATTTTCTTGACTTTCATATAGCCGGACACCATTGGCCGGTTTTCAACGTGGCCGATTCGTGCATAACGATAGGGGTGACGATAATTATCGTTCAATCGGTTTTTGAGCAGTACGGGGCGGAAAAACCCGACAGTTAGCGGTCAAATTTTCCCCTGTTTCGGCAAAATTTTCCGTAAAGCTTTTTCCTTTTTTCTCCGATAATTAGTCAAGGCAGGTAATAAAGGAGGCACGATTTTATGAAAGAGATTAGAGGGTGCGGGAAAATTAAAAGAAGCGGTACGCTTAAACGCAAGAAAGCTGTAAAAGCAGAGGAGGCAGGACCCTTTGCGCGTCTTTTAGGCGATATGTTCGATAAGACGCGGAGTGATGAGTCGTCTCAGTGGAAAGCCCCTGAAGTATCGAATTATGCCGCCTATGCCGAGATGTTTGGTTTGACCGACTCTTTTAAAAAGGATACTCTTTAAAAAACAGCGTCGCGACATGCTGTTTGAGGGAAATTTACAATGAAGATTGATGGAACAGGAAAGATAGGCCCCAGCGGAGAGATACCGGAAAAGAAAAAAGGGGAAAAAGCAACAGGCGATTCCTTTGCGTCCCATCTCGATAACGCAATGACAGGGAAGCCGGAAAAGAGTTCTGCCGTCGGGCCGCCTATGCCGGTATCTTCTTTGCGTCCGGTAGGTAAAGTCGGCGCCGCTTTTACCACAAAAGCTATCAACCAGCTCGAATCTATGCTGGGCGACCTCGATATCTATAAAAACTCGTTAGCTAATATCGACATCCCAGAAGACCAGCTAAAACCGCTTGGTGATGCGCTTATGAAGAAAAAGGATAACCTTGTTTCTCTATTGAAAATGGTCGACGATCCCGAACTAAAAGCGATGATTACCGATGCCGTGACGATAGTTCTCAACGAGAACTCCCGCTCACGCCACTAACCCTTCTGCTTCGACAGACTTAGCCATACTTCGTCGAACATCGCATCGTGCTTAGTCCACGTAGGTTTACCTACGCTCCCTGCACACTCGCTCGTCCTTCTTGTCTGGCGTTGTCTCTCTGTGCAGACCACGCAGACTCGTGGAGACAGTGGTCGCTCGCGATAGATTACCTTTTTATAACTTTAGGAAATATTCGCATCGCTCCGCTGTCGCCTACGGCGAGGCACTCATTGTTTAAGATAGGTTTCGTTGAACATCCCATCGTGCTTGGTCACGCAGATAAGCCCGCATCCCCTCGCCAAAAGCTTTAGGCTCCTTGTCTTACTCGCTTTTCCTGTGCGGTCTACTTCGGCTAAGCGTAGAACTTGAGTAGTAAGCACCCCACCGCAGGCAACAGCGGTGCATCATCTGAGGGGTATAGAGTTCATTTGCCGCGTTGCGACTGTCGCCTCCACATGCCACGTGGTGGCTTAGAATTTCTCTTGGGCTTTCTTTTCTAGGTTTCTTATGTATGCCCGCCAAGCGTAGTAGACTTCGTGGAACAGTTGGTTGTCGGAGACTGTGATAACAAGCCCTGCTTCCCCTTTTTTGTTGGAGAGAGGTTTTACGCGTACCTCGTACCGTTTTTTGACATTAAGGTATATATGCTGGTTTCTGTCGTAGTCTTTGGTATTGTAGTTTCCGTATTTTTGGATATACCTTTCCAAAAGTCTTTTGGGGCTTATCTTCCCTTCGCCGGCGCAGATAAAATATTCGTAAGAGTGCATGGCAGATTTTTCTCTGTTTTTGGTTTTTAGCGGGTATTTTAAAAATGTCGCGCTCTGTACGGAGCCGCATTCAAGCGGTTTTTGCGCGTGAAAAACGGTTGTAGGTATTTTTTTTACATATATGTCGAAGATATCGCTACTGTCGGGCCGTTCCACCTGCATAGAAAAATCGGAAAAGGATAAAGTTTCCATTTCGGAAAAACTTCCAGACCTGTATTTTGCAAAGCCTTTGAACCTGTTGTTGAAATGGAAAAGCCTAAGGCCTGTTTCCAGCTCTGCGTATACGGTTCTGTTTTCGTGAACTTTCGGCTGGGACGCGCCTATAAGTGTCGCGAAGATTAATGGTAAAAGCTTTAAGGCAGTCACGCTGATATTCTATTACGAATTTGCTATTTGGAAAAGCGGATAGGGGCATCGTAGATAATAAGCCCGTACTTTTCTATTTTCATCTTGTAGACCGGCACTTTAAAGGCATACAGCATCTTCTTGCCCGGCTTGTGGCCTCCATGCCTTATCTTTACCGCTTGGATATGACGGTTCGAAACCGGAATGAAATTATAAGGCTTTTCATCTTTGTACCTGTAGACGGAGCCGTAAATAGCTTCTATTCTGTATCCGGTCTCGTTGGTTATAGGAAATACAACCCAGCCGGCCCGCCGTAGTTTTACCTCTTCGTCATGTATCGTCAGATATCCGGCTGATGCCGGAGAGGCGGCAAAGATAACCGTAAAAAATATTGCTGTGGCGACAGGTATTCTCATATCATCCTTTTCGGCAGTTTGCTATGAATGCATTAGCGGTGGAGGATATCTGAACAGGTAGAACAGGCTGTTTTTGCTTAATATTTCTTATTGTATAAAAAAGGATACATTGGTAGCAGGAAGGCATCTCGCTCTATTGATAACTTATTGATATTAATCGGCTAGTAATTGAAAGAATAGGCATGAGATATGCGTTCTATTTAGTATGATAGGCGTATAAGCATAAAAATAGGAAAGTTATCATGTTTTGGAAGTTTATTTATAGCTGAGCGGTTTGGCACAGGTCAGGCCGGAGCTGTCATCATTTTTTCATTTTTGGAGTGCCGGCTGTGACAATGGCTTTTTCGTCAAATCTTCTCGCGTTCCGGCCTGTACCGCTAGCGGTTATCACCGGAAATATGGAAAGATATATAATGGTGGTATTGTGAAATTGAAACTTAAAAGAGACCTGCCGTTGGCGGTTCTGATTTTTTCTGCCTGTGCGTTTATTGCTGTTGGTAATGCTGTTTCGACTAAAGGCGGTTTGGTTTTTTTAAATACACATTGGAATATCGGCAAGGTTACATCTCTTAAGGAACAAAAGCATATTTTCAGCTTTATCAATAGTGGAAAGAAAAGCGTTGCGATACAAAAACTTGTATCTTCGTGCGGCTGTACGGCGGCTGTAGTATCGGATAAAAAAATGTTTTTGCCGGGTGAAAGGGGGGAGATTCTCGTTACTTTCAATCCGGTTGGTCATTACGGAAAGCTGGAGACAGCTGTAAGAGTTTATACCGACGACCTTAACGCGCCGCCTATAAAGCTCTATCTCAAGGGTTCTCTGCCGAAAGCTAGAAAAGGTCCTATCGAGGTAACAATTCCGCATCCTCGTATATCGGTTACTCCGGCAAAAGTTAATCTTGGGAAGTTAAAAAAGGGGCAAGCCGCCATATATAAGGTAAAGGTTTACAATAGGGGCGAAGGGGAGTTGAGAATCATAAATTTTGACACGATGAGCGAAAAGGGAAACCAGTCGCTAAGACAAAAAGCGATTAAAAAGGATAAGGGAGTCGAGTTGACCGCCTTTTATAAAGCGACCGATACCGGCAAGTTCAAGGAGTATCTGGTTATCAGGTCTAACGACCCGCAAAAGCCTATAGTCCGGCTGGAAGTTACAGGCGTAGTAGTAGAGTAGCCTCACAGCCTGCCTGCTTGCCGCATTTAGAAAATCTGGTCTACAGTCTGCTTGGGGGTAGGTTTGCTTTGGAAGGTAGGATTTCGTAAAATTTCGGGAGGGTTGTTTGTTCGTCTGTTTTGGAAACAGTTTTTTAATGTTCCTCATTATTTGGAGATACCATGAACGCCGCTTTTGTTAATCCATTTTTGTCCGCGACCATGAATGTTCTGGAAATGATGGCGTTTGTAAAGCCTGTAGCGGGCAAACCGTTCCTTAAAAAGGACAAAAAGGCGACTGGAGACATCTCCGGCATAATAGGGCTCACTGGAGCTACCAGAGGGGTTGTAATTATTAGTCTTTCTACAGGGGCGGCCTGCAAGATAGTAGGCTCTATGCTTGGCGAGGAATACACCGAGCTTACAGCCGATGTAAGCGACGCTGTTGGAGAGCTTACAAACATGATTTCTGGCGATGCTAGAAGGGTACTCGCCACTAATGGGCATAATTTTGAGGCAGGTCTGCCGAGCATAATAAAGGGGGTGGGACACGAAATAGAGTCGATGACCTCTGGTCCTACCGTGGCAATCCCTTTTACCGTAGACAAGTTTGACTTTGTCGTGGAGACCAGTTTCGAAAGCTAGGCAGAGCCGGTCTGTGGCTGGGTCATTATGGACAGGTAGGTGAATGGCTGAAGAACATAACGAGATGCGGGAAATCGTAGATAGTTTTGTTATCGAAATAGGAGAACTCCTAGAGTCTATAGACAGAAATCTGCTTGATCTTGAGAGCGATCCCTGCAACATGGAAATAATAAACAGGCTTTTCCGCGGAGTTCACACCATCAAAGGCGCCGCGGGTCTTTTCGGTTTTGTGAAGATAGTTGATGTCGTCCACGGCACCGAAAACATTCTCAATAAATGTCGAAAGGGAGAGCTTCGCCTTACTCCCGCGATAAATGAGGCGATTCTAAAGTCTACAGTTATCATTAAAATTTTTCTCGACAACATCGCCGATAAAGAGGAGTTGACCGCCGATATCAGCCCGCTTCTTTTAGAGCTAAGGGACTGCCAGCAAGACGAAACAGCGGAGGCAAGGGAGGTCGAAAAAGAAGCAATGGCTAAAGATAATATCTGCCTGCTTCCAAACAGTGGAGAGCTTGTAGTAGAAGAGGTCAAGCTGACTGACGAACAGTTGCGAGCTGAGCTTGGTTTTGAGCCAAAAGAGCCGGAAGCGGCTAAAAAAGCAGAGGCAGGGCTAAAGGTTTCCTCTAGCCTCGAAAGCCCAGAAAATTATGAAGAGAGCGGTGTCAGCTCTTTCGCCAACGGAGAACAGACGATACGTGTCGATGTTGAACGGCTCGATACTGTTATGAATCTTGTCGGTGAGCTGGTGCTTGGAAGAAACCAAATAACGCAGATAGGCTCCGAGCTTGAGAAGAGGTACAGGTCAGACAACAATGTGCAAAACTTAGCGGAGGCTATGGCGCGTATAAAGATAATAACTACAGATATCCAGAGTGCCGTAATGAAAACAAGAATGCAGCCTGTCAAGAAGGTTTTTAGCCGTTTTCCACGGATGGTGAGGGATATCGGCAAACTGCTGGGTAAAGAGATATCGCTTAGGTTTGAAGGTGAGGAGACGGAGCTGGATAAGTCTGTGATTGAGGAGATAGGAGACCCTCTGGTCCATCTTATAAGGAACGCCGTTGACCACGGGATAGAGGCGCCCGATGTTCGAGAGGCGGCAGGTAAGCCGAGGGCAGGAGAGATAGTTATCTCCGCGTTCCATGACGGCAACAGTATTGTTGTAGAGGTAGGTGATGATGGCGGAGGTATTGACGTAGAGGCGATAGCTGTAAAGGCTCTGGAGCAGGGGATTATCGAGAAGAGCGAACTTGAGCGCTTAAACGAACGGGACAAGCTAAACTTTCTTTTTACTCCCGGTTTTTCTACCGCAAAAGTAGCAACAGATATCTCTGGCCGTGGTGTAGGCATGGATATCGTGAGGAATAATGTGGTTAAACTCAACGGAACGATAGCGATATCGACAGAACTCGGCAAAGGAACGGTTTTTTCCGTCAAGTTTCCTCTTACCGTCGCGATTATTCAAACGCTCAGAGTCGGCGTGGGAGAGGAGTCGTTCGCCCTGCCGTTGGTATCGGTTGTCGAAACGGCGCGTATCTCGGCCGATACCATCCAGCATGTTGAGACGCGTGAGGTGATGCAGTTTCGTGGTGATATTCTGCCGCTCGTAAGGCTCGCAAACCTGTTTGACGTGGAAGCAGGCCCAGAAGCCCCCGATGCTTTAGGGAAGGTTTGGTTTTATGTTGTTGTAATAGCGATAGCGGAAAAGAAAATAGCTTTAATGGTAGAAAAACTGTTCGGGCAGGAAGAGGTTGTTATAAAACCACTCGGTGAATATATAAAGCCAAAGGGGATTGCCGGTGCCACCATACTTGGTGATGGAACGGTAACGCTTATAGTAGATCTTGGAGCGGTTATCGGGATGATAGAGGAAGACTATTACAGCTTCGATAAAGCTTATAACGCGGAGCATGGTTTAGCCGGCGAAAAACAGAATAATCTGAAAAAAATCCTTATAGTCGATAGCTCTGCTCCGTCAAGAAAAATTCAGAAAAAGATTCTTGAATCTGGAGGCTTTACTGTGCTGGAGGCTGTAAACGGGCGCGAAGGTTTTGAGATTTTAAATAAGCACCCAGAAATAGACCTTATCGTAACGGAGATTGTTATGCAGGGCATGGACGGGATAGAAATGACGAAAAAAATCAGGTCAGAGCCGAAATTAAAAGCGATTCCGATTATTGCCCTTACCGCTTCAAAAGGGCAGAAAAATAAAAATGCGGGGTTCAAAGCAGGCATAGACCAGTTTTTTCATAAAACCGACACAGCCGGCATGATAGGCTCCATCCGCCGGCATTTTAACTAGTGGCTTAGCTGACTACTATGGAAGTTTCTAGTTTGAAGCCGATTAGAGTGCTTATAGTGGACGACTCGGCGTTTATCCGTTCCACCCTTTCTAGGGCTGTCAGCTCTGGTGAAAACATGAAAGTGGTCGGGGTGGCTGTGAACGGTCAGGAAGGTGTCGAGATGGCGGAGGAGCTTCAGCCAGACGTAATAACTCTTGATATCACAATGCCGAAGATGGACGGCCTAGAAGCACTGAAAATCATAACCAAAAAAACATCGAGCAAGGTGTTGATGCTAAGCTCGCTTACAGAAGAGGGAGCCAACGCGACATTTGAGGCTCTCTCGCTCGGCGCGGTCGATTTTATCGGCAAGAAGCTTGGGGATACAGCTTTTAGTATGATGAAGATTCAAGAAGAAATAGTCGGCAAAATAATGCTGGTTTCCGGCAGAAAAAGCTTAAAACAAAAAGAGTATCTTCCTTTGCCTGTCAAAACCGAGGATAGCTATAAAGGGAATGTAAGGAAGGGGCGGATAGAAATTTTGGCTATAGGTTCCTCTACCGGCGGGCCGGCGGCGCTTCAGGAAGTTTTGTCCCGTCTGCCGGCAGATACCCCTGTTACTGGTGTTGTGGTTCAGCATATGCCAAAAGAGTTTATATCTCCTTTCGCGGAGAGGCTTAACCGTTTGAGCAGTGTCTCTGTGATGGTTGCCCGGCACGGACAGTTGCTTGTTCCGGGGCAGTTTCTTATCGCCCCGGGTGGCGCACATTTAAAAGTAGCGAGAAAAGCGAGCGGTACTGGTACCGCCAAGGTTGTTCTCGATAGCGAGCCTGTTGATTCGCTACATCGGCCAAGCGTGGACGAGCTGTTTTTATCTGTCGCTAGCTGGTTCCCAAGTTCCGCGCTTGGCGTGATAATGACAGGGATGGGGCATGACGGTTTTGTAGGCGCAAAGGAGATGAAGAAGACAAACTCACACCTTTTTGCGCAGGATGAGAAAAGCTCTGTTGTCTATGGCATGCCGAGGGCTATAGTGGATGGCAACCTCGCTGACAAAGTTGTGCCGCTAAATCAAATGCATCTTGAAATATTGCAAGCGCTCAACGGCTGAAAATCTGCTCATGAGATAAATCGCGTTCGTCAACGAAAAAGGGGGAAACGGCAAAACTACCCTCTCTGTAAATGTGGCGGCATCGCTGGCAAGACAGGGAACGCGCGTGCTTATTTTAGATATGGACCCGCAGGGAGATGTCGGAAAATCACTCGGTATAGATATTCATTCGGTAGAGAAAACGGTTTTCGATCTTTTGCTGTATCTCGAAGTGAGGGCCGAGGATATTATGATCCCCACAAGGTATAAAAACCTTTTCGTCATTTCTGCCAACAAGCTTCTTAACCGATGTGCTGGTAAACATTTCTACTCATGCCGATAGAGATGCCAAGCTTAAACAGAAGGTGGAAGATATTAACCGGTTCGACTTTTTGCTGATAGATTCGCCACCTTCGCTTGGGCTTCTTACGGTCAATATTCTGCTCGCTACCACAGAGGCGGTGATTCCGGTTTCACTTACATATCTTGCCCTAGACGGATGCGCCGAAATACTTGATACGATTAACGTCGTGAACCGGAATTTTGGTCATAACTCACTGCGTGCAGGGCTTTAGCGTGGCTACTTTTTTCAAAGATACCATTCTGGTACAATCAATAATAAATAAGTTAAGGAGCCACTTTGGACGCAAACTGTCCAAAACGGTTATAAGGTACGATATGAAACTCGATTAGGCTCAGAGTTTCGGGAGGACTATTTTCGACTTTGCTCCGGATTCGCTTGGAGCTGTGATGATGGGTGATGTCGACAAGGAGGTGCTGGAAATTGTCTGATGATATTTTAGGACGTAACCCTCTTGAGGGCGGGCTGGACAGTGTCTGGAAGATTCCTAAGAAAATACCTGAAACCGAGAAACCTATGGTAGAAGCGGAGCCGTCGAGCATCTTCGCCCCTTCTAGTCAAGCGGGAGAAGCTTTAGAAACAGCCGAAGAGTGGTCCCCCGTTCTTGGCAGTGAGGGAGATGGCGAAGGAGCTGACGGTTCAAATGATGTCTCGGACATATTCAGCAGTTATCCCATTTTGAATATTGATTCTGCTAAAGATGAAAAACCTATTGAAAGCAGTGTTCAGCTTGTAGGGTTTAAGCTTGGCGATGAACTTTTCGGCATCGACATTATGCGTGTACAGGAGATAATCCGTGTCGTCAATATCACCAGAGTTCCAAAGACAGCGGAGTCCGTTAAGGGAGTAGTCAACTTAAGAGGGAAGGTGCTTCCTGTTGTAGACCTTAAAAATAAATTTTCGTTCGATTACCACGGTTCCATAACCGGCAGTGAGCGTATAATAATCGTGAATGCCGATGTAGGCACTGTAGGTTTTTTGGTGGATGAAGTGATAGAAGTTTTGAGCATGCCTGAGAGTATAATAGCTCCTCCGCTTCCATCCTATACCAAGCTCGATTCAAAATTCATTACAGGTATAGGCAGGCTGGAAGAACAGCCGCTTGTTATACTCGACCTGAACCATCTCGTGTCATCGAGCCAGCTTACTGCTGATATGTAGTCAGCCGCTGTATGGTTCTTTTTTTATAAACGGTGCGGCCTTTGATAGCGGAGTGGGGGGTTAAGCAGATTGAAAAAACTTGTAGCGATACCGATATATAACGAGAAACCTTATATAGAAGCTGTTCTTGAGTCTGTCAGGCGGTATCACGCGGGTGGAAACATTCTTGTGGTCGACGATGGCTCTACCGATGGTTCCGCGTCGATACTTTCCGGCATTGAATCAATAAACGTCATTACGCATCAGAAAAACCTCGGCTACGGCAAGTCGCTTATCGACTCGTTCGCGTACGCTATCGAAAACTCGTACGACCAGATTGTTACCATCGACTGCGACGAACAGCATGAGCCGCATCATATACCAGAGATGTTTGACGGCCTTGGCGGTTGCGATGTCTATTCTGCTTCGCGTTACCTAAAGGAGATGGATGGAAACGATAAACCACCGGAAGACAGGTACAGGATTAATATGACGATTACCCAAAAGATAAACAAGATTACAGGGTATAGTCTTACCGATGGTTTTTGTGGCCTTAAAGGGTATCGTGTCGATGCCTTGAAGCGGATGGAGCTTGGGCAGTGTTGCTACGCTTTTCCGATAGAGTTTTGGATACAGGCGTACCATCTTGGGCTTAAGGTGAAGGAGTTTCCTGTAGAGCGGATTTATAACAACCTTAACCGGACATTCGGTTCTCAGCTGGATAACCCGGAAAAGAGGCTGAAACATTATGAAAATATTCTTAGCAACGAGGTGAAGCGTTGGCAAATATCCTTGCCGTCGGGGCCCATCCAGACGATATAGAAATAGGAATTGGCGGAACGGTAGCCTCGCTTATAGCGAGGGGTGATAATGTTACCCTTTGCGATGTCACCAGCGGAGAACCAACCCCGTACGGCACCCCCGAAAAGCGAAGAGAGGAAACGGCGAACGCGAACTCCATACTAAAGGTGGAGAATAGAATCAACCTCGGGCTTGAAAATAGATGGCTGAGAGATACAAAAAAAGCGAGGGTAGCTCTCGCGGAAGTTTACAGGGAAACAAGGCCCGATATCATTTTGATACCGTATTACGACGATTCGCACCCCGACCATGTAGAGGCATCGAAGATAGCCCAAGCGGCGCGCTTTGTCGCCAAGTACACCAAAACCGATATGAAAGGGGAGCCGTTTTATCCACCGAAGATTTTTTTCTACTTCTGTGTTCACCGCAAGAAGTTTATAGAACCTTCGATTATTTTTGATATCTCCGATACCATCGAACAAAAGCTGAAGGCGGTTAGCGCCTACCGATCCCAGTTTTTTGCCGGCGGAGAGGAAATGGGCGAAAAAAAAATAGAAAACTTTAAAGGCAAGGCGGCCTACTTTGGTTCCTTTATCGGCGCTTCTTACGGAGAACCTTTGCTAAACCTTGAGGAAATAGGGATAAGCTCTTTCGACGGCCTTCTTCCATGATTGAAATTCCTGCGCGGGGGGAGGCTGTCTGCCAGCCGGCATCTCGGCTTTGGGCCGGTTTGGCCGAAAATAATAAAAAAATAACAGCAGGCATCCACCCTTCGATAGACCGATTAGAATTCAGGAAAGATATGTTTGCTATCTCAAGCGAGTATATGTCGTCAATAGGGCTTGATGCTCCAGAGTTCAAAGAGGGCTATCCGATAATTCTATCCGGCCACCAGCCGCACCCGTTTCACTTAGGGATACTCTACAAATACAAGATGCTTGCGCAAATATCGAAAAAGAACCTGAATGCCGTATGGGTTTCTATTGATACAGATATTTGCGAAGGTTTCCCCCTGAAAATACCGTCGATGAAAAACGGCTCCCAGCTTTTGTCGAGGCGGATGCTTCCCCGCAGTACGGCAGAACTTTACAGAGACGCAAAAACCGATATCGACGCGATAGCCGCTTTTCGCCGTGAGCTGGAGGAAGATATATCTTCGCTTCCAAACCGTGTCTATCAAGATGGGGTACTGTTTTTGAATAAGAATACAGGTTCCCCTCTTCCATATTTTATGAGCGACCTTATGGTTTCTTGGAGGAGAGCTTATGCCTCTTCGCTTCCTTCCTCGGTTTTCGAAATCCCTCTTTCGAGAATTTGCGAGACGAAAAATTTTTACAGGTTTGCTTTCGGCATGCTGTCGCACGCGCGCGAAGTCGCCGGTCTGTTTAATTCAACTCTCCATGATTATCGAAAAAAGCACAAGGTAAGGTCTAAAGCAAATCCGTTCCCCGATATTACCGAGAACGGTCCGTTTGTGGAAACGCTTTTCTGGAGGGTAGAAGAAGGTAAAAGGGTTCCGCTTTTCGTAGAAAGCCAAAGCAGGGGGAAAGTGGTATTGCTTTTTGGCAAGGAAACTGTGGAGGCAGATTCTGCCGAGGCGCTCAAATCGGCATGCGACGCGAACGGGGTAAAGGTTTGGCCCAGAGCGGTGGCGCTTTCTATTTTGCAAAGGCTTTTTCTTAGCGATTTTTTTATTCACGGCATAGGAGGTGGCAGATACGATAGAATAACAGACACCTTGATAAGGAAGTTTTACGGGATGGAGCCGCCGGAGTTTGCTGTCGCTTCGTTTACGCCTGGGATACAGGTGATGGAAGACCGATCGGAAAAGCTGGCTACTGCTAGGCAGGTTTTGAGAGAAATGGTCTTTCACCCTGAGGATTATTTAGAAAAAACAGCTCCAATAGTTGAAATGATTAAAAAAAAGGAAGATATGGTTTCTGCCATAAAGGAGCAAGGGGCCGATAAAAAGAGGCTTGGAGGTTTAATTTCTGCTCTAAATAAAAAACTGCTGGCAGAGCTTGCTCCCAAACAGGAGAAGCTTAAAGAGGAAATAGAACAGCTGGAGGCAGAGCTTTCAAGTTTTCATGCACTTGAGAGCAGGGAGCTTCCTTATTTTCTTTATCCACCTGAAACTTTTTTTGGTGTTTAGCTATTTCTCGATAATGCTTGTTTTTCTATCTTTAGGTTTGTGGTGTTAAAATGCCGTGGTTAAGGGGGTAGAGGTTTTTGCATTACAACAAAAGAGGACAAGTTTGACTGACAAAGATAGTTTTACGCGGCATATTTCGAAGGAAGAGCTAAAGCTTCTAGCGAGGTTTCCAGAAGAAAATCCCCATCCGGTTTTCAGGGTCAGCAGAGATGGTAAGGTCTGTTACGCTAATAAGGCTAGCGTCAAACTTCTAAAAGCGAACGGGGTTACTTTAGGCTCTTACGTTCCAAAAGAGTGGGAGAGCGCCGTAAACGATGTTTTTATGTCGGATTCGGCACGCGAGATTAAAGTTGCCGTTGACGGAAGGGTGTTTATGCTCTCTTTTACACCTATTGAGGGAGACGATTTTCTCTACGCCTATTCTACCGATGTGACCGATAGAGTTGCCGCCGAGAACGCGATGCGCAGAAGCAGTGAAAGCCTTGCAAGGGCCCAGAGAATAGCAAAGGTAGGAAGCTGGGATTGGAATATAGCTACCAACGACCTTGAATGGTCTGACGAAACATATAGAATCTTCGGCGCGAACCCTGTCGAGGTCGAGGCTACATACGAAGGGTTTCTTTCGTTTATTCACCCTGACGACAGGGACAGTGTTGACAAAGCGGTGAACAACTGTCTTGCTACTGGCAGTCCCTGTGCCATCGAACACCGTGTTGTTACTTCAAAAGGCGAAGAGAGAATAGTGAAAGAATATGGCGAGCTGTTTTTAGATTCGTCAGGTAAGCCGGAAAAGATGGTCGGCACGGTTCAGGATATTACCGATATGCGTAAAACAGAAGAGAGCCTTAACAAGGCCCAGTCACTCAGCCATACCGGAAGCTGGGAATGGGATATCCCCTCAGGAAAAGTCGTATGGTCGGACGAGCATTACCGGATTTTCGGCCTTGAACCGCAAAAAACAGAGGCTACATACGAGCTGTTTATGAAGTATGTCCACCCAGATGATGCCGGCTTCGTAGTCAAATCTATAGAAGACGCTTTTAGCGGCAAGAAGAAATATGAAGTAGAGCATAGAGTGATAAAGGAAGGCGGGGAGCGGCGGGTCTGTCGCGGGCAGGGAGAGGTTCAGTTCGGCGACGATGGCAAGCCCAGAAAAATGGTCGGCACCATTCAGGACATTACCGATATGCGCAAATCAGAAGATAGCCTCAAACTGGCACGTACCATTTTCGAAAGCGCCCATGAGGGAGTGGTGATTTGCGGTGCCGACGTGAATATTGAATCTGTAAATCCGGCATTCACAAAGATAACAGGGTACGCAGAAGAGGAAGTGATAGGCAAAAACCCCAGTTTTTTGCAGTCCGACAGGCATTCGGCGGAATTTTATAAAGCTATGTGGGCAGAAATAGAAAAAACCGGCTATTGGAGCGGTGAAATATGGAACAGGCGTAAAAACGGCGAGGCCTACCCTGAGCTTCTTTCCATCACTGCCGAGAAGAACAGTTGTGGAGGGGTGGAACATTACATAGCGGTCTTCACCGACCTTACCGGAGCCGCGGGCAGAGACGATAGCCGCTACAAGGAAAACTATGACCCATTGACAGGCTTGCCGAACAGAATACTTTTTGCGGACAGGCTCAACCAGTCGATAGCGCATACGGAGAGATCCGGCGGGATACTCTCTTTAATTATTTTGGGACTGGACGGTTTTGTAAAAGTGAACAACAGGTTTGGATATGCCGCAGGGGATAAAGTTTTGCAGGAGGCTAGTAAAAGAATTATGCGGTCAGCGAGAGATGTCGATACCGTTTCCCGTTTTGGGTCGGATGAGTTTGGGCTTATTCTTGGCGATATAAAAAATTCCGGCGTGGCGGCAAAGATGGGTTCTAAAATCATGGAATCTTTCTCGGAACCGTTCAAGATAGGCGGCGAA
This sequence comes from Nitrospirota bacterium, assembly GCA_024275955.1. Classification (GTDB taxonomy): domain Bacteria; phylum Nitrospinota_A; class UBA7883; order JACRGQ01; family JACRGQ01; genus JAJRYD01. The sequence goes on from JAJRYD010000031.1 coordinate 45,918, forward strand.
GATATTTTTCTTACCATTAGCGTCGGGATAGCTCTTTACCCGAACGACGGCAGGGTGGGGCAGTCGGTTATAAAAAACTGCGATATAGCTATGCAAAGAGCTAAGGAGCTTGGCGGCGACAGGTGCCAGCTTTTCACCTCCGAGATGAATGAAAAAGCGATGAAACGGCTTACGCTCGAAAAGGAATTACGGCTAGCACTTAGAAGGGAGGAACTGCTCCCCTTTTTTCAGCCAAAGGTAAGCATTGGAACAGGAAAGATGATAGGCATGGAAGCTCTCGCAAGGTGGGATCATCCGGAAAAAGGGTTGGTTTCTCCTGCTGAGTTTATACCGATTGCGGAGGAGACCGGCCTGATAGTGCCTATGGGAGAGCATATTCTCCGCGAATCATGCCGCATCAACAAAGTTTTTCAGGACGCGGGGTACCCGCCGATGATGGTCGCGGTAAACCTATCCCCAAAACAGTTTACGGAGAGCAACATAGTTATGATGGTCGAGTCTGTTCTTGAGGAGACCAATCTTTCGCCGGAATACCTAGAGATGGAGATAACCGAGAGCATGGTTATGGAAGATGTCGAAAATGCGATAGCAACATTGAAAAAACTGAATGAAATGGGGATAACACTCTCTATAGACGATTTCGGCACCGGCTACTCGTCGCTTGGCTACCTGAAAAGATTTCCTATAGATGCCTTGAAGATAGATATGATTTTCATCCGCGACATGACTGTCTCTAGTGACGACGCGGAAATAGTATCGGCGATAATTTCGATGGCGAAAAGCCTTAACCTTAAGGTAATAGCCGAAGGAGTGGAAACAAAGGAACAGCTTGAATTGCTAAGAGAGTACGGGTGCGACCAGATACAAGGGTATTATTACAGCAAGCCCCTTAACAAATCGGTTTTTGAGCTGTTGCTAAAGAGAGGTAAAAAGTTATAGCCGGCATCATCGGGCCGACAACGGCCTTTGCCGCTATTCAGTTACTCTAAACTTAAGCTTCCCTACGAAGTATCTTTTCTCCGGTAATCCTCCGGCAAGAATCCATAGGTATTTGCCATCTTCGGCGAACTCCTTACTGTCTATCGTTACCGAGTTCTTTTTTGTTTCGATACGCATTACCGTTTGCGGTGCTATGCCGGAGATGTTTTGCAGTACGAAGTTGTAGCGGTCTGCCTCTTTAACATCTTTCCAGAGGAACTTTATAGTTTGCCTGCCAGCCTCGACTTTCATCTCTGCCGGCCGACTGCCGATTTTCTCTCCGCTTTTGCCAAGATAAAAAAGAGGCTGTTTATTTGCGAGGTTCGCGAATATCGAATATTGTGAACCTCCAGTTATTTCTGAAACATGAATAGCGTCTCTTTCTATAAATATAAATAGAAAAAGGATAACCGCCGTAGCAAAAGCAGGTAAAGGTGCCGTTCTAAAACTGTTTCTAATAATATCCCATACGGTCTTGTTTTCACTAGTCGGAGCTATCATGGGGAGCGTCAGGTTTATCGCGGTTTTGAGATATTTCTCTGGCGCGGATGGCAGTTCGTCGGTTTTCATAGCTGTCGATTTAGCATGGTAATAGGCGGCACTCTCGAAGCAGTAACAGCAGTTTTGTATATGAAGCTGTTTTTCGCTTACACTTTTAGTTTCTTCGTTGTCGATAATGTTTGCTATATCTTCTTGGGATAGGCAGTCTTTTTTCTTTTTACCCATCAAGATAGCACTGCCGGAAACTGCCGACTGAAACTCTTTTAAGAGAGCTATTCTATCTGCACAGCTGTCACAAAGATGGCCGGGCATTTTTTTGCTGTTAACCGCCTCTAGTATCTCGGCTGAATTAAGGTGCTTCATGTAGCCACCCCTGTTTCCGAAAGAACCGATTTCAACGCTTTAACCGATAAATTGTTATGCCCGATAGTTGCTGTATTTTTCATTTTGGCCAAAAGTTTTTTTAAAACCGTTTCCACAGACCGAAAAACCCCGCCGACGCTCTTAGGCATCTCTGCCCCGTTCATTCCTGTCTTTTCGTAAAATCGTAATATCTCCCTGCCTGTCATTCTTTGGTGAAAGAAAAGATGCAAAAGTTTTCTGTCGTCGTTCTCCATGCCGGATATAGCTTTTTCCAGCGATGTTAAAAATGTTTTTAAGGCCAAACGGTCTTCCGGCGAAATTTCTACAGAGAGAGGTTCCATCCTGCCGCTGTTGTCAGCGTCTATTGATATCATTAAAGGGTCGGTAATTATGTCGTATTTTCCGTTTGCTATAAGCGTACGTTTTACTTCGCTCGAAAGCTTAGAAACTTTCGAGAGTGGGAAACCTGTTTCGACAGCTATCTGTTCTTCGGTTTTTCTGAGACGCAGAAATATACAGACGCTTTGGGTGTCGCGCGATAGCTTCTTTATTTCCGATGGAAGCCTTTGGTAAGCGGTATTGCTAAAAAACTCGTCCATATTTCCACCTAAGCCAGTCTATATAAAATTCCCTTGAGTTAAGGATTCGCCAAACGAATGTGGAGAGCTTGCTGTTATTGCGAGCGGAGTAGCGGACGACCCGCTTTTGCAACTGCTCGAATATCCAGATATATATTTCCATACCGTCATCGCATTCATCCTCGCGCCTCTCTGTTGTTCTCCCTTCCATTTTGGAATGGAGCAGTGCCAGCCCGCAGTTCGCGCAAGGCTTGCCACAGTGCCGTTCGCACCATTTTCGCGCTCTGTAAAGCACCCAGCTGGAATAACCGAGGACGAACCTCTCCCATGCTTGGGTATCGCCTTTTGCTATTTTGGATACCAGCTCCAGATCGGCTTTTGGAAGCTGTTTTTGCTCTTTCCCGCTCTCTGCAATAGGTTTTGTCATAAAGTGAACCTATTTTAGCTGAATATACAGCTTTTAGGGGCATTTGGGCAGTTTGGCCTTTTATATTTTCCATCACTAATAGTTAGACGGACAGGTTATTCTGGTTCTTACAGGTAGAGCAGATATTTTTAAAATTTTGAAAACCGGCCGCGCCGCGCCGTTGCCGTCTTGCCGGCGGGGCGCGTAGTGGCGGTAACAGAAAAAGCTAGAGTCAGCCTGTATCTTATGGGACTGTTTCCAAAAGAGTTTTTAAGCGTTTTAAAGGAGAAGTTCATTTTCTAACTTCGTAAAAACAGAGGCTTTAGAGATTGGCGATTAACAGCAAAATCAAATTTATGCTATTCGGCAACAGCCCCCCTTATAGAGGGGAGAATCAGCCAGATCTCACCTCTGCGCAGAAAGCAATTAACTGCTAAAAGAGCGTATTTCCGCCAAAAGGTCGTCGCCTATCTTTCCATTTTTTCTATAGCGTTCCATAGCTTTTCCGCAGTCGCAGGTTCTCTTGGCACCGGAAAGTTTTTGAAGCGTTGTCTCTAGTATCTCAGGTAGCAGGGTTATAGACCGCTCTACCTTATTCTTTTCATCTTCTCTCAGCATTCCCTCAAAAAGTTCGCCTTCTTTAAAAGACCGCTCTTTTATCCCTTCGGCAAAGTTGCTTATAAGGCATATTGATGAATAGCAGATTTCAAGCTCGCGGGCGAGGAACGCTTCGGTAGCAAGAGTCATCCCTACCATATCGGCTCCCCACTTTCTGTACATCTTTATCTCTGCTGGTGTTTCCAGCCTCGGCCCTTCCGTGCATAGGTACACTCCGTCGTTGTGATAATCGCAATTACCGGCAGAGTAAAGGGCTGTTATCAGCTCTTCCCTTATTTCTGGGCAAAAAGGGTTGCTCATCCTGATAAACCCAAGCCCCGAGTTTTTGTAATAGGTAGATTCCCTTTTCGTACTGCTGTCTATTATGTCATCGGGAATTACGAGGTCGCCCGGGTTTAGTCTTTGGTTCAAGGAGCCGGGTTGCGACCAAGAGATTATCTGTTTTATCCCCAGCTCCGCCATAGCCCATATATTCGCGCGGTAGTTCACAAAGGGCGCTGTTACCTCGTACCCCTCCTCGCCGTGACGGGAGAGGAAGCGGTAGCTGTAACCATCTTTTTCGAATAGATGTATAGGCGCGCTTTCGCCAAACGGAGTGGTGACAGGATTAGTAGCTCTCACCGTGCCAAAAGAGTTTTGCGCCAAAAGGTCGTAAGCTCTGCTACCGCCGATAACGCCGAAAGTGGGTTTAGCCATTCGTCTATTCTAGCTTTTATCCGGCAGATTTTCTTTGAGAAACTTATAGTTCTATTCGGCGGGTAGGCTTCGCTTTAGTATTGTTCTCGACTGCTCTGTAGCCCTTCACGGCTAGCAGGTTTTTTTATTTTGCCGCAAAAGCGCAAAGAAGAACAGCAAGCTCCCAGCCTGTAAGGCGGTAACTGCGCTATGTGAATAGCTTGAAGGGACTGTTTCCAAAAGAGTTTTTTGAGCAGTTTAAGGGAAAGTTTATTTTCTAACTTCTTTAAAATAGAACCGTTAGAGAGTGGCAAGTTGTAGCAAAATCAAGATTGTCTTATTCGGCAACAGCCCCTTGAAGTGTCGTCTATATTTGCCGCTGGCGGCTAGTCGTCCTGCGCCGTTCGCGTAGCTACCAGTCTTTTTCCAGTTTTCGTTCGCGGAATTTTTGCCGCCGGACATCTTTTTGAATATTTTTTTCGTCTTGCTTTAGCGCTTCAAGCACTCTTTTCATTTCATCAGGTTTCATCTTCCCCGGCTTTCTCTCTTTTTGAGCGGATGATTCTCTTTTTTGTTTATCTTTGCCTTGCTTAGGTTTTCCCTGTTTGTCTCCGTTTTTTTCATCTTTTTTGTTCTGCTCACTTTGTTTATCGTTCTCTTTTTCCTTCTTATCTTTTTTATCTTGTTTATCTTCGTTTTTTTTGTCTTTCTTTTCTTTATCTTTGTCGTCTTTTTTCTTTTGTTTTTTTAGCTCTTTTAGTTTTTGAAGGGTATGTTCAAGATATTCTTTAGCGGTGCTATTGGAAGGTTCTTTGTAGAGTATTTTCCTGTAGCTTTGAGCGGCATTGGTAAGTTTTTCTTCTGCCGGTTTGATATCGCCTTTTCCAAGTTTTTTAACTCCAGCCCAGTAGCTTGCGTTGCCGAAATTTAGAAGAGATTTCTCGGCCAGTTCTTTTTTTTTGGATCTCAGCAAAGGCTCATACAGTTCAGCCGCCTTATCGTACTCTTTGAGCCTGTAAAGAGCGTTCGCTTGGTTGTATTTTGCGACTTCCGAATCTTTTTGCTCTCTTGCCGCCGAGTATTGCTCCAAAGCTTCCTTGTAATCGCCTTCACGGTAAAGCTTATTGCCCTCTTCAATTCTTGAAAAATGTTCATCGCCAAACCCTAGAAGAAAAGGGACGGCAAAAAGCACGGCAAGCTTTTTCACAAAGTTGTCCCCTTAAATAGGCCGTCATTCACCGCGAGCAGTATCCCTTCCCTCAGTCCCGCGTCACTTACTGTAAGTAACTCGGCATCAAAATTTTCCATAATAGAAAGGATTATGCCGAATCCGGGGATTATGAGGTCTTCGCGTCCGTTTTTGAGAGAAGCTATTTCGCCTAGCTCTTCAATGGTCATTTCGGCTACCTGCTTTAGAAGGGTCTCCACGTCGTTTCTGCCGAGAATCGCGTTGTTTATCAGGCTGTGGTCGTACTTTTTTAGATTCAACTGCATCGCGGCGATAGAGGTTACACTGCCGGCCGTTCCTACAAGCATGAACGGCTCTTTAATGTCTAGTTTTTTCTTTACCGTTTCTATTTCGCCTTTAAGGTATTTCTTCAGGTTGCCGAACTCATCTCTTATCAAAGGAGCTTTGCTTATAAAAGTTTCGGCAAGCGGTACAACCCCAAGGCTGGTACCTGCCTGCCGTATATCGCCGTCGCCGTTTTTGTAGATAAACTCGGTGCTGCCTCCGCCGATATCGAAAAGAAGCATGCTCTTGCCTTTAGTCTCTATTACTGTCTCCACCCCTTTGAGCGAAAGCTCGGCCTCTGTTTCCCAGCCGATTATATTCAGGTCAAGCCCTGTTTTTTCTCTTAAAAGTTTTTGAAAGTCCGCTTTGTTGCCGGCATTTCTTACCGCATGGGTAGCTACTGCCGCGAGCTGGTACGGTTTCATTTTCGACGCTCCGTCGATAAGGCTCTCTATCCCGTCAACCGCTCTTTCCATCGCTTTGTCGGCAAGCAGGCCTGTGCTGTGCATCCCCTCGCCAAGCCTTGTTATAATTTGCGACGAGTGCAGAAATTTAAGCCGGTCTCCGTCCAGTTCCGCCACAAGTAGCCGGATGGTGTTAGAGCCTATGTCGAGCGCTCCCAGTTTTTCAGACGGCATAGCTTTTTTTAAAAACATTTTTTCTTTTCATCAGTTTGAATATAGACTAAAAGCTGAATTTCAATCAATAAGAGATATGAAGATAATTGTAAAAGCTCCAACAAGGATAGATATTGCCGGTGGCACGCTGGATATACAGCCTCTCTCGGCGGTTTTTGCTCCTTCGGTATGCGTTAATGTAGCGGTTAACCTTTATGCTACGGTCTCTGCCGTTAAAGGCAAAAAGGGGAGGGCTGTGGTTCATTCGTCCGCGCTTGGGAGAACTATTGTCTATTCAAAAGTTCCGGAGAAAAGCAAGACGCTATTTCATAGACTGCTTGATATATACCCTGCCGATGGCTGGGAGTTTACGGTCGATACTCTCTCGCCAGCGGGCGCAGGGCTTGGCGGTTCGTCGGCTATGCTTATAGCTTTCATAAAGGCTGTGCTAAAGGCTACCGGCAGGAGGGTAGGAAAAATGGAGGTGCTGGAGATAGCCAAAAATATCGAAGCGAGGCATTTGGGCATACCTACCGGAGTGCAGGATTATCTGGCGGCGCTTAACGGCGGGCTGAACGTGATAGAGTCTACAACCGCCGGTTTTGTGTATGGAAGGCCCAAGCTTGACGGCAGTGAGATAGAAAAAAGGGTACTGCTTTTTTACTCTGGAAAATCGCGGATTTCGGGCGATGCCAACTGGGCGATGTTCAAAAAAGCGCTCGATGGCGATAAGGCTATGGTGAATGTTTTTAGAGGCATCGCCAGAAACTCGCTGAAAGTTCTAGAGGCGTTGGAAAAGAACAGCTGGAGCAAGGTAGGAGCTTGCTTGTTAAAGGAAAACGGTTTAAGGGAAAAGCTGGGGCGGTTGGTAGTTCCGCCATCGCTTGCAAAGATTTTTAAAAGCACACAAAAGCTTGGCGGTTATTCTAAAATATGCGGCGCCGGCGGCGGCGGATGTTTTATCGTCTGGTGCGGCCCGAAAAAAAGGGAGGCGATAAAAACCTTTATGCGGGAAAAAGGGATGACGCACCTAGATTTTAAAGTAGGCAGAGCGTCTGTCTCTACGCGCTAGCTTCGCTTTTTGTCTCTACGGGAAAATAGATAAATTTTAGAATAACAAGGCAGACAAGGAAGTTTATTATAAGGTTTGTCATCAGCGGCCAGTCCCACCCAAGCTCGAAAGGAACGTAGAGAAGGAACGACAGTTCGCCTATGAACCATAGCCAGATAAATAGCGGCGGGAGGCCTTTGCTATGCCCGTCTTTATACGATTTGACAGCTTGCGGCAGGCCACACGCGGCGAAACAAAAGAAGCCTATCCGCCCAAAAACGGTAATGCCGGCCTCCTATTCGTTTAAAGGCCCTTTATTATCCGCCAGCGACTTTACAAGGTCGGTAAGTGATATTATGCCGAGAAGGCTGTTTCCTTCTGTTACCAACAGCCTTGATACGCCTATATCGGCCATCTTTTTTGCCGCGTATTTTATATCAAGATGCTGATGCACGTTGTAGCAAGGTTTGCTCATAGCGTCGAATACGTTTAGCATTTCTATCTGTTCTTCCCCGGCTATAACCTTTTTCGCTATATCAGAAAAAGTAAGTATGCCAAACGCGTCGCTCTCCTTTCGCGGCAGGATTATCAGCGACTTGACATTTTTCTCAAGCATAAAGTTCATCGCGTCCATCAGCGGTGCCATAGCGTCTATCGTAATAACGTTCGTGACCATTAGGTCTTTTACCTGCACACTCAAAACGTTTTCTCCTTATATAAATTCTTCGGCTTCTTTCCTTAAAATCGAAAGCTGGCTTTCAAGCCCCACTACCGAATCTATAGGAAGCGAAAAGCATATTCCGTGTCCAGGTTCCTTAAGGTTTCCGGCATCGTAAATAGCTTTCATTATTTCGCCACATTTGTGTTTTTCTACCAGCATAACAAGCGCTTCCTGCGGTTTATCTAGTGCTAGACCAAGAAAGGTTTTTGTCTCTTTGTGGCCTGTTCCTCTCGCGGAGAGTATAGTCGCTCCCGTCGCGCCATGCTCTTTTGCCCCGTCAATTATCCCTTGCATATGTTCTATCGGGCATATGGTAAAAATCATGTTAAAACGCATTTATTATCACCTCCTTTATTATTATTCTCTTTTTATTAGTTTGGCAATGATTGAATAACTCAGTACAGATATCATCGGAAAAACAGAAGCAAAAGCTATAAGACCAAAACCGTCTATGAGCGGGTTCCTTCCCGGAGTGTTTGTGGCCATACCTATGCCGATTGCCGTTACCAGCGGCACAGTGATGGTAGATGTGGTAACGCCGCCGGAATCGTAGGCGAGCGGTACTATCTCCTTCGGGGCGTAAAAAGTGAGAACAACAGCTATCAGGTAGCCGATTAGTATGTAAAGCCAAAGCGGGTCGCCGGATAATATACGGTATACCCCAAGCGTAAGGCCGACAGCGACACCGATGGCGACGGCGTTGCGCAGGTAAAAGCTTGGCAGAGCGCCGGCGCTTATCTCTTCGGCTTTTCCGGCTACCGCGAGTAGCGCCGGCTCTGCCATTGTAGTGGAGTAGCCTATGCAAAAAGCGAAGGCGAGAGCCCAGCCCTTAAGTTCCGGGCGCGAAAGCTTTTCCGCCATAGATTCGCCTACAGGGAAGATCGCCATATCGAGCCCTAATAAAAAGAAGTATAGACCTGCCACAACCGCCGCAAAGCCGATTATTATTTTTTTGGGTTTGGGAGGCTTTGCTTTAGCACCGCGAACTGGAAGAAAAGGACGACAGCAAGCACCGGAGCAACATCACGCAGGATAATTAGAAAGTCTGCTACCAGTGTGTTCAAAAATTCAATCATAGTACCGCTATTCCGTATGCCATTACGGTAATCATCGGGGTTGGCGCGGCGAACGCTATCAGGCCGAATCCATCCACAAGAGGGTTTCTTCCGGCTATAGAGCTGGCAAGGCCTACACCGAGCGCGGTAACGAGCGGTACCGTTACGGTAGATGTGGTAACGCCGGCTAAATCGTAGGCGAGGCCTATTATCTCGTTTGGCGCAAAGAGAGTCATTATCATTACCAGTGTGTAGCCGGTAATGACGTAGTAGTGAACAGGGTGTCCTAATATTATTCTCATCGTCCCAACCGCTATTCCGCTAGCGACACCTATCGCCACGGTGTTTCTTAGCGTAAAGGCAGAAAGCTTACCTTCAGTTATTATCTCCGCCTTGTTGGCGATAGCTATCAGAGCCGGCTCTGCTATTGTCGTGGCGTATCCTATAGATGCCGCGAAAATAAGTAGCCACCATATATTTCCTTTTGCGGCGAACGAGTGGGCCATAGATTCGCCCAGAGGAAAAAGCCCTGCCTCCAGCCCCCGCATAAAAAGGAAAAGGCCGAAGACAACAAGAAAAAGGCCGAGTAGATATTCAAGAGGATGCTGGAAGCTCTCGCCTATCACGAAAATCTGAAAAAAGAGCAGTACCGATACAAGCGGCACCACGTCGAGGAACGATTTGAAGAAGAGGTAAAAGAAGTTTTTCACTTCCCGCCTTCCGTAATACCAGCGAAATCTATGATGCTTCCGTAATAGAGAGAAGGGTCGGATTCGTACATATCGACATGTCCGGCATTTTCGAATGTTACAAACTTTTTTGGTTCGTTTGCTTCCTCAAACAGTTTTAGCGAGTGGCGGTAATTTATTACGTTGTCGTTTTTGCCGTGAATGAGAAGAAGAGGGACCTTTAGTTTTTTTATTTCTAGCCCGTTATTAAGGGCGGATGATGCCAGTATCCATATAGGCAGAGGCGAAAAGATATCTTTTGCAATTTCTTTAATGGAGTAGAAACAGCCTTCCATTATTACTCCGGCAGATTCGCGCATATTCGCAAGCTTTAGCGCCGGCGCGCCTCCGAGAGACTGCCCGATGATGATTATATTCTCAGGCCCAACCCCTTTTTTGTTTATCATAAAATCGTACGCCGCTAAACTATCTTCCACTATCCCGTCTTTAGTGGGGTTTCCTTCGCTTTTTCCATAACCGCGAAAGTCGAAAATAAAGACTGCGAAGCGGTGTTCAAGATACCCTTTTATTACGGGAAGCCTGTCGGAGATGTTTCCGGCATTGCCATGAATGTAGAGAATCGTTTTGCCGTTGCTGTTTGCCGAATTGAAAAACCAGCCATGTATTTTTTCTTTATCTGTTCCGACTTCAAGAAAGATATCTTCCGCCGTAAGGCCGATATCTTTAGGCAGGATGGTAAAATCTTTATCGGGGTAGAAAAGAGCTTTCGACTCGTACCATCTGCCGAAAATGAACATAAGAGTGACAGCAATAAAAATAGCCGAGATAGTATCTACTCCGTACCGCATCCGTCAATAGTACTCCATTCCACACCTGCATTGCGGGTTTGCTTCTTGCAGGCGGCCACGCAAGGGCGTGGAGCGAGTAGTCGCAATGCGGAAGATATGGTTTGTAGAAATTCTATAGAATCTTTGGCAACCGCACAGTCGCCGCCTTTGGCTCTGTTCTCTCTGGTTTCTCGCCTGCGAGATGCGCATCACCTGCAAGGTGTCAGGAACAGGTAGAATTGCCAGCCTGCTTATCGTTAGGCTATAGGAGCCTGTTGCCGAATGAGATAAATTTGATTTTTCTACAAATTACCAATCTCTAAAGGCTTTATTTTTAAGAAGTTGGAAAATGAACTTCTTCTTAAAATTCTCAAAAAAACTCTTTTGGAAACAGTCCCTATAGGTATAGTCTTTGTCGGCAATGACAAGATAGAGCGTTGCCTCATTCACCAGCGCCTCACCTGTGAGGTGTGTGGTAGGCTGTTTTGTTATGAGTATGGAAAAAAGGCTCGGTATTCTGGAAGGGATAAAGAGGGTCGTTATAAAGATAGGGAGCGGCGTTTTAAGCTCTGGCGATGGGAGAGGCCTGTCGGTTGAAACTTTGGAGAGACTTGTAGGCGATATCTGCCACCTAGAGGCGGATCGCCGGTTTCAGGTTGTTCTTGTTGCCTCTGGGGCGGTGATGGCAGGTTCCCGCATGCTTAGCCTTAAACAGGAGCATCTCTCTATCCCTATCAAACAGGCTTGTGCGGCGGTAGGACAGGTGAAGCTGATAAACAGTTTCGATGCCGCTTTTGCAGGGAGAGGCAAGAAGGTAGGGCAGATACTTCTTACCCACGATGATATTTCCAACAGAAGGCGATACCTGAACGCTAGAAATACGATGACCTCTCTTTTTAACCTCGGCGTTTTGCCGGTTATAAATGAAAACGATTCGGCGGCGGTGCATGAGATAAAGTTTGGCGACAACGACACACTCGCCGCTATGGTTACTTCTATAGCCGATGCCGACCTTTTGCTGATACTCTCCGACGTTGACGGCCTTTTTGACAGCGACCCGAACAAAAACAGCTCTGCGAAACTTATCGAAGATGTCTCGGACATAGACGACGATATAAAATTGATTGCCGGAGAGAGCAGTTCTACCACAGGCGTTGGAGGAATGAAGTCTAAAATTATCGCGGCGCAGACAGCTTGCGTCTACGGCATCCCTACATGGATTATCAGCGGGAAGGCAAAAGACTCCATAGCACGCGCGCTTAGGGAGGGGAAAGGTGGAACCTTTTTCCATCCGCGTGAAAAGAAAGTTGCCAGACGAAAGCATTGGATAGGGCATATACTAAAACCGAGCGGCAGGCTACTGCTGGACGATGGCGCGAAAAAGGCTGTAATAGACAGCGGAAAATCGCTACTGCCTTCCGGCATTAAACATGTTGATGGAAGGTTCGAATCGGGCGAGTCGGTTTCGCTTATAGGGGAGGATGGAAAGGAGTTTGCTAGGGGGCTTGTAAACTACCATGCTTTTGAACTGGAGAAGATAAAAGGAAAGAGGTCGGATAAAATAGAGGCTCTGCTCGGCTACAAATCGTACGACGAGGTTATACATAGGGACGACCTTGTGCTGACAGGTTTTTAAGTAACAGCTTGGAGACAGGTATGGATATTGAAGAGGTAGGGAAAAAGGCTAGAAAGGCGGCGCGCCTGTTGGCGCTTCTTGATTCCAAAGCGAAAAATAGGGCGCTGGAGCTTATGGCCGGCTCGCTTGTAAAAAATGCTGAAACTATAATATCGGAAAACGGCAAAGATATAGCCCTAGCCGAAAAGAATAACCTTACCCCCGCGATGATAGACAGGCTTATCCTGAACACGAAGAGAATAGAAGATATCGCCGAAGGTATACGGCAGATAATATCTCTTGCAGATCCTGTAGGCAAGGTTTATGACAAGAAGGTTAGGCCCAATGGGCTAAAGGTTGCGAGGGTTAGAATACCTATAGGTGTTTTTGGGATAATTTACGAGTCTCGTCCGAATGTTACCGCCGATGCCGCCGCGCTTTGTCTAAAGTCCGGCAACGCAGTTATTTTACGGGGCGGGAAGGAAGCGTTTCACTCTAACATGGCGATAGCCTCTGCTCTTTCCTCTTCGCTAAAGGAGGCTCGTCTGCCGGAAGATGCTATACAGTTTATAGATACGACCGACCGTAGCGCCGTGCTTGGCATGTTGAAGATGAACAGGTATATAGATATCATAATTCCGCGCGGCGGATCTGAGCTTATACGCTTTGTTTCGGAAAACTCTACCATTCCTGTAGTGAAGCATGATGCTGGCATCTGCTCTGTTTATATAGACGAAGGGGCCGATTTTGAAAAGGCTAAAAATATAGCGGTAAATTCTAAGGTACAAAGGCCCGGTGTCTGCAACTCAGCCGAAACTTTGCTGGTGCATTCTGCTTGGGCATCTAATCTGCCGAAACTTATGGAAGCTTTTGAGGCCGAAGGGGTAGAAATCCGAGGATGCGAAAGAACGGTAGAAGCATACCGATCCGCAACGCGCGCGACAGATGAAGATTGGGATTCCGAATACCTTGCGCTTGTGATGGCGGTTAAGATGGTCGATTCGATGGAAGAGGCTATAGACCATATCGAAAACCACGGCTCGCATCATACCGATGTGATTGTCACCGAATCTGATGAAAGGGCCGAGCAGTTTGTAAAGGCTGTAGATTCATCGGCGGTAATCGTGAACGCCTCTACAAGGTTTAACGATGGGGGGCAGTTCGGTCTTGGTGCCGAGATGGGGATAAGCACCCAGAAACTGCATTGCAGAGGCCCTATGGGGCTTGAAGAGCTTACCACCTACAAGTTCGTCGCTACCGGCAACGGGCAGGTTAGGGGCTAGATTTGAAAACAGGCATCTTTGGGGGGATGTTTGATCCTGTCCATCTGGGGCATATCAACTGCGCGGAATATTCGGCATCTCTTTTTAATCTCGACAAGGTGATATTTATGCCGACAGCCAATCCGCCTCACAAGTATAGCTCTTCCGCCAGCGGTGAGCAGAGATACGAAATGTTAAAGATAGCGACTGCCGGCAACAGGTTGTTCGAGGTATCAAAAATGGAGCTGGAGAGGGGGGGAACGAGCTATACTATCGACACAGTAGAGGCGGTTTTGAAAGATAATTCGGGTGAGCTTTTTTTTATTCTTGGGATAGATGCCTTTGGTGATATCTGTTCGTGGAAAAAGTCTGATAAGCTTTTGAAGCTGTCCAATTTTATCGTTATGGCAAGGCCCGGATGGGAAGAAGGAGAGATAATGGCAAAACTTGAGAGTGGTTTTAATGTTGATGTACCGCGGTTCACAAAAACTACAAAGAGCAGATGGCCCGCCTTTCAGTACGAAGGTTCAGGTTTTTCAATATTTTTTTGCTCGCCTTTTTGGCTTGACATTTCTTCGTCGATGGTCAGGAAGTTTTTAAAGAGAGGCGACAGCGTGAAAAAAATTGTTCCAGAAGCGGTAGAACAATATATTATAGACGCAGGAGTGTATAGTTAATGCAGGCGGTTACTGCGACGGGAGAGCCTGACAGTAAGCGAGTCGCTTGCTTGAGCCTTTGCCGTAACGCGCTTTTAGAGAAAAAGGCCGAGAAAGTCGTAGTTCTCGACCTTCGAGGGGTTTCCTCTATGGCAGATTTTTTTATAATCTGTCATGGGTCGTCCTCGCGGCAGGTGACGGCGATTTCTGATAGCTTGGAAAAGGCTGTCCGAAATAGCGGTATGAAAAATTATCATACCGAGGGTCAAAGAGGCGGCAGATGGGTGCTTGTTGATTTAGGTGATATAGTAGTGCATGTGTTCAGCGAGGATGCTCGGGAGTTTTACGCGCTCGAAAAGCTGTGGGTTGACGCGCGGGAACTTAAGAGCAGTGAAATGAACGGAATTGGAGTGAATGATGAACAGTAAAGAACTGAGCTTTTTAAAGTCTAAGCTTCTTACCGCGCGAAGGGAGCTTCTTGAAGGTGTTGCAAAGGTGCAGGAACATTCTAACGAAGAGTTTAAGGGCGATCTGCCGGATCTTACCGACGAGGCTTCCCGCACTTATAACCGGCAGGTAATGCTTTCGATAGGCGAAGTTGACAGACAACAGATTAAGCTGGTCGAGGAGGCACTAGAGCGTATCGAGAGCGGATCGGACGGAGGCTACGGTGTCTGCATAGACTGCGAGGAAGATATCCCATACAAAAGGCTTGAAGCGGCTCCTTATGTAAAGCGCTGTGTGGAGTGTAAAGAGGCCTGGGAGGAGAGTCTGAAGGCGGAGCAGTGACTCTAAGGAGTAGATGATTTTCCGTTTACTTGTTCCTCTAATTCTTGCTTTTTCTTTTATCCTTTATCTGGGGTACCTTAATCCATCGCAGGTTACATTTATCTACGCGCCGGGCCGTTCGATGGAGATGCCTTATGTAGTGCTAC
The DNA here is from genome assembly GCA_024275955.1 of Nitrospirota bacterium. Classification (GTDB taxonomy): domain Bacteria; phylum Nitrospinota_A; class UBA7883; order JACRGQ01; family JACRGQ01; genus JAJRYD01. Next base: position 60,978 of record JAJRYD010000031.1, read on the forward strand.
TACTCTTGTCGGCTTTTGCCGGAGTTTTCTGCCTTGGCCTGTTTCTCACTGTAAGCACGCTTGGTGAATTTTTGCGCGACATCGGCAGACGGCTGAACAGGAGGAAGCAGGAGAAGGTCGAAAAACTGCTTTTCGATACGAGGATGAAAGTAGAGAGCGGCGAGATGGAAAAGGCTCTTAAAATAGTGGAAAAAGTTTTTTCAAAAGACTCTAAAAACCTCGAAGCGCTACTGCTTAAAGGAAAGATTCTAAGAGATATAGGAAAAACAAAAGAAGCTGTAGCTGTCCATTCTCTTGCCCTTGCCCTGTACCCCACAGAAACAGACCTGATACTTCAGCTTAAAGAGGATTATATCTCTGTCGGTCATCTGGATGCCGCGTACAAAATGCTTGAGATGGCAAGAGGAAGAAAGCCAGATGATGCCGGCATAATAATTCAGATGAGAGAGATTGCCGAAAAAAAATCGGATTTAAAGCATGCCGTCGTTCTACAAAGAGAGGCTCTCAAACGCTTAAAGGGGACAGAGCGGATTGGAGACGAAAAACGGAAACTGGCAGAGCTTTACTGTGTTCACGCCCGCTTTCTTCTTGGCAAGGGCGATGTGAAAGGCTCTAAGGCCGAGCTTCATCTTGCGATGAAATCTTCTCACGGCTTTATTCCCGCTTCTGTTATGCTCGCGCGTCTGGCTGTGGAGGAATCGAAAATTAAAGATGCGGAGAAAGTATTAAAAAAAGAGTTCAAGCAGAGTTATTCAATCGCTTTGCTTAGAATACTAGAGGCTATCTATCGGTCAAACGGGCAGGAAGAAAAGATAGAAGATCTTTACGATTGGGGCAGATCGGTTATGGCCAACAGCCCCGATGCCAAGTACCTTCTTCTTTTTATCGCTATGGCGCAGATAGAAAAAAGAGATTTCACGCAGGCAAACGGCACGCTTAGCCGTGCCGGCCGGTTTTTTTCCGAGACTGTTCTATTTCACCTAGCGCTGGGGGTTGTAGAGGCTGGGATGTCGGAAAACGGTTCGCAGGCTCCAGAGCAGTTTGTGAAAGCTCTTGAAATTGAGTGGGAACGGTTTCTTGAATTCAGGTGTGACAACTGCGGATACGAATCTGCCGATTATTTTATCGTTTGCGATTCATGCGGTAAGTGGAGTAGCGGCGTGGCAAAGTTTCGGTAAAGAAGAGGATGCTATAAAACTCCATATCCTTCACGATAGCGGAGGGACAATCTCCCGCTTAGGGTGGTTCTTGTTGGCAACCGTTCCGTCCCCACCGGCGCGGGAGGCGCTTCCCGCGGGCGGTAAACAAAATTAAAAAAAATCCAAAGCTGTATGCCATTCACGGGCGGTAGTTGCAAGCTCTGCAAAGGCCGCCTAAAGAAAAGGGTTTTTATGTTTGATGGGGCTGTTGCCCAGTGAGATGAATTTGATTTCTCTACAAGTCGCCAACCACTAAAGGCTCTATTTTTCAAAAAGTTAGGAATGAACTTCCCCTTAAAATGCTCAAAAAACTCTTTTAGAAACAGCCCATTGATGCTAACGGGCTTTTAAAAACTTTAGCAAGTGGTCGATGCCGTTTTTCTCCAACAGCCGTCCTAGCCGCACAGACTGCCTGCCGTCTTTTTTAAAATAGGCGATAACTTTTTCTACTATCTCTATCGTCTCCTCTTCTGTTTTGAATGTGCCTATGCTTTTGGCTATCATAGGTCTCAGGCCGGCGGCGCCCCCGACCATAATTTCGTATCCGTCAGTACATGCCATTATGCCGATATCTTTTGTAGCCGGTTCACTGCACGAGCGGTGGCACCCGGCTACACCTATTACCAGCTTCGAGGGAACCGGAGCTTTGCGGAATTTTTCGTCGAGTTTAGCCGCTAGGCTTATTACCGGCTGTTTGAAGTTTTGGCAAAAAGTTTCGGCAGAGCAGAGCTTTACAGGGCGTATATGCTTTGCCTTAAAGTCGTTTGCATCCCACCTTAGCTTTTCGGCTTTTTCGCCGCTTAAAGGGCCGGTTTCATCCCATACAAAAACCATCTCCCCGCCCAGCTTTACCGTTTTGGCGCCTTCGTTTTTAAGCGTTTCCACAAGCTCTAAAAGCTCTCCTATAGAGAATACCCCTTGCGGAATGTAGGGGGAGTAGGTAGTTTTTCTGCCTGTTTTTTTATCTTTTTTATTTTCGTCCATTTTTTTGCCTTGAGATAATCTATACGGAAAACAGCACAAAAGGAATGATTTATGTCATTTGGGTGGTTTTGGTTGATGTAAGAGCCTCGCTTTAACCCACAATTTTTTTGCCGTCTGATTGATTTCATTTAAAGAAATATTGGTTCAAACCGTATCAGTGCGGCTTAAGCTCATCATAGATTTTTCGACAAAAACAGTTTGAGGAGCGACTGATAAGGTGCATCCCTTTTTATCGGCAAGGAACTTTAGTTCCTTAATCATAGGCTCTGGGAGCCTGAGCGGTCACCCCTTACCAGACCATCGTTTAATACGCAGAGCCTTTACCGCGTCATTAATTTTACTTAACGGACACTCTTCCTGCTCTCCAGTAGATAGGTCTTTCACTGTAGCTATGTTTCTGGAAATTTCATTTTCGCCCAGTATCACGCATACCCCCGCGCCGGATTTACCGGCATTCGCTATCTGTTTTTTTATGCTGGTCTGTTTGTAGAGGCAGGCGGTTTTAATGCCAAGCTCTCTCAGCCCGCCGGCAATTTTAAATGCTTGGGCCAAAGCATCTTTGCCCTGATGAACTATATAAACATCGGGCGATTCATCTTCGCCTTTCAGCGAATCGCCGATAGAGCTTATAAGCCTTTCTACGCCGATAGCAAAGCCGATAGCCGGTACCGACGGCCCGCCGGAATCCTTTACAAGCGAGTCGTACCGCCCTCCGCCGGCTATAGAATTCTGCGCGCCGAGGTTTTCGCCTATCACTTCGAACACTGTGCGGTTGTAATAGTCTAGCCCTCTTACCATCTTGAGGTTTAGCTCAAACTCAAGCCCGAGGGTTTTTAAGTTTTCCCGCACGCTTGTGAAGTGTGTCCGGCAGTCGCCGCACCAATATTTGTCTATTGTAGGCGCGTCGGCTATCACCTTAGCGCACGATTCACTTTTGCAGTCTATAACCCGAAGCGGGTTTGCCTTGTACCTCTCCTTACAGTTGTCGCAAAGAGATTCCTTTTTACCGGAGAGATATTCTACCAGCCCTTTTTTGAACTCCGGCCTACAGTCGCCGCAACCGAGGCTGTTTATAAAAAGTTTTTGCTCTTTGATGCCTGCTTCTTTTAGTAAAAGCGTGAGAAGGTGTATCACCTCCGCGTCGGCTGTCGGCTCGCCTATGCCGAACAGCTCCGCGCCTATCTGGAAAAACTGGCGGAAGCGTCCTTTTTGCGGCCGTTCTCTACGGAACATAGGGCCGAAGTAGAAAAGCGGCGTTACAGCGCCTTGCGGGTGGTACATCGAATGTTCTATGTATGCCCTTACGCACGATGCCGTTCCCTCTGGCCTGAGGGTTAGCGATTCGTTGCCTTGGTCTGCAAATGTGTACATCTCTTTTTGTACTATGTCGGTTGTCTCGCCGACACCTTTGATGAAAACTTCGCTTTTTTCGAATATAGGCAAAACTATCTCGCGGTAGCCGAAGCGTCTGAAGACGGAGCGCGCCTTTTTCTCCAGCATGCGCCACTTTGCCGTGTCGCCAGGGAGTATATCTTTTACACCTTTAACCGCTTTTATAACCATTGGGCAGTTATTAAAGCAGATAGCGGTGGTGAAGGAAAGCCTATTACTAGGTGCGAGTGGTTTTAGGCTTGATACGCGTTTACGGCATAGATAGTATTTGGCGTGTGGGCCGTATACGAGCATGCAGGGTATGCAGAGCCAAAGAAAATTAGTTTACTGCGAGCGATTGCCAGCTTGCGCCTTGCGGGTGGTTACTTTTCGGCAAGAGAGATCTTTTCCAGCTCTTTTTCGGTTTTTTCTATCGACTTGATGATTTTAGCGATTTCAGACTCGATTTTTATATTTGGAATATCTTTCGCCTCTTGCGCCTCGAAGTAGCTGTGCGTGATTTGCAGAAGGCTTAATATCATTATGTTAAGGTGATCGCTGGAGCCTGTGCCTTCCTCGATGGTTGTCATTACCTCGTCAACGTATCGTGCCAGCTTGCGGGCGTAATCGGCATCTTTAAAGCTTTTAAGGCGGTACTCCCTGCCTCGAATGGTAACGGAGACTTCTTGCGAATTCATTTCATTCCTCGTAAAACTTTTCTAGCTTGGAGGTCATTTTTTCCACTTTGGCTTTAATAACTTTGCGTTCACTTTTATATTTTTCTATCTGCCTGCTTAGGTCAAGTATTCCGCCAGAGGTTTCGCTTTTGCCGGAAAGCTTTTTAACCTTGTTTTCAGCCGCGAGCAGAAGCCTTTTTAGACGAGCGGTCTCGTTTTTAGAGGAGATAAGCTCCCCGCACAGGCTATCGACTTTCTTTTTTAGTTCGTCGATAGCTCTACCTGCCACTTCTAGTTCCTTAGTTTCGCGTTGTGGCTTTTCTCTACGTTATCAAGAATACGTTTTATCACTTCGTCGCCGGTTTCGTCGGTGAGCGTTTTTTCATCGTCCTGAAAGTAAAGCCGGAACGCGATAGATTTTTTACCGTCAGTGAGCTGTTTTCCATGATAGAGGTCGAATACCCTGCAGGAACGTATGATAGCTTTGTCCGATCCAAGGATGGTCTTCACTATATCTCCTACCTCAGCCCTTTCATCAACTATTAAAGCCAAATCCCGCTTGATGCCCGGAAACTTTGGAATCGGCTTAACAACCGTTTTCCCAGATGCTGATTCTATCAGACTGCTTACCGAAAGTTCAAAGCAGTATATATCGCCGGTTATTTCGAACGGTTCTTTTGAGAGGGTATGTACCTGCCCCATAAAGCCTATAGTCTCTCCCAAAACCGTTATCTCCAGCTGTCTATGTGTGTAGAGAAACCGCTTTTTGACGGCAGGTTTTATAAATTCCGGCTCTGTTCCGGTTGCTTTTTTTACCATGTTTCCCAAAATTCCTTTAAGGCGGTAGAAATCGCGCGGTATGTCGGCTCCAAATAGTTCCTCTTTTCCGCCGGTCATCACCCCTGCCGTGAGGAACTCCTCTACCATCTCGTTATCATGGTCGATTGAGTAGACCGACCCTGTTTCAAAGGTGGAGACCTGTTCCTCTCCATGCCGTATGTTGAAGGAGGCGTTTTGCATAAGGCCCGGCAGTAGCGATATTCTTAGTTCCGACTGGTCGGCGTTTATCGGGTTTTCCAGCTGTGCCGGTTTTTTTTCGTCTAGGCCGAAATCTTCCCGCCATTTCGGGTTGATAAAAGAGTAGTTAATTACCTCGCTAAGCCCGCCTGCCGCCAGCAGACCGCTTATTTCACGCCGTTTGTAATAGCTTTTACCGCTACCGCTTGCTTCATGTTGGGCCAGTCTTGGCGTTGTCGGTTTTATATTTTCGTAGCCTATTACTCTGGCAACCTCTTCTACTAGGTCGGCTTCTTCGGTTATATCGTGGCGGTACGGGAGAGAATCGACTATAAATTCGCCGTTGCCGGTGGTAAAGACGAAACCGAGCGCTTCCAGCACGCCGGAAACGGTTTTATCTTCGACATTCAGGCCTAAGGTTTTGGACAGCTTGGCGGAGCGCAGGCTGATTTTTTTTATCTCTTTTTCTTCAGGATAGATATCTATAAACCCGCCAAGCTTTCCACCAGACAGTTCGGCCATCAGGCTTGCCGCCTTTATGCTGGCAAGTGCTACTGTCTCTTGGTTTACCCCTCTTTCAAAACGGAAAGACGATTCTGTCGAAAGGCTAAGCTTTCTGGAAGTTTTTCTGGTAGATACAGCGTTGAAGCAGGCCGCTTCTAGTATTACGTCTTTCGTATCGTCTGTTATTTCCGAGTTTAGACCGCCCATTATTCCGGCGAGTGCTATAGCTTTTTTCGCGTCGGCTATTACAAGGTCGCCGTCAGTTAGTTTGTGTTCTTTCTCGTCAAGGCTTTTAAACTTTTCGCCCATACCGGCGTTTCGGATTACGATCGAGCCGCCTTCTATATCTCTTTTGTCGAAGGCATGCATCGGGTGTCCCGTTTCAAGCATTAGGTAGTTTGTGATATCGACGATATTATTTACAGGGCGTATCCCTACGGCGTTAAGCCTTCTTCTTATTCGCAAAGGAGACGGGGCGACGGTAATTCCGTTTATTTCCCGCGCGCTGTACCGCAGGCAGCTGTCGTTGTTTTTAACTTCTACTTTTAAACCGTCTATTCCGCTGTTCTCTTGCTTTATAGCGGAATCTGTTTTTATGCCGATCCCTGTAATGGCGGAAACCTCTCTCGCGATGCCAAGCAGGCTCAGGCAGTCGCCCCTGTTGGGGGTAAGGTCTATTTCTAGTATTACATCTTCTATTTCCAGAGCTTTGGTTATAGGCGTGCCGGCTGTTAGCGAATCGTCCAGTACCATTATTCCTGCGGACTCGTTAGATATTCCAAGTTCCGATTCACTGCATATCATCCCTTCGGAAATTTGCCCCCGCAGTTTCCTTTTTTCTATCTTCATTCCGTTAGGCATTACCGCGCCTACTGTAGCTACAGCTACTGTCTGCCCTTTTGCTATATTGGAGGCTCCGCATACTATCTCCACTATAGTGGCGCCGATGTTTACCATAGTTGTGTTTAGTTTGTCGGCATCTGGGTGTTTTCCGCACTGCTCTACCTTGCCGACAACTATTTTTTCGAACTTTCCGCGTGTGTCGCCGGTTATGTTGGTCTCAAGGCCCAAAAAGGTAAGCTTTTCCGCCAGATCTTCGGGGGAAAGCGGGTGGTCTATCCAGTCTTTAAGCCAAATATGAGATATAAGCATGTTAAAACTGCCCTAGGAACCGAAGGTCGTTTTCAAAGAAGTGTCTTATATCTCCTATGCCGTATTTGAGCATAGCTATTCTTTCTATCCCCATGCCAAAAGCGAAGCCGCCCCATTCGTCAGGGTTGATGTCGGAAGCTTTTAGTACGTTTGGGTGTATCATTCCGCAACCGAGTATTTCCAGCCAGCCGGTCTGCTTGCATACTCGGCATCCTTTGCCTTTGCATATAACACAAGATACATCCATCTCCGCGGAAGGCTCGGTGAATGGGAAGAACGACGGGCGGAATCGTGTTTTGGTTGCCGGCCCGTAAAGCTTATGTATGAAAAGGTTCAGCGTACCTTTAAGGTCGCCGAAGGTTATCGCTTTGTCTATGGTAAAGCCTTCCAGCTGGTGGAACATCGGCGAGTGGGTTACATCGGCATCGCACCTAAACACCTTGCCGGGAGCTATTACGGATAGCGGCGGTTTGTACTTTTGCATAGCCCTTACCTGTACCGGCGAGGTATGCGTGCGCAAAAGCAACGGCAGACCTCTCAGATGAAAAGTATCCTGCATATCTCTCGCTGGATGTTCTGCGGGGAAATTTAACGCCTCGAAGTTATAGTAGTCGGTCTCCGCTTCCGGCCCTTCTTCCACCTGAAAACCTATGCCGGAAAAGATATCTACTACCTCGTCCATTGTTGTGGTAATCGGGTGTCTTGTGCCGAATTTCGGCTGAAGCCCCGGCAGAGAGCTGTCGAAGAACTCGGATTCTATCTCTTTTTCTATCTTTTCCCGCTTAAAATTTTCTTTGGAGTTTTTTAGAACTGTTTCGAGCGAGTTTCTTATTTCGCCCAGCAGTTTGCCGGCGACAGGCTTATCCTCTTTGGAGAGGTTTCTCATCTCTTGAGACAGTAGCGTTATCTCGCCTTTTTTGCCGAGGTATTTGAGGCGTGTTTCGTCCAGCTCTTTTTCGTTTGAAGGTGGTTTTAGGCTGGAAAGTTTTTCCTTGAGGCTGTTTAGCTGAGAGATCACTTTTTAAAGCCGCACTTTCTGGTGTTCAAACCGGAAACCGTTTTTAAGCGGCTTTGTTAAGCCCCTCTTTTGCCATTACCACCAGCTCCCCGAATACCTGCTCTTCGTGGATAGCCATATCAGCAAGCACTTTTCTGTCAAGCTCTATGCCTGCTTTATTAAGCCCGTTCATAAACTGGCTGTAGCTCATCCCTTGCATCCTGACAGCGGCGTTGATGCGTAGTATCCAGAGCCGTCTGAACTCTCTTTTGCGGTTTCGTCTATCTCTGTAGGCGTAGCATAACGCTCGTGTGACGGATTCCTTCGCTTTTTTGAAGGTGGCGTGCCTAGCTCCAGAATAGCCTTTGGCCTGTTTTAAAACCTTTTTTCTTCTGCGGCGTGTTGCCGGCCCGTTCGTGGTTCTCATTTTTCCTCCTCCTTAAAGCCTTCTATGCGTACGGTATAAGGGCTGTGACCCGTTTTACGTCCGCGTTGGCTATATATTCGGTTTTTCTTGCGTTTCTTTTGTTCTTGGCGCTCTTTGCGGTAAGCATATGCCGAAGGTTGGCCTTTTTGTTTCTTATTTTGCCGGTTCCTGTAGTGGTAAACCTTTTCGCGGCCCCGCTGTGTGATTTAAGCTTTGGCACCTTCTTCTCCTTTATTATTGTTCTGGGCGGTACTTTTGTCGGCAGAAGATTTTTTCTTTGCTACCGGCTGTTTTTTAACTTTTGCTTCAAGCACCATGTTCATCGTTCTGCCTTCATGTTTCGCTTCCTGTATTATCGTCGCGTATTCCTCTGTGTCCTTAACATAGCGGTCAAGCATTACCTTGCCTAGCTCAGGGTGGGTAATCTGCCTTCCCCTAAAAAAGACAGTAACCTTTACCTTGCTACCGTCGTCTAAAAATCTTTTTATATGCTTTAGCTTAAAAAGATAATCATGCTCGCTAGTTCTCGGAGTAATTTTTATCTCTTTTAGCTTAATTACCTTTTGGTTCTTCTTTGCTTCGTGCGCCTTTTTATTTTTCTTGTACTTGTATTTACCGTAGTCCATAAACCGGCAGACCGGCGGATTCGCTTTTGGAGCTACCTCTACAAGGTCAAGCCCCCTTTCAACTGCCCGTTCAATCGCGTCAGGAACGGTAAACTCACCTAATTGTTCGCCAGCGTCATCAATTACAGCCACGGTCTTTGCTCTTATAAGCCCGTTGACTCTTAAGGTATCTTTACTGATGGTTCTTGATCTGCGGTCTAACAGTTGCGCACCCAAAACAAAATAATTAACTCTCTCCTCTTTAAAACCTGTTCCCGTTCAGTATAAAAGCTTTTTTTTCAACTATCCACCAAATAAATGGTAGGCACGGGCGGTTTCGAACCGCCGACCCCTTGCATGTCAAGCAAGTGCTCTACCCCTGAGCTACGCGCCTTTGGTAAAGAGCGCAGACAGCCGAAAAGAGCCTACAAGGCAACCCGCTTTTATCAGGATTTACCAAGCGAGACATGATACTCAAAAAAAAGTGTTTCGGCAAGCCCCCATTTGTCGGTCTTCTCTTTACCGCTATTCCCCTTTGGGCAGAGCTTGTACCGCGGAGCTATTGCCGAAATGGTTTTTGGAGCATTTTACAAGAAAAGCTTATCTTTTTACCTTTTCAAAATGGGTGTTTTGGAAGTTGGTAGCAGGCTCACAGCCTCTTTTCAAGCTGTATGGCACTCTGTGTTGTGGGTGCCTAATGGGCTTGTTTCCAAAAGAGTTTTTTGAGTATTTTAAAGAAAAGTTTATTTACTAACTTTTTTAAAATAGAACCGTTAGAGAGTGGTAAGTTGTAGCAAAATCAAGATTGTCTTATTCGGCAACAGAGCCGCCGCCTCTTTTAGCTGTACGGTGTTTTCAATATTCTCCCGCGCGGTTGACGTTTTAAGGCGCGCCGTTATTATCCAGCAGTTTTTCTTGACGCTAGGCTGTGGGTGCATCCGCAGTAGTTCTGTCTTTTAAAGCCTAGTTCCCCTGATATCTGGCTCGATATTTTGAAGCCCTCTTTTTTCTTGAAATTAGCTTCGTAGAAGGTGATCTCGGCAGACTGTCCGTCAGCCGCCTTTTTGCCAGCACTGTTTATCATTACCGCGTCTTTGTGGGGCGATACCGAAAGCACAGCTCCAAAACGGTAGATTTTTAGCTCCGCCGCTTTTTTTGCCGTACTTTCCATCCGTTCCGATACGCAAAGTTCGCACCTTTTCCCTTTTTCCGGCTCGTTTTCGAGGCCCTTGGTCATCTCAAGCCATTTTTCCGGCTCGTACTCTCCTTCTATGAGAGGCAGGTTTTCGATTTTTGCCAGCTTTTTCACCTCGGTTAGCCGGAAAAGGTACTCCTTTTTCGGGTGTATGTTCGGGTTGTAGAAATAAAGGGTGAGGTTGAACTCCTTTTTTAGCTCCCGCAAAGGGTATGGGGCGCACGGGGCGCAACAGAGATGCAAAAGCAGTTTTTCCATTGGATTGATTATATTCTTTTGTCTCTAGCTTAAAATAGGAGGAATGCCACCCCTCCTTTTAGGTTTGGGAGGTTTAAACTTCTTTGGTAAAATGGGGGAAATGGTTCTGGCAATTCAGTTGACATCTTTTCCTTTCGGGTAGCGTGCCGAATCATCTCTGCTGGAGCATGCGGTTATTTGAGACATTTTGCCTGTTTTTTTGGCACAGCGGTTTTATAAATTTGGGGTGTTTACGCGCGCTGTTGGAGCAGGCTCCACTGCTGTAAGGTAGGAAAGGGACAAAGGTTTTTAAAAAGTGAAGATTAAAATATTACTGGTAGATGACGATAAAAGTACCAGACTAATAATTGAAAAAAAGCTCAGCCTTAAAGGATACCGGATAGTTACTGCCGAGAGCGGGGCTAAAGCTCTGGAGATTCTCAAAAACGGCGGGATAGATATGGTTCTTCTTGACCACTTTATGCCGGAGATGGACGGCATGGAAACCTATAAAAAAATAAAAGAGGAGGTGTCGCCGTCTTTGCCTGTAGTGATGATGACAGGCAATAGCTCTTTGGATGTCGCCGTGGAATTTATGCGTCTTGGCGGTAAAGATTATCTCCAAAAACCTGCCGGCTGGGATATGCTCGAATTAAGGATAGAGCAGGTAATGGAAAAAGAGGGGCTTTTAGCTCAAACGCGCGAGGCAAAAAATGCCAGAGTGATAGCCGAAGAGGCCAACCGTGCCAAATCGGAGTTTCTTGCGAATATGTCGCACGAATTAAAAACGCCGATGCATGCCATTTTAAGTTTTGCCGAGATAGGGCTGGGGAAGGTGGAAACTGCCGATAGAGAAAAAATAAAAGGTTATCTGGAGCGTATAGCCGAAGGCGGCAAAAGGCTAAACATACTTTTAGGCGACCTTCTGGAGATGGCCGAGCTTGAAGCCGGCAGGATAGAACTGCACCCAAGAGAAATGAACCTAAAAGAAATAGCCCAGTCTGCCATTGGCAGGTTAGTCGAGCCGGCAAAAGAAAAATCAATTTCTCTTGAGATGCTTCCTTCCGATATAAACTTAACAGCCTTTTTTGACGGTGAAAAGATTATTCAGGTAATAGGCAGAATGCTTGGCAATGCTATAAAATTTGCTCCCAAAGAGAGCACTATTATCATTTCTTTCGATGAGATGCTTATACCATCCAAAGAAGATGGCCCCGATGTTCCGGCTGTCGTTATATCTGTTAGAGATAATGGGATAGGCTTGCCGGAAGATGAATTGGAAACGGTATTCGATAAATTTGCAATCTCCAGCAAGACGAACAATGGCGCCGGCGGTAAAGGGCTGGGGCTGGCTATCTCTAAGGAGATTGTCTTGACCCACGGCGGGCAGATATGGTCGGAGAACAACAAGGATGGCGGAGCAAAATTTTCAGTAGCTTTGCCTAGAGACCAGCTGGTAAAGCAAGTAGCGGTTTTATAGCAGTAGCTGTTTTCGCCTTAGCATAACGGTAGCTATATTCTATAGCCTGTTCCCATTGTTGTAAGTTCAGACCTTCTGGTAGATAATCTTTAGAAGCTATGAAACCTCTAAAAAAAGCGAAAACGCTTTACGTCTGTCAGGAGTGCGGCTCCACGAGCGGCAAATGGATAGGCAAATGCCCCGATTGCGGAAGCTGGAACAGCTTTGTAGAAGAAACGGTTAGGGCATCGCCGTCAAGGCGGGGAGGCATCTCTCCGCATCTGGGGTTTGTGGTGCCGAAGTCGCTTGGGGAGCTGAATGAGGAAGAGGCGTCATACTCCAAGTCCGGCATAGGGGAGCTGGATAGAGTGCTTGGCGGAGGCGTGGTGGACGGCTCGCTGGTGCTTATAGGCGGCGACCCGGGTATCGGCAAATCTACCCTCGTCCTCCAGCTTTGCGGAAAGTTTTCCGACGGCGGGCAAAAGGTTTTGTATGTAACCGGAGAAGAATCTGCCAGACAGGTAAAGCTTAGGGCTACACGGCTTGGCGTTGAGTCTGATTCGCTTTTTATATACCCGGAAACCAACCTTGAATTGATAATAGGGCAGATAGCGGAGCAAAAGCCCCAGTTCGTGGTTATAGATTCTATCCAAACAGTCTTTACCGAAACGGTAAGCTCTGCTCCAGGCTCGGTATCTCAGCTAAGGGAATCTACAGCACTTTTGATGCAGACCTGCAAGACTTTGCATGTTCCGGTATTTCTTGTCGGGCATGTTACCAAAGACGGGGCGATAGCAGGCCCCAGGGTGCTTGAGCATATGGTAGATACGGTGCTCTATTTCGAGGGAGACCGCGACCATTATTTTCGGATATTGCGGTCTGTCAAAAACCGTTTCGGCTCTACCGACGAGATAGGGGTGTTCGAGATGCTGGAGGGAGGGCTAAAAGAGGTCAAAAACCCTTCGGAGCTTTTTATATCGACAGAAACAGCCGCCTCTAGTGGTTCTATAATTACCTGCACTTTATCTGGAACAAGGCCGATACTGGTAGAGCTACAGGCGCTCGTAACGCCGACGAACTTCGGCAACCCTCGGCGTACCGCTGTAGGGTTCGACTATAATCGTGTGATACTTCTATCTGCCATTTTGCAAAAACGGGCTGGGCTTCTTCTCGACGCGGAAGATATATATGTCTCTGCCGCCGGAGGGGTAAGGGTTAACGACCCCGGCTCCGACCTTGCGCTGGCGGCCGCTATCGCTGGGAGTTTTAGAAATATTACCACCGGCAAAGATACAGTGTTCATAGGCGAAATAGGGCTTGGGGGCGAGATAAGGCCGGTATCGTCGCTGGAGCTAAGGCTAAAGGAAGCCGAGAGGATGGGGCTTAAAAAAGCGGTTATCCCAAAGGCAGGGACAAAAGATATCAAGACAGGCAAAGGGATTGAAGTTACGAAGATAGCCGATGTCGAGTCTTTGTCGGATATTATCGGGTAGCGTTTCTTAGTCTTGGGCACCGCGTTGCCGGTTTGACATAGATTACTGTTTTGCGTGATAATTTCCGTTATGTCTCAGATAAAAATGATTTTTAGAAAGTCGGTCGCTTTCTTTACTGCGGTTCTATTTCTATTTATGCCTATCACCCCTTCCGTAGCGGCTCTGTGTAGCGGTGCTAGCTATACGCAAGATGCTTTACTGCAGGATGTTCCAGAGATTCCGCACAGCAGCATGAACGGGGCCGATTACGAGTGCGGGCATAGCATGGGGCATCAGACAGGGCAAGAGACGGGACACCACGATAATCATAAGTGCGAACACTCTGGCGGTGATGTGTGCCGGCACGCGACGAAAGGCTATTCCATTACCAGCTGTTCGGTCTCTGGCGAATCTCTCGTGCCTGTCCTTATAACGGTGCCGGATCTTATACCAGCCTCGCGGCCTGAGCTGATATCTGCGGAGATAGTCGTCTCTATTAAAAATATTTTAACGGCTGTCTCTGTTGGCTCTTCCCAAACAGTTTACCGTCCCCCAATCGTCTAGCCTCTCTTAATAGTCTTTTTAATCTTTCGCCACACCTGCGTTCGTCCGTTTTTTCACGGAGCTTCGCGTGGGGCAAAGGGTATCTAAAATTATAAACGGTTACCGTGCTACTGCCGTGCTTTGCGGTTGCGCGGCGCCGTTCGCATGAGGTTAAAAAATGAGAAGATTTTATCTGTTAATAATGCTTGTGGTCTTGTTGCTGCCTGCCACGGCGTTTGCTTATGTCGGGCTATGTTGCGGGAAGTGCGGCGGCAACATGCCGCTAAACACTCTTGGTGCCGGAGTGCCGGAAACGAACGAGTTTCGCCTAAAGATAAGCCCTATGCTAATGAAAATGGACGGCCTGCTGGATGGAACCAGCTCTATAGACGGCAACAGCCTTCTTGGGATGCCTGCCGCCGGAAAATCTATGGCTGTGCCTACTAAGATGGATATGAACATGGTGAACTTTGCTCTTGGCTACAGTTTTACCGACGACTTTTTCGGCGGAGTTATGTTTATGCACAAAAAGAACGAGATGGATATGAAGTTTAGCTCGATGATGGCTGGGAGTACGGGACAAAGCGGTTTTACCATGAAGTCGCAAGGCTTTGGCGACACTATGCTTATGAGCAAATACCGGCTTTATTATGACGACCCGCTAATACCTACAAAGCAGGCATCGCTTTTTTTCGGGTTGAGCATGCCGACAGGTTCTATTGAAGAAAAGAACACGGAACACCCGCTTACAATGAGGCAGAGCGAGCAGTTGCCATACTCCATGCAGCTTGGTTCCGGCACTTACGACCCGACTGTTGGAGTAGTTATGCAGCAGTCGGCCTCGCCGTTTTGGTGGGGGGGTAATTTTCTCTACACCACAAGGATAGGAAAGAACAGTAGAGATTACGCTCTTGGCGACGAACTGAATTACGACATCTATTTCATGCGTCAGCTTAGCTACAACTTCCTTTTGCACTTTCAGCTAAACGGAAAACAGTGGGGGAAGATAAAGGGCGAGATGAACGAAGCGGTAACGGGAGCTTCCGGCAGATCTACTAAGAACGACGGTTCATCTGCATATATGACACCATCGTGGGATCCGAACAACTACGGCGGTCACAAAGTTTTGGGAACTATCGGCATGCAGTGGCAGCCAAAGAGCCTTCATATCGTAGAGCTTGCTGTCGGCGTTCCGCTTTATCAAAACCTCAACGGCCCGCAGTTGAAAGAGACGCAAAGGATAACGCTTACCTATTACATCGAAATCCCCACAAGGAAAAGCAGACGGCACCCCGATTTCCTTGAAAAAGGGAAAAGCAAACTTGGTTTTTAATATTGGAGAATCGAAAATGAAGAGATTACTGATTCTATCCGCAATGATGCTTGTTACCGCGTGTGCCGGACGGCAGACCCCGATACCTAACGCCGAATCGCCAGAGGCAAAACTTTACGCAGAGAAATGCGATGCCTGTCATTCGTTACCGCACCCTAAACGGCATAGCTATGCCAAGTGGCAACAGATGACCAAACTGATGGAAAGCCATATTAAGGAAAAGGAGATGGCACCGCTCAGCGACGGCGAAAGAAAAACCATTATGGGATACCTTAAGGAAAACGCGCGGTGACACAAACGCAAAAAGGCGGGCGTCTGGCCGGCATGGCGGTTGTCGCGGTGGTTGTGACAATGCTTGCTCACGGCAGTGCGGTAGCCGGAGATCTTTTTGGGGAGATCGGCGTAACACTTCCTAAAGTAAGGGTGGAGGCTCCGGCCTTTACCCTTGCTGGAAGCGGCGGCGGGCAGAAATCGCTAGCCGGCTTTAAAGGCAAAATAATATTGCTCAATTTCTGGGCGACATGGTGCGTGCCGTGCAGGGCGGAGATGCCGTCTATGGAAAAGCTTTGGCAAAAGTATCGGCATAAAGGTTTTGCCATTGTCGCTGTATCTGTCGATAGAGGTAACAGTGATGCGGTGCGCAGGTTTGTCGATGAGCATCGGTTGACCTTTACCGTACTGCTGGACCCGGATGGAGAGGTGAGGAACAGTTACGAAGTGAACGCCTTTCCGACAAGCTACCTGATAGGCAAAGACGGAAAGTTTTTGGGAAAAATTATCGGCGAGCGGGAATGGAACAGCCTGCCCGCATTTGACTTGATTGAAAGTCTTTTAGAAAAGGAGAAAGAAAATGAATAGAAGAGAACTGATGATAGCTACTGGTGGCGCGATTCTGGCATCGACAGTCGGCGATGCTTTTGCCGAGGGCCGTAAGGGCGTTATGGAACATGGTAAGCATCTGATGGTAAGCAAGGTCAATACCGATATTGCCGTTTCTGCCGCCGAGTGCATTACCACCGGCGAAGAGTGCGTGCGGGTATGTATCGAGACGATGGCAACGGGCGACCCTTCTATGGCGCAGTGTGCTAGGTCGCTACAGGCGTTAATGTCGTCTTGCGAAGCGCTTCAGATAATGGCTATCCACGATTCCGCTTTCCTTAAAGATATAGCGGTGGTAGCCAAAAAGGTTTGTAAAGATTGCCAAGAAGAGTGTATGAAGCATAAACACCATAAACAATGCATCGAATGCGCTAACGCCTGCGTAAAGTGCATAGAGCTTTGTAATAAATATATCTAAACTGTTCTAGCGTGTCTCCCAAGGAATATCTTGGGAGATGCGCATCTTTTGAGCTGTCGCAGGGAGTACTGTGGGGCGTGGGAGGCATATCTTTTATTTCATCTCTCTTTTTGTTGAAGAGAAGCGCGAACGCCCACGCAACGCGCGCAGGCGGCAGCGGTGCAATGCAACTTGTCCCTAAAGTTCAAAAAGATTTATCTACCGCCAGCGAGAGCCGTCGCACCTGCTAGGGGGCTGTTACCGAATGAGACAAGCTTGATTTTGCTGTAAATCGCCAAGTTCTAAAGCCTCTGTTTTTACGAAGTTAGAAAATGAACTTTCCTTTGAAACGCTTAAAAACTCTTTTGGAAACAGCCCCTAGAAGTTCGAGAAACTCTGTTTCCAGCATCACGGCTACCGGCTCTACGCCCCTGCTGGCGGCTCACCCACGCAACGGCGTGGAGCTAGTTCTAGCTGGCGATAGCTTTACCATCAGAAATTCTAAAAGCTTTAGCCAGACGACAAGCGCTCCACCGAAGGTGGTAGCGGAGGCTACGCGAATATCTTCTAAAACGCTAGAAAGGTATATCTATCACCTGTGAGGGCTACCCCCAGCAGTTTGGTGGGGGTGCGGGTAGACAACAGGGGCGGTTTGGCTTAGGCTATCCCGATGATTGATTTGCATATGCACACGCTTCATAGTGACGGCGAGCTTGTCCCTGCCGAGCTGGCCCGCAGAGCATCCGTAATCGGCTGTAGGGCGATAGCGATTACCGACCATGTCGACCTCTCTAATGTAGAGGCTGTTACCGAGGCGACTGTACGGTTTTGCGAAGATGAAAGCCACGACATAAGGGTGATACCGGGGGTGGAGATTTCTCATGTAAGGCCTAAGATGATTACTGTAATCGCCGAGCTTGCCCGCAAAGGCGGCGCGAAGCTTATAGTGGTTCATGGCGAGACTATCGTAGAGCCTGTGGAGGAGGGGACGAACTCGGCCGCTATAGACGCTGGCGTAAATATAATTGCCCACCCCGGCCTTATATCGCTAGAGCTTGCGGAAAAAGCGGCATCCGCCTCGGTTTATCTTGAGATAAGCGGGCGGGGGGGGCATAGCTTTACCAATGGGCATGTAGCAAAAACGGCGGCTGAGGCTGGCGCGAAACTTGTTTTTAACTCGGACACGCACGCGCCGCGCGACCTGATCGGGCTAGACACCGCTCTTGCCGTGCTAAAAGGGGCAGGGCTTTCCGACAAGAGGGTGGCGGAAACGTTTGCCAACTCACAAAAGATAGTGGAGGATTTAAGTGGCTCGTTATAGCAGGATTAAAAGAAAAGCAGATATCACAGAGACAGACGAGTTTATAAGCTTTTGGGAACGGGTCTACATTTGGGCGAGCGAAAACACGGTTAAAGCTATTTTTCCGGCTATCGCTTTGGTTCTTGTCGGCATGGTAATGGTTGGCACCGTTTACTATGTTAAGAAGAAAGATGTATCGGCACAAAAAGCTCTTTATTTCGCCCTTTTGGAATACCCAAGAGATGGGCAAAAGGACGATAAAAAGGTTTTTAACCCTTCGGCTTCGTCTAAGATGGTCGAATCGCTCGATAGCATTGCGTCTCATTTTGCCGGCTCCGCTGGCGCTATGATGGCGGAACTGTACAAGGCGAACCTTCTTTACAGCACAAACCAGATGGAAAAAGCCGAAGAATCGTACAGGAAAATAGTCGACGCCGACAACCAAAGAGGAGTGGTCGTCTCGTCGCTCGCTTCGATCGGCCTTGCTATGGTTTATCAAAATCAAGGAAAGTACGACGAATCTACAACCGAGCTGGCTTTTTTTCTAAACGAGCCTAATGCGCAGTTCGGCGGGGAGATGAGCCTTATAACGGCGCGGAACCTAGAGCTTAAAGGCGATAAAAGCGGAGCGACAGCCAAGTATGAGGAATTTCTGGCAACCTACCCGAACTCCGGCAGAACGCTAGATGTTCATCACAAAATATCGCAGTTGAAGCAGTAGGCTCTTTAAGCTTCGTCCCATTCCTGTTTGGAAATTCCGGCCTCTTTTAGGATTAGTCTTAAAAGGGCGATAGAGATTTTATGGCCGGAATGAGGATTTGGAATCCTTAATTTCAAAGCCCCTTTTTCCATGAATTGGTGTTTACCGCCGGAAAACGGCCCCGAATAACCGATAGAACGAAGTTTTCTGATTAAGCTCTTTTCGTTTAATGGTCGGCACCATCGCTTAGCTAGGAAGAGTCTGCTTTATGTTTAGTTCAATCCCTTTCACTCTGGGTAGGTCTTCGTGATTCTGTATTTTTATTAAAAGCCATTCTTCAACGACTTCCATAAGGTCTTTTCGACACTCCTCAATAGTGGAACCATGCCCCCATGCCCCCTCAAAGCCGGGGACGCTGGCAAACCATGCGTTATCCTCTTCGACCTTTTTATATTCAGCCTTCTCAATAGCTTTGGATATGTACTCGGCAAGCATTTTGGCATTCTCCTTTTTGAAAATTCTACCATATGTTCGGCGAGTTATTTTGTCGCAGTAGAAAACAAAAAAATAAGTATTTCTATGTTGACATTATATTCCTCATTCTGCAATATGCATTTGAAATGAAAATTGGCTCACTTTATGGAGGTTTTTATGAGTGGTAAAGGGAAAAGATTGACTAAATTAAAGCTTGATGACATTCCAAAAGTAGGAACAGCGGGGCGCAAAATAATGCTGTTAATTACAAGGCATGAGGAGTACAAAAAAGCTATTGAGGAAGGAATTCCGGCATTTTATGAAGAAGAGTTGTCGGAGATAGAGAAGAAATACAGTGATGGCATAAGCCAGATAGATGCCCAGCGAGAGCTGAAGAAAAAAGGGCTAGCGGTAAAGCAAAGCGTCATTCAGCATTACATTAAAGTTGGTCAGTTGCCGAAACCGAGAGAAGCGCGTAGGAAAACTAAAAAAGGGGCCATATCCTTGTATCCATCAAGCTTCATTCGCCATTTAAATCTAGTTCGGTTTGCAATGATAGCAGGGCGGAAAGTTTTTGATGAGATACTGAATGCCGAATTGGGAGTAGATTTTTCCGACTATTTTCTCCTCCAACACAATACCGATGATGAGTGTTATGAGTGGTATGACGATGGATTTTTTGGAGCTTTTGTTGTGAGCTTGTGGCGGTTTGAAGAATTCGGCTTGAGTTATGCAAGTGATGCGATTGAGAAGGCTTTCAAGCCGAATGCTAAGAAACAGGAAAAATACAGGAAAAGACTGGAGAGAATCAGAAAAATAAAAAATAAACTTGAAGCTGAAGTTAAGAAGTTTGAAGAAGAAGCCAAAGAAAATGGCAGGCTCAGCATGCTACAGAGTTTCGCGCTATCCGAACTTCTTAATCCTAAGCAGGTTTCCGGGGAGAAAAAATAAATGAGGGTAAGTAATCATGCTTTCAGTCGAATGGAAGAGAGGCATATTGATGACACAGTAGCCAGAATAATGGAAATGGTTGTTCCGGCAAAATACCTGAACCATAGCTATCATCTTTTCTTGAATAGAAAAAATGCAAGAAAGATTGCGAGCTTTCTTCGCAAAGCTGCAAATAAAGTCGAAAGGCTTTCTGGTGTGCAATTAGTTGTAGACGACAGCGGGATCAACCCTTATTACTGCGTATAGGAGAAGGTAAAAAAATGTCAACCCCTAAAGAGAGTGAAATTATACCCAAGCTACTTTCCCTGTTAAGTAATTCACCAAGTGGAATGCCTCCCGTTCAAGAAGTTTATAAAAATCTAGCAGAAAAATTTCCAGAATTAACGTTGGAAGAAAAAAATATATCATATAGAAATAGCAAAAGTAAGTTTGCCAATCAGGTACAGTTTGCTAGGTTGCGTTGTGTCGATGCTGGGTTAATCTTTCGCCCAATGGAAGCAGGTCCTGCGCCTCATGGGTTTTGGAAAATAACTGAAAAAGGTAAAGAGTCCTTAAAAGAAGCTTAAAAATCACATCACCAACGGCGGGAAGGCAAGCCTTGATTTGAGTTTTAGCTGAATCTTTGTAGCTTCATCGCACGAAACATCCCATCTCTAAAGTTTTCGTGGTTGTCAGATAGGAATCCCACCAAAGGTTTTTTGGTTACTCTCCGTAAACTTCGGAGAGTATTTCTCCGGCGCCAAGCTCCAGCAATTTTTCGGCAAGCTGTATGCCTAGCTGTTCGCACTCTGTAGCTTTGCCGGTAATCTTTTCTCTTATTATCGTTCTCCCTTCAATGTCGGCGACTAAGCCCTCAAGCGTAAGTATGTCCCGTTCAAGTGTGCCGTACGCCGCTATCGGCACTTGGCACCCGCCTTCGAGCTTTCTCAAAAAAGAGCGCTCCGCGAATACGCAAACGGCGGTCGGCTGGTGGTGCAGTTTTCGCGCCACAGCTTCCACTTTGTCGTCGTTTATCCTTGTTTCAATCCCTAGCGCTCCTTGCGCGACGGCAGGAAGGATTATCGATTTAGAAAGGGTTTCGGTTATGCGGTCTTCGTATCCCATCCGTATCATTCCAGCGGCGGCGAGGATTATCCCGTCCATATTTTCGCTGTCGAGTTTTTTAAGCCTTGTCTGCACGTTGCCGCGTATATCTACTATGTTAAGGTCCGGCCTTACTTTTTTTAGCTGAGAGCGTCTTCTAAGAGAGCTGGTGCCTATCTTGGCGCCTTGCGGAAGATTTTTAAACATCACATTGCGGCTGACAATAACGTCGCCGGGGTCTTCGCGTTCGGTGATGACATCTACTTTTAATCCTTCAGGAACTTCTGTCGGCACATCTTTCATGCTGTGTACGGCGAGGTCGGTTTCGTTTCTAAGGAGCGATTCTTCTATCTCTTTCGTAAAAAGCCCTTTGCCGCCGACCTTCGCCAAAGGGACATCGAGTATTTTGTCGCCGGTTGTTTTTATCTTTATAATCTCTACCGCCTCTACCTCGTCCATCTCAAGCAGTCTTGCTTTTGTCCATTCCGCCTGCCATAGCGCGAGCGGAGATGAACGGGTGCCGATTTTAAGTTTGAGACCCATTATGATATTTAATCTAGGTTGAAGAGTTCTTTCATGAACTCTGCGATGGAGCGGTTGTGCCGTTCTTTTTGTTCGTAGCTTGCGTTTCTTTTTAGGTGTAGTGTCGGGTCGTGCAGTAGTCTGTTTACGATTGACGATGCCATAGCCTCCACCGCTTCCGTCTGTTTTTCATCGAGGTTCATTTTTGGAAGCGATTTTTCGAGAACTTTTCTTTTTATATCTTCGGCCTTGTTGCGTATCGCCACTATGGTCGGCTCTACTTCCAGCCTCTCCAGCCACGAAACAAAGCTGTTAACTTCTATCTTTATTATCTCTCTAGCCTTTTCCGCTTCGGATTCGCGTTCGGCGAGATTGGCGTTTACCACGTTTTGCATATCGTCTATATCGTATAGAAAGACATCCTGCATATCGTTTATCGACGGCTCGATGTCGCGCGGCACGGCGATGTCGATAAAGAAGATAGGTTTACCGTTTCTAGCCTTTATAGCCCTTTCTACCGCCTCTTGCTTTATTACATAGTGCGGCGCGGCGGTGGAGCTTATTACTATGTCGGCCTTTTCCAATTCGCCCACGAATTTGTCGTAATTTATAGCCGATCCGCCAAGCTCTCTTGCCAGCTTGGCGGCACGGTCGTAACTGCGGTTGGAGACTAGAATTGTTTTCACACCTTGCGATACAAGGTGCTTGCCGGCTAGCTCTATCATCTCCCCGGCTCCTATAAGAAGCACCACCCGGCCATCGAGATGTCCAAAAATTTTTGTGGCAAGCTCTACGGCGGCAAAAGATATCGAGACAGCCTTTTCGGCTATCCCTGTTTCCGTTCTTATTTTTTTAGCTACGCTAAACGCCTTTTCGAAAAGCTGGTTTAGTATTTTGCCTGTGGCACGCAGTGATTTGGCCGATTGGTACGCCTCTTTTACCTGTCCTAGTATCTGCGGTTCGCCTATCACCATAGAATCTAGCGATGAGGAGACCTCGAAGAGGTGCTTTACGGCGTTGTCGAGTTCGTACGAGTAGAAATATTTTTCGAGGGTGCCGTCTTCTATCTCGTGATAGCGGTAGAGGAAGTTCTTCAAGGCTGTAAACCCATCGCCTATATTGTCTACATCGGCATATATCTCTACCCTGTTGCAGGTAGAGAGGATAACCTTTTCGCCTATCCCTGATTCACGCGCGAAAACCTGCTCCGCGGCGCTATGAAGCTCCTTTTCGTCGAAGGCGAGTTTTTCCCGTATTTCTACAGGTGCCGACTTGTGATTTATACCCAATACTATCAATGCCATAACTCGGTAAGCCTACCATTTCAGATAGCGGTAGGCAAGGCTCCCTTTAAGGCATATACCACTTACGCAGGCGGAGCAGTTTGCTTTAGCCTTTACTGCCAGTTTTTTCATCGCACTAGAGGTTTTTAAGGGTAGGAAGATGATTAATCGTTCTCGATTTTTATCCATATTTCGCCCTCTTGCCTGTAGAAGCCGGCGAACTCTAGCTTACTTTTAGCGACCACTTTCTTTGCCAAAGGGAGCAGGCTTTCGTCGAACCGCAGTACCATCCGGCAGGAAGAGCCTATCTTTCTTGGTTTAAGTATAGGGCGGAACTTTATCCCCGCATCTCGAAAGCAATCTTCCGCGTTAAGTGTTTCGTAGGTGGTTTTAAAAGCGGCTATGCACTGCTTCATCTTTTTTCTTTGCTTTTCTTCTCTGCGATTTCTGTTATCGCTTTTACAAATAAGTTTATTTCGGTGATGGTGGTTTTGTACCCGGGTGCGAAGCGCACTCCTCCTTCTGGGTATGTTCCTATTTCCCGGTGTGCCGACGGCGCGCAGTGCAGGCCTACCCTGCATGCTATGCCGTACTTTCTGTCCAGCATATCTCCCAGTTCGGAGGGGTCGATCCCTTCTATGTTAAAGAGAAAAAGCGGTATCCGGTTTTCCTTTTTTTTGGGGCGGTAGATTTTTATCTTCTCAATTTTAGAAAGTGCTCTGCATGTTTTTTCGGTAAGCTTTGTTTTTGCTTTTAGTATTTCCATTCTGCCTATTTTTTGTATCTCCCTTATGCCTGCGTCCAGTCCGGCTATTCCGCCAAGGTTCATAGAGCCTGCCTCCAGCCTGTCGGGATAATCGGCCGGCATTTTTGTTCCTTCGCTAACGCTTCCTGTTCCTCCGCTTATTGTCGGCTTTAGCCCGCAGTTTTTTGAAAGAGCAAGTATGCCTATACCGGCGGGGCCTAGAAGCCCTTTGTGGGCTGTTACGCACAGCATATCTATATTCATTTTCTTCATATCTATTTTTACCAGTCCCGCCGTCTGGGCCGCGTCTACTATTAGCGCCAGCTTTAGCTTTTTGGCTATTCGGCCTATTTTTTTCAAAGGGTATAAAAGCCCGTCCACGTTGCTTGCGTGGTTCACTATTACCGCTTTTGTTTTTTTGTTCATCACTTTTTGGAAAAGTTTTTCCGTTAGCGGCTGGTCTTCGTTCCATGCCAGCTCTGTCGAATTTATTCCAAAGCTGTCGAGCGCTCTTGTTACGGCGTTATGTTGCCGTCCCGTGGAGATAATATGGTCGCCTTTTTTTAAAAACCCGTTTATGGCGACATTGATGGAGTATGTGCCGCCGGGCGTGTATATAAGCCTCGACGCGTCTTCCAGCCCGAAAAAGGCGGCCGCTCTTTTCCTGCAATCGTATACAAATCTATCTGCGGTGTGCGCCATCTGGTATCCGCTTCTGCCCGGACTCGCGGTTATTTTCCGCAGTGCTGTTTCTACAGCTTTTAATACAGCTTTTGGCTTCGGCTCGCTTGTGGCGGCGTTATCTAGGTAGATAGTTTTCTTTTGTTTCATCTTTCAGCACTCTCACTATTTTTGCGCAGTCGGTTTTTATCTGTTCTTCCAGTTCCTTCGGCGAGTCAAACCTTTTTGTATCCCGCATCTTTTTTATGAAAAAAACTTCGATATCGTCTCCGGTTATCTCTTTATGAAACCCCAGTATATGGGTTTCTATTCCGGGTATATCTACATCGAACGTCGGTATTACCCCTATATGCGTCGCGGAGTCGTACAGCTTTTTGTTCCAGCATGTTTTGGTCGCGTATATTCCTGCTTCTGGAACAATCTCCTGCATCTCGCCGAGGTTGGCTGTAGGAAAGTGAAGAGTTTTGCCGCGTCCGGCGCCTTTTATCACCTTGCCGCGGAGAGAGTGGTATCTTAAAAGCATATCGGCCGCTTTGGCCACGTCGCCGCCCGCGATTGATTTTCTTATTCCGCTACTGCGGACAGGTTCGCCGTTTTTCATTACCTCTTTAATTTCAAAAACGCCGAACGACATCAGTTCTCCTTCTTTGGTGAGGCTTTTTACGTTGCCGCTACGCCCGGAGCCGAAAGAAAAATCGTGTCCTACATACAGCTCTTTTAATTTAAGAGGATGAAGTACATCTTCTACGAAAGCTCTTGGCCCTTTATTGGCAAACTCAAGAGTAAAAGGGATGGTAAGCATGCCGTCAAGGCGACATTCTTTTACTATAGCCTCCTTTTTTTCCGGCGATGTGAGCCGAAGAAGCCCTCTAGAGGGGTATAGCACCGATGATGGATGCGGCTCGAAAGTTATAAGAAGCGAGTGGCACCGCAGTTCCTTCGCACGTTCCTTTACCGCAGAAACTATATGCCGATGGCCTATATGCAGGCCGTCGAAGTTGCCTATCGTGGCGACAGAGTGAAGAAACTCTTCTTTAAAATCTTCTACATTATTTCCGGTTTTCATAATTTCTAAGCCTAATGCTGTCAGTCAACTTTTACTGAAACTGTTTTTTCGTGCGTAATTATCACTTTTCCCGGCTTGGCACCTTTTGGTTTCTTCACATTCTTAATACAGGTGTAAACAACGGTGCCTTTTTTATCTTTTGCCCTTGACGAGTATTTTAAAGCAATTTTCGCCGTTTCCATAATCGCTTCGAAACCTATATTTTTTTTACCGCCGGTTTTCAGCACCGTGTGGGAGCCGGGAAAACCACTTATATGAAACCAGAGGTCGTTGCCTCTGCTTTTTCGCACCAGCTCGTCGTTTTCTATGTTGTTTCTCCCCACAAGCACCTCGTACCCCTGGCTTATAAAGAACTGCCGGAACTGTTTTTTCTCCATTTTCGCTTTTGTCTGTGTTGGAGCTTGCCGGTTTTTTATTTCGGGTAGCGGCAGTTCCGCCATTTCGTCCATAGAGACCGCTTCCCGCGCCTTTTCGATTCGGCTTAAGAGTATGTTCTCCTTTTTATCCGTTTCCTTAAGAGAGTCTTCCAGCTTTTTTACCCCCAGCCTGTATTTGCGGTGGTTTTTGTAAAGCTGTTTTATGTTTTCTGATGGAGAGAGTTTTGGCGAAATGGGAATTACAGTATCTTCGCCGGTTTCTAGGCTTGGGAGCGTTATCGTTTCCGCGCCTCTTGGTATTTTCTGGAAAAAGGCACTGCATATATCACCAAATTTTTTATAGTCTGCAAAGCCCAGCAGTTTTTCTTTTTCCCTCTCTAAAGTTTTTTTAAGTTTAGCTAATCTTTTTAGCTCTTTTTTTGTTCCAGAGAGCGCTTCCCGCTTTGCTTTTTCCAAGATAGTTTTGGCGAACCTCTTTTCAATATCTGCCGATGAAGCTGTAACAGCTTCTTCCGCCCCCTCTTTGGATGGAGCGACCGGGCTGAAGATATCGCCGGTTCTTAAAGCTGGGTTGTGAGTAAACCCTGAATTGCCAAGAATCTTGTTTTCATGGTTGGTCAATAAAAAACCGCCGCTACCGAAAAACCGGCAGTAAAGCTTTAGGCCGGATGGCACGAATATAAGAGTTGCCATCCGGTCGTTTGGTTTTTTTTCAATAACCTCAAGCCTTTGCCCGAGAAGATGCTTCCTTAAAAGCCCCGCAAAGGCCGGCAATGCTTTTGGGAAATCGGCCCTGTTTTTTGTAAGGAAGATGGAAGCAGGCTCCCTGTCGCAGTTTATTAAAAGAAAAAGCCCTCTCTCGCCTTCACGGAACGATAGCCAGAGTTCCCTCTCAGCAGTTTGATATATTTTGGCGATTCTGCCGCCGCTTTTTAGCTCGTTTATTTCGGCTATTACCGACGAGAGTTCCGCGCTTGATATTGTCAAAGCCGATCCTTTTTTCGCGGGGCTTTAAGGCTCTTTGTCCGGTACAAATTTGTCTATTACCGCCGCGCCCACCGAGTCTCCCCAGACATTTAGCGATGTTCTCATTCTGTCAAGAAACCAGTCTACAGAAAGAAGCAGAGATATCCCTTCCAAAGGAAGGCCGACAGCCTGTAGGACTATAACCATAGTTACCAGCCCCGCTTCTGGAATGCCTGCCGCGCCTATAGCGGCCAGAGTAGCGGTGATGAATATTATCGTCTGCTGTCCTACTCCCATATCTATACCGTAGGCCTGAGCGATGAACATTACCGCCGCCGCCTCGTACAGTGCCGTGCCGTCCATGTTTACCGTGCTTCCAAGAGGTAAAACAAAGCGGACAGATTTTTCGCTAACGCCGCTTTCCTTGGCGCATTCCATAGTTACAGGCAGAGTGGCAGAGGAACTAGCTGTGCCGAACGCCGTTAGGAGCGCGCGGAACATGCCGAGATAGTAGGCAAGGCCGCGTCTTGTAATGAGGTAAAGAATAAGCGAGAGGAATATAAAATGAAGGCCAAGCCCGCTGATTACCGTTACAACATGCCAGCCGACAGCTTTTAGTTCCATAAAAAAAGCGTCGCCGCCGCCGGCTTTGCCGAGGCGCGAGGCGATGAGGCCGAAAATGCCGATAGGGGCGAAGTACATTATCCATGTCACTATCCGCATCATCGCGTGGTTGAGGCTGTCGAAAAACTGCTTGAGAGCTTTCCCCTCTTCGCCGAGCATATTTATGGCGATTGCGAGCAGTATCGAAAAGAAGATTATCGGCAAAAGCTGTCCTTGTGCCGCCGAGTGGATGAGGTTTGGCGATACCAGCGAAAGTATTATGTCGGACGCGCCGGTATCTTTTTTAGACGCTACTTTTTCTATTACCTCTCCGCCCTCGAAGTTTAGCCCTGCGCCTGGCTGAATGACGTTGACTACAAGCAGACCGAGCAGAACAGCCACAGCGGTGGTAGAGATGTAATAGAGGAGGGTAGCCCCGCCGAGCTTTCTCGCTTTTGCCGTATTGCCCATAGAGGCGACGCCGGATATTACCGCCGATACTATAAGAGGAACTATCGTCATTTTAAGAGCGTTGAGGAAAAGCTTTCCGAGCCACTCCACCTTTACCATCGTCTCGCCCCAAAACCATCCGCATACCCCGCCCATTACAACGCCGAGTACTATAAAGCCAAGAAGCAGTAGAGTAGATTTGAATTCGGGGTTGTTGTAGGGGTCTGTTTTAGTATTGCTTTCCATATTGAATTAGTTTGCGCCTTTCATCAGGTTCATTATATGTTTAATTCTTTTAGTTGTGTCGTGTAGCGATTTATTCATTCTAAATATTTTCCCAAAAAACTGTAGCGCCGCTTTGTGCTTGCCGATTTCCTGTAGCGACACCCCAAGCTGGTAGTAGAACTCGAGTTTTTCACTCTTGTTTTTGGTTTTGTTTTTACCTGCCTGCAGGGTGACGACGGCGTTTTTGTAGTCTTTTAAATTTCTGTGGCATATTCCTAAAAGCAGGGTCGATTTTATTCCGACGGCTGGGTCGTCTTTTACAAGAGTCAGTTTTGCTACCGCCTCTCGGAACTTTCCACTTTTAAAAAGTTTTTCTCCCTGCGAATAGCTTTTATCTTCCGCATGTTTTTCGTCTTCGTTTTCGCTGAATTCTATCTCGTCGATAATGCTAGCGAGGTCGTTATCGGTATCGTCATCTAAAGCTTCTTCGGTATACGCCGCGGCAGGCATAGAAGCTGTATCTTCGTAGACCTTGTTCTCTTCCAGCATTTTCATTATTTCCAAGACAGAGTCCTCTTCGCCGGAAAAAAATTTCTTCAGCTCGGTTACGATTACCGTTCCAGACTCCGGCCCTGTCAGGAAATAATGGGAAAGTTTGAGCTTTCTTAGTTCTATTTCGAGACTAATCTCTAAACTTTCCGTAAGTATGAAAATGCAGGAGTCCTTAAGCTCTTCAGCCCTAACCATACCTTCTAGGAACTTGGCTTTGGCGCCATCGTTACTGCCGTGAATATCGGTAACTATAACGCTAGGCTTTTCTTCCCTTGCTCTTTTCAGCGCGTCGCCGCTGGCGGCCGATGTGGTGTTGAAACCCTCGTTTTCAAGCAGTTGTTTAAGGCCGATTTCTTTGGTGAATTCGTCCTCAACTATAAGTACAGATTCTTTACTCATCCGCCCTATACTATCGCCATAGTTTAATGATTTCATAGTGTGGAAATTTTAGAGACCAAGCTAAAAGAGTGTGGAAAGTTAGCTGTTTGGGCTAAATGTCGGTGCCTCTATGCCCTTCTTTGCGTGAAAGGAGGCCGAGGTATCTGGTGTCGGATGCCCTTAATTTTTCCGAGATCATACCGGAGAGGCTTCTGTAAAGCTTGAGACAGAGCTGTGGGTTCGAGTTTCGTAGCACTGTTTCGTTTATTGCCAGTACTGTGGTTTCCTCTCTCGAAATAACGGAAGCCGAGCGCGGCAGTTTGTCTATTATAGCCATTTCGCCAAAGCAGTCTCCGGCGATTAGCTGAATCACTTCTATGGTGCTTCCGTTATTCTCTTTTGTAACGGCTACTTTGCCTTTGAGGATTACATACATCTTTGCTCCGGACGTTCCTTCCTGAACGATTACCTCGTCTTTCTGGTATTTTTCTCTTATCGAAAGGAGGAATATGTTGAACAGCTCATCTTCAGTGAAGTCTCTGAAAAAGAGGTAGTTTTCCCGTAGCTGATTGATAATCTTAAGCTGGTTGACGGAGAACGCCCCCGAAGCGTTTGGGCTTGCCTCTTCTTTTTTCTTTTCTATCCTGTTTAGGTAGAGTTCCAGAGCGTCCGAGAATTCTTCCGCGCTTGAGTACCTATCGTCGGTATTTTTTTCAAGAGCTTTGTGTATTATTTTGTCAAGTTCGCTGTCGGTTTTGGCTGTCGATGAGAGCTTTTCCGGCTCTTTTTTTACAATGTTTCTTATGACATCTTTTAGCGTCGCTCCCGCGAACGGTTTATTGCCGGATATCCATTCGTACGCAAGAACGCCAAGGGCGAAAACGTCGGATCTTTGATCCATCTCCTTTCCCCGTATCTGTTCCGGCGACATATAGTGCGGGGTTCCCAGTATTACCCCTTTTTCTTCGTCTTCCGTCTCGGTATTTCTGGTATCTGCGGAGCTGTCTTTCATCCGGGCTATGCCGAAGTCCATTATTTTCGGCGAGCTGTTTTTCATTATCATTATATTCGCTGGTTTTATATCTCTATTAAGCACTCCCCTCTGGTTGGCGTAATGCAGTCCGCGCGCGATCATCGAAAGTAGCTTTAGTATCGCGTCCAAAGAGAGCTTCTTTTTGCCTTTTATGAAATCTTTTATCGTTTCTCCAGCGACATATTCCATAACAAGGAAGGGGTACTTTCCGTCTATCCCCATGTCGTATATGGAGGTTATATGCGAGTGGCTCAGCTTTCCGATTATTTTGGCCTCCTTGAAAAAGAGGTCGATAGACTTTTGCTGTTCTTCCTGCGTGTCTATGTTGTCGAAGCGGATTGATTTTACGGCGACTTTGCGGTCTATCATTTCGTCGTGGGCGAGGTAAACTACTCCCATCGCGCCCTGTCCGAGCTTTTTTTCTACCCTGTATCTTCCAATTATCTTGGGAAGCTTTTCTTCCATAAAAGTCAAACGCCGTATAAGTTTTTAAACATAAGGGACATTCCATTTTTTGGCATGCCCCAAAACCGCCACCATTATATGGATAAATTTTCCATAACGCCATTTTTTCATCTGAATCGTTGTAATAGAAAATAGGCGGTTATAATGTCTGGGTGAATAATAATACGCTGGTAGAGGTCAACCATCTTAAAACATGGTTCCCTATTCATTCCGGTATTTTTGCCAAGAAGACAGGGGATGTGAGGGCGGTGGACGATGTATCTTTCAAAATAGCCAACGGAGAGACGCTTGGGCTTGTGGGTGAATCCGGTTGCGGCAAAACGACGCTTGGCCGTTCCATTCTTCGTCTCATAGAGCCTACTTGGGGGGAAGTAAAGTTTGAAGGCAAGGATATCTTGTCTCTCGGCAAGTCAGACCTGCGGGCTATGAGAAAAAAGATGCAGATAATTTTTCAGGATCCTTTCGCCTCCCTAAACCCGAGGATGACAGTGGGGAAGATTGTCGCCGAACCGCTTAGCATACATAGGGTGGCAAAAGGTTTAGAGCTTGACGATATGGTCGCCTCGCTTTTAAGCGATGTCGGCTTAAGGCCGGAACATGCGTCTAGATACCCGCACGAGTTTAGCGGAGGCCAGCGTCAGAGGATAGGTATAGCAAGGGCGCTTGCTTTAAAGCCTAAATTTATCGTAGGGGACGAGCCGGTCTCGGCGCTTGATGTTTCGGTTCAGGCACAGGTGCTAAACCTTATGGCGAAGCTAAAAGAGGATATGGGGATAGCGTATCTCTTTATTTCCCACGATCTATCGGTAATAAGACATATTTCAGACCGTGTAGCGGTTATGTATCTTGGAAAGATAGTGGAAGAGGCCGCCCGCGAAGAGCTTTTTTCAAACCCTGTACACCCTTACACGCAAGCACTTATGGAGGCGGCGCCAAAGACGGTTCCATGTGGCAAGAGAAAAAGGATAATTCTTGGGGGCGATATCCCTTCTCCCGCCAATCCGCCGTCCGGCTGTTATTTTCATACAAGATGTCCGGTAAAGGTGAACGATTGCGAATCAATATCGCAGAGCCTAAAGGAGGTTAAACAGGGACACCGCGCCGCATGTATGGTGAAAGCGCCGTAACGTGGAGCTAAAGCTTAAATATGGGCGAAGGGCGGTAACCGCCGACACCCCCAAAGAGTGGAAGCTGGAAGAAATAGCTGTTAAAAAGCTGGCCCCGCTCCCATCTCCGGCCGCCAGTCTAACCTCTTTTTTTGATAATCCTGCCGGCGGCGAGCGGTTTGACGCTGTTTTTTCCGGCAAAAATAGCGTCGCGATAGTTGTTCCCGATAAAACCAGAAAAGCGGGAACCGACATCATTTTGCCTCTGGTACTTAACCGGCTTATGCGCCTCGGCATAAGCGCCAATAGCATTACAGTGGTTTTCGCCAACGGCATTCACCCGGAGCAGACAGACGACGAGAGAAGGTTGATAGTAGGCACCGCTCTGTTTAAAAAACATAGATGTGTAGACCACGATTCAAAATCAAAAGATCTTGTAGAAATCGGCTCTATCTGCGGGAAACCGTTTCGTATAAACCGTCATTTGGCGTTGGCGGATGGCGTTATCGTTATCGGCTTGGTAAAACAGCATTATCTCGCTGGGTTTGGAGGCGGACGTAAAGCTATAATGCCGGGAGTAAGTTCTTACGAAAATTGTATAGACTTTAATAAGCTTTGCCTTAGCGAAACTGGTGCCGGAAGAGACCCTAACAGCTCAAGAGGGCAGTTGGAAGGGAACCGAATGCACGAACTATCTACAGAGGCGGCAAGAACCGCCGGTGTCGATTTTCTTTTTAATACTGTCTCCAACGAAAAAGGGGAACTGCTCTTTTTGAACGGAGGAGATCTCGAAAAGTCGTTCAATGAGGCTGTAGCTTTTACGGAAAAAGAAGCTGATGTTCCGCTAAAAAAAGAGGCCGATATAGTTATCGCGTCCTGCGGGGGCTATCCTTACGATGTTAATTTTATACAGTCGCATAAATCGCTCGATACCGCTTGCCGCGCGTTAAAGCCGGGCGGAACGGTAATATTGCTCGCGGAGTGCCGCGATGGGGCAGGTAATGAAGATTTTATAAGATGGTTCGATTTCGGCTCAGTCGAGGCGATAGATAGAGAGCTTCGGAAAAACTTTGCCATTAACGGCCAGACTGCGATGGCGACATTAGAGAAAAGCTCTTCCTCTAAAGTTTTTTTCCTTTCAATGCTTCATCCGGAAGATGTAGTTAAAATGGGCATAGTTCCTATCAAAAGCTTTCAGGATGGCGTTAATATCTGCGCTGGGTTTGCCGGAAAACCGATAGTAAAGGTGATAAGGGAAGCCGGGGTTATCTGACAGCTTTACCTGTTTTAAAAAGCGGTTCGGCAGTTTTTTGATTCTTGGCTGTTGCTTTTGCTTTGAAATTCGATTAGAAACTTAGCACATAATGAATAGTTCACAAATTAGTCCAGACGACAAGAGAGGCCTCATCTGGTTTCTGGTTATTACGTTTGGGTTCACATATTCGGTTTTGTTCGCGCTATGGTTGCGGGATGTATCTCTGGTCGAAAAGCATCCGCTGTACGCGCATTTCACGCTCGCTTTCGCGATATTTGCTCCGGGTGTAGTGGCGTATGTCGTTAGAGAAAAATTTTGCGGCGGCGTTAATCTGGATAAAGACCTCGCAGTAGGCGATTACCGCAACTACATAAAGGTTTACTTCGGCGTTCCGCTTGTGTTTGCCGTCGTGTACGGGCTAACAGCCCTTTTTGTGGCCGACCCCGATGCTACTACCATCGTTAGCAAAGAATGGGACGAGAAAACCAGAGCGGCAGGGCCTCTTTGGAAATATGCGAATACGGCGATTCTGGTTTCTCTCACTACCGGCCCTATTATAAGCGGGTTGCATGCCGTTGGACAGGAATACGGATGGAGAGGCTACCTGCTTGAAACGCTGTTACCGCTTGGAAAAAGAAAGGCTGTGATTATCTCCAGCGCTATATGGGGGCTTTGGTACGGCCCGTTTGTGCTTTTGGGGCTACATTACCAAGAGGGCAGCCTTCTACTTGGAACCCTCTTTTTTGCACTGCTTATTATGCTTTTGGGAATCTGTCTTGGCTATCTAAAGATAGTGTCCGGTAGCATAATTCTAACTTCGTTTGCCCACGGCGCTTTCAATGCCCAGCTGTATGGCGGATGGACTATCTACTTTCCAAACCTCGACCCGATAGCTGGAGGGATAACAGGTCTGCCTGGCTTACTGGTTTTTTTGATCTTGGCTTTATTTCTACTATCTAGAAAATCAATGGGCGAAAACAGCGAAAACAAGCAATAGTCTTTATTATTCTGGTTGTTATAGGCTTTTCTTTTGTTTTTCATCATTTTATCTGCCGCGCCACTTTGCTGTTTTTATATGCTGCTTAAAATCGGCTCTTTTCTTTTTATCTAGTTATGTGTATAAGATAGGGCTAATCTGTCAGTGTCTGCTTTATTAAGGTTTTCATAGGGAGTGAGGGGTATGGAATCTAACGAATCTGGTGAGAAAAGATCATATTGGATGGTTTTTTACGACGATATATATCTGCTATTTTTTCTTAGCGCGGCTATAACATTCATCTTGTACACAGTCTGGGGTCTTATCGAGTTGGGAACAGTTCCTATCTCGCCGTACATAACGGCTGGCGACGGTAGCTGAACCCTGAATCTTTACGAGGCTAGTAGATAAGGTGCTGATGGTAGAGGATGTTTCTTCCATCGTTTATAAACGGTCAGGAATCTGGGGGGATAGATAATGGGCATTAGTGCTCTTGAACATAACTGGTGGGCGGAACCGCTAGACAAGCATGA
>JAJRYD010000032.1 GCA_024275955.1 Nitrospirota bacterium
AGCATCGTTCTGGTTGCAAAGATGGTCAAGACGAATTTTAAAAAGAAGACCCTGATTATCACGCTCTTTTGCCTGCATAAAATCACTCGCATTTTTTGGGAAGTTCTGTGGAGGCAAGTACAAGCCCCAGCTTTTTAAGGTTAATCACTGTTTCCTTGCAATTATAACCGGTAGGAAAGGCACTTTCACTCAATATCTATAGGGGTAATAGAGCTTTTCAGGGACGACTACATAGTAAAATGAAACTTGCTTTTAGGATTTTTCGGGTCTGTTGGGATCGTAACCAACTGGTTATAAAGGTATTTTTTCATGATTCTGATGACAGATAGTGGGGATGAGGTCAAAGGATATGGCTAAAGGTTTTCCTTCTATTCAGTTCGCCTGCTTCAACTTTCTAGATGATTCAAAATCTGAACTTCCCTTTTCAGTCGCATCCCCAGTTTTTTAGTCGCCGTTTCAAGGTCGTAGTGTGACTGGAGGTTGACCCAAAATTCTGGTGATGTTTGAAAGTAGCGTCCAAGGCGCAAAGCCGAGTCGGCTGTTATGCTTCTTTTTCCGAGCACGATTTCGTTAATGCGCCGTGGTGGGATGCCAAGATTCCTTGCCAAGCTGTTTTGGCTTATCTCTAGAGGCTTAAGAAACTCTTCTAAAAGAATTTCGCCAGGTGTAACAGGTTTCATTTTACTAGCCATAACCCCTCCTAGTGGTAGTCACAAATTTCAACATTATGAGCGTTTCCATCTTTCCATAAAAAACAGATCCGCCACTGGTCATTTATGCGGATGCTGTGCATATCTTTCCGGTTTCCTTTCAAAAGTTCAAGTCTGTTTCCTGGCGGCGACTTTAAGTCCCCAAGGCTAGAAGCGGCATGTATCATCAGTAATTTCCTCAAGGCCGTTTTGTTAAGCGTGTGCGAGAATCTTTTGCTCGCCACCCTTTGAAAGATATCTTTTGTAGTTTTTCCTTTAAAGCTTTTAATCATTTTCTGAACTTATTATAACGCATAACGGCATACGTTAGTAGGAAATCTTAGGCTTTTAAAGGTTAAGCATATGTTTGTTATTCGCAAAATAAAACTCGCTTTTTGGGTTTTTTGAGTGTGCAGGAATCATAACTAATTGAAAAACTAAGGATATATGATTTTGCTGAGAGACCCGACAGGGGAGCCAAATTTAACGCCTTTAAAATCAGTTAATTCCAAAACTGGTCTGTACGCTCAGCAAAACATTTTATGTAACTCTTTGTATTTAAGAGGGTGTTTGCCTGAGTTTCAGTCTTTTTGGCCAGTCGCCCCTTGTTTAATATTTATATCGAATACCGATATATGATATATTCTTAGTGTGATAAAAAGTTTTGGAGATAAAGCGACAAGGGATATTTATGATGGAGCTAATAGTCGCTATGCCAAGAGAATTTCCAAAGAGCTTCATCCCAAAATTCGCAGACTTCTGGACCAGAATGAAGCTCCCCGCGGCAAGCCGCGAGGTATCAGGGGTCAGGGCTTGAAGAGCCTCAATTGACCGGCTTCGCTCCGCTCCTTCTTCCCTTGCCCTGCAACATATTTCAAAATTATATCTCGACTGCCGCCCTCTCCTACA
>JAJRYD010000033.1 GCA_024275955.1 Nitrospirota bacterium
AAGAAGCTGTCTGACATGCGTCCAGTTTTTCTGCTCAACATGTGCGTTGTCATTTTTCTTGTACGGTCGTGAGCGATAAAAAGGGACGGGCGATCTTCTATCAGCAAAGTAACGCAGAAAATGGTAGTTCATAAACTCACTATGGTTTACGAAGAGAAGCGAGTTAGACAAGGAGTGCGAGCCTGCGGCGTTGGGAGCGTAGGTTTACGCCTGCATGACCAAGCTGGAGTCGAAGCATGGCACAGTATAATGACACTTATTCTTAAGGGGCTGTTTCCAAAAGAGTTCTTTTGAGCATGCTAAGGAAAAATTCACTTTCTAACTTCTTAAAAATAGAGCCTTTAGAGATTGGCTATTTCTCGTAGAATAAAACTTATCTTATTCGGCAACAGCTCCCTTAAGTAAATGGTGCGCCCAAGAGGATTCGAACCTCTGACCTCCAGACCCGCAATCTGGCGTTCTATCCAGCTGAACTATGGGCGCACTCAAAATATGCCAAAGCAAGGTATCGTATATAAAATGACCCGATTTGGCAAACCCTGATTTATTTTTAAGAACCTACCGCTTTTATTTGCAATGAGATACCCAATTATTGGAAAAGCTCTTTGTTTTGGAAAAACCGGCTCACATGCTATCATCAGACGCTGATGAAAAAACTAAGAGACAGACCGTTTTTTAGAGTAGCAAAGGGTTTTCTTCCCTGGGCGGTGGCCGGTGTCATACTTGGTGCCGGTTTTGGCATTCTAGGGGACGACCGCCAGCCTGCGCAGGCCTCTGTATCTTCATACGACAATCTGCGTACCTTTGCCGAGGTGCTAGCTCTTATACAGAGCTTCTATGTGGAAGAAAAAACCACAAAAGAGCTTGCCACCGGAGCTATTAAAGGGCTTTTAAGAACTCTCGACCCGCATTCGTCCTACATGGATGTTTCGACCTACAAAAACAGGCAGGAGGAAACGGAAGGCAAGTTCGGCGGGCTTGGGATAGAGATTACCCTCATGGATTCGTATGTAACTATCGTCTCGCCTATTGAAGATACCCCGGCTGAACGCAAAGGGCTGAAGTCTGGCGATCAGATAATAAAAATAGAGGAACAAAGCACAAAAAATATGGATCTCTACATGGCGGTCAAGCTTATGCGCGGCAAGATAGGCACCGACGTGACGTTAACGATTTTCCGTGAATCGTCGACCAAAACATTCGATGTGACGATAACGAGAGCGATGATAAAAATAAGGTCGGTAAAATACAAGATGATCGACAAAACGATAGGTTATGTCCGCGTATCTAGTTTTTCGCAGGCAACAACAAGAGAGTTAAACTCTGCTCTCTCCGATATGAAAAACAAAGGGATGAAACGTATTGTACTAGACTTAAGAAACAACCCCGGCGGCCTTTTGAAGCAGGCGGTTGACGTATCGGATCTTTTTGTCGGCAAGGGGCATACTATAGTTTCCACAAGGGGCCGCACGCCGGACCAGAATTCCCAGTTTTTTTCCAACAGCTGGGGCGACTACGCGGATATGCCGATGGTCGTTATCATTAACGCCGGTTCCGCCTCTGCTTCCGAAATCGTGGCAGGCGCCATGCAGGATTTGGAAAGAGCTGTAGTCGTGGGCGACCGTTCTTTTGGTAAAGGCTCGGTGCAGACGATAAGGCGTCTTAGCGATGGAAGCGGCTTAAGCCTTACCACGGCGCGCTATTTTACCCCGTCTGGTAAAATGATTCATGGTATAGGCATTGAGCCGGATGTTTTGGTAAAGCTGGAGCTAAAAGATGACGATGGCGAGGATGTCGATCTGCCGGAGCCGATAAGAGAAAAAGACCTTATAGAAAACTTTAACGGCAAAGATAATTTTTCCGAAAAGCTTAAGAAAAATGGAAACATAAAGCAAAGAAAGAGAACAAAAGAAGATCTTAAAAAAGCCAGGAAGATTTTTAATCTGGAAAAGGATAACCAACTGCGCAGAGCGATTGAGGTGCTTAGAGCCGTTTCCGGTTCGAAAGTTACCAAACTGCAGTTTCAAAGCTAAGCGACCGGCTTGCCGAGTATTTTTTCTCTGATGGTTCATTGTCTTTACCTGTTACCGCTTTCTATTTTGGCAGGGGCGTTTAGTGGCTAAAAAGAAAAAAATGGGCGCAAAGAAGCAGATAGGTAATCGCCGATTCTTTTCCGCAAAATGGATATTCCTATTTATCGTCTTGATTCCAGTTTTTTCGTTTCTGCATCTCTTCGATATTGGAAATCTGAGCAAGATGCTAGTAATGGAGGAACCTGCAAAGAGGCCGGCTGTAAAGCCCGAAAAGGTCTTCCCGCCCAAAAAGAAGCAGGTATTGCCCGAAAAGGAGAAAGCCCTCCCCGGTACTGATTCTTTGCCACAGCAGGGAGGAGTAAAGGGGTATGTCGCGATAATAATAGACGACGTGGGATTTAACAAAAAAGTAGTATCTGGTTTTATAAAGCTTGATATACCGCTTACCTTTTCAGTCCTCCCGGGGCAACGGTACTCCGTGGAGCTGGCGGAGAGCATAACAAAAGCAGGCTACGAGGTGATGCTTCATATCCCGATGGAGCCGAAAAGCGACGCTTATAAAAAATCCGGCATGGAGGTGTTAAAGCTTTCTCACTCTAAAGAGGAGCTTAGAGAGATAGTGAGGCGACAGCTTGCCGAGCTTCCGAACATTGTCGGCGCGAACAACCATATGGGGTCGCTTTTTACGGAAAACAGCGCGGGGATGTCGATAGTGCTGGACGAAATAGATAATGCGGGGCTATTCTTTTTGGACAGCCTTACTACCCCTAAAAGCGTCGGCATGAAGCTGGCCCGCAGTAAGGGAATAAAGGCGGTAGCAAGAGATATGTTTTTGGACCATGAGATAGAGCATGACAAGATAGCGGCGGAGGTAAAGGAAGCGATAAGGATTGCCGCTAAAAGAGGCTATTCGGTAGCTATCGGACATCCGCATAAAGAGACGTTAAATGTTTTGGGAGAAATGAAAGGTGAGTTTGGGAAGGCAGGGGTGGAGCCTGTTTTCGTTTCTAAGCTTGTGAGATAAATGCTGGTACTTGGTATTGAAAGTTCGTGCGACGAAACAGCCGCCGCGGTAGTAGAAGATGGGAGAACGATACTCTCCAACGTTATAGCGACGCAGTATGACGTACATACCAAATACGGAGGTATAGTGCCGGAGCTTGCGTCAAGACGGCATGTAGAAAATATACCTGTGGTAATCGGCGAAGCGTTGAATAACGCGAAGGTAAATCTTGGCGACATCGACATCTTCGCCGTAACAAAAGGGCCGGGGCTTCTTGGCGCTCTTCTTGTAGGCCTTTCTACAGCTAAAGGGCTTGCATGGGCCGAAAAGAAACCACTGGTTCCAGTTCATCATATTCATGGGCATATCCTTGCGGCTGGTATAGGCAAAGACTTAGAGTTTCCATTTCTTTCTCTTGTTGTTTCGGGCGGGCATACATCGCTTTACCTTGTCGAAACGGAGACGACGATAAGCGAAATATCTTCGACAAGAGACGATGCCGCAGGGGAGGCTTTTGACAAAGCGGCAAAGATGCTTGGGCTTGGTTTCCCGGGTGGCCCGGCTATAGAGCGCGAGGCCAAAAAAGGCGACGCAAAAAGCTTCCCCTTCACGTTGCCGCAAGTTAAAAATGACCGCTTGGCATTTAGTTTTAGCGGGCTTAAAACTGCCGTAAGAAATGTAACGCAAAAAACTCCAGACGCGAAAGTGTGCGATGTGGCGGCCTCTTTCCAGTCAACTGCTGTGGACCTGCTGGTTCAAAAAACATTGATGGCGGCGGATCAGTTCGGCCTGCGAAGGATAGTCCTTGCCGGCGGTGTCGCCTGCAACAGCCTTTTAAGGGAGCAGATGCAAAAGGAAGTGCTGGCGAAAGGCTACTCGGTAATATGGCCGGCCCCCATTCTTTGCACCGACAACGGGGCGATGATAGCTACAGCAGGGTATTACCTGTATAAGGCGAACCCAGCCAATCCCATCTTTACAGATTTTAACTCGCTTGACGCAGAGGCCAACCTACCGCTAACTTTCTGACCGCTGTTATGATGGGGCTGTTGCCGAATGGCATAAATTTGATTTTGTTACAAATTGCAATCTCTAAAGCCTCTGTTTTTACGAAGTTAGAAAATGAACTTCTCCTTAAAACGCTTAAAAACTCTTTTGGAAACAGTCCCATAAGGCACCGCGGTGCGTCTGTTTTATTACGCAAATTATTGCATACCTCTTTTTTCGGCGTTAGAATAAACGCAGGTTAGAAAATAGGGCCGCGATCTAATTTTGGAGGGTTTTTATGAAACATTTACTTCTCGCCATGATTTTTACCGTTACCTTTGGTTCCCCTGCTTTTGCCGATGCTACGGCTGGGGAAGCGCTTTTTAAGAAGTGTAAAGGCTGTCACTCGTTTACAAAGAAAAAGATGGGACCAAACCTTACCGGGATTTCCAAAAGAGCCAACCCCGAATGGCTTAAAAAATGGCTTACCGGAAAAAACAATAAGGAAATGTGGGCAGGGAACGACCCTATTACCGCCGACCTCAAGAAAAGAACAGGCAAAAAGAAATCGAAACATAAAAATGCTCTTAAAAAGCCTGAGGATATTGCCAATATGGTCGATTTCTTAATGACGAAATAAATTATGATTTTGCTCGCGGCAGGTATTGCCAAAAATGCCGCTGGTCTTTATTCTAAACGTCGCTGTAAGATATTTTACACGCGGGCTGTTTTTATGAAAAGCATCTGACTATCTGTGGGCGACGGTAAAATCCGGCTAGATTCCGATATCCAGTTTCTAAAAGGGGTCGGCCCTGTGAGAGCCGCCAAGCTTTCACGCGTCGGGATAAAAAACGTCGGTGATATCCTTTTTCATTTTCCATTCAGGTATGAAGATAGGAGCATAGTTACCCCGATCGAAAGCTTAAGCGAGGGGGAAACATTTACCATTAATGGTGAGATTGTATCTACAAAAACCCAAAAAGGCCGTTATGGTAAAAGCAGGTTTCAGCTGTCGGTTAAAGATAAAACCGGCATAATGAGCTGTCTATGGTTTTCGGTTAGAGGCGATTGGCACTCTAAAAAATATAAACAGGGGTTAACCGTTCTTGCTACCGGAAAAGTTTCTTTTAGCAATT
Organism: Nitrospirota bacterium; assembly: GCA_024275955.1. Taxonomy (GTDB): domain Bacteria; phylum Nitrospinota_A; class UBA7883; order JACRGQ01; family JACRGQ01; genus JAJRYD01. The sequence continues at coordinate 5,160 of JAJRYD010000033.1, forward strand.
ATCAGAAATGTTTCGAGATGACACACCCGGATATAAGTGTTCTCGACGATAACGGCACCGACACCGCGTCGGGCGGTATTAAACCTGTATATCCGCTTACGGAGGGGATAAACCAAAAGGTAATGCGCGGTATCGTTTTAAAAGCGGTGGAAATTGCCGAGAAGGTAAAGGAAACACTCCCCGCGCCAATTCTAAAAAGGCACAGCTTCCCGCAAAGGGATGCCGCTGTGCGTTTTATCCATTTGCCGGATGAAGGCGACGGTACGGAGAAGGTGAATTCCTTTCGGTCTCCAGCGCATCTGCGGATGATATATGAAGAGTTTTTTCTTATGGAAACCGCGATGGCGGTACAGCGTAGCCGCAATACCGAAAAGATAAAAGGGGTGAATGTAAAAGTAAGGAGGGATATCATCCCCGAAATACTTTTAGCGTTTCCTTTTAAGCTTACCTCTGACCAGCGAAACGTTTTAAACGAAATGGCGAAAGACCTTGAAGCCGAACAGCCGATGAACAGGCTTTTGCAGGGTGACGTAGGTTGTGGCAAGACAGCTGTGGCGCTTATCGCAATGTTGCTGGCTGTTGCCGACCGGCATCAGGCCGCTATCATGGCGCCGACCGAGATATTGGCCGAACAGCATTACAACACCATTCTTAAGCTTAAAACATCATTTCCTATTAAGCCTGCGCTTCTTGTTGCCGGCATGAGGAAAAAGGAGAAGGATAAAGTTTTAGCTAAGATAGCGTCTGGCGAAATCAACCTCGTAGCGGGAACGCATGCTCTTATACAGCAGGGGGTGGAGTTTAAAAACCTCGGCGTTGCGATAATAGACGAGCAACACCGTTTTGGAGTAAAGCAAAGAGCGGAGCTTATCTCGAAAGGTGAAAAACCGAACACTCTTATAATGACCGCCACCCCTATACCGAGAACTCTGGCGATGACCATTTACAGCGATTTAGATATCTCCATTATAAAAACGATGCCAAAAGGCAGAGGCTCGGTTAAAACCGAGGTTATCCGGCCAAACGATACGCAAAAAGCCTACCTGCGGATACACCGCGAGATAGAAAAAGGAAGACAGGCGTATGTTATCTATCCGCTGGTGGAGGAAAGCGAAAAAAGCGAGCTAAAAGCGGCAACGAAGATGTACGAAAATTTCCGCGAGAAAATTTTCCCTCACCTCAAGCTTGGGCTTGTGCATGGAAGGATGAAACCGGAAGAGAAAAATTCTGTCATGCATGCCTTTATGAAAAGGGAGATAGATATACTTGTTTCGACCACAGTGGTAGAGGTAGGGATAGACCAGCCGAACGCTACGGTAATGATGGTGGAGCATGCCGAGAGGTTTGGCCTAGCGCAACTGCACCAGCTAAGAGGCAGAGTGGGGCGCGGGGGCGAAAAGTCTTACTGTCTGCTTGCTGTCGGATACAGGCTAAGCGCTATAGCGCGCGAACGGCTTAAAGTGATGACGCAGACAAGAGACGGGTTTTTAATAGCTGAAAAAGATTTGGAACTGCGAGGTACCGGAGATCTTTTCGGTATACGCCAAAGCGGGCTTCCCACCTTTAGGGTGGCAAATCTTTTGCGCGATTTCGACCTTTTAAAACTGGCAAAGGATGAGGCGTTCGCGCTTGTGGCAAAAGACCCGGAGCTTAAACTCCCTGAAAACCGGCCATTGAGGGACGAGCTGGAGAGAAGCTGGCGCGATAGATTTGAGCTTGCCGATATAGGCTAGTGTAGTGTCTCCAGCAAAGCTTTTCCTCGCTTAACCTTTCGTATGATTTCATCAGCGGACTTTGTCCACCTGAACGGTTTTGGGTTTTTATTATTCTGTTTGATATATCTGTGTATCACTTTTTCCAAATCTTTAAC
>JAJRYD010000034.1 GCA_024275955.1 Nitrospirota bacterium
AGCTCTCAAAAACTATGGGGTTATCTCAATCCGAAGTTGTAAGACGCTCCATATCATTATTTATCGAAGAGTTTGACAAACATTCAAAGAACAGCTCCAAAAGCTTACCTTCTAAAAAGTAAACGCTTCTAAAAACCGCAGCTTTTAGAGAGCTGTTGCCGAAATAGTTTTTGGAGCATTTTAAGGAAGAGAGTTATCTTTTCACTTCTTCAAGGCAGATGTTTCAGCGGTTGGCAACCTTTTAGGCAAAATCAAATTTACAGGATTTGGCAACAGCTCCCTTTTTAAAAAGCTTGCCAGCGTTTATTCACCACATGCGGCAATTGGCTCCACGCCCTAGCGTGGCCCGTGCTACGGGTGCTATACTCTCGCGCATGAGTGAGGATGAACTGCAGGAGATAATAGGCAAGGCGGCCACCTTGATGGAGGCGTTGCCGTATATACGCCAGTTTAAGGGCAAGAGCTTTGTCATCAAGTACGGCGGTTCCGCTATGGTGGATGAAGAGCTAAAGAATAGTTTTGCGCATGATGTAACGATGCTCAAGTTTGTCGGCATAAACCCTGTGATAGTTCATGGCGGCGGCCCGCAGATAGGCAAGACGCTTGAGGAGATGGGAATAGAGACAAAATTTGTGGATGGATACCGCGTTACCGACAAAGCTACCGTTGACGTGGTGGAAAAGGTTCTTGTAGGGAAGGTAAACAGGCAGATAGTATCGCTTATTTCCGGCGCAGGCGGTCATGCCATGGGGCTTTCCGGCAAAGAGGGCGGGATGATAAAGGCCGAGAAAATGGTGATAACCAAGCCGGGGGTCAACGAAAACCGGCCGGAGATAATAGACCTTGGTCATGTAGGCAGGGTTTTGAAAGTGGATAGCGACATACTGCTGAAAATCTGTCGTGATGGGGCTATTCCGGTGGTAGCTCCGGTAGGAGTGGGGGAGAATGGTGAAACCTATAACATCAATGCCGATACGGTAGCCGGCGAGATAGCGGCGTCGCTTAAAAGCGAGAAGCTACTTTTGCTGACGGACGAAAAAGGAATATACGATGCCGACAAAAACCTATTGCCGACGCTGAGCGAAGCGATGGTAGAGGAGCAGATGAAATTAGGCGTTATTAAAGGTGGCATGCTTCCTAAGGTGAACAGCTGTTTTACCGCGCTGTCTGCCGGTGTTAAAAAGACGCATATTATAGACGGGCGTATACGCCACTCGGTACTGCTGGAAATTTTTACCGACAAAGGTATCGGCACCGAAATAATCTGCTAACCCACGCAACGCGTGGGGGTAATGGTCGCACGCGGTAGATATAGTTCTTCAGCATTTCAGTAGATGTCCGCATAGTTCCGCTGTCGCCTATGGCGAGGCGCTTGCGAGAGGCAGACCCGTATGCGTAGAGTACCCCACCGGAGGTGGCAACGGTGCATGACGATTAAGGTTTCTATCGCCAAAAAGTTTATCTACCACGTGCGAGAACTTAAAGTACTTTGAATTTTGTAACGAGAACTCTGTCTACCTGTCCGTTTTGAAGCGACCTGTCGACCAGTACTTTTAAGTTGAACAGTATCTCTTTACGTTTTTTTGGGTTTAGGAAATCATTTTTATTCTTTTCTCTCAGGAAAAGGTAGATAGCCTCCCTGAAGATTACAAGGTTATGCTCCATCTCATCCAGAGCATCCTCGCTACTTAACTGAAGAGATATAGCTATTTGCCAGAAATGTTCCTCTCCATTTTGAGTAAACGGGAGGATGAAAGGCTCGAATGTGATATTTATGAGAGGCACAATATCTTTTATTGACGGCGGCTCTGGAAGTTCTAGCTCTGCCTCTTTTTGTACCTCTTTTTTCGGCGGCGGTTCCGGTTCGGTAAAGATGAACCCAACCACGATAAGGACTATAAGAACAGCGACCCCGGATGCGATTATTATTATCTTTTTTTTGGATAACTTTTTGGGCTCTTCCTCTTTAGGTTCTTCTTCCTTTAGCGGTTCCGGCTGGGGTTCTGGTTCCGGCTCCATCGCCGCGGAAGGGTCGACATCAAGTTCTGTTTTTCTTTTTTTACTCATCGGCTAAAAATTGTTGCAGAACCGGCCGTCATTATTCTGGCTCGGCGGCAAGGCTGGCGACAACCTTTGGGTATGCTACAGCCGCCGCCTGGCTTACCTCTTCATTTTCATCTACAATTCCTTCTATCATCGGTTGAAGAATGTTCGTCGATCTGATTCCGGCAAGCGCGGCTACCGTAGCCTTTCGTACCTGCCATGCTTCGTCGGACATCGCTTTGGTGAGTGCCGGAATGGCATACTCTGACTTAAGGTTGCCTAGCGCTACCGCCGCTGTTCTTCTTACGTCCGGGTTGTTGTCGGCAATAATAGTTTTTGAGAGAGGTCCCAGAACATCTAGCGATTTGAATTTATTAAGGGCAATTATCGCCTCTATTTTTACCCCAAAACGGCTCTCGCCTAAAAGTGCGACAAGCGGTTCAAGGGCCGGCTTGTATCTTATTTTTCCAAGAGCGTTTGCCGCCGCCTTTCTTACCTCCCAGTTTTCGTCTTTTAGAACTTCTATAAGCCTATCTCCGGCATGTTCCGTTTCCATATTTCCAAGGCCGGTTATAGAGGCTATCTTTACGTTTGGATTTTCATGGTCAAGAGCCGCCATCAGCGGAGCCACCGCGATTTCTGGTTTTATTTTGCATAGCGCCAGAGCCGCCATTTTTTGCACTTTCCAGCTCTGGTCAGCTGTCTGCTGTTCTCCGCCTCCTCCAAACGCGCCTCCCTGCTCGGCGGTTTGCGGTGCCGGCCCTTTGGCAGAGACAGCCTGCAGAACCGCCTTTCTCACATCTCCCTCCTCGACATTCAAAAGGGCTATAAGGTGGTCTACTATTTCAGTTACGCCAAGCTTGCTAAGCGAGCTGATGGCAGCTTCCTTTACTACCGGAAATTTGTCGCCCATAAGCTTGGCTAAGACATTTTTTGCTGTCGTGATATTCATATTTCCGAGTGCGATCGCGGCGGCACGTCGGATGTTGCCGTTCTCATGGCCGCAGGCGGCTATCAGTCGGTCATGGAGTTCCATAAATCCCTCTTTTCAAACAGATATAGCCATTGACGAAGGTACATTATATCAAGTATTTGCATTAAATCTATCAGATTGCCTATAAATATAAAAGCTGTTACTGAAATTCTTTTTTCTAAAACAGGTAGAGGGTTTGACTATGGGCAGAATTTTGATATGATTCTAGGCTTTTAATATCCCCGAAAATTAAGGCTAATTTTCGGTTTGGGGTGTCGTCAAGTGGTAAGACACAGGTTTTTGGTGCCTGCATGCGTAGGTTCGAATCCTACCACCCCAGCCAATAATTTTTTGGCGAACAGTTTAGGAATTTAGAAAGGTGCGCTACAGATGGCTGAGAACCCAAGGATAATTGCCGGCAGGTCTAATAAGGCTCTCTCAGAGGGTATCGCCCTAGCTATGGGGATTAAAACTGTCGAGTGCGATCTTGTCAATTTTTCCGACGGCGAAATTTTTTGTCAGATAAAAGAAAATGTACGCGGTGGGGATGTTTTCATCATTCAGTCTACCAATACGCCGGTAAACGACAACCTTATGGAGCTTCTCATAATTATTGACGCGGTAAAACGTGCTTCTGCCAGAAGGATAACGGCGGTAATGCCTTACTTTGGTTACGCGAGGCAGGATAGAAAAGTACAAAGCAGAACGCCTATAAGCGCGCGGCTCGTGGCAGACCTTGTCTGCGCCGCCGGTATAGACAGGGCGCTTTTTATGGATCTGCATGCAGGGCAGATACAAGGCTTTTTTAATAAACCTGTAGACCATCTTTTCGCCTCGCCTTTGATGATTGACTATATAAGGAAGCTTAAAAGCGACAATGAAATGATAATTCTCTCACCCGATGCCGGAGGGGTAGAGAGAGCCAGGGTTTACGCCAAGGAGCTTGAATGCGGGCTTGGCATTATAGATAAACGGCGCGAGGCAAAGAATGTCGCGAAGGCTATGCATATCATCGGCGATGTAAAAGGAAAAGACGCGATGATTATTGACGATATGGTAGATACCGCCGGCACGCTTACGGAAGCGGCAAAAGCGGTTACAGATGCCGGAGCCACATCTGTAAGGGCTTGTTGTTCGCACGCTGTGCTTTCCGGTCCTGCCGTGGAGAGGCTCAACAACTCGGTGGTATCCGAACTTATTACCACGAATTCTATAGAGAACTCCGAGTTAATGAAAAAATGCACAAAACTTAAAGTTTTAGATATAGCAGGTATCTTTGCCGAGGCGATTGATAGAATTCATCTCGAAAAGTCCGTAAGCAGTCTTTTCGAGTACTAAAAAGGAGAAAAGCAGATGGAAACCGTAAATGTAAAAATGGACAAGAGGGAAGATGTTGGAAAGAAAGCTTCCCACGCTTTAAGGCGGGACGGCAAAATCCCGGCTATCATGTATGCCAAAGGGACAGAGCAGAGGCTTTCTGTTGAGGCAAAGGTGCTGTTTAAGGCGCTTTCGGGCAAGGCCGGCAGGAGCGTTATCGTTGGAATAGGGCTTGAAGGTGAGGATGAGCGTAAGACTGTACTCAAAGAGCTTCAGTACCACCCGATAACAGATGAGCTGATTCACGCTGACTTTATGGAGATAGATATTGATAAGCTGTTTACCGCAAAGGTTCCTATCAAGCTTGAGGGAGAGGCTGTAGGCATCAAGCTAAACGGAGGGGTACTCAGCTTTCATAAGAGGGCTGTCAGTATGCAGTCTCTTCCAGAGAAAATGCCGGTAGATATCACTGTTGATATTTCCAAACTCGATATTAACGACAGAATTAAGCTTAGCGATGTCGAACTTGCCGATGGGCTTACCTTTCTGGACGATCTCGAAGCGACGATCGTGTCAATAGCTCCTCCCAAAAGAGGTCCCGGCGGTGAACCTTCCGATGAGGCCGATGGTGAAGCTGAAGCTGGAGCCGATGGAGCCAAAGCTGAGCCGGAAAAAAAGTAGTTTAGCGGAAAATTTGGAGGAAGATGAAGTTGTTTGTAGGGCTTGGCAATCCAGGTTCGCGGTATCTTTCCAACAGGCATAATGTTGGCTTTGTCGCCGCTGAGAGCATCGGCAACCGGCTTGAAGCCGATTTTGACGAGAAGTTCTGCTCCTCGGCAGTTGCCAGCGGCAGGTCGAAAGGCGAGAAGGTTATAATTGCAAAACCGCAGACCTACATGAACCTTAGCGGCAAGGCGGTATTTGCGCTTTTGAAACGGTTTTCTCTTAATGCCGGCGACCTTACCGTAATTCACGACGATATTGATATCCCGCTTGGGAAAGTAAAAGAGAAAAAGGGCGGCGGAGCCGGCGGACATAACGGTATTTTGTCGATTGTCGAAGAGATAGGAACAAACGAGTTTAGACGTTTGCGGATAGGAGTGGGGCGGCCGCCAAATGGAGCCGATACCGCAGACTATGTGCTTTCGGATTTTGAAGAGAGCGAAAAAGAATTAATTGCCGAATCGATTGAAGAATCTGTTCGGCTGGCAGTTAACTTTTAGGAGGGTTTATGGAGAGCTGGGTATCGTTAGCTCCTTTATTTGGGGTAGTTGGTCTTGCAATAGCTGGGGGCCTCTTTATGATGATTATAAAGCAGTCTCCGGGCAATGAAAAGATGGTCGAGATAGGAGAGGCTATCCATGACGGGGCGATGGTCTTTCTCAAAGCCGAGTATATAAGAATTGCCGTTTTTGTTGGTGTTGTATTTGTCCTTCTTTTCCTTTTTATCCATCCTAATACCTCTTTCGCTTTTCTTGGAGGTGCGCTTAGCTCTATGCTTGCCGGCTTTATAGGAATGAAAGCGGCTACTATGGCCAACGTAAGAACCTCTCAAGCGGCGAACGAATCGGGCATGGAAAAAGCACTTCAGGTAGCTTTTTCCGGTGGCGCCGTTATGGGGCTTACCGTTGCTAGTCTTGGCCTTTTTGGTGTAGGCGTTATGATGCTTCTTGCAGGCAAGGAAAACTTCAGCGCGGTGCAGTATTTCAGCGGGTTTGCGATGGGCGGAAGCTCGATAGCACTTTTTGCCCGTATAGGCGGCGGTATCTTTACCAAAGCGGCCGATGTCGGTTCCGATCTCGTAGGCAAAATCGAAGCAGGTATTCCAGAAGACGACCCAAGAAACCCAGGCGTTATAGCCGATAATGTCGGCGACAACGTTGGCGATGTTGCCGGAATGGGCGCTGATATTTTCGAATCTTATGTAGGCTCCATAATAGCTACCATCACTATAGGCGCCGCTATGCAGTCTCTGCCGCATGTTGTTTTGCCGGTGATTGTTGTTATGGCCGGTCTTATCGCGTCAATAATCGGCATCGCCAGCATGAAGGTTTTCAAATCTGTCGGCGCGGCGGAACTGCTTCGGTATACCGCCATTTTTTCGGCGGTTTTGCTTTTAGTTGTTTCATACTTTATTGTCGGCGGTCTTGGGCTTGGTACCGGCGTGTTTTGGGCGCTTGTGCTTGGAACTGTAGCTGGCGTATCTATCGGGCTTGTTACCGAGTACTACACAGGAATGTTCGGCCCTGTTAAGAAGATTGCCAAGGCGTGCCAGACAGGCCCTGCGACGACGATAATCACAGGTTTCGCTATCGGTCTTGAGAGTACCGCCCTTCCGGTTATTATAATCGCGCTTGCCACTTTCGGCTCCGCACAGCTTGCCGGCCTTTACGGCATAGGGCTTGCCGCTGTCGGCATGCTCGCTACTGTAGGTATTACAATGAGTGTAGATGCTTACGGGCCGGTAGCAGATAACGCCGGCGGTATTTCGGAAATGGCAGGCCTTGGGCCAGATACAAGAAAAATTACCGATTCGCTTGACGCTGTTGGAAACACTACGGCGGCTATAGGCAAAGGTTTTGCGATAGGCTCTGCCGCGCTTACGGCTCTCGCTCTTTTCTCGGCATACGCGAGCGCTGTCGGTCTTGAGTCTATTAACCTTCTAAACCCTACAACCGTCGTTGGGCTTTTCTTCGGCGGTCTTATTCCGTTTCTTATAGCGGCTTTTACCATGACATCGGTTGGTAAGGCGGCTATGGCTATGGTCGAGGAGATACGGCGTCAGTTCCGCGAGATACCAGGCCTTATGGAAGGAACAGCAAAGCCGGATTCATCGAGATGTATAGAGATATCGACCGAAGCTTCGCTAAGGGAGATGGTACTGCCGGCTCTTATAGGTGTTTGCGCGCCGATACTTGTAGGTATTGTTTTTGGTAAAGAGGCTCTTGGAGGCATGCTTGCCGGCGCCACGCTTTCCGGCGTGCTTTTGGCGCTTCTTATGGCTAACAGCGGCGGAGCGTGGGATAACGCGAAGAAATATATAGAGCAGGGACACTTTGGCGGTAAAGGCTCCGACGCGCACCATGCCGCTGTCACTGGCGATACCGTGGGCGATCCGTTTAAAGATACTTCCGGCCCGGCGCTTAATATCGTTATTAAACTTATGTCTATTGTCGCGCTGGTTATAGCGCCGATTTTGGCTTAACCGGCTTTAGGCAGGAATTTTTAGAGTGGTTGCGGAGGCTGTTTTGGAAAAAAAAGCAAACGTTGTTGCTGTCGATATTTACGATATCGACATAGACAGCGGGTACGAGCTTTCGCTTAACAGCCCGGCTAACCTGTTTTTCGATACTGTCAATGTTGCCGGTTCACTCAAAGCGGAGCTTTCTTTCACCCGTAACGACGAAGATATATACGTTTTGGGCAAGGCGAGTGTCCGGCTAAAGGCAGAATGTGGCCGTTGCCTGAACCAGTTTGAACTGCCTGTGGAGGTTGATATACAGACTGCCTTTTTCCCTGAGGAAAAGGTTGGAGAGGATGAAGACTCTTACACTTACAAAGGTGATAGTATAGATGTCTTGCCGATGCTTTGCGAGCAGTTGCTTTTGCAGATGCCGCTTAGGACGGTTTGCGGCGAGGAGTGTAAAGGGCTTTGCCCAAGTTGCGGGAAAAATTTGAATAAGGGCGGCTGTGGTTGCTCTACGGATGCCGTGGACGGTAGGTTCGCGGTTTTAAAAAAGCTAAAAGAGAAACAGTAGAGAGGTAAATGAAATGCCAGTACCAAAGAAGAAAACTTCCAAAAGCAAACGGGGAATGCGCCGTTCGCACGATGCGCTGACGCAGGTGAATGTGTCGGTCTGCCCCAACTGTCAAGAGCCTAAATTGCCGCACAAGGTATGCCTTAGCTGTGGTTTTTACGGCGACAAGGAAGTAATCTCAGTAGAAGAAGAATAGATGAAAATTGCCGTTGATGCCATGGGGGGCGATAACGCTCCCTCTGCCATAGTGGAGGGCGCGGTGTTGGCGGCAAAAGAGTGCGGTTGCGAGGTTCTTCTCGTTGGCCAAAGCGGTATCGTGGAGGCCGAGCTGGCGCGGCACGATATTTCTACCCTTTCCATAAAAGTGGTTCACGCGTCAGAAATTGTAACAATGGACGATAGCCCGTCTCTCGCCTACAGAAAGAAAAAAGATTCCTCCATAATGGTCGGCACCCGCCTTGTAAAAGAAGGAAGCGCCGATGCTTTTGTCAGCGCCGGCAATACCGGAGCTGTTATGGCTCATGGCACGCTTTTGTTAAGACATATACCCGGCATAAGCAGGGCCGCTATTTCCGTCATGCTTCCGACGCAGACAGGGTGGTCGCTACTGCTCGATGCGGGGGCGAATGTAGACTGCAAACCGCAGACTCTTTTCGAGTTTGGAATTATGGGTTCTATCTACGCTTCCCACGTTATGAAAAAAGATCTCCCGTCTACCGGCCTTTTGAATATCGGCGAGGAAGATGGAAAAGGAAACGAAATATCGAAGCTTGCCGGCTCTATGCTAAGGCAAAGCTCCATAAACTTTATAGGCAACGTGGAGGCGAAGGAGGTTTATCGGGGTACTACCGACGTAATAGTCTGCGACGGGTTCGTCGGCAATGTAACGCTGAAGGTAAGCGAATCGGTTGCCGAAATGTTTACAAAGGCGCTTAAAGGTATATTTTCCAAAGATTGGAGATCGAAGCTGGCCTACCTGCTTATCCGTTCCCATCTCGATGAGTTTAAGCGCAGAATCGACTACCATGAGTATGGTGGCGCTCCTCTTTTGGGGCTTAACGGAACAGTTTTCATCTGTCACGGTTCCTCTAAGGCGAGGTCTATCAAAAACGCGATAAAGCATGCTGGAGAGTTTGTGGGCGATAAGGTAAACGATTCTATACGCGAAGGAATGGAAAAAAATATAGAGATAGAAAAGGCGCTGGAGAAAAAAGAGGGGCTTTGGGACCAGATAAAGAAAAGTATCAATCCTTCCGGTTTTCAGGAAAAGACAAAGGATGACGAGTAGCCAAATGAGAGCGGTAATAGCCGGTACCGGGCGTTTTCTTCCCGAAAAGATTTTGACAAACGCCGACCTTGAGCAGATGGTAGAGACATCCAACCAGTGGATAATGGAGCGCACCGGCATAAAGGAAAGGCATATAGCGGCCGAAAATGTTTCGGCTTCCGACCTTGCGGTGCCGGCGGCAAAAGAGGCTCTTAAAAAAGCCGGTATGAAAGCGGAAGATATAGAGCTGATACTGGTAGGAACCTCCACGCCCGATATGTATTTTCCCTCTACCGCCTGTTTTGTACAGGCAAAGCTCGGCGCGTCTAAAGCTGTGGCGTTCGATATTCTCGCGGCATGTTCCGGTTTCGTTTACGGCCTTACAACGGCGAACCAGTATATCGCTTCGGGCATGTATAAAAACGCTCTGGTTATAGGCGCAGAGGTTTATTCCAGTATTATCGACTGGGAAGACAGAACTACCTGTGTTCTCTTTGGCGATGGCGCCGGCGCTGTCGTGCTTAAAGCTAAAGAGGGGACGGCCGGAATCCTTTCCACCCATATCTATTCCGACGGCACTAAGGCCGACTACCTGCAGGCGCCGGGAGGCGGTAGCGCGAACCGTTTTACACAGCAGTTTTTAGACGAAAAAAAATACCGGCTAGAGATGATAGGCAACAGAACCTTCAAGGTCGCCATCAAGATGATGGTAGAAGCGGCGCAGACAGCTATGAAACATAACGGCGTGGAAGCGTCCGACATAAAACTGGTAATACCGCATCAGGCGAATAAACGGATAATTGATATGGTAGCCAAGCAGCTTGGTTTAGATGGGTCGCTTTTCTATATGAACATAGAGCATGTAGGCAATACCGCGGCGGCCTCTATACCTATAGCTCTAGATGAAGCGTTGAAAGAGGGAAGGGCCGGTAAAGGCGACCTTATTTTGATGGTAGCTTTCGGCGGCGGCTTTACATGGGGGTCAGCGCTTATTCGCCTCTAGCCAGCATCGGATAAGCTTCGTCCTGCTTCGTTGCACTCGACCTCGCTTAGGTCACGCAAGAAACCTGCGCTCCCTTCACTCGTTACTTCGCGCGCCTTGCACTACTCGCCTCTCCTTCGCTGGAACCGAGCATCAGCCAGACACAAATTGGTACAAAACGATTTTGGAGAGTTCCTTTTATTCGTGTAAGCTGGAAGGGAGGCAGTTCTCTTAACCATATTTTTCAGGAGGTATGAAAATGGCCGACCCTAAAATTGCAGATAAAAAACCGATGGTAATGGAGCTTGAGCCGGGCGAGTATCATTGGTGTTCTTGTGGTGAGTCGAAAACCCAGCCGTGGTGCGACGGCGCGCATACCGAAAAAGGCGAGTTTGAGCCTACGCGGTTTGAGATAAAAGAAAAGACTACGTCGGCTATATGCATGTGCAGGCATACCAAAAACCGGCCGTTCTGCGACGGTAGCCACGCCAAGCTTGGCTAGTCCACGCATGGCGTGGGGCAATCTGCTTGCCAAGCGGCAGACTGTTTTTTAGTATTTCTCAATTTTTGCCAATAGCTGTTGCCGCCTTAACGGCGGGGCGTTTGCGGCGCGACTACTAAATTGAATTAGCTTGCCTGCGCCCTCGCTTTTTATCATCCGCCTTGCACTACTCGCCTCTCCCGCGCTAGTAACTTTTTTAGCTGATACTGGATAGCGCCCCACCCACGCAATGCGTGAGGTGGTAGCGGTGAACATACAAAAAGGGACTATTTCCCAAAGAGTTTTTTGAGCATTTTATGGAAAAGTTAATTTTCTAGCTTCTTAAAAATAGAGCCTTTAGGGATTGGTAATTTGTAGAAAAATCAAATTTATCTCATTAGGCAACAGCCCCAAAAACGGTTTAGGTTTTTAAGAGAAATATCTTCACCGCTGGCCATTCGACATGCTCATGGCAGGCGACCACTGGCTCCACGCTCTGCGTGGCTGTGAGAGCCGCCTCACCTGCAAGGTGCGTGGTTACCAAAAGCGGTTTTTGCGGTAATGTTCTTTTATCCTCGGGTAGCGGTAAGGCGGCGTTTCGTGGATGAAATGGATGAAGTAGTCTCTCGCCACAGTTATGTTGTCGCCGTTTTCCCTGTCGTGAATGTCTTTATAAAAGGCTATAAGGTCGTGTTTTTTTGAAATCTTTTTCGGGCTAAAGGGGCGTGCCGCCTTCAGGAGAAATTTTAGCATTATTTTCTCATCGCCGGAACCTGCGTTGCCTTTGTACGGTTTGCCGCACAGAAGGCGTGCTATTTCTGTCAGGGTCAGCTCTTCCGGCAGTTTTTGGTAGTGTGTCAGTTTGAATTTCAGTGGTTTCCCCTCCTTTCTCAAAGGAGTGGACTGAGGGGTGGTGCCACTTTAAGGGTAACCCCTTCGTCCCGTATTTGCGGGGCACCTCCTCTTCCGCTTCGCAAGGGGAGGACAAAGATGATTGTAATTTTCAAACTGATAGAATACACGAGTTTTTCATCGGTTCATTTTACATCGCTTGTAATGGAATCGGAAACCGGCTAATCTCTTGTTTTTGGAGAGGTGTTTTATGAAAATGCAGTTGCGAGCGCAATTCCCGCAACTTATCGTGGGGGTAGCGAGAGAATCTATAATGAAAACTGTTCCCTACATTTGGAACATCCCCCGTAGCTTTGCTACGGGTAGCTTCAAAAGTTTTGTTGCTGTTTTGTTTGCTATCCTGTTTCCGCTATCTGTCTTTGCCGCGCAGGGCGAGGATGCCGAGGACGCGCCGAAATGCAGAAGGGGGAAAGAGCTTGTCTGCTACAGGTACCATATTACCGAAGATTGGTACCAGAAATGTGAACAGCCGATGACGCTAAAAGGCTGGAGGTCTTTACCAGAGGCGTTTCTTGTTAGGCAAGGAGCCTGCCCCAAAGTGCCGGTATGCCTGAACGAGGGCGAGGAAGATGAGGAGGAGGTAGAAGTTTATCTGCACGCCGCCGAGTATAAGAAATATTATATGCAAGGGCTTATCCCAAAGCCTGATGAAGCGGTAGGCAAAGCCTGCCCAGAGAAAGAAAAGGACAAGAAGAAATCCGGCAAGAAGAAGTCGGGTAAAAAGAAAAAGAGGTAGTCTAGTTTTCTAAGATGGCGCACATCGGTATGGGTCGTGATGTAGCCAAATTGGAATGTCTAATATTGGGGGTCGGCCCCCCCATTTTCCTCGGAAGAAAATACTTAAGTGGCTTCAAACAATAAGCTCGACAAAAAAAGTAAAGAAATCCGTCACCATTAACTAGACCTCCCTGAAAAACTCTATTGACCCTATAGGTATTGATTTAAAGTGTGAATTCTGCCTGCTATAATTGCAAGGAATGAGCGATTAACCCTTAAAACATGGGGATTTTATGTAGGCAAAAAAACGTGATAATCAAGGCCTCCTATCCAAAGTTCGTCTTAATCAACTCTCCTTTGTACCGTCTTGCCGGTGCGATCGACTGGTCTTCTTTCGATGAAACATTCGGCAAACTTTACAGCCAAGGTATCGGTCGCCCTGCCAAACCGACCCGCCTTATGGTTGGCTTGCATTACTTGAAGGATAGTTTGCGGAAGTGGCTAAAGCGCAGGTCGGCTATCGAGCCG
>JAJRYD010000035.1 GCA_024275955.1 Nitrospirota bacterium
AGGCGGTCTGTTTTTGAATATATAGAAGTGTTTTATAATCGTGTCAGAAAACACTCAACCATTGGATATTGCTCTCCATCGGAATTTGAACAGGCGGCAAAAGTTGCTTAACTGTGTGTCCGCTTTTTCGGGGGAAGATCAATTTTAGACAAGAAGCTTAGGATAAACACCACTCTGGCCACTCCCGAATGGAGATTTTTTGAGAGGTAGAAATAGTCCTAGTAGTTTTCTAAGTCTGATTCTATAATTTTTTGTCAAACCTTGCATCTATAAGTGTCACATTTACCAAAACCTTACAATCATGCCGGCAACGACATCAGCTCAAAAACGTTTCAGCTCACAAGAGTTTTGGGGAGAAGCTTTGCTTTGCTGTTCTTTTATCGGTAAAATAGAGAACAATAAATTTGGAGGGTTTCATGCCGGATTCCAGTTCATCGTCAACACTGTCACTAAGATATCCACCCATTCACCTCGGCGTAAAAGAAAAGGCATCAGAATTTGAGAAAATCTGGCCGAAGATAAAAGCTTTTTACGACGGAGATGAGCCTGAACTTTTCCACAAGTTTTCAGCCATCGTCTATTCCTCCTATACCGAAGCGTTCTTCATGGAGAGAAACGAAGAACAGCATTATCACCAGCTCCGTTATTTTTTTGATTTCTTTATGCGCGATTTAGAAAGCGGCTCCACTAAAGATAAAGAGGTGCCTGGCTTCCTCGTTTCCGTAGAACAACCCCCCTCCTCCATCATGCCTAAAAACGGACACAGAATAGCCTCTACAGGATTAATAATTCATTCTAAAGAATACCCTTTTATACTTGAGAACCTCTGGGGCTACCTCAATATCACTGAAAACCATGTAATAGCGGGGCTATACCCTGTTATGACGGTCACGCGTGAAAAGGGCAAAATAACTGACATTAAACCTTTAAGCAAAGACGGCTCTAAAGAGATCTTTACATACATAAGCATCGCCAAAATAGTCAGTGCCAGAACCATTAAAAAGTTAGAACGGGAAGTGACGGCAACGCTTGAGTCGCTTTTCCTATCGGTTATAGATTTTCCAAAGATAACTAAAAGAGTGGCTGATGTCTGCGACAGACTATGCGGCCACGCCGCTGACAGCAAAGACGGAGAGGAAGCGATAGATTTTTTCAAATGGCTGTTACCCGACAACTTCATATTTATGGGGATGACCAGCTTCGACCTTCACGGTTCAAAAGCTAAAGAAGATGAAAAAAAACGGCTCGGTGTCTACAAAAATCAAACCTTGATGGAAACCGTTTTCCCATGCCTTGCCAAAGATATTAAGAAGCTCGCTGTTCAATACTCCACTAAACCGTATTCGATGATTTTTAATTTTCTACCTGCTTCCCCTAACATTATCTACCACAAAGATTCGATTGACGTGATAGCGATAAGGGAGTTTGACAAAAATAAAAAACCTGTAAAGGCTTCGATTATCCTAGGGCGGTTTTCAAGAGGCGCGACGATGAACAGGTCTGCTGAGATTCCTTTTCTTCGCAAAAAGCTAAACCGTATATTTGAAATGGATAATATCCGCCCTAAATCACATCTACACCGAGAGATACTTACCGTGTTTAACACGCTTCCTAAAAAAGAACTTTTCTACGCAGACACGAAAAGCCTTTCCGCCACGCTCAATATCTCCGTAATGCTTAAAAGCGAAGATGAGGTGCATCTTCTAGTGCGGAAATGCCACGAGTTCGAATATATGACTGTAATCCTTATTTTTTCTATTAAAAACCATAGTCACGAAAATACATTAAGGCTCGCGGACTTCTTTGAAAAACTTCTTGGCAAAAAACTGCTTTACATCCAAACATCCCGTACCACAGTAGTGGGTCAGATTTTTATCTATTTCCCACTTGCCCAAAATGAAGAAGTAAAGATAGATACCGAAAAAACCGTCGGGGAAATTAAGGAACTGATAACCACATGGGACAAGCTTTTGATGAAAAAGCTTGTGGCGCGCCTTACAGACACAAGAGGCTTTGCCATATACAACCTGCTGGCGCCAAGACTAACCAAGCTTTACAAAGAGGCGGTGACACCTAAAGAAGCTGTAAACGACCTTTTATTGTTAAAAAAAGCTGTCGATACCGGCGAGCTTCAAATAGACATACAGTGCAAAAGTAGCACTTCCGCCACACTTCGAATATTCCTGCAAAAAGAGCTTAGTCTTATGAAGCTTATACCTACCTTTTCCAACCTCGGCATAAATGTAAAAGAAGAACTGGCGCTACCATTAAAGAAAGACGGCACAGACACGTTGCACATACAGCTTCTTACGATAGAAGAGACCGAAGATAAAATAGACCTGCTGGTAAAACATAAGCAACACCTCATAGAAACGATACAGCTGGTAATAAGCCAGACGGCGGAAGACTGTCCTCTCAATAGCCTTGTGCTTTCAGCGGGGTTTACATGGAAACAGGTTGACCTCTTGAGAGCCTACCAGAATTATATCATCCAGATAAACATGACAGCCAACCCAAGCTCGGTAACCGCCACCTTCAACAAGTTCCCAGATACTATGTCTTTACTGGTATCGTACTTTGAGGAAAGGTTCAACCCAAAGAGCAGTAATGTCGCATCGCTAAAGAAAAAAAGGGAAAAGTTTTTCAAAAAGCTGGAAGATGTTACTGACTTGGGCGAGGACAACATCCTAAGACTCCTTTTCAATATTATGGAAAACACTCTTAGAACCAACTACTACACCGCAAAAGAGGATCATTACATCTCCTTTAAGGTAAATTGTGCTGGTGTAATACAGATGCCAAAGCCAGTGCCTATGGCCGAAATTTATGTGCATTCCCCATCCATCGAAGGCGTGCATCTTCGGGGAGGCAAGGTAGCGAGAGGCGGCCTGCGGTGGAGCGACAGGCCGGATGATTTCCGTACTGAAATACTCGGTCTGATGAAAACCCAGATGGTAAAAAACTCCGTGATAGTGCCGGTCGGTTCAAAGGGCGGCTTTGTCATAAAAAAGATGAAGGCGAAAACCACCCAAGAAAGAATGAGCCTCTTCAAAAAGAACTATCAAACTTTTATCAAGGGACTCCTAGACCTCACAGATAACCTTCTGGACGGTGAGCCTATTCCGCCCAAAGATGTGGTCTGCTTCGACGACCCAGACCCTTACCTTGTAGTAGCGGCCGATAAAGGGACTGCTACGATGTCCGACGCGGCAAACGAAGTGTCGGAACAATACCGATTCTGGCTGAAAGATGCCTTTGCGTCAGGCGGTTCCATAGGATACGATCATAAGAAATTCGGCATAACCGCGAAAGGAGCATGGGAATGCGTCAAAAGGCATTTCCGTGAGCTTGGAACAGATATCCAGACCGAGCCGGTAACAGTTTCCGGCGTAGGCGGAATGGCTGGCGATGTTTTCGGCAACGGCATGCTACTCTCCACAAAAATCAAACTTGTAGCGGCATTCGATCACCTCAACATATTTCTGGACCCTAGCCCAGACCCTGCAAAATCGCACAAAGAACGGAAAAGGCTCTTCGAGATGCCACCCGGAAATACATGGGAGGATTACGACCCCAAACTGATATCAAAAGGTGGCGGAGTTTTTAAACGAAGCGCGAAGCAGATAAACCTTTCAAGCGAAGCCAAGAAAATGCTCCTTACCGACAAAGATTCGATGAGCGGTCTTGAACTTATAAAAACAATTCTCTCTATGCCGGTTGACCTTCTCTACTTTGGCGGTATCGGCACCTATGTGCGCTCCAGCAGAGAGAGCAACGCCGATGTCGGAGATAAAGCCAACGACCCTGTAAGAGTTACCGCGGATGAACTGAGGGCAAAGGTGCTTGGCGAAGGGGCCAACCTCGCGATAACCCAAAACGCGAGGATAGAGTTAGCCGAGAACGGCGGAAGGCTTAATACCGATTCAGTCGATAATTCAGCCGGAGTAGACATTAGCGACCACGAAGTAAACCTCAAGATACTGCTTGAAATACTACTGGCAAAAGGCGAGCTGGAAAGCAGAGATAAGGCTATAGAGCTTTTTGTAAAACTGGGGCCTGAGATTGCCGAAATGGTACTGATGGATAACTACCTGCAAAGTGCCGGAATAACTTTGGATCAGGAGCGAAGTGAGAAAAAACCCGACATATTCCTAAACTACATCAACGACATGGAAACTGCCGAACTGTTTGACCGCATAGATGAAAACATACCAGACACCGAAACACTCGCCTCGTATTCAGAAAAACCGGCGCATATGCTAAGGCCGATTCTCTCGGTAATCTACGGCTACGAAAAAATGAGACTAAACGACGCGATACTAAGCTCGTCCATAGTCGATACAACTTTTGCTAGAAGGTATCTATACAGCTACTTCCCGCCGGTAGTAATACACGACCACGAGCAAAGCCTGAGCAGTCACCGGCTTAAAAAGGAGATAATCTCGACAATAATAAGCAACCAGATAGTAAATCAGGCCGGAGTGACATTCGCCCATGGCATGGAAATAGCCACCGGAGCAAGCCCGTGGGAAATATGCCGAGCGTATCTGATAGCTTCTAACCTCCTTCAGGCTGATGATTACAGAAAAATGGTACACGCGCTCGACAACAAAGTCGACGCAAAAGTACAGGTACAGTTTCTTCTTAAAATGGAAGACCTGCTTTCAAAGATTGTCGCGTGGATGCTTACGCATATACCTGTCGATAGAGTAAGCTTCGACTTCGTAAACCAGTATCAGGAAGTAGTCGATAGATTCAAACAAAACCTTTTTAAAGAGCTGGAGACTATCTGCTCGCTTGATAAAGGCTGTCTGGATAAAAAGGTAAAGGAATTTGCCAAACAGAATATCCCCGAAGAGCTTGCTAAGTGGATTGTCATTTTGCCGTACATGAAAGATATCATGTCGATGCTCTCTATTAAGGAAGAGCGCCACGCCGACTTTATGGAGACAGGCAACCTATACATCCTTGTTACGAACAATCTTGATATAGACTGGGTCTTTGAGATGCTGGAATCGTGTCCTATTCAGACCAGATGGGAAAAGCAGATGGTGGAAAACCTTTCAAGTGAACTAGAGAACTGCCAGAGGCATCTCGTTATGAAAGTTCTCGATTTTAGAAGAAAAGATGAAAGCATGGAAAAAGCTTTTAGAAATTACATCGGTGAAAAAGAAAAATCGGTATCAGCATACAAGGATACCGTCGCCAAGATAAAAGAGGAAAAAGGGTTCAACATAATGGCTATCGGGGTACTGATAAAACAGCTGGAGGACTTTACTTAAAGTTCGGTTTTTGTAAAACTTCGTTTAAGCTTCCTCTCCTGTACCCTTCTAGGTCAAGCGTAACGTAATCAAAGCCAAGAGACTTTATTCTGCCTACTATCTCCTCCTGCCGGGGGTGGGATATGAATTTGGCTATTAATAATCGGTCAAGTTCTATCCTTGCCATCGCTCCGTGATGCCTAACCCTTACCTTTAAAAAACCTTCCCCTTTCAATATTTCCTCGGCGGTTTCTACCTGCTTTAGTTTCTCACCAGTTATTTCCATGCCGTAGGGGAAGCGCGACGCAAGGCAAGCGGCGGCAGGCTTATCCCAGTTTGATAACCGAAGTCTTTTCGCGTGAGAACGGACATCGTCTTTCGTCATCCCAGCCTCTATAAGAGGCGATCTAACGCCAAGCTCTTTTGCCGCTTTTCTTCCCGGCCGGTAGTCACCCTCATCGTCCAAGTTGGAGCCGTCATAAACTACATTATAACCTTCCGTTTTAGCTATTGAAATAAGTATCCCAAAAAGTTCGCCCTTGCAGAAAAAACAGCGGTCAACCGGATTTTCGGCAAAGCCGGGGATATCAAGCTCTTCGGAATTGATTACTCTATGCTCTGCTCCGATCGTTTTTACAATTTCTATAGCCGCCTTAAATTCCGATTCTGGATAAGTGCTGGACCTCGCTGTTACAGCCAGCACTTTCTCTCCAGAAAGAGAAGCAGTGTCGTACGCCGCCTTAACAAGAAAACTGCTATCTGTTCCACCGGAATAAGCTATGACAGCGGAGCCAGCATCTTTTAGTATTTCGGTCAAACGCTCAAACTTTTTTATCATGTTCGCTCAACCCTTTCGCCAGCACGGCATACACATTGTGAAGCTCTTTTTCGCCTTTGAGCGAATAGACGATTTTCCAGAACCAAACTCCTATATAAAAAACTACCCTCACAAAAAAGTAGCCAAACGCGGAGCTATGCTTTTCAAAATAACGAAGATAGCTTTTCTGTTTTTCAAGCATAACAAACGGTTTTACTTTTTGCGAGCTATAGCCTACATGGTGTTCTATCTCGAACGAAGGATCGAAAACTACGTTCATCCCAGTTTTTTTTAGCCTAAGGCACCAGTCTATCTCCTCGCAAAAAAGAAAAAACCTTTGGTCGAAGCTCCCCGCTTTTATCCATGCCTTACGTTTGATAAGCAAGAAGGCACCTGTCACCCAGTCTACCACCCGACGGTCTCTATGATGATGGAACTGTCCAAAACTATTCCCCAAAAAGGCGGAAAGGAACCTTCGCAATCCCTGAATTTCCAAAAAACCTTTCAGATGAAAAACATAAGAAAAAAGCTGAAACAGCCCCGGAAAATTATACGCAGAGGTCTGTATGGCGCCGCTCGGCAGACGGTTTTGGCATCCGAGCGCGCCGGCCGTTTCATCTTTTTCAAAGCTGTCTAACAGGTTTTTTATTTCGTTAGAAATAATAGAGGTGTCAGGGTTCAAAAAAAGCAGAGATTCACCATTCGCCATCTGCGTCCCGATGTTGCATCCGGCGGCAAAGCCTATATTTACTTTTCCGGCTACCAGAACAACCTCTTTGCGTCTTCGGGCCGCCTCCTCAGAGCTATCGGTAGAGGCGTTATCGACAACTATAACCTCGTACGATACCGCGCGAAACTTTTCCTCTATCGACGCAAGACACTGCTCAAGCAGGCCGCCCGTATTGAAATTTACAATAACAACACTTACGCGCAAAACAGCCTACAGAAGTACTTTGATTTCCGCTTTTTCTCTAAGATTGGAAATAAAACCCTTCATCAGTTTATTCTTTTCGTTAGACTCTATATTGAGTTTTAGTTTTTCCTTAACCTCTTCAAACGACTCTGTACCGGCTTCCTTAACATCCGTAGTTTCCACCAGATGAAGCCCGAATCTGGAGCGGACTTTTTTAGGTGCATCTCCCGGTTTTAGCGAAAAAGCTACATCCTCAAATTCCTTAACCATATTACCCGTAGAAAAAAACCCGAGGTCTCCTCCCTTGTTTTTTGACGGGCCATCGGAATACTGCTTTGCCAACTCGTCAAACTTTTCCCCTTTTTTAAGTTTAGCCACGACATCATCCATCTTCGCCTCCACCTTTTTTACCGTTTCATCATCGGCATCCGGCGCAAGGTTTAGAAGAATGTGACGGGCTTTAACGCTCTTGGGCCGTTTAAAGTCAGAAATATTCTCATCATAAACCTGCCTTACCTGCGCATCACTTGCCTTTATGTCGGCAAGCACAACCTCTTCAAGAAACTTGTTTATCTTAAAACCGCGGGTCACTTCTGCTCTAAGGTCATCCATAGTGACCCCTTCTTTATCAAGCTGGGCTTTTAGATGCTCTTTGTCTGTATACTGGGATTCGAATTTCGCTATCGCTTCGTTTACCGCTTTTTCATCGGCCTTAATCCCTTTGGCATCGGCCTCCTGCGAAAGCAGATAGACATTGATTATGTTTTCCATAAACTTTGTTTTGATAGAATCATAATCTTGTTCGGTAAAAGGCCTGCCCTGGCCTGCCATCTGTTTTTGTATGCCTGAGAGTATTCTGATAAATGGCTTTTTATCGACTTTGGATCCGTTGACGATAGCTATAACCTGCGGGATGGCGGCCATATCTACCAGATACGTTTTTTGTTCCGAAGCTTGATCCGAATGGGGCGATGAACTTTCGGACGGCGGCTGTGCCGTCTCCGCCCGCGGTTCCTTTTCTACCGGAGGAGGAGGTGCGGCAGGCTTATACTCAATAAACGCAACCATAATCATACCAAGGGCAAAGATTACCGCTAAAACTCCAACAATTCCTTTTTTTGCCATTACAACTCCTTAAAATCAAATTACCTGCTAAAAGCGGACAAACCATATTACATATACATGCCGCCGTTCACATGCAAAACGTGACCGGTAATATAATCCGATGCAGAAGAAGAAAGAAACAAAACAGAGTTTGCAACATCAGCAGTTGTTCCCAGTTTTTTAAGCGGGATGCTTTCCAGAATCGTCTCTTTCTGCTTTTCGTTAAGTTCATCCGTCATATCTGTTTCTATATAGCCGGGAGCGACAAGGTTTACCTGAATGTTTCTCGAAGCTAGCTCCCTCGCTACAGACTTGGTAAGACCGATAAGCCCAGCCTTAGATGCCGAATAGTTAGCCTGCCCCGGGTTCCCCATAGAGCCGACGATTGAACCGATGTTTACTATTTTGCCGACACGTTTTTTAATCATTATCTTGGATACCGACTTCATCATATTAAAAGCGCCTTTAAGGTTCGCGTCGATAACGTCATCCCAGTCTGATTCTTTCATCCTTATAAGAAGGCCGTCTTTTGTAATGCCGGCATTATTTACAAGCACATCAACGGTGCCAAACCTCTCTACACAGCTCTTTACCGCCTCGTCCACGGCAGACGAATCCGATACATCGAGCTTAACCGCTTGCGCCTCTGCCCCATGCTCCGAAATAGCCAAAAGCGTATCTTTCGGCGGCGTGCTGTTGTAGGTAATAAAAAGATTAGCGCCACCTTTGGCATAGGCTACCGCAAGCTCCCTTCCTATACCTCTGGAAGCGCCGGTAATAAAAACTGTTTTTCCTTTAATCGTCACCGCAGTTCTCCAAGCGTCTTCTCAAGGCTAGCTTCGTCCTCTACATTCAAAAGTTTTAGCGATTTACCACCCTCCGCCCTTTTTAACATTCCAAGAAGTGTTTTCCCCGTGCCAAACTCTATTACGGTTGTCACTCCGCTATCAATAAGCTTGTCCATTATTTCTGTCCATCTTACCGCGCCTGTCACCTGTTTTTTCAAGCCTTCACGAACATCAAGAGCCGAAGAAACCGCCTTCGCGTCAACATTGTTTATCAAGGTAGCTTTAAGGTCTTTAAATGTCAGCTCGTCCAAGTTCCTCGCTAGCTGTTGGGAGGCTGATTGCATGAACGGCGTATGAAAAGCGGCCGATACATTCAACGGTATAACCCGTTTGGCACCCTTTTCTTTAAGTAAAATGGAGACCTTCTCCAAAGCTATAGCGGTTCCTGCTATAACTGTCTGACCATTGCCGTTATAGTTTGCCGGCTGTATAAACTCATTACCGCTACTAGCCTCCAAGCAGGCAGACTCTATCGCCTCCGCCTCAAGCCCAAGCACGGCGGCCATCACCCCGCCGGAAGTTTTGGACATATACTCTCCCCTTTTGCGTACAATGCTAACGGCATCCTCGAAGGAAAGGCCGGAAGCGGCATAAACGGCCGAAAACTCTCCAAGAGAGTGACCAGCGACAAAATCCGGCTCTATATCGCACTTTTGCCTAAAAGCCTCCAGAGCAACCACCGATGCCGTCAACAAGGCTGGCTGGGTATTTTCGGTTTTGGATAGTTCCTCATCAGGGCCATTGTAACAGATGGAAGATATTGAAAAACCAAGCACTTTATCAGCTTTTTTCGTAATTGCGAGGGCCTTAGGGCTAGAGCCTGCCAACGCTTTACCCATACCGATTTTCTGGGCTCCCTGCCCCGGAAAAACAAACGCCAGTTTACCGCTGTCTATAGTCATAATAAGCGGAACACTCTATCAGGGTTGAAGTTTGAGAGTCAAATGGAGTTACGGAAAAAAACTAAACATACTCTCTATCTATGTCTAATCTATCACTTTGGCCTCAAACCTTTTTTACCGGCATAACCACACTCGATGAAAATCTCTTCGTCGCATAGGTAGCATATACCTTTATTTAGTTTCGCGTAAATTGTTTTCAAAGCTATATCTTTTGCCGGAAATATATTATCGGAACCTATCTTTTCCACAAGTCCGCATTTTTCCATCACGGCTAAAGTATTCGCCTTAAGCCCATAAAAATATATCTCCCCTCCAGCCTCCTTTGCTTTATTGACTATCTTGGAAAACATTTCTATCCCCGACATATCAATAAAGTTAATGCCGCTGGATATAATAAGGAGCCTCTTTCTACCACCAGCATCTTTATCGAAAGAGTACTGTAGGGCCTGCTCTATATGATTAATCGAACCGAAGTATATAGACCCGTCAATCCGCAAAATTTGTAGTTGCGGGCAGACAGACCGGCGGGAAGCTGTTTTAAAATGACGCCCTGGGGTAGATGAATCTGGCAGGCAAGGCACTATTTTAGGTTTTGATGTTTTGTTCAGGTAGAGGACTAAGGAAAATATCATACCGATATAAATAGCAAATTCCAGCTGAACCGTTATTGTCGCTAGGAAGGTAATCAGCATTACCGACAGTTCCGACTGTTCCGACGTAATAAGCTTTTTTATATATTTAAAATCTATCAGATTATAAGCGACTATAAGGATAATCCCCCCCAAAGCAGGAAGCGGGATATATGCCGTAAGGCTTCCAAACCCGACCAGTATGAAGCATAAAAAAAACGCCGCAAAAATCGCCGCGAGCGGTGTCTTGGCTCCAGAGGAATAGTTTATTCCAGTTCTTGTAAATGAACCTGCGGAAGCGTAGCAGGAAAAAAAAGAGCCGACAATGTTCGATAACCCCTGCCCTACAAACTCCTGATTGCCGTCAATCCTCTGCCCCGACTTTAGCGCAACCGACCTAGCTATTGAAACAGCTTCGATAAGCCCAAGCATAGCGACGGCAAACGCGCTTGGAATCATACTGCTCAACACCTCAGGAGAGAAATCCGGCATTGAGAGAAGCGGAAAGTTAAAAGAGATTAATGACACAAGCTCTATATTGTGCTCATCCGCGCCAAGTAGGTAAGTGGCGACCCCGCCGCCTATCATCGCATACAGCATGCTTGGCCAGCCTGGACGGAACCTTTTTAACAAAAGAAAAATAGCCATTGTAACTAACGCTATAAAAACCGAAGGAAGGTTAGTCTCGCCCAGTTTGCCAACAATCTCAACCCATGTTCCGAAAAAAGATTCGCCTATCGCCAGCGAAATACCGAGACAATGCCTAATTTGGCTTGTCCCGATAAGCAGCGCCGCGCCGGCTGTAAACCCGATAACAACCGTATGAGAAATAAAATTTACCAAAGCCCCAAACCTAGCTAAACCGAGAAGAAGCTGAATAACCCCGACAAGAATTGTCAAAGTTAATACCAGCGAAATAAATTCTGGGCTACCTGCCTTGGCATGACTACTGATAGACGAGAAAATCACGATAGATATAGCCATCGTAGGGCCGGATATAAGATGAAGAGACGAACCAAAAAGCGCCGCTATGATTGGGGGGATGATTGCCGTATATAATCCATATTCGGGCGGAAGGCCGGCAACCATCGAAAACGCCACACCTTGCGGCAACACTATAAGCGCGTTCGTAATACCTGCAAAAAAATCACTCTTTAGTGACGACGAATCGGACCGCCGAGCCCACGCAAGAAACGGGAATAACCTTTCCGTAAGTTTCTCCACAACTACTTCACCTATTTAAACCTTCAAATTACAAGCGGTGCGAAACCGCCTGCTAACATAAGAACGGTAACAATATCGTATTTTCACTATTCTTTAACAGACAAAAGAACCGGCTAGCCTTCAGCCTCGTAAAAACAGACGAGATTATGGGAATAATAACAAAGATAGGCAAAACTAAAAAAGTCGAAGATCCAAATGGAGCAAAAGATAACATTAGAACTTGCGACGTAAGCTTACCAACGCTGAAAATAAAATCTTTTGTATACCTAAAAAAAGCTCAACTCCGCTATCTAACGTGTTTTCAAACTATTAAAGCCTTCCAGAAGTTCCATAGATTCTGGAAATTCTATTACTTTTGATTACCTATAACGCAACTTTGGCCCAATTAGGCTTCACCCTTACACCTCTAAATCTACGTTGTAAAAGTAAAAGATGTCCAAAAACAGAAATTGTCAAAAATGTTGTATAATTGCGCTAAGGGTATGGGGGAGACTCGTTGGCATTAAAAGCAGATACTTTCTTATCCTGCGCAGAGTGAACGCTTCTCCTCGATTTCTGTTGGCTAGAGTGGGTTGTATCGCTTCAATCCCACTTAAAAGCAAAAGCGCCTATTTTTTTAAAGGGGGTCTTGCCATGAACAGATTTTTTATCAGTTTCGTCCTTTCCTTTTCCGCCATCCTTTTCTTAGCTGTCCCGTCTTACGCGTTATCGGAATCTGAAATGAGCAGGATACTCAACCTCTCCGGCAAACAAAGAATGCTTTCGCAAAAAATGAGCAAGGAAGCCCTGCTGATAGCCAAAGGGATAGATGTCACAGGCAACAAAGCAAACCTAAAGAAAACCGCCGCACTTTTTGACAAAACACTAAAAGGCCTCATTAACGGTGATGCCGGCCTAAAACTGGCCAAAACGCCAAACGCAAAAATAATTAAGCAACTAGGCAAGGTCACTGCTCTTTGGGCCGAATTCAAAAAAAACATAGATGCCGTTGTCGGCGGCGACACATCGAAAGCTGTACTGGAAAAAATAGCCAAGGAAAACCTGCCGCTTCTCAAAAATATGAACCGCGCAGTTGGCATGTATGAAAAAGATGCCAAAGCCTCCGGCGGCTCCAAGCTCGACCCGGGCATGGCTGTCACGATAAATCTGGCTGGCAAACAAAGAATGCTTACCCAAAAGATGACAAAGGAGCTTCTTCTTGTCGCAAACGGTATAGATGCCGATAAAAACAGAAGGAACGTGAAAAAAACCGCTTCACTCTTTGGACGCACGCTTAAGGGCCTGGTGGATGGCGACAAAGATCTCGAGCTTCCCGGCACGACAGATGCCAAGATAGTGGCCCAGGTTGAGAAAGTAAAAGGCTTGTGGGCCGGCTACGAGCCTGTTCTAAAGAAGGTGGCAAGCGGTTCGGGCGAGATACCAAAAGCCGATATAGAAAAAGCGGCACAACTAAACCTGCCACTGCTAAAAGAGATGAACGCGGCGGTAGGGATGTACGCATCTTCTGTCAAATAACCGACAGAGGAAAAGCTAAAAGGAACGCTTTCCCGCCGCACTAAAGATGGCGGGAAAGCGAAAGAAATTTTGGCCGCGACATTTAACGCTGATAACGGGGAGGTTAGGTAGGTGAGCAAACGAATTAATTTCAATCTGGGCGATTTAGGCGTAAACAGACTGCTTTACCTAGGTTTCGGCTTCGCTATTGCCGCCGTAATTTTTATCGTAATCTTTTCTTGGAGAGGCTTTAGCGGTATAGCGGTTAATGCTTCATCTGTCACGCAAGAAGCGCAGAAAGTAAATAAAGGGATGGGCGAAGTATCCACCGGAATGGCAAACGCGTCCAACGACACAAACCATCTTGTCGATGTCGTCGAAAAGAAAATGCTCCCAGCTACCAAATCGAGCGTTCAGGATATGCTGACCCTCGAAGAAATATTTGAAGAAATGGTAGACAGCTTCGCTGAACTGGCGGCCGAGGAAGATATGAGCGTCGATGATTTTATACTGGAAGTAGAAGATATTCTTGAAACTATCAAGCGCGAAAACCTTCCGCTGGTACGCGATATAAGGAGCAACACCCAGAGTGCTTCAAAGCTGATGGAGGAAACGGCAAAAACACTAAAAAATTTTGAAGCCAACTTCGAGACCTATGTAAACAGGTCCAAAGAAGCGGCAAAAGCATCAGATGAAATAGTCACAAAAGCTCATAAAGCGGAACAGCAAGCCGCCGATACCAGCACGACGATGATGATTACAGCGACCGTAGCCACTATACTGCTGATAGGTTTTTCGATTTTAGTAAACAACGCCATTAGTAAGCCGTTAACGCACGCAACCGAATCGCTGAGCGAAGCATCCAAGCAGGTCTCATTGGCATCGAGCCAGATATCATCCAGTAGCCAGTCTCTGGCGGAAGGGGCAACCGAGCAAGCTTCTTCGCTTGAGGAAACATCGGCCTCTCTGGAGCAGATATTATCCATGACCAAACAAAACGCCGATAACGCAACCACAGCTAATTCCATTATGAACGATAGCCGTGGGATGGTAGACAATGGTGTCAACTCGATGAAAACTATGACAATTGCTATGGATTCTATCAAAGAGTCTTCCGGCGAGGTATCGAAGATTATCAAGGTTATCGAGGAGATCGCTTTTCAGACGAACCTTCTAGCCCTTAATGCCGCCGTAGAGGCGGCGCGTGCTGGCGAGCATGGCAAAGGGTTTGCCGTCGTCGCCGAAGAGGTGAGAAACCTGGCCCAACGTTCCGCGACGGCATCGAAGGATACCGCTTCACTTATTGATAACGCTGTTAGCAAGTCTACCGAAGGCGGAAAAATAGTCGAGAAAATGGCAAAAGCTTTGGACGAGATAGCGGAGAGTACGAAAAAATCTAGTGACCTTGTAACCAAGATAACAGCCGCCTCTAAGGAGCAGTTGACCGGCATTGATCAGGTAAACAGCGCTGTTAGCCAGATGGACAGTGTAACGCAGAGGAATGCCGCCGTCGCGGAAGAATCGGCTTCCGCCAGCGAAGAGCTTAGCGCTCAAGCCCAAACACAGGTTGCCATTGTAAACAACCTGTTTAAAATTATTTATGGCGTAAAAAGCGGTGGACAGCGCCATAAGCGTCTTACATCCAAATCGGCAGATGAAGCTAGACCCCATGAGAAGCCAGCAGGCCTTCCACAGCCCCGACATACAGCGGTAAAGGCGGCAATGGTTAAACAACCGGCAGAGCATAGAGGAACGATAAACCCAGATACGGTAATCCCGATGGGAGACGACGATAGTTTTAAAAACTTTTAAACTTATACAGCCTGTTCAGGCTATTTTCGGATAGAGCCTAGGTAGTCGTCACCAAAAAAGTCGTTTATTGTTTAAACGATTATAAAAACCTTTCCCTTTTATTAAGAAGGGAAGGCGGCGTGAGCCTGTCGAACGCCGGAAGGGTTACCAATAAGAACCACCCCCGCCCTTCGGGCGACCCCTCCTTCCGCTTCGCTAAGGAGGAGGTTTTTGCAAATAACCTTGAGTTAAATAACTATGTTTTTCATTACTTCTTCATTTTTCTTGCGATTTCCAAAGAGTTAAAAACCGATATTAAGCTTTATCGGCAGTATAAAACAACTTTTTCAGAAACAACTAGGTATCATTGAAAAACCAAAGATTGAGTAGAGAAAAAAACGAAACTCGAACCTGCAACATCAGTACTCGGCATTTTGAAAAGTATGCTTTTATAACGGCATTGTATAAAGTGGCTGTTGCCTAATGAGATAAATTTGATTTTTCTACAAATTGTCAATCCCTAAAGGCTCTATTTTCAAGAAGTTAGAAAATAAACTTCTCCATGAAATGCTCAAAAAACTCCTTTGGAAACAGTTCCATAAAGAATCTGGTCATCCCTGTTTAGTTTTATTTCAAGCTCCCAAAAGATTTCCATAAGCCACGTTAATTTCAAAAACCTCTATCGCTGAGGCTGGCGAATTAATTTTGTTTTTCTGCGCGAAGGTTCTAAACTTGCTTTGCGTGAAAAATGCTCACCCGCTACGACATAGCGACAGACTGTAAATTCTAATATTGAACACCGCAAACTGCCACATGCCGAAAGAAAATATTCAGCAATTAATACAAAACTTTAGAAATAATAAAATCGCAATACGGCATCATGCTTTTCATAAGCTCTCCCCGCCCTGAATCGCCTTAAAACGTTTCATGCGGAAAATTTCTTCCCTTCCCCACTCTTCCATGTACGACCGAATAGTTTTTATTTCTGATTTTATCTTCGGCTCAAGCTGTTGCTCCAGCGCATTCACACGCCTGCTTGTTGCTTTAATGGCCGACCCGATTTTCATTAACCGATTTTCAAGAACAGCATTTTCAATAAGCATCCCTAACGCTTCTTCAAAAAACTCTGCTGTTTTATCAACCGTTGGACTCCGGTAGCCGGGCAATGATCCATATTCGAAAACAGCGCGCTTCTCATGCTTGTAAATAATTTCAAGAATTTCGACACCCCATACCTTTTTTTTATTAGTGGAAAACATCACCTTTTTTTGAGAGGCAAAAGCCGCGCTGGCAATACTCTCGTGCGGCTCCATCCCTTTTGCCACAAGAAGCGATTTTGCGGCAACCCGCATACTTTCATCCAAAAGCTTTCTGGCTTTACTTACATCCTTAATAGATAAATAAAATTCTTTCATAAGCTCGTCCCGCTTATCCGTAAGTATTTTAATCCCCTGTTTGACAAAGCTGAGCTTTTTTCTTAGCCGTAAAAGCTGAAGCCGGTTGCGTTTTGGACTACTCATTGTTTTTACCATTTTTATATTTTTCTATTATTTCCCTATTAATCCTCACAAGCTCGGAAGATGGAAAGATACTCAAAAGGCGCCATCCTATCTCCAGAGTCTGTATTATCCCTCGGTCTATAATTCCCTGGTCGATAAAGCCACTCTCAAATTCATCCGCAAACTTCATATAAAGCCTATCTATTTCCGTTAAGCCGTCTTCGCCTATAACAGCCGCGACGCTCCTTTGCTCCACTCCTTTAGCGTAGCACATATAAATCTGGTCGGATAACTGGCGGTGGTCTTCCCTCGTTCTGCCGGCGCCAATCCCCTTCCCCATCAGTCTGGAAAGGCTCGGCAACACATTGATAGGAGGGAATACACCTTTTCTATGCAAAGCTCTGTCTATAACAATCTGCCCTTCCGTAATATATCCGGTAAGGTCAGGTATAGGATGGGTAATATCGTCATCAGGCATAGTAAGAATTGGGAGCTGGGTTATCGAGCCGGGAAGAGACTTTATCCTGCCGGCGCGTTCGTAAATGCCGGCAAGGTCGGTATACATATAGCCCGGATACCCTCTCCTTCCGGGAACTTCGTCCTTCGAAGAGGCTACCTCCCTTAAAGCATTACAGTAATGGGTAATGTCCGAAAGTATTACAAGAACCTGCATTCCAAGCTCAAAAGCAAAATACTCCGCTGTCGTCAACGCGAACCTAGGAGTGAGAAGGTTTTCTATTACAGCATCGTCCGCCTTGTTTAGGAAAATTACAGAGTGTTCCAGCGCTCCAGAAAACCGGAAAGAGTCGATAAAAAAATCTGCCTCGCGCGAAGTAAGCCCCATTCCGGCAAAGACAATCGCAAACTTTTCGTCTTTATCGGCTACTCTCGCGTTTTTGATAATCTGGCTCACAATTTCATTTGCCGGCAGGCCCGCGCCGGAAAAAATCGGAAGTTTTTGTCCCCGCACAAGCGTGTTCATCCCGTCGATTACGGAAATGCCTGTCTGAATAAAGTCTCTCGGCGGCTCACGCCTAAAAGGATTGACGCAAGCGCCATGAACATCTCTCCGAACGCGCGGAGCTATCGGCTCACCGCCGTCAATAGCTTTCCCTCCACCGGAAAAAATCCTCCCAAGCATCGTAGGTGAAAGATCTATCTTAACCACTTCTTCTCTAAACCTTACCCGTGTCGAACCGGGGCTAATTTTCCCTGTAGTCCCAAAAACCTGCACCACCGTAAACGATTCGGAAAGCTCTATCACCTGTCCGTACTTTAGTTCGTCATCCAGTTCTATCTCCACAAAATCACCGAGAAACGCTCCGCTAACATCCTTTAAAAAAATAAGCGGCCCCTTAATCGTAAAAATGGATCTATATTCCCTTACCAGCAGATCTTTCATTTTCCAAGCCTCTTTCTAAAATACGCCTTTAGCTCGGCCTCTATCTGTTCAACACCGGAATCAATTTCGCTATCTCTAACCTCTTTCAAACGAATAACCGACTCCTTTACAGGAGTGTCCAAGATTTCTTCGAGCTGAAGACCATTTTGCAACGCATCTCTAAGGCTTGAAACATAGAAGAGCTGAAGGGAAAGCAATTTTCTCTGTTTCTCCATGCTACAGTACGCGTCTGTTTCATGGTAACTGCTTTGCCTTAAGAATCCTTCGCGTATTATCATACCTGCTTCCAGTTCAATCCGCTCAGACTCCCCCATAGCGTCAAGACCGACTATCTTCACCATCTCAAGCAGTTCTGTTTCTCTCTGGAGTATAAGATTCATATCAGCCACCATTTCAACCCAATGCTCATCAAGGTTTTCGATATACCAGCTTGAGAGACTTGAAAGCGAAAGACTAAAACTATTAAGCCAGTTAATCGCCGGAAAGTGTCTTTGGTGCGCAAGGTCGTAATCGAGCGCCCAGTAGGTAGATGCCATTCTCATAGAGGCTTGAGTTACTGGTTCTGAAAAATCTCCGCCGGGGGGCGAAACCGCGCCGATTATGGTGATAGAACCGATATCTAACGGCCTTCCAGAACACCGCACTCTTCCCGAGCGCTCATAAAAGCTTCCAAGCCTGCTCGCAAGGTAAGGCGGGTACCCTTCTTCGCCCGGCATCTCTTCCAGCCGCGAAGATATTTCTCGCAAAGCTTCCGCCCAGCGGGAAGTGCTGTCCGCCATCACCGCAACCCGATACCCCATATCCCTGTAATACTCCGCTATTGATATCGCTGTGTATATTGATGCCTCTCTCGCCGCGACCGGCATATTTGAAGTATTTGCTATAAGAATCGTCCTCTCCATCAGCGAACTGCCGTATCGCGGGTCTTTAAGCTCTGGAAACTCGTGCAGAACATCCGCCATCTCATTACCACGCTCTCCACATCCGACATAGACAATTACATCGGCATCGGCAAATTTGGCTATCGTCTGCTCCAGAACTGTTTTACCTGTACCAAAGCCTCCAGGAATAATCGCCGTCCCGCCCTCGGCTATAGGGAAAAGAGTATCCAGCACCCTTTGTCCGGTAAGCATAGGAACCTGATGCGGTAGTTTTCCGCATGTTTTACGCGGTTCCCGTATGTTACTTTTTTGGGCAAGTTTTATTTTCTCGCCGCTTTCAAGAATTGCTACCGTGTCTCTTATCGTCAACTCACCGCTAAAAATTTTTTTAATTTTCCCTGAAACTTTTTCCGGCACCATTATCTTATGAGCAATCCTCTTTGTCTCTTGAACGGTTCCAAGAATGGTTCCTGTCTGAACAACATCCCCATCTTTTACAAGAGGCGTAAAACGCCATTTCCGCTTTGGATCAAGTCGATGAACCGTCGCACCTTTCTGTATAAAATCTCCCCACTCTAAAGCAAGTACCGGCAACGGTCTTTGTATACCATCGTAGATTGAACCTATAAGGCCAGGCCCAAGCTCGACCGACATAAGCTCTCCAAGCGGCTTAACAGGGTCTCCTATCTTAAGCCCGCCTGTATCTTCATAAACCTGAATGGTAGCTACATCTCCCCTCATAAGTATTATTTCTCCAAGGAGCTGTTCATTGCCGACCCTCACAACCTCATACATAAAACTGTCTGACATTTTAGAAGCCTGAACAGTCGGCCCTGAAACTTTTATAATTGAAGACATAACTAAACCTTTATTCTCAGCCTATATCCGATTGCTCTGCGAACCGTCTCTTCAAGCCCGCTCTCAACTCCTTCAGGAGCTTCCCAGTCCTCAGGA
This sequence comes from Nitrospirota bacterium, assembly GCA_024275955.1. GTDB lineage: Bacteria > Nitrospinota_A > UBA7883 > JACRGQ01 > JACRGQ01 > JAJRYD01. The sequence goes on from JAJRYD010000035.1 coordinate 19,720, forward strand.
AAAGGGTAGTAAATTGGTAAGGGAAACGGCTCTTTTAAAAATCTTTTCCGGTTTTTGGGGGAAACAACATCCCGCATCGACTCCGGTATCGCCAACACGCCAACATCGCTACTCTCTATTGCGTTCTCTATCTCTGTATTAAGCGAATCTGAATTTATGATTTTCACACGCGCCCCGCCAAGCCTAAAGCCGGTATCTATACCCCACGGAGCAAGAACAAGCAGAGATAAAACGCTTTCCTGTTTATTTTTCATGCTGTCTCCTTTAGCAGTAGATAGTTTTCAGAATTTGCCAAAGAAACTTTCGACCTCGAAAAATATACCGCGAGCTTAAGGTTAGAAACCATTACGGAAAGCTCCTCGAGGAAAAGAAAGATATCAGCAATACCTGTGGGGTTTACAACAGCTTTGCGCCTAAGAATATAAAGAAAAGCCCTCCTAAGAATGCTCGGCAACGGAACCGTGCCGACATTACCCTCCGTTATAATCTTAAAACCATACTTGCGCGACAGCAGGCTGACTAGCTCGGGAAGCTTCATTTCAGCAAGGATAAGAGCTTCTTGTAGCTTTATCTTCCCGAGGCCGCGTACAAAATATTTTTCAAGATCGGAGCGGCTTGTATGTTTATTTCCAAGAAGGTAGATAAAATTCAGGTTTATCATGTCGTTTTGCAAAACGAAGCAGTCCCATATTCCCAGAAGGCTCTGCTCTCTTTTAGGAAGGTAACTCTGAAAGTAAAACCGTTCCATAGCGATCTCAACCTCAGTCCCTTTGGCCTCTTTTTTTATATCTCTAAACGCTGGGCTAAAGGGATGGCCAAGTTCTTCCAGCTCATCGACAAACTCCTTTATAGAGTTAAAAGAGCCACTCTTACCAACCCAGCTACCGTGAGAGCCAAAAAGATTAAGCATAGCAAAGCGTCTTTCAGGAATCTGCCCGCTACACAAAATAAACCTTACACACTGTTTCATCTGCTCCAGTTCCAACCTAGAAAAAACAGGCTGAAGCAGTTCCGGCATCATAGAGTTGATTATCCGTGCCGTTTTTTTCAGAATATTCTTTCTGCCTTCCTCAATGCCTCTTATAATCGTCTCGGTTTTAATATCTTTTTTAGCTCCGCTAGGTATATTTTCGAAACCTTCCCCAAGAGCAGAACGGGAAATAAGCCAAAGAATGTCGGCATCTCTCTCTCCGTTGGCGATACGCCTGATATCCCCCTCGCTAACGAAGATAGACTTAATCGCCTTTAACCGTGTTACGGTATATTCAAAATTCATTTTCCACCTTTGCCGCGATTTTTTTAACATACTCAGGAGCTACCCTGCTCCACAGCTTCTCCAGCCGGCCATCGAAAGTGCAGTATACGCGTAGACTATCGTCGCCCGATACCGCCACGAAGCCCCTGTTAATTGCTTTATCATTTATAATTTTTAAGCCGGTTTTAAGTTTCTCTAAAGCTTTCGATGTATCTGCATCGCCCCTTAGCTCTCCTATATCTTCAAGCTCGTCATCTATTTTATTAAATTCGCTTCTCAGCATTTCCAGATATTCATCCTGCTTCATAAATTTTTCAAAAAGCTCTCCGCAACTATCTTTCACAGCAGTAATGTAACTATTTTCTAACGCTGTCTTTTCTTTTGCGTCAATAAGTTTTTTTATGCTGTTTGCGTAAGATTGTCTCCTCTTTGAGTATTCTTTTTTAAAAACCTTTATCTCTTCGTCAATCTTTTCAGCCTCTTTTTTTGCGGAAGCAGTTATCGTATCAGCCTCAGCTCTAGCTTCGGTTAAGGTTCTTTCTTCGTTATTAGAGGCCTCCCTTTTCAGGGTCTCTACAAGCTTATCAATACTCATCAGCGATAAATCATTAAAACAGCGACAACAAAGCCGAGAATAACCATAGTTTCAGGCAGTGCGACAAGCACTATCATTATTCCTGTTAGTTTTCTATCTTCCTGTATAGCCGCGACTGCCGCCGAACCGATCTTCGCCTGCGCGTATCCTGTTCCTATAGCCGAAAGGCCTACCGCCAACCCTATGCCTATGTCCTGTAAGTTTTCCATAACACTTCCTCCAAACTAATCTTGTTACTTAAAAGGCTCATACCTCGCGGAACCCGCGATAAAAAACTGGCTGAAAAATTCCACATAGTGAAGCCTTAAAGCCTGTATCGTGGGAGCAAACAGACCCAAAATAAAATTAACCGCATGAACGGCAACCGCTCCTGCAATGCCGATAACTACACTTTCAGACAAAAGATAAAAATCGCCAGCAAGGTCTGCTAGCATTACCGAAGCTATACCTATAGCCATAAGCCTTGAGTATGAAAGCATGTTGGAAAGAATACGGAAGAGTTCAAGCAGTTCTTTCGCCCCTCCAAATAAACTTTTCCCGATAACAGACAGAACAAAAATAAACAGTGGCAATTCTACCTGCCAGTCTAAAAAAAGAGAAGCAATCGTCGCGTAGAGAGAGACTATCAGCACCAAGTTAGATAGACTTTTAAAAACTTCAGACTTTTGTTTTTTCCTGATAGAAACAACAAGCGTTAGTATATTCCCAAGAAAAATGTGAATGCCGCCCAGCACAAGTGCTATAACAAGAAACCCCACTATTTCGTGCTTCCTGTCGTAAAACGGTTCCGGCAATCCCAGCTCTACCCAAAATTTGCCGAAAAACTCCCCAAACAGTATGCCGAAAAAAGCGCTACTTATCGCGCAAAAAGCAAGTATCCGCGTTAGATCACCCAAAAGCGGGTCGTCCACCTTTATCCTTTTAATCACTAAAATCAAAAGAAAAATAATACCGGCGTATCCTACATCGCCAAGCATAAACCCGAAAAAAAGAGGAAAGAAAACAGCAATAAACGGAGTTGGATCTATTGACCCATAAGCGGGCGGCGAGAATATTGAAAGCAGTCTTTCAAAAGGCTTTGCTAGCGGTCGGTTAGCAAGCAGTACCGGAACATCCGCGTATTCTGCTGAAAGAGGTACCTGAAAGTAGCATACAAGGCTCCCTTCAAATTTCTCGGTGATGAAATTTTCAACTTCGTTTTTCTTCGACTCAGGTACCCACCCCGAAATCCAAAACGTATTATTGCTGAACGCTAGGTAATTCTGAACTTTTAAATTTCTAATTTCGTCACTCAACCATTCTTTAGCCTCAAGCAAGAGCGACGCATGCCGTATAGAGTGGTCAGTCAGCTCATTAACACACTTTGCAAGCTGGCGTTTTACCTCTCCCTCCTGCCTAAAAAGATTAAGAAGCGTGGAGCCGAATGTTTCCTTCCCATACTTTTCAGGAACATGAACGGGCCTGATTTCCTGTCCAAAAACTTCTTCCCGCACAGCCTGACTTACAGATGACGGATAGACAAGAAGACAGCTGACTCCTTTATTTTCTTTTACAGAACGAACTATGGAATAAGCTCCGCTGGAAATTTTATCTAAAACATCTTCAATTAATCTTAGCTTTTTTTCAGGATTGTCAGCATCCTCTTTTATAATTAAGCCTGAAACTTCTACATTCTTTAAATCTTCCACAGTTTCAATCAAAGGCTGAAACTCCTCGAACAGCTTACGGTAATATCCTATCTCTCTAATCTCTTCCTCAAGCAGTTTTTGCTTTTCCCCTATCTGCTTTATCGTCGCTGTAATATTTTTTATTTCGTCCAAAAGTTTGTCTGTTTCCCACTCATCTCTTTCCGGCATTGGTAATGAATTTCCCCTTTGGAGCAAATTGCCATCGCAAAGAAGCGAAAGAACCGATATTATATTTTCTAAAAGGCTTCCCATTTTGTGAAGTTTTTCGGAGATACCGGGTTGCATCATTTCGACTTTAAACCTGCTCTCCGACAGTACTTTATCCATACGGGAGCTTATGATATGAAGATAGCCAAGCTTACGCAGTTCACCAACGGACTGATCCAGAACAGATTTGGAACCGCCGATTCTAATTCTAACCATCGGCACTATCATCTCTACTACCCCTCTTTAGCAACCAATTCTATAAAAAGCCGTTTGGAAAGCTCTTCTACCAGTTTTTTATTTAGAGGATAATCATCCGCAGAACGCAATGCCTCTTTTTCGTCAGCCAGCATATTCTGTTTTAAAAACATTCTGCCGGCTTTTGTAAGTTCGCCTCTTTTCTCTTTTAAAAGCTTTTCCTTTTCCATTAACGCATCGGATACAATTTTCTTCGCGCGCCGGCTCACTTCCAAATAGCTTGCTTCCAGCCTTTTTTCGATATCACTAATTTTTTGGAAAGCTTTTTCTTCCTCAGAGTTTTCCACTTTAATTCTCCCAACTTTTAATTAGCCACGAAAGTTGTACAGCCACTTACAATTCGGTTATCGGTATTCTTTATTTAACAGTAAGACTGAGAGGGATTGCATCGTGGCAACGTAGGTATCGGAACAAACTTTCGAGCTTTTCTAAAAACAGTCATAACTCACCAACATCTTCGTGGTTCAACATTTTCCAAAACCGTTCCCTGTCTATATGATAGTACATTATTAACTATTTTTCCTACCTGCCTGTACCGCGGTACAACAATGCCGAGCAGTATAACTGCCATAACCTAGAGCAGAGCCTGCTCCTTTAAAAAGAGCTGGTTGCCACGGCAATCTGTCCGATTGCAAGCCCGCCATCGTTTATCGGAAACTGGCGGGAAAAGTGGGGTCTAAAGCCGTTACTTTCTAAAAGCTTGGAAAGATATTTTAGCAGTATCAAATTCTGGAATGTACCGCCCGAAAGACAGACATCCTTTATCCCTGTTTCTCTTTTGAGCCTTTTACAACATTCCAAAAGAGAAGATGCCACCGTATTGTGAAACATCGCCGAAACGTTTGGTATGGAACCGGCATCGTTAGCAGATTTTACGAGCTTGCCGAGCATCTTAGTAAAATCAATTTCACCCTCTCCCGATATGTCAAACTCAAAAGAGTCTTCTACGGTACTATCGGCTATTGATTCAAGAAGCATAGGCGACTGACCTTCAAAACTGTTCTTATGGCTAATTAAAAGAAGCGACGCTACAGCATCGAACAGCCTCCCCGCGCTTGATGTTACCGGAGAGTTGATATCAGCTTTTAAGATTGAAACGATATTATTAACTCTGCTTTCGCCTATCTCCTCTACAAACAGTGGATGCGCGTCTTTGAACCTTTCACCAAACATCTGCCAGAGGATATATGTCGCCACCCTCCACGGCTCTTTGGCCGCCATATCGCCGCCCGGCAGTTTTAAAAGCGGAAAGAAAAACCGCCTCTCGAAACCTTTCATATCGCAAACAAAAATCTCACCTCCCCATACGGTGCCGTCATCTCCGTAGCCTGCGCCGTCCAGCGCAAGGCCGATAACTTTTTCTTCAAGCCGGTTTTCCAACATCACCGAAGCGACATGAGCATGGTGGTGCTGAACTTCCGTTACAGGGATACCGAGCGACCTTCCATAATTGGAACTAAAGTATCCGGGATGTTTATCGACAACCGCCACTTCCGGCTTTATTTCAAATATTGATTTGAAATGATCTACAGATTCCCTAAACGAGTTAAACGCTTCGGCATGCTCTAGGTCGCCGATATGCGGGCCGGGGAAAACTGTTTTTCCTTTTGCCAGAGCAAAGACCGATTTAAGATCCCCACCACAGGCAAGCATCGGTGGAAGTTTTCGTCTGAGAAAAACCGGAGCTGGCACGAATCCGCGCGAACGCCGCGTTATAAAGATTCGCTCGCCTACCGTGCGCGCCACCGAGTCGTCACAACGCCATACTATCGGCCTATTATTTACAAGAAAATTGTCGGCTATACCTCCAAGTCTTCTCAGCGCTTCCGATTCGTCGAAAACGATAGGCTCATCACTGACGTTTCCGCTTGTCATTACCAGCGCTGACAGAATGGGGTCGTCCGCGAAAAGGAGGTGATGTATCGGTGTATACGGAAGAAAAACACCATACTCGTTGAAACCGAGTGCTACTGATTTCGACAACAGTTCATTTTTCTTTTTTAAAAGCACGATCGGTTTTTCGCGCGATTTTAAAAGTTTTTCGTCCTGCTCACCTGCTTCGGCATATTTTCTTATAGCTTCAATATCTTTTGACATAACCGCGAACGGTTTTTCTTTGCGCTTTTTCCTCTCTCTTAAAGCCGAGACCACTGTTTCGTCCGTCGCGTCGCAGGCTAGATGGTAACCTCCAAGCCCTTTTATCGCTATTATTTTCCCTTTGCGCAAAAGTCTTGCCGTTTCGGCTATCGGGTTGTCTGTCTCTATCTTCTTCCCTTTGCCGTCAAGCAATTCTGGCCGCGGCCCGCAGGCATGGCAGGCGTTCGGCTGTGCATGAAAGCGACGGCCCTTCGGGTTTTCGTATTCCGCTTGGCATTCATTACACATTTTAAACATTGCCATAGATGTTTGCGGCCGGTCGTACGGGGTTTTACGAATAAGTGTGTATCTCGGCCCACAGTCGGTACAGTTTATAAAAGGATACCTGTACCGTCTGTCATTCGGATTCAGCATCTCCTTGACGCAATTCGGACAGACATCACTATCGGGCGAAATGAGGGCTATATCATCCCCGCTGTCGTCACTTTGGAGTATGACAAACCGGCTATCATTTTTAAGCGGTATGCTTTAGCTTGTTACCTCGGCGATACGGGCAAGGGGCGGCACCTCCCGCTTGAGGCATCCAAGAAATTTTTGGCAGTTTATCCCTTCCACCTCCAGCGTTACGCCAAGCTTGTTGTTGAGTATATTGCCGGAGAGTTTAAGCCTCTCCGCGAGGTTATAAACAAACGGGCGAAAGCCAACACCCTGAACTATTCCCTTAACATCTATCCTTAATCTGCTTTTTTCCATAGGCTCAATGTTCGGCATTGACCAAAGAAGCTATCCAGCCGCACCATTCGTTCATTCCGTTGCCGGTTTTCGCGGAGGTTTTAAAAATTTCCAGCTTAGGGTTTACCATAAGAGCTTCCTTTTCAAAATCGTCGGCTTTTATATCGAGCGCGTTTTCGAGGTCTGTTTTGTTTATGACAAGGCGCGAGCAGGCCCTGTACATGCCGGGATATTTTTTCGGTTTGTCTATCCCTTCGGTGAGCGCTCCAAGCATCACCGTTACATTCTCGCCGAGGTCGTAACCGGCAGGGCAGACAAGGTTGCCTATATTTTCGATAATCAAGAGATTAAGCTTTTCCGGTGCCAGCTCCATTACAGCTTCTATCATTCCAGCCTCAAGGTGGCACCGCCCTCCGGTATTTATCTGTATCGCCCAAAAAGCCCCTGCATCTTCCAGTATCTTCGCGTCGTGGTCTGTCGCTATATCTCCCACTATTATGCCTATCGAAATTCTGCCCGAAAGTTTTTTAATTGTTTCAGCCAGTAGAGTTGTTTTGCCAGCACCCGGCGAACTCATAATATTTATTACGGCAAGCTTCCGCTTTGCAAAATTGTTCCGTAATCTCGCCGCTATGGTATCGTTTTTTTCAAGGATTTTTTTTTCTATCTTCACGGTTCGGCTCATTTCCCCGCCTCTGGCTGAAAAATAAAAGGATGCAGGGACAAGACATTCGCTACGCTCATTTCCCCGCCTCTGGCTGAAAAATAAAAGGATGCAGGGACAAGACATTCGCTACGCTCATTTCCCCGCCTCTGGTTGAAGTTTAAAAGTAAGCAGTCTAAAGCTATGCCACCGCAAAGCGGAAAACTATATATCTGCCGCGTGCGACGACTGCCTGCCGTGCTACGGCCTTCGCTCATTCCACTTCCATATTTTTTATATAAAGGTCGTCTCCGCCAGATGGCAGTACTACCTCTCCGCACTTGGGGCAGTTGAACATGTTTTGCTCCACCTCGAATTTGCCTCCGCACTCCACGCAAAGAGCAGTTGCCTTTACCTCTTCAATTACTAGTTCTGCTTTATCGGCTATGCTTCCTTCTTTTACAGTATCAAAGCAGTCTTTAAGAGAGTCGGCCACTATTCCTGCCATGTTGCCTACCACCAGATTAACTTTTAGAACTCTCAAAGCTCCGTCCGCCTTCGCGCTCTCTACAATTATGTTCATCAAGGATGTAGCTACCGATAGCTCATGCACCTTCAGCATATCCTCGGCAGTTGGTCGCCGACAAGCGGTTCTATTATCCGGTTGCCAATGAATGATGTTTTCATCTCCACCCTTCCCGCTTCGGGGCCGCCTACCGTTCCTATTATCGCCGAGTCTTTTCCGGCTGGGTGCGACTTCATCGCTTCAAGCACCATACCGGCATTCTTTGGCAAAACAAAGGCGACCAACTTGCCCTCGTTGGCGACATGCAGTGGGTCCAGCCCCAGTATCTCGCAGACGGAGCGTACATTTTCGTTTATCGGCAGTTCGGTTTCGTTTATCGTTATGCCGTTGCCGGAGCTTTTGGCGATTTCGCAAAGCGTAGCGGCAAGCCCCCCTCTCGTAGGATCCCGCATCATCTTTATTCCCGGGTCGGCTTTTAATATCTTTTCGATAAGGGCGTTTAACGGCTGGGAGTCGGATAATATTTCCGTATCGAACTCCAGCCCCTTTCTTTTGGTTAGTACAGCCATTCCGTGGTCGCCGATGGAGCCGGAGATGATTACGGCGTCGCCTTCTTTTACGTTTTCCGGCGAAATGTTTACCCCCTCCGGCACAAAGCCGATACCTGATGTATTGATGAAAAGCCTGTCCACTTTTCCTCTTGGGACAACCTTCGTATCGCCGGTAACTACAGCTACCCCGCATTTTTTTGCCGCTTCGCCCATAGATGACGCGATACGTTCCAAATCGTCTATTAAAAATCCTTCCTCTATGACAAAACCTGCGGAGAGGTATTTCGGTATCCCTCCGCAAACAGCTATGTCGTTGACCGTGCCGTGGACGGCAAGCGAACCTATATCTCCCCCGGGGAAAAAGATAGGGTCTATAACAAAGCTGTCTGTCGAGAAAGCTAGCCTGCCGTTTTTCGGCGGGTCAAACAGCGCTCCGTCTGAGAGGGACTCCAGTATTGGATTGGAAAGCGCCGGCATGAAAACCTTTTCCGTAAGCTCGGCAGATGCCGTGCCACCGCCGCCGTGGGCAAGAGTAACGATTTTATTTTGCGCCAACCATCTCTCCTTTTTGCATACCGCCGAAGCGGAAGTATACGGAACAGGTACCCTCCTCCGATACCATACATGCCCCCACAGGTTCATCAGGACTACACGCTGTCTTGAACAGCTTGCAGTCTGTCGGTTTGCTTTTTCCTCTTAGTATCTGGTCGCATATACAGCCTTTTGTCTCCTTGTCGTCTTTTGGGATTTTAAGCGAGAACTGTTCGCACGCGTCGAACCTGCTGTAGGCTGTGGAAGGCTTTAGCCCACTCCCCTTCACAACCCCTATGCCCCGCCACAAAGCGTCTATCGGCTCGAATATCTCTTTCATAAGTTTTTGCGCATGCAGGTTTCCGCTTTTCGTAGCTACACGCGAGTACTCTATTTCCGTTTTTGCGATATTTTTGTTTACCTGCCGAACCAGCATAAGAATACTTGTGAGAATGTCGAGAGGCTCGAAACCGGACACTACGCACCGCTTGCCGGCATCGGTAAGCGGTGCGTAAATCGCCGTCCCTGTTATGGCGGTAACATGTCCGGGGCATACGAAAGCATCGAGCTTTACTTCGTCGGCAAGAAGCGCTCCCAGTATCCCTGGTGTTGTCTTGTGAGCGCTTAGAACAAAATAGTTTTCCACGCCAAGATTTTCGGCAAGTTTTATCGAGGCGGCTGTCACAGGAGCAGTAGTTTCGAACCCGACTGCAAAAAAAACAATCTTTTTCTCACGGTTTTCTTTCGCCATCTTAACAGCATCGTCGGGTGAATATAAAATCCTTATATCAGCCCCTTCCGCCTTTGCCTGCAGTAGCGACTTCTCCGTTCCCGGCACCCGTATCATGTCGCCAAACGAAGCGAGTATTACATCGTTCCTTTTCGACAGCTCTATCGCGGTATCTATCTCTCCTTTAGAGGTAACGCATACCGGACATCCCGGCCCCGATACCATTTCTATGGATGGAGGAAGCAGGTCGGGTATGCCGTACTTGAGAAGCGTGATGGTATGCCCGCCGCAGAACTCCATGATACGGAGATTTTTTTTCGACTCCCTTTCTATGACAGATACAACCTTCTTGGCCAAGCCGCCGTCGCGAAACTCGGACATATATTTCATAAAAAGTTCTACTCCCCTTTTTCGGGTATCGAGCCGATATCTTCTATACTGTTCAAAAGATCGAGAGTCTTTCTTGCTTCATCTTCACTGAGCAGGGAGATAGCGGAACCGGCGTGGATTATGACGTAATCTCCAATTTTTGCGTCCGGCACTAGCATAAGATTGACATCTCTTTTCACGCCGCCCATTCTGGCCACGCCATAAAAGTCGTTTATTTCTATCAATTCCATCGGAACGGCAAGACACATAGCGACCTCAAATCAAGATTTTTGGGTAGCTAAATATTATCACAAAGCAAGAAACACTCCTTCACTTTGCAGAAGATAGAGTGTGATAGAATAAGGAGTTTAGTATCATTTCATCGGTTTCCCCTTAATTTTCACATTGATAAATTCTTATCAGAGTGGGAGAATGGTACCCGAGAGATAAGAATTTTTACCGGCATGGTGCCGGTTTGCACGCGCTTTCTTTGGGTTTAGCTCCTGGGGGCCGTATGACTTTAGTGTCGTATTCTTTTGCACTATCTCCCTCTACCAGCGTTCTTTATCCAGACTATTCACACAGCTGTTTTTCTATGAGGTGTCTGTTTTGACTGCCGGAACTTCAGCTTTAAAAGGAAACGAAGAGGTCTACCTCGTAGTTAGGACGAGGTCTATCTTCGCCTGTGCCATCCACTGGATAGTTTTCTGCTCTGTTATTGTGCTTGCGGTTACCGGCCTTTACATCGGCAACCCTACTTTCTATTTCGGAAAAGGAGAGCCGTACCAGGCTTTCGCCATGGCCGATATGCGCTTTTACCATTTTACCGCGGCGGCGGTTCTGATAGCTTCGTTTCTGACAAGGTTTTACCTAGCTTTTACAGATTCGTGCAACAAAGATATAAAGCAATTTCTGCCGACCCCGCGCAATGTTATAAACGCGTTCAAGCTTGCTTTCAACTACGGGCTGGGCGGAGGAAAACACCTTGCCTACCGTTACGTCAACCCTTTGGGCGGTATCGGTATTTTTGGCATGATAGTTTTTATAACGATGCTTGCCGGCACAGGCCTTTTAATGTACGCACAGGGCGGGAACCCGAACAGTTTCTGGTATTCGCTTTGCTCTTCGCTAACTATTATGATCGGCGGAATCCAAAATGTAAGAGTTATCCACCACCTCTCGATGTACTTCCTTTTTTTTACCGTAATAATCCATATCTATATGCAGATATGGAAAAACATAGTGTTCACGGAGTCCGACATTTCATCCATTATAGGCGGTTACAAAATATTCCCGTATAGAGACATAGGCCATTTTGCCGACTACTACGGGATACATCTTGACGATGCCCCTCCTTCCAGAGAGGAGATGGATAGGGCTTCGACACCGATGAAGGACGCAGAGTAATAATACAGCCCCTACACAGGGGACTGTGACTGCTTGGGATGCTAAAGGAGGTAACATGTGTGAAACAAGAAACAGGTTCGTAGGGCTTGAACCAAAAAAACGTGTCGAGGCGCTGGAAGATATAGACCGGCGCGACTTCATTCTCTTTTGCACTACCATAGCCGCCACGCTCGGCCTTGAAGCGTCGTGGGTGCCGAAGATAGCCGAAGCTGTGGAGAGAGCGGCAAGAAAACCTTCTGTCATCTGGATGCATTTTGCCGAATGCACCGGCGATTCCGAAGCATTCATAAGATCAAGCTACCCTTCCACCGAAGAACTGATACTGGATATTCTTTCGATTGACTACCACGAAACGCTTATGGCGGCCTCCGGCGAAGCGGCCGAAGAAGCTCTTCGGCTGGCAATGGAGGAAAACGACGGCAAATATATTGCCGTTTGCGAGGGAGCTATACCGATGGCAACCCCTCCCGGGCCGAACGGCAAGCCGGGCGACTACCTTAGAGTAGGCGGTAAAACCGGAATAGAACTTGCCAGGGAAGTTTGCGGCCGAGCGGCCGCCGTAATGTGCGTAGGGAACTGCGCCTCTTTTGGAGGAGTGCAGGCGCAATACCCAAACCCTACAGGAGCGGTATCTATTTCTAAGGCAACAGGAGTTCCTACATTGAATATTTCCGGTTGTCCCCATAACGTTGTCAATTCCGTCGCTACGATTATCAATTTTCTACTTCTTGGTTCGCTACCCAAGGCAGACAAGCTTGGACGGCCTCTTTTTGCTTACGGCAAAAGGATACACGACACCTGCCCAAGAAGAGCGCACTTCGACGCTGGACAATTTGTCGAAGAGTTTGGAGATGAGGGTGCTAAGGACCAATGGTGCCTTTACAAAGTGGGGTGCAAAGGCCCACAGACATATCACAACTGCTCCAGCGTGGAATACAACGACGGTACCTCGTGGCCTATAAAAGGCGGCCACGGGTGCATAGGCTGTTCCGAACCGCAGTTCTGGGACAACATGTCTCCGTTTTATGAACGGCTACCTAATATCAAACTGCCGGGAGTCGAGGCGACTGCCGACAAGGTAGGGCTTACCCTTGTAGGCGCGGCGGCGACAGGCGCGGCGGCACACGCCACCTATACTTTGCTTAACCGCAAGAAATTCGACGAAACCTTAAAAGACGACGAGGGGGAGGAGTAAGCAATGGGTGAAAGACATGTAATAGATCCGATAACCCGGATTGAAGGACACTTGAGAATAGAGATAGATGTTGAAGACGGCAAAGTGAAAGACGCGTGGAGCTCCGGCACGCTGTTTAGAGGTTTCGAGATATTTATGAAAGGACGCGACCCGAGAGACGCATGGATAATAACGCAGAGGGTTTGCGGTGTATGTACCACCGTACATGCGCTTGCGTCGGTCAAGTGCGTTGAGAACGCCGTAGGAATACAGATACCGGAAAACGCGCGTCTCATCAGAAACCTTATCCTCGGCGCGCAGTATATACACGATCATATAGTTCATTTCTATCACCTGCACGCGCTTGACTGGGTAGATATTGTTTCCGCTTTGAGTGCCGACCCAAAGAAGACTTCGGAACTTACAAACTCGATAAACCCAAACGCTCCAAAAAGCGGGCCGGGCGACTTTAAAAATGTTAAGGACAAGCTTAAAAAATTCGTCGACGCGGGACAACTTGGGCCGTTTACCAACGGGTATTGGGGGCATCCTGCGTATAAACTGCCGCCGGAAGCCAACCTTATGGCGGTATCGCATTATCTCGATGCTCTTTCTCTGCAAAGCCGTTTGGCGCGTATGCATGCGATATTCGGCGGAAAAAACCCGCACATACAAACCTACACCGTCGGCGGAGTAACCTGTGTTAACGACCTTAACCCAGACAGAATAAGCGAGTTTATGTTCCTCCTCAAAGAGGGGCAAAATTTTATCGACAACGTTTACCTGCCAGATGTGCTTGCGATCGCTCCTTTCTACCTCGACTGGGCCGGTATCGGCGGCGGGCTGGAAAACTACCTTACCTACGGGATGTTTCCCGGGCAGGGTGGAAAAGAGCCGGAATCTCTCTGGTTCCCCCGCGGCATCGTAAAAGGCAGAGATATAACCAAAGTCCACCCCGTACAAGTAGAGAAAATTACCGAAGAGGTTACGCACTCGTGGTACAAGGGCGAAAAATCGCTTCACCCAAGCGTTGGTGAGACCGACCCATGGTACACAGGTCTCGAAACCTCCAAACCGGAGGGCAAGTACTCGTGGCTTAAAACGCCGAGGTACGACGGCATGGCGTGCGAGGTAGGCCCGCTTGCGAGAATGCTTGTCAACTATGTATCTGGCCACAAACCGACGGTAGATAATATCGGCTTCGTGCTTGGCAAGCTTGGTGCCGGACCGGAAGTTCTTTTCTCCACTCTTGGACGGATAGCGGCAAGAGCGGTAGAGACGAAGGTAATTGCCGACGAGATGGGCGGCTGGATAAACGAACTGCTTGCTAACCTGAAGCGGGGCGATATGGAAACCTTTACACCGTTCGAGATGCCAAACAGTGCAAAAGGATTCGGCATGACCGAGGCGCCGCGCGGAGCGTTGGGACACTGGATAGAGATAGAGAAAAAGAAGATAAAAAACTACCAGATGATCGTTCCGACAACATGGAACGGTTCGCCGCGTGATGCTAAGGGGCAGATGTCGGCGTTTGAGGCATCACTTATCGGCACCCCGATTGCCGACCCCAAGAAACCGCTTGAGGTGTTGAGGACGATTCATTCGTTCGACCCCTGCATAGCCTGCTCGGTTCATGTTCTGGATTCGGAAAAGGAAGAAACGTACGAGGTAAAGGCGGTTTAGGAAAATGACGCAAAAACTTATATCGCCGCAAAAGAAGGTGCTGGTCTATACCAGAAACTTTACCAACAGGCTTATACACTGGCTCACCTTTTTTTCGGTGATTACGCTCCTGATAACCGGCTACTACATAGGCGAACCTACAGCGGTGTATGGTAAAGGCGAGCCGTATAAAACTTTCGTAATGGCCGACATACGGCTTATCCATTTTTATGCCGCTATGGTGCTGGACATAACCCTGCTCGTCTGGCTGTACCTTGCCTTTATGAGCCTGCACAACAAGTACTGGAAGCTTTTATTCCCAAGCATTAACACGGTAAAGGGAGCGTGGGAAATATTTAAATGCTACTTCACCTTTAAAAAACCCCGCTTTTACGAGCATTTCGACCCTTTGGACGGGCTAATATTTCTTGTGCTGATAGTTCTCATGGCGTTACAACTGCTTACAGGCTTCCAGCTTTTTGTCGTGGCCCTCCCTGATAATTACTGGTTTGCAAAGTTAATACATTTGAGTACCGACTGGATATCATCGCTACTCGGCGGTTCGCAGAACGTAAGGCTTGTCCACCGCATAGTCGAATGGATACTTATCGCCGGGGTTATAGTCCATGTCTATCTGCAGATAGCCAAGACCGTCATATGGCAAGACGGCCATATAGGCCAGATGGTCGGCGGCTACAAGTACAGAGATGTTAAGTAGGATAAAAATATTCCGCCGTTTCAAAATTTTTTCTGCTTGAGCTGAAAATAGGAGAAACTGATGTCTGAAATTCCTAAAATAATCGTACTCGGTATCGGCAACATACTAATGTCTGACGAGGGTGTCGGCGTAAGGGCGCTTGAGAGGTTAAAAGAAAAGTATTCCTTCCCCGAAAATGTAGAGATGCATGACGGAGGTACGACAGGCTTGCATGGTTTGCTTCCTTTGGTAGAAGAGGCAGACCACCTAGTCGTTATAGATGCCGTAAATGGTGAAGGAGAGGCCGGCACGCTGTATCGGTACACCTCTGATGATTTCAAAAAGATTTTCCCTAAAAAACTTTCCGCTCACGAGATAGGTTTTATGGAATGCCTCACAGTGGCGGAACTAAACGGACGCTTACCAAAAAGCGTAATTATTATCGGAATTAAACCAGAAGATATGCAAACCCCAAACATAGGCCTTACCTCGACAATAAAGCTTAAAGTAGATGAACTTGCAGAAGCGGCGGCAAAAGAAATTGAATCACTCGGTGTGCATCATCAAAAGCTATAACCAGCCCACCTATACAGCTTGTTTTTTCCATTTATCATTGCAGGCGGCAACCCTCATAGCTATAACTACGGCAGATCGAATTTCCGAAAATAGAGAGCAGTGCGGCGAAATGAAGAATGAAGAAGGTAGCTCGACCTCGGCCTTGTCAATCATCTCAAAAACCGCCTAGCTTATTGTGGGGGGGGGGCAGACAAATACAGGGTAGTAAAACTGTCTGAAAAACTAAAAATCAAATGGAGCGGGAAACGAAGTTCAAACTCACGACATCAATTTTGGCAGAAACAGCCATCTCATAGTTATGGTCTATTTCACCTTCAAGGCTGATTCTAGCTTGATTTCCCCTAATTTAACTAAAGCCATGCTTTTAAAGATGCTCCATAGTCTCCATAGATTCTATCAATTCTACCACGTTGGTTTTTTTTGATACAATTCTGATACAATCATGACTATTTTTAACCATATCTGGTGACATCCAAATCGGCGCGATTGAGTTCAGCGAAAAATTATGGCAATGAATCTCCTTTCTTAAAAGCTTATTTGAGTCTCAAAATTTCGGTATAGGTGCGGCTATTATTTTGGCAAGCATATAGCCGTAAAAGTTCATATTATGGAAAGGCCGGATGCCCTCAAATGCTATATAATAACGGGCAATTTGGTCATATCTGTCTGTAGCATGCTTTTAGTCCGACATGCGTATGAATGTTGCCCATTACAAAGTGGCATAGGGCGGCTATACGGAGGTTTTTATTATGGGATTTGACAACGCACATATTGAAAGTTTGACTAAAGACAACCTTAAAAACGATGCTACCTTCCTAAGAGATAACCCGGGCCCAATTACCGTGATGGCTACCGAAATGCGCTTCATTTTTGGAGACTGTAGCTCGACTCTAAAAATTTATCATTCTCTTGTCAATTTTTGCGTCATGGTCAACAACGGAACGGCAGTTAAGAAAAGTAAAAATAAGACTCTATCTTCATTCGATAATCCAGCGAATGCTGTTGAGGCTGGGGTTCTCTTGCAAGAGAAAATTGATGCCTATAACATGAAAAAAAACAGTTCTGAAGAGATAATGGCAGCTAAGGTAAAAATAGGAAGTGGAGCCTTCCATGAAAACCTTAAAGCCGCCCCGAATATATCAATAAATGAGACTCCTGCTCCCGACTCTTTAGTATCGTTTGGGGAGATATTTATTTCGGAGGATGCCTATCATGCCGTTAAGGCTCGCGGCAGGTTTGATTTCCGCCTCGAAAAAGAGATAAAGATTTCTGAAAAAAAGGCGCCGATGAAATTATTTAAAGTGCTTTTTGACCCACATGAAATTGGAGCTCACAAAAAACAGATGACTGAACAAAATAAAGCTCTGAAAAAAGCAGGAACCGAGAATCGATACAAGTTTTTGATTACCACAGTAGCCATTCCCGTTTTGCTTGTCGTAATTGTTACCATTATAAGCTGGTACAGCAGAAACCCTACAAGCCTTTACAAAAAATATTCAATCACGCATTCTGTCGATTACAAGGCCGAAGGAAGTAACCAGAGGCTTAAAAATGGAAAGTAACAGATAGACATAAAATGGGGAACTAAGAAGCGGCTATGGGAATTTGGGGCTTTTATTTTTTTGTTAAAATCTTTCTTAACCTGAAAAATGTAATCACTCTTAATCTTTCGGCAAACATCCTTTTTGCTTTTTTTCTGATAATTCCGCTTCCTGAAAAGAAAAGGTTTAGCGAGGCAATTCGAAAGGTCAAAGGCGTTGCCAATCTTGTTCTTGGGTTTTCACTTTTATGGCATGATTCATATTTCCCATCGCCATATGACATTTACGAAACATTCAAACATAATGGGCTTCCATCAACCGAATACATCTATACATTTTTGATAGGCTACTACAGCCAAGATATCATTTTTATAGGCGCGGCGGCATTAATAGCCTGTATGTTTCTAGCCCATTATATCAAGATAATGAATGTAGCGATTCTTTTCCTACTTTTGCTAATTCCCTACAACGTCTCGGGGCAGATAAGCAAAAAGAGCCTTGATGAGCATGTAGAAGAGTTCTTTGACGATGAAGAGATAAAATCTGTCTCTTTCAGCTACAATAGCTCAGAGCCTCCTGATTTTGACATTATTTTTCTCCATATATGTTCTCTCTCATGGGACGACCTCTACTATGTAGGGCTTGATCAGCATCCGATTTTCAAGGAGTTCAACTATCTATTTGAAAACTTCAACAGCGTCACTGCATATAGCGGCCCTGCCATGATAAGGCTGATGAATGCCGCCTGCGGACAGAAAGCCCATACCGACCTCTACAGCCCATCCCTAAAACAATGCCATATTTTTCAAGAGTTATCCAAAGTGGGATTTGATATCTCCATTGCTCTTAACCATAACGGAAGATATGGTCAATTTTCCAATCAAATAATCGAATTTGGGCATGTTGACTCAAAGCCGATGAGCCTTGATAGCCTTGAAAGTAAGATGCTGATGTTCGACAACTCCCCTGTCTATGACGACTTTGAAGTACTCAATAGCTGGCTTTCAAATAGAATGAAGAACACGCATGAACAATCTGTCTTTTATTATAACTCAGTCTCCCTCCATGATGGTGTCCATGCTGTTAATGAGAAAGTTTTGGCTGATGATACTAAAACTATCTACACCAGCCATCTAAAGAAGCTTCTAGACGAGATGAGAAAATTTATACAGGCCCTTGAAGATTCGGGCAGAAAATTTATTGTTGTTTTTATTCCTGAGCATGGCATGTCGATAAAGGGAAGTAAGATACAAAAATCAACTCTTAGGGATATTCCTCTTCCTGATATTACAAGAGTTCCGGTTGGCATCAAACTTATAGGGGGAAAGTATAAAAGTGCCAAATTCAAACAACATAAAATATCAAAACCTACCAGTTACCTCGCTATTGCCCATATGCTAAGCATGTTTATAGAGAAATCTCCCTTTGCCAGCGAGCAGTACTCCTCAAGAAAATTTATTGACAGCATCCCGATTTCCGATTTTGTGGCAGAAAACGATAGTGGTATTGCTACCAGATATGATGGGAAGTACTTTTTTAAAGTGAAGGGTAAAAACTGGGTAGAATTGAAAAACTAGAACAGGGAGTACTTTTGCTAATCCGCGATACTTCTTCAGTCGTCACGTTAGGGTTGCATGCGTATTCCGACGCAAATCGGCATTTCCTTTTTTCGCTACCTGATATATCCAAATTGCACATCCTTTCAAGTAGCCTGTAGCCAGATTGCCCAGTATGATAGAGCGGCATTCCTAAAGAGAAATAAAAAATGCGGGAGAAACTAAAAATAACCGATAAAATAGCGCGGACTAAAAAAGCCTTTTTGCACTTCGCTTGCCGTATGAAACGCTTACGGCTGAAAACAGCTTTTCCACTTTCCATCGCCAGATCTTTTTTTCCCATTCTTTTTCCCATTTTACTTACTCCGTTGTATGCATCAGCTAAAGATTTTCCTATCGCTTACCCTGGTTACAGCTGGGGAAAGCTTATCCACGACAATGATAAAGTAGGCGGTAACGGCGGGCAGTGGAATATTGTGCAGGGAGTGGACTGGTACAAGTTTTCGGGGGATATCGTGCTGAACACCTATGGGGCTTTCAACCATCGCTCAAGAGAAAACAACACCCGCTACTACAACTCGGAGGGGCCGGCGGTAGGTGTCGAGCTTGTTAAAGGCCCTGTCTCGCTAGGTTACGAATACTATAAGGAAAGGCTTCCAAAACTTCAGGAGACCTCTCATAACCGAGCTTACTACTTCAAAGGCTATTTGGATTGGGAACATATAATGCTCTCTAATGAAACAAAATTTCCAGGTTCTCTCTGGTTCCAGACAACTCACGATGTAAGCGGCATCAACGGTTCCGGAATCCAGTTTTCTCTTAATCAAGGAATTAATCTGTACAGATTCCCCAAGGATATTGACCTGAATGCTTATGTTGAATACAACTATCGCTCAAGGGACAAAAACCAGAAATATTACGACGCCAATGGCCCCGCGGTTGGGATAGAAGTTAGATATTCTTCTTTTCGTGCCGGTATTGATTATTTTTGGGAGAGCCTGCCTCCCTTGAATGAAAGTTCCTATCGGTTTCAAATCTATCTTAGCTGGTTTGTAACTTGGGATTTGAAAAACTACTTCAAATCCAAACCTGAAAGGAGAGAAGTGGTTGAAATTACTGGCACCGACATTTTTATAGTGGAAGAAAAAAAACCGCTGATAAATCCCAAAATTGAAGATGAGCTGATTGCAGGAGATCTCGATAAGCCAACCATCAGTAGCTCGGAGAAGGCGGCGAAAACAGAGAATGCCACTGCCATCTCCGAAGAGCCAGCAAATGCCGGTAAAAGTAGCATCTCTATAGAGGCAGGCGCCTCCTTCGACGATCCTGAAAAAGATATTCGAAAAGCGATAGAAGGCTGGCTAACGGCATGGAGCTCAGAGGATATTGATGCGTATGCCGGTTTCTATTCTTCAGACTTTCTCTCGGCAAAAGGCCTTAATAAGGATGAACATATTAAAGATAAAAGAGGCGCGTTTGCCAAGCCACACTCCCCCCATGTAGCAATAAGCAACCTTGCTATCGCAATAAAAGGCGACATCATTGATGTGGTATTTATGCAGAGTTCAGAGCCGAACTCTTCTCAGCAGATAGGATGGAAGAGGCTTGTTTGGAGCAAGTATGGTGATGAATGGAAAATACTGTATGAGAGAGATAGCGCGAATAAATTATTATTAACTTTTTAAGTGGTGCTTCAAACTAATAAAATGCATCTTCAGTTATCGACAGGAGATAAAGGCTGAAAGAGTAGTAGCTTTTCTCATCCTGCTCAAGCCGTTTTTTGGCCTCCTTGAACAGTTTCTCGCTTAAACTTTCTCTGCCAAGTTTTTTTGCCGCCAGACCAAAGACGGCGTAGAACCCAGGCGAACCATGAGCCAGAGAAACGGAGTTCCTGTCGAGGTCAACCCAATCCGGGATATACCCAAGCTTATCGTAATGGTTAAGTATTTTATGCACTCCGGGCGGCAAAGCGGAAGGTTCGCTGATAGCCAGGTTCATTACTACTCTTATGGCGTTGCTGTAAAAAAGAGTCGATTTACTTTCGAAAATCTTTATTTCCGATCCGGTGAGCTTAAGCCATTCCGGCGGTAGTTCATAATCGCTGAAAGAGCTTTTTCCAAGAATTTGCAGGCTATCTTTATAGACCTTTTCCCAAAACTTGCGGTCATCGTAGACCGCGAACTTTCTGTACGCTTCAAACAAAAAGTAGGATGGGTTCATGATAATCGAATCCTCATGCGCATGCCCATAATAACTTGCCAAAAGAAGAGTTTTACCGTTCCATTCAATTGGAAGGTTAACCCTTATGCTTCCAATGATTTTTTTACCTTCTTCTAGGTAGCTTTTTTGCTTCCATTTTTCGAAAGCCTTTAGAAGCGCCAGTGATATCAGAAGGTCTCCGTCAGTCGCATTATTAAAGTCGATAACTCCCCATGAGCCGTTGGCCCGTTTCCCCCATAACCACGGAATGAGAGAATCCTCCCTTTTGTGCATATTGTTATAAAGCCATTGGTGCATCTTTTTAAAGCTTGCCTTGTCGTTATAGGCAACTGCGAGAAGCATCCCATAGCCCATGCTTTCCGAATGCGAAGAGCTGTTTTGATAATAGTCGACGACTCTCCCCTCTTTGGTAATAAACTGCTCCTTGTACTTTTCCCACAGCGTTTTGGCTTCCAGCGGCTGAGGCAAAAATAATCCAACAATAAAAATCAGAGAGACTATCGGCTTAATCATTTTATTTTTCCTCGTCATCTTTTTGTGGTAGCTTTCTCGCAATAAAGAAGAAGAGCAACGCCTTTTTTAAAACTGCAAAAACTCCAAGAACTGACCGCCCGACTTCCGGATCTTCCTCACTAGCCTTGCGTACCAAGATATTTCTGTACATCATTATGGTCGACATTATCAACATTACCAACAGAATACCGCCGACGATGTAGAGAGCATTTGGGTGCGTATAAAAATAGAGCGCGCCCTTCTGCAAGATGCTATTGGCTCCAATGTAGTAGGCTTTCTCCGTTGTCAAGCTACTTACCTCGTATCCGGGTTTGTTAAAATCGACGATAACAAAATCCTTTTTCCCTTTTTCCTGCACTCCGGCATCGGTCATCGCCAATCCTAGTTTGGCGAGGTCTTCCTCTGTTTCGGCAGAAAACAGAATGGCGGTTTTGTTGTTGCCGTATGGCGATTTAAATTCCAGAATCAAGCCTCTGTTTGCTCCGATATCCGATATCTGCCGGATCTGCGCGAAGGTTTCGCCCATCGGGTTTTTAGAAAAAGGGTAAGGAACCTTGGTTATATTCTTAAGGCTTAATTCCGAATTGCCGGCAACTTCATCCATTAAGGAAGCGATCGTTCCGAACACCATAATATTGCCGTTCCATTTGTCCGGCATATTTTTTCTTACATTAATTGAAAAAAGGGGAAAGCCATTATTCTGGGAGATCATCCCTACCGTATTCATCGCGGCTTCCAAAGCCGGGTTGTCTTTATCGGAGAGAACTATAAGTGTGTTTGATCCATCAGGCCATACCGTGAAAGGGTATCCATTAAGCATAAAAAGGGCAATGTTCGGCATTTTAACAAAATGCGGCATTTTGGGAAAAGAGAGTTCGGAATTATCGTGTATGGTCAAAACAAGGCTTTCCGGGAGTACAAGCTGGCATTCTTCGCTATCGGGAATCATCACAGGTTTAAAGCTAACCTTATTCTTACCCGGCTTGAAGAGATAGGTAGGTATCGATATTTCATAATCTTCAAGTGTCGCGCCTTTAGGATTGTCAAATGATATTGTTGTTGCAAAAACCCCGTTTAGCAGAATATTAAGGCCCGAATCAGCTCTGAGACCTCCAGAGTAAACAAAATTCAGGCTTAGTTTCGCGTATTGGTTCGGCTTAATATCAAAATCAGGCGGAAGGTTGAATGACAAATCTTTTGGAGCAGGCAATAACCCAATGAAAGTTTTTGTATGGAAGCCGAGCTTTTGAAATTTTGTAGGTTTTCCGGTCTCAAGTACCGCTTTGCCGGAATAGGTTTTTATATCGTTTACCTTGAACTCAAGGACTTCCATTTCGCTCACGCCCGGGTAAGGAAAGGTAAGGGATATTAATGCTTCGGTCGCAAGTTTTATATCATCCTCACTCTTTCCTGATAGAATTATCAGTGCGTGGGTGGGATCATCATCATGCACGAGCTTTTTAAGTTTCTTTGCGGGAAGCTTCTCGACAACTTTTTCTTCGAGCTGTACAGGAGGCTTTTCGCGGCTCCATTTTTCCGACAAAATCTTTAATTCACTTCCTTCCTTTACCCAAACAAGCTCCTTCCATCCATCGTGTTTAAATCTCTCCCACTTTTTCCCAACAAGCGATGCCAAGCGATACTTCTGCATAAAAACAGCTTGAGTCTTCTTCCCCTGAGGAACAATAGAAATATCGCTTATTGTTATTATCGGCATCCCAATTTTATTAAAAAGATCTTTCTTCTTTTGGATATAGCTTTTTTGCTTTTCCCCCTGCTCTGAAATAAATCTTAAGGAATAAAAACCGGCATATGATTTAATCTCCTCGTTAGTCCATGAATCAAGCCATTTGTCAATTGCTTCTCTGGCTTCAGATTTCTGGATATTACTCTTTGCCTCCTCTTTATCTTCTTCCACTGAATGGCCCTCAGATATCGGAAAAGTATTGATAATATCTGTAGATTCTATTTTACCAAGCGGCAGTTTGGCTATTTTTATTGAAGGCCCGGAGATATCCGTTGGAATATTCGCCGGCAGGATATTTCTTATATCATCACCCACACCAATCATAATATTATCCACTCCGGGTTTTATCTTATCCGATACTGAAAAAGTTACCGGAACATAATCAAACCTTTTTGCAATGCCGGAAGCCAGCACTGTAGCTGTGGTAAGCATCGTGTCGGAGGCATCAGCATGACCACCTGGAATGACAATGTTAATGTTCCCCCTTTCGAATGTTTTATTGTCAAACAGAAAGTTGTGCGCTTTTGATAGAACCAGAGGAACAGGGAGTGGATCGTAATCAATTTCTATATATGCGTTGTGGAAATCAATATCTGTCCAAAGGTTAGGGTCGCAAGGATGTTCGCACTCAAAGGAGAAGTGTTGTCCTACAAAGAAGCTTATTTCGTTATACTTATGTCCAAGAAGTTTTTGCGGTATTTCAAATAAAACAGATTGCTCCGGTTCTTCCAGCCCCAGAACCTGTGTCCAGACAGGTTTGCTGTTTACTCTGACCGCGATCATTGAGCCTTCAGGAATGAGGGTGGGAGAGCTTACAAACCTGAAGTTTATAGTCGCTTTATTAATCTTCCATCTTTCCGGTATCGGCAGATAGATACTAAAGGTGCTTTTGTTGCACCTCATGTGGGCAATTTTTTTTCCTAAGAATTTTTCAAGCGGCATACGCACAATTTCGGCATTAACAGCTGAAGCAGTCGATAGAAGGAGGCCGAAGAGCAGGAAAAGTAATCTGCTGACTACAGGGATGGATGAACCTCTGTCAAAACCCGGGCTTTCAGATAAGATGTTCACTTTGCCTCTTCAAACTTCCTTTTTAAGAAGACTTTTGCGAACTTAGCCTGCCGCTTTACAAAAGAAGTTATAAGTTCAACTATTCCTTTAAATCCAGCTCTAAAAAGATGCATCAGAAGCATCGAAGTGCCGGTAAAATTAGATTTTTGATCCCATATAGACGCCCATCTTTGACTGCTTCCATAAACAAAGGCGACAATACTATCGAAATCTTCTTCAATATTATTATACTCAACACCGCAGAACAGAGTTCCATCACTTCCTTTTGACGCTACTCTCTGAAGAGTTCCTTCAAAGTAGAATTTTTCTCCGGACTTCTTGTAAAGTATCTCTAAAATTACTTTCCCTTTGGGCTTTGGCTTATCCTGAAATTTGCCTATGAAACTTAGACCGTGCAAGGAAATATCCTGAATCTTGCACTCTACTGTTTCCGATGTCTCGGGGATTGTGACCATTACTTCCCCTGAAGTATTTATTCTGTGGTAGCTTCTAACCTGCTTTCTCTCCCAGAACGCTCCTATCGAGATGGTAACCATAACTATGTTGTAGGCGCACCATATTGATGTAAAGAAGAGTACATCCCTGTAAAGCGGTAACGATACCCATTTGACCATACCAAAATAAATCGCGGTAAGATTAATCCCAATGATAATAAGAAATGCCGATGCCAACGGGTTGAGACTCTCTTTTTCTATGGTACTCCCTTTTGGAGTAACCTTGAACATCGGTTTCCTTGGATTTATAATCACCGAAATTATCGCGGGAAGAAGGAACAGTGCCTGTACACTTTCATAGATTTCAGAAAAAATCGGCTCTCTTGCTTTCCCAAAATAGAATTCCATCACCAGCATAGTGCTAAAAAGGTACGGTAGAGCATAAACTACTATTTGCGACATCGACGCATTGTAGACCATCAGGCCAAATATGAGAAAAAGGCTAGGGGCGATATAAAACATAAACCTTGAAAGACCGAAAAACCAGAAAAAGCTCGAACTAAAATAGCATACCCTTTGAGCGAATGTCAGGCCTTTCATTGTCAATATATTCCTGAGAAGGAATATCTGCATCATCCCTTGGGCCCATCTGGTTCTTTGAATTATGTAATCGTCTAATGTTTCAGGGGAAAGACCGCATACCATCGGGTAATTAACATATACGCTATTGTAGCCCATGGCATGCAGAGAAAGAGATGTCTCTGCATCTTCGGTTATGGTATCCCCGGATATTCCTCCATTTTTATCAAGATATTTCCTGCGTAAAACGGCGGCGGAACCGCAAAAATAACTTCCGTTCCAAAAGTCAAGGCCGGTATGGATTACACGAAAAAACATATCATTTTCAACGGACATTTTGGAACCGTAATCAACACTTTTTTCAACAGGAGTCTGGTTTATAAAAAAGTGAGGGGTCTGTGCCAGAAAAAGCTTTTCGTCCGCCAAAAAGTAACCAACGGTATTGGTCAGAATATCCCTTGTCGGTACATGGTCGCAATCAAGTACCAGCACAAGGTCGCCATTAGTATGAATCAGGGCATTATTGATATTCCCAGCTTTGGCTTTGCTGTTATCATCCCTGGTTATATACTCAACCCCAAGCTTTTTTGCCAATTTCCTGAACTTGTAATATCGCTCCCACGCATCTTTTGATGTTTTTGGGTTGTTCCTCCTTGCCACGGTACCGCCATCGTCGATTATGTAGATATTAAACTTATCAGGAGGGTATTCAATATTCTTTGCGGCGGAGCATGTAACACGGACTATATTCTCTGCTTCAGAATATGTTGGAATCAGTACATCCACCGTCGGTAGCGACTTTTCGGACCAGTTGCCAAGCCGATAACCTCTTCGGTTAATAGGCCATATGTTTATGAACATGCTTAAAAGGTGTAGCGTAATGCCGTGTACCTCAGCTAGGTATAAAGCTCCCATTGCGGTAAAATTCACTACCCCTGTGTATGACAAAGTTTCAAAAGTTCTCCAGTAGAGATACCTCAGCGCAAGGAATGCCGCGATCATCATAAAAATTACACGCCACGGAGCCTTCCTGAAAAATTTTATTTTTAATGCCAAAAAAAGAATGGCAAAAGCACCCCAGTAAATCAATAGTTTATCTGGAAAAGATAAAGTCCTGTCAAATGAATAGACAATATAAGCAAGAATTGTGACTATCAAAAATAAAAGGAACTTAATAGCAGTAAAAAAAGTTGTCGAGAAAGCCGATTCATTATAAATTCCAATTAAATTTGGCATCTAACCTATTCAAAAATAAGAGACAGCTGAAAATAGCACAATGCTCTTATTAAACAACTATCGGCATAATAAAAGGCAATATTAGCACAATGTAACGCAAAATTCCGTTACACTTTTCCCCAGTTGGTTTTTGGAAAAGAAATATGATTCCCGGTTTCTCTGTGAATCAGGTAAAAAGACAAGCTAATTTCACAATGTCCCCGCTTATTTTTTTCTATCCCATTATTTAGATTGAGCTACCGCAAGATTATTTTGGAGTCACAAAACTGACACAATCACCAAATTCGTGTGTCATTAAAGACCGATGCCAGAGGATAAACAATTGAAAAACCGAAGGTTTAATGGAGCGGGAGACGAGGTTCGAACTCGCGACGTCAACCTTGGCAAGGTTGCACTCTACCACTGAGTTACTCCCGCTCAAGTAGGAACGCAGATTATACTTACCTGCCAATACGAAGTCAATTAGCCGTCCCTGATAAAGTTGTTTCATACTGCAGATAAAGGTTAATCTCGGTTTTTAACTCTTTGGAAATTGCAAGAAAAATGAAGAAGCAATCAAAAATATGGTTATTAAACTCAAGGTTATATAGTCGTCCCTGAAAAGCTCTATTACCCCTATAGATATTGAGTGAAAGTGCCTTTCCTACCGGTTATAATTGCAAGCAATGAGTGATTCACCTTAAAAAGCTGGGGCTTGTACTTGCCTCCACAGAACTTCCCAAAAAAT
>JAJRYD010000036.1 GCA_024275955.1 Nitrospirota bacterium
CCGTCAATAACCAGACGAACGGCCTCCTGCTTGAATTCCGAGTCGAACTTCCTGCGACTTCTCATATCTACACCTCCAAGTCATAAATGATTTCAACAATTCTAACCTTTCGGTGTGTCCATAAAAATGGGGGAAGATCACTTCTGATTCTAGTACATCAAGTATTAATTTCATCTTTCTTTACCCCCCCCCCATTAGTTGTATTGTTCAAAATTTGAACGGTTTTCCTATATTCTAATTCCTTTATCAGTGCATTTATAGGTGTATTGGATTTTAAATACTCTAAGCTGACATCGATGGGTAGAAAGTTAAGAGCAGTAGCGTCCATCAAGAGCTAACGGTATGGTGGCTCACTCAATCTCAGCTCAGTAGAATCGTTCTGAAAAGTAGGGGGATAAATAGCTGGCACAAACTGGCACAGCGAATATTTGGCGAATATTCATTTTAAAGTGTATAAAAACAGATAGTTAAAAACTAAAAATGGTCGGGGCGGTAGGATTCGAACCTACGGTCTTCTAGTTCCAAAACTTTGCATAAGCTACTTTCAGTTCGTTTAGCGGGATCTATGAAGTGGAGCTGAACAGGTATTGGAATTTTCTTAAATTTGGGATTTGCCACACGTTGCCACACGCTTTTCATAGGTCAACTAATTGAAAGGAAAAGTCTTTTGCTCTCAGAAAACGTTATGGTAGGATAATCGTATGAAAAAAAGCAAAAGATTCGCGGTTCTAGGGCTCGGCAAGTTCGGCTTCTATCTTGCCACGCACCTCTTTCAGAGGGGGCATGAAGTGATGGCGGTTGATGTCGATAAGGAGATAGTTCAGGAGATTAAGAACTTTTCTACGCAGGCGATAGTCGCCGACGCGACAAATAAGGAAACCCTTTTGTCTATCGGAATAGAGAACATGGACAGCGTTATAGTAAGCCTCGGTACGCGGATGGATCACTCCATACTGACAACTCTGAGCCTTAAGGAGATAGGGATAAAAGAGATTGTCGTAAAGGCGATTACCGAAGATCATAGAAAAATTTTGGGAATAATAGGCGCTACCGAGGTTATATTTCCAGAACGGGATATGGCCGAAAAAGTGGCCCATAACCTTTCTTCCCCAAATCTTTTGGACTACCTTCCTCTTTCCGAAGGGTATTCCATTATGGAGCTTGTGCCACAGAAATCGTTTATAGGTAAAACCATTAAAGATATACAGTTGCGCAATGTATATGGAGTGCAGATTATCGCTATAAAAGAGCTGGTTCCAGAACGGATGAACCTTCTTCCTTCTTCTGACACAATGGTAAAGGAATCCGACGTTCTTGTCGTGATAGGTAGCGATGAAGATCTTCGAAACTTGGAAGAAGAGACCTAACCGTCAACTTTATCCAGCCAAGAAGAGTGCTTAGCCAAAACTGCTCACGGCATCGCCGCCATTCTCAAAAGCTGAAAGTTCGGTAGTGGTTAGTTGAATTCCGGTTGCTTCCCATCCTTATTACAAAGGAGTGGACTGAGGCACCCCCTTAACGGGCCTGTTGCCAAAAGAGTTTTTTTGGGCATTTTAAAGAAAAACCCATTTTCTAACTTCGTAAAAACAGAGGCTTTAGAGATTGCCGATTTGTAGCAAAATCGAATTTGTGCCATTCGGCAACAGCCCCTCAATGGCACCCCCTCCGTCCCATACTCGCGCGGGGGAGGAGAGAGACCTCCCCTTCCGCTTCGCAAAGGGAAGACAAAGGCAACTGTAATTTTAAAACTGATACACTAACCAGAAATTTTGTCAGCTTACTTTAAATCAGCTTTTCCTTTGTTCATCGCGCGGGCAAAATCGGCTTTAAATTTGTCTAGCCCGCTTTTTGGTTCCTGCTTCATCCACTTTTTCGCTATGTTGACGATGATGTCGATTCTTTCCGTGCCGATAATCTTAATGGTCTTCAAGTTTTTTGGCACTCCCTGTGGAAGCACCCATCTGTTTGCGCGGGCCGGTACGATATGGGGAGAGTTTTCTTTTTTTACACTCTTTGCGGGCTTGTCGGCCTTTGGAGCTGTTTTTGTTTTTTTACTTTCCTCTCCTCTGAAGTAGGCGAATAGAGCGGCGGTAAGGCAAGCGGTGCCGACAAGCATAGCGGCTAATGCTAGTTTCATTTTTTATCTATCCTCTTGGATGGTTTTTTTCTATTATTTTTGAGAGTCGTCCTCTGTCAAGGTGCGTGTATATTTCTGTAGTTGTCAGGGTTGCGTGTCCCAGCATCATCTGTATCGCCCTTAGGTCGGCACCGCCCTCCAGCATATGCGTGGCAAAGGAGTGTCTTAATAGGTGGGGAGATACCGTTTGTGCTATTCCTGCTTTTTGCGCGTACTTTTTTATTATCTGCCAGAACATCTGCCTGCTCATAGGCTTTCCAAGCCTTGTGAGGAAAAGTTCTTCAGGATTTTCTTTTTTTATAAACTTATGCCTTGCCTCTTTTATGTAAGAGGAGATCATGTCGTTGGCTCTTTGTCCTATCGGTATAACTCTTTCTTTAGAACCTTTTCCAAAAGTTATCATATATCCAGAAGTAAGGTTGAGGTCTTCGATTTTTACCCTCACAAGTTCGGAGGCGCGCATCCCTGTGGAGTAAAGCAGTTCCATCATCACCGCGTCACGCGCCCCGTTGTGTGTCGCTTCATCCGGCTGTGAGAGAAGTTTTTCCAGTTCTTTCACGGTGAGGTATTTTGGCAGACGTTTTGTCCGTACAGGCAGTTCTATGTTTTGTGTCGGGTCGGCTGTTATTTTTCCTTGCAAAACAGAGAAGCGGTAGAACATTCTTAACGCCGAAAGTTTTCTCGCCGATGAGCGTGGAGATATCCCTTTCTTGCGCAGATAGGCCAGCCAGCCTGTTATATCTGTCGGCTTAAGGAAGTTTAGTGTTTTGTCGCTGTTAATTTTATGAAAGTCTAGATAGCCGGCAAGGTCTCTGCTGTAGGCTGTAATAGTATTTTCGGAAAGGTTTTTTTCCACCGCAAGGTGGGCGAGCCATTCGTCAGGCAGGCTTAACGTCTTAGGCATATCCTTCTGTTTGTCTTAAAAACGGGTTACGCGCCTTTTCCAGCCCTATTGTCGTGGTACCCCCGTGGCCGGGGTATATAACGGTTTCATCAGGTAGTATGAATAGTCTGGTTTTTATTGATTTTATAAGAGTGTCGTGGTTGCTGTACTCCCAGTCGGAGCGTCCTATAGACTGCTGGAAGATGGTGTCGCCCGATATCAGCTTTCCATCGCCGTAAAGGCATATCCCGCCCTTCGTGTGACCCGGAGTATGTATTACTTCCAGAGCAAGACAGTCGCAAAGATCTACAATCTCTCCGTCGCTTACCGTAGCGTCATTTAGCGGTGGTGCTTTGAGTCCCATATATTCGGCTGTGTCGAGCTGTTCCTGCGAGGAGAGCATCCATACATCTTCCTCGTGGCAGAGGAAGGGGATATCAAAATGCTCTACAATGGTTTTTATTGCGCCTGTGTGGTCGGAGTGGCAGTGGGTATTTAGGACAAGTTTAGGTATAAGCTCATTCGCCTCGATAAACGAGATTATTTTCTTTCCACTATCGCCCGGGTCTACAACGATTGCCGACTTGTGCCTATCGCAATAGGCAACGATGCAGTTTTCTTCTATAGGGCCAACAGTAATCACTTCAAACTTCATAGCCCTTAGATATTACAATGACTTTTCGTTATTGCAAACTAACCGGCATTGCCGGCTGAAAGCAGGTGCTAGAGTGTAAAGTGATGATAATAAGTGTAAGCAGACGTACAGATATACCAGCTTTGTATACGGAGTGGTTTATGAACCGGATAAGAGCTGGCTACTGCGTTACGAGGAACCCATATAACCCGAATCAGGTTAGGAGAGTTTCGCTTTTACCGGACGATATCTTTGCGTTAGTTTTCTGGAGCAAAAACCCGGAACCGCTAATCCGGCATCTGCCGGAACTCGATAAGCTCGGCTACCGATACTACTTTCAATTTACGCTAAACGATTACCCTGCCGAACTTGAGCCGGCTGTTCCGCCGGTTGAGACGCGGGTAGATACATTTAAAAAGCTTTCGGGATTGATTGGAAAAGAAAGAGTGGTTTGGCGGTATGACCCGATAATTATCTCCAACCTTACCGATGCCGGCTATCACCTTACTAGGTTCAAAGCTCTTGCCAGAGATCTGGAAGGCTATACCGAGCGGGTTATGGTGAGCGTTGTTTCGTGGTACCGGAAAACCGCGAAAAACCTCGCTGTGTTACTGCGCCGGGGGTATCGGTTTGATGAGGGGGCGGTAGAGAGCGAGGCGACCGACAGTCTGCTTGAATCTATCGCAAAAGCTGGTCAAAAGCGCTCGATTGATATGTTTGCCTGCTCAATGGAAAAAGATTACAGCTCTATCGGGATTAAGCCGGGGAGATGTTTAGACGAGTCGCTCCTCTCACAGCTTTGGCCGGAGCTTAGCGATCTCTCTGGCAAAAAAGACCGAGGGCAGAGGAAAGAGTGTGGATGTGCCGTAAGCAGAGATATCGGGATAAATAACAGCTGTATTTATGCCTGCCGTTATTGCTACGCGACTGCCAGCGATGAAAAGGCAAAGCTAAGGCACAAAAAGCATGACCCTACGGGAGATGAGCTGTTTTCGGTCAGTCTGCCGGTATAGTTTGAGCGGAAGATTTTTGCGATGACAGGCTTTCATGGTATAGAATCGACAGGTATTACAAAGCTGTAGAAATAAATGGCGTTGCTGTGGCTCGCTGGCATATAATGTGCCGGTATTAACAAGGGGGTACTAGATTTAATGTTTTCGGGATTTCAGACAGCTTTAATAGTTGATGACGATTTTGACGCGAGAAAGTTTGTTGACGGTCTCTTGACGACTCAAATGGGGTTTGCACGGGTTAAACAGGCGCAAAGCCCAGAAGTGGCGCTGGAGATGCTTGGCGAAGGCGAAAAGTTTGATATCATTTTCAGCGGGGACGAGTTTTCCCGTATGAAGGGGGACGAGTTTCTTGGTGAAATCCGCAAGAACCCTGAAACAGTAAAGACTCCGTTCATAATGATGAGCATAAAGAAAGATAAAGAATCTCTTGTTGCCGCTATCAGAGCCGGCGTTACCAACTACCTTGTAAAGCCGCTTACCGCTGGTCCTTTCATGCAGAAGATGAAAAAAACCTTTACAGATATTATCAGAAAGGAAGTCGAAAGATTTAACTCAGGCATAACAAACCATGCGGAAATATACCTTACGGGTGACAAGACTTTGATTGGCGAGCTGGTAGATGTTAGTGACAGCGATTGCGTAATCAGAACACCTATAATCGGCAGAGGGGTAGTTTATATATATGACTTGGTCGACGTGGGAATAAAATTTGAGGGTAGTCTGTTTAAGGTACACGGTGAAATAAAGAAAATAGAAGAAGATACGGTAGATACATCAATACGCTACTTCAATATGCTCTCTATACAGTTTAGCGACCTCGACCACAAGGCAAAGGGCAAGCTAGAGAGGCTTGTGACAAGCGTCCATGTGCAGAAGGTGGAAGCGGCGAAGGCTCAGCAAGGTTCTAAAGCTTCTTCCGAGCCAGCCTAAGAATAGGCCTATACCTACTTATAGTTTTTCCGCGTTCCGGCGGTATAACGACTGCGGGCCATCACTGTTCACGCGTGGTTGAGGTAAAAGCCGAGCTGGGACTGTTTCTGAAAAGAGTTTTTTTGAGCATCTCAAAGAAAAGTTTATTTTCTAGCTTCCGTAAAATAGAGATGTCAGAGATTGGCGATTTGTAGCGAAATCAAATTTACGCGATTTGGCAACAGCCCCGAGCTGAACCTTCCCGA
Organism: Nitrospirota bacterium; assembly: GCA_024275955.1. Taxonomy (GTDB): domain Bacteria; phylum Nitrospinota_A; class UBA7883; order JACRGQ01; family JACRGQ01; genus JAJRYD01. The sequence continues at coordinate 5,843 of JAJRYD010000036.1, forward strand.
ACCACCAAACAGTTTACAGCCACCAGCCGGATTCACATTTATGGCAACCGGCCCTCATACGCTTATCGAAACAGTTTGTGAAACAATAAGTCCAAAGAGCGTTAATCGTTAGCCGTCTCTCAAAAAGTTGTTTCATACTGCGAATAAAGGTTAATATCGGTTTTTAACTCTTTGGAAATCGCAAGAAGAATGAAGAAGTAACCAAAAACATAGTCATTAAACTCAAGGTTATTTGCAAGAACCTCCTCCTTAGCAAAGCGGAAAGAGGGGTCGCCCAAAGGGCGGGGGTGGTTCTTAGCCGGTAAGCCTTCCGGCATTCGACAGGCTCACGCCGCCTTCCCTTCTTAAAAAGGGAAAGGTTTTTATAATCGTTTAAACAGTAAATTTTTCAGGGACGACTAGTTAGGGTTTTGGGTAGGTGAGTTAGGTATGGCAGTTAATCATCTCTATTTTTCAGGTATTGTTGGACAGCCGAGAATTGTCCAGTCCGCTTTAGCATTTTTTTCGCGCGGTATGATTTTTCGGCCTGTTCAATCAGTTTTGTTATCATCTCTTTGAAGCTTATGCCGCTCTCTTCCCATAGATAAAAAGAAAGAGAGCCTGGGATGGAGTTTAGTTCGGTTATTGTAATCTCTCCGCTTTGGCTTAAAAGAAAATCTACCCGCGCGGAGCCGGAGCAGTCGAGCAGGTTGAACACTTTTACAGCAAGCTCTTTGATTTTTTTTGTCGTTGTTTCATCAATTTTCGCTGGTAAAGCCCGAGAGACGTTTGCCATTCCGCCGCCTGTTCCTTTTTTGCCGCCTTTCATATATTTTTGCTCGTAGTCAAGGAAGCCTTCGCTGAAAACCTCTTCACAAACCGAAGCGACAGCATCTCCATCGCCTCCCATCACGGCGCAGTTTATCTCCCTCGGGTTTATCACTCCTTCTTCCACTATAAGCTTGCGGTCAAAACGGGATGCCTCATCGAGAGCGGCAGAGAGGAGGTCGGCAGAATCTACTTTTGTAATCCCGACCGATGAGCCGGCAGAGGAAGGCTTTACAAATATAGGGAACCGGAAGCTGTCGGTTATCTCTTTTCGCACTTCAGCATTTTTATTTTCGATTCTACTTTTCAAAAAACCTTTAAACCTTACGATAGGCAAACCTTCTGCCTTTAGTATTAGCTTTTGAAATAGCTTGTCCATCCCGACTGCGCTTGATGCTACTGGTGAGCCTGTGTACGGTATATCGGCAAGCTCGAAAAGCCCCTGCAGGGAGCCATCCTCACCGCCGGAGCCATGAATAAGCGGGAAGGCGATATCTATTTTTAGATTGGTGTCTATCAGTTTTTGAAAGAACCGACCTGTATCGTGCCGTAAAGGGTAGGGCGGCAGTACCTTGCGGTTGAACTTTGCAAGGCCGCTTTTGTTGCCGGTAAAAATCTCTTTGTAGCGCGTCACATCTTTCAGCCGGTCGTCTACTATCCAGTCGCCATCCTCGGTTATGTAAACCGGCAGTGGGTCGTATTTTTCCTTATCAATGTTTTTGTAAACCTGATCGAAAGTTATTATAGAAACTTCATGCTCGGCGCTTACCCCTCCGAATATAAGACCGACCCTCTTTTTTTGCATCGGGTAAATATACCATACGGTTTTGGGCCAAGTCTCCAATGGAGGGGCTTAGCCCAAAGTGGGATTGTTTTCCAAAGAGATTTTTGAGCATTTTAAGGGAAAGCTCACTTTCTCACTTCTTTAAAGTGGAGCTGTCCGAGATCGGCAATTTTCAGCAAGATCAAACTTATCGCATTTGCCAACAGCGCCAAAGTGCCAAGATATGGTGCTGATAACTGACAGCGGGAGTGCCGGAGCTAAGCTTGGCTATATTCTAACGCCTCTCTTCTCCCAGCCTCCTTGACAGAAAATAGCTGTAGCGAAAGGGGAAATTATGCAGTCATAAGGCACACTTTGGCTCAGCTTGAAGGCTACTTTACCTATCTTCTTTTAAATCAATATGATATAAATAACCTAACTGTCTAACCCCTAAAAAAAATATCTTGACTATATGGGTAGGGTTTAGTTAGTATAACCCTATATTCAACGATTGGTTTTATTAGAGGAGCGGTTGCTATGCAGATTGAAACAAGCCCACAGAGGCTTTTCCTAAAGGCATTTTCATGGCGCATTCTTGCTACTCTAACCACTATGGTTATCGCTTACCTTGTTACCGGCAAGATAGATTTGGCGATAGAGATAGGCTTTATCGAGTTTTTCCTTAAAATGGCTATCTATTCTTTCCATGAGCGTGTTTGGGACAAAGTACGGTTCGGCATTGAGATTAAAAGGCTGACGGCCGACTAGCCTTACCCGGTTCCTAAAGACCCTATATACAGCAAACGCTTTTCATTCTGGTTGCTTTTACCTCGACTGTTTTTTCATTTGTGAATTATCTGGAAGAATCTCTGCTTATCGGAATATCTGTTTTAATTTAGGTATACTGCCGTGATGAAAAAAATTTTCGTTAACACCGATAAAGCTCCAAAGCCGATAGGGCCTTATTCGCAGGCTGTGAGGGTGGGGGATACGCTTTACCTCTCTGGGCAGATAGCACTCGACCCGCAAACGATGCAGATGATAGACGGCGGAATTAAAGAGCAGACAAGAAAGGTTCTTGAAAACCTTACGGCAGTCTTAAAGGAAGCAGGGGCAGATATAGGCAGTGTGGTGAAAACTACTGTTTACCTCGCCGATATGGCGCAGTTCCCTGAGATGAATGCGGTTTACGAGGAGTTTTTCGGCACCAGTAAGCCGGCTAGAGCCGCTATAGAGGCTAGCGCGCTTCCTAAAAACGCTTTGGTAGAGATAGACGCTATCGCACTCTTTTAGAGCTTAACTTTAGGACGCAGGCTACGGTTCCTTCGGCGTTGGTTTTGCGGCGGAGCTTGGGGCAGGCTGTTTATCTTTGTTGGGCGTGTATTGCCGCTTCTTGATAGGCTTTTTTTCTACTCCTCTGCTTGGATGGCTTGGAGCTGTTTTTCTTCTGCTCCTCGAATTTTTGGTAGCATTATCTTTGATGAGGTATTTCTCGTCTATGGCGTAAAAATAGTCGGCCGCGTCTACTATCATCTGCGAGCAGGTTTCCCTATATGTCCAGACCTCCACTTTACAGCCGCGTGACTTTACATACCAGATAAGGGGAAGGTAATCTTTGTCGCCCCCGACAATTACTATAACGTCCAGTTTGTCGGCCATTGTCACAGCGTCGATTATTAACCATGGATCGGCATTTTTCATAGGTTGCTTGATTTCGCCACCCAGCTCAGCCCAGAACCGTCTAAAATCGTCGCTTATCTCTTTGTGTACCGGCTTGTAATAGAGGTTTCTGATTACCTGTCGAACACCGCCTACGCCCTCTATAAGCTTCTTATAGTCGGTTCTGCCTCCGTAGTAGTTGTAGCCGGACATCTCTACGTTCTCGGCATCGATAAAAATGCCTATTTTTTGGTTGGATAGCAGTTTGGAACCGTTGTTTTTCACTTTCTTTTCGCTCATTGGAGTGCATACTAACATGGCATATTTTAAAAATGAGAAATAAAACAACGAGAATTTGTAATTATTCGGTTTTTACTACAAAAATTGTAGCTCAGGTATATCGCAGATTAATGACCAGATGCAACTCATTGTAAAAGCACAGCTTTCTAAAGTATCTATTTTGGTATCCAATTTGCAACAACTGTAGTTACCGGCGGGTAATGTTGCCGGGGTTTGGGGGCGATGGTTCGCCCACCATAAAAGCCTGTATGCCTCCACCGCTAGGCTGATAAAGCGAACCATGGTGTCATGACTGTTTACCCCCATAAATTTTTTGACACCGTCGCCCCCATCTTTTTTAATACTCCACCCTTCGTCACCTGCTTTAAATAAATTACAAAAAACTTTATGTTAGGGCTAAAGATTTTGTGGCTACAGTCCGATAAGGCAACTAGGAAGGTATTTTTAGGTAAATTATGATTATAGTTGATTTGAGCGGAATGGGAAACGGTATAAGACCTATGTCCAGCTCCAGCCCTATGGGATCTGCCCAAGTGGCAGGGCGGCTGGAGAAAACTGGTGCCAACGTAGCACGTTCCGGCAGGGCTGTAGAGCGTTCTGTTTCCCAGATGAAGTCGCAGTATGCGCGTCCTTCCGGCAATTCGCGGATAGATATCAAAGCCTGAGTGAATCTGGCTTACTGTTTGCTCCGCGCTTGTTCCGGCTTTTTTCCGGTTCAGACCTACGAGGGATAGTCTTTTTAAGTTTTTTAAAGTAGCCGCGCGTGTCGGCTCTCTATCCCCAAAGAATGAGGCCCGGAATATATTTGGAGACCATATCTTTGTGGCTCGGCATTACTCTTATGGCAAAACCATGCGGGCCGGCGTTGTCGCACGGTATCTCTCCGCCAAAGCGGTATTCTCCTTCTTCGTTTTTATCTTCGCATTTTAGCGTTACTGTCTCGCCTTCAAGCAGTTCATCATGGCTCAGCGCTCCAAAATAGCATTCTACTACCAGCTCATCCGGTGATAGCCCGGCAAGCTGAATAACAGTAGAGATACGTTTTCTTTGCCCCACTTTCAGGCTTTTAGGGGCTACACCCTCGTCAACGCTTATTACTTTAAGCTTGCTCCAGTCGTTTTTCAGCTTCAGCTTCCATTTTGCGAGCGATTTTATTATTTCCGGCTGTTCCACTACATACTTTTCCCAACGCCGGCCCAAAGGCAGGTAGAAACTTTTGGCATACTCCCTTACCATTCTGTTTGTATTAAACACAGGGTTAAGGGTTGTCATGCTCGACTTCATTTTGCTCACCCATTCTCTCGGCAGGCCGTCGGAACCTCTATTGTAAAAAAGCGGAATGATATCTTTTTCTATTACGTCGTAGAGGTTTTTGCTTTCCACAGCGTCCTGCACGGAGTGGTCTTCATAATCCTCACCATGCCCTATGGCCCAGCCTGTTTCTGGCGTGTATCCTTCATCCCACCATCCATCCAGTACCGAAAGGTTAAGCACGCCGTTGGCGGCCGCTTTCATTCCGCTTGTTCCGCTTGCTTCCAAAGGCCTTCTGGGGTTGTTAAGCCATACATCGCACCCTTGGACAAGGTATCTGGCAACATCTATATTGTAGTTTTCTATAAACACAAGGCGGTGGCCAAGGCCGTTTATTCTTGCGGCATGAATGATATCCTTGATAAGGTTTTTACCTTCCATATCTTTTGGATGGGCTTTTCCAGCAAAAATTATCTGAACCGGCATATCTTTGCTACCAAGAATTTTAGTGAGCCGTTCGATATCTCTTAAAATAAGCGTTCCCCGCTTGTAGGTGGCGAAACGTCTCGCAAAGCCTATCGTAAGAGTTTCAGGGTCCAGCACTTCGCTCGCGGTCTTTAGTTCGGATTCGGAAGCCCCTCTTCTTTTGAGTTGTTCCACAAGCCGCTTGCGGGTAAACGCCACCAGCCTTTCCCTCCTCACCTCGTGCGCGCGCCATAGCTCCGAGTCTGGTATCTTTGAAATTTTTTTCCATATTGTGTCGTCGCCAGGTTTGTTTATCCAGCTTACGCCGAGGTATCTTTCAAAAAGGTTTCTCAAGCCTTTGGATATCCATGTTCTTATATGTATTCCATTGGTTATGGAAAGTATAGGAACAAGGTCGATAGGAACATCTTTCCAGATATCTTTCCACATATGGCGGGAAACGTTTCCATGCAGTTTGGAAACTCCGTTGCTTCCGGCGGAAAGCCTCAGCGCGAATACCGTCATACAGAAAAGCTCTTCGTTGTCGCTGGGGTTTATACGGCCCAGAGCGATAAGCCTGTTTAAATCTATATCGGTATCCTTTATTACCGGCGTAACATAGGCCTGTACTATAGCTTTTTCAAATCTGTCGTTTCCTGCCGGCACGGGGGTATGGGTGGTAAAGACTGTCGAGGCTATGCAGGCTTCCTTCGCCTCGAAAAAAGTAAAACCTTTGTCACGCATAAGGTGTACTATCCGTTCGATATTCAGAAATGCCGAATGACCCTCGTTCATATGGAACGCGCTGACATCCACCCCTAGTTTGTGAAGAGCTTTTACCCCGCCGATGCCTATCAGTATCTCTTGTCTTATACGCATGTCAAGATCTCCTCCGTATAGCTGGGAGGTAATCTGCTGATCGTCCGGCCTGTTTTCTGGAATGTTGGTGTCGAGAAGATAAAGTGGAACCCTCCCAACCTCGGCCTTCCATATCTGGGCCTGTACGGTACGGTTCGGGTATGGAACTTTAACCTTGATAGGATTGCTATCGGCATCCATCTGTAGTTTTAGCGGAAGCAGATCAAAATTGTTGTCGTGCTGAACTTCCTGTTGCCAGCCGTCTGGGTTAAGGTATTGCTCAAAGTAGCCATGAGAGTAAGCAAGCCCAATGCCAACAAGCGGCAGGCCCAAATCGCTGGCTGACTTTAGATGGTCTCCAGCAAGAACGCCAAGCCCTCCAGAGTATATAGGGAGGCATTCATCTATGCCGAACTCAAGCGAGAAATAGGCGATATTGCTTTTTGGGTTCCATTCGTTTTGAGATGTCTCTTTAAACCATGTTTCTCCATTCAAGTAGTCTTTCAGCTGGAGAAGCACTCTTTTAGTGTGCGTAAGAAAACCATCGTCTTCCTCCAGCTCTTTTAACCGTCTCTGCGACGCCACGCCGAGGATATGCACAGGGTTGTGGTTAAGTTCGTCCCAAAGATCTGGTTCAATTCGACGTAGAAGATTTACCGCGTCAGGGTTCCATGTCCACCAGAGGTTGTACGCGATATCTTCAAGAGGCGCTAGCTTTTTTGGAAGTGATGGCTCTACTATAAATTTGCGATATGTCGGCATGTAATATTAACCCCAAAATAAACTATTCGAAACAGGTCCGGCGCTAAAAAGCACCCAGCCATGCAATTTTACAGTGTTCGCGCCGGTTTCTATAGTTATTTTATCTCTACAATACCGTTAGCGGCACCCAATAGTAACGGCAAAACGTAAGCGTTAAGCATAACGTGGAAATGGAGTGCCGGTTTGCTACATTGAAAGGTACTCGTTGGTGAACTTCTGGTAATTAAGGAGGACAGACTTGGAATATTTAGGATTTAACTTTTTGCCTTTCCTTATCGCTTTGCGTACGGCGTTTGGGCCTCGGTTATAAGCTTCCAGCGCAAACTCGATATTTTCAAATTTTCCTATCAGCTTGGATAGGTAGTGGATACCAAGCGTTATGTTTACCCTGCCGTCATTAAGGCTTCCTGTCTCATAGCCGGCCAGCTTTATTTCCCGCGCAACTTCCTCGCCGGTAGGGGCCATCAACTGCATAAGGCCCCTTGCCCCTTTGTTGGAAACGGCATAGCGGGAAAAAGAGCTCTCGGTTTTTATAACTCCCATCACCAAAAGGGGGTCAAGGTTGTACGCTCTGCTTTTTTTAAGTATCAGCTTGGCAATTTCTCTGGGGCTGTGTCCGAGCCTTTTCTCAAACTTGGAAAGTAACCCTTCAATTTTCGTCAAAATTTCGGCCTCACGTTTCATTTCCCTTGTTTTGGACTTAAGGTAGATAAGCTCCGAGTCGAGCCAGAGCTTCTCTTGCTCAAAATCGAGTGCTTTCGCACGGTAGTACTCAGTCGCTTGCAGGCAGACAAAGCCTACAAGCAGGCTCAGAGACAAAAATCTATAGAAAGAGCTTTTTTTACTCATCTGTTTCTCCATATATTCCGTAAAGACGGTTATGGTTGTTTGGGAGACTAATCGAATAACGAAAACGCAACATCGCCTATTAGGCTGTCTACAATTTACGTTTGGAACAAATCTTGTCTAATGTATAGGCTATGTTGATAATCCCACCGGCTTTTCGGTGTAGATTAGAGTGTATTTGACGGAAAAGGTCAATAGATTTTTGGATTTTAAAAGTAATGTGCTATAATATCAACAGGTTATACTGTGGCTGGAATGAGGAAGAATTTTTTATGACCGTCAAAATATTGGCTGATATATCATGCTGTTAAGCTGTCCCAAGTGTCGTAGCGGCTACGAAGTTGATAGTGAGTCAATTCCTAAGGAGGGTACTTACGCCCATTGCACTTCGTGCGAGAATATATTTTTTGTAAAGCACAAAACAACCTCTGGCACTAGCGAAGATAAGCCTCCCTCCGACAAGCCCGAGCCTTCCCAAACGCTCGGCGAAGAGGGCTCTTTTCCTGATTCTCACGATACCAGCGAAGGCGAAACAATAGCAAAATCCTTAGAGTCAGATTCGGACGATGGTGACGATTCGGATATTAATGATATCTCTACTAAAGCTTTCTTTTCTGAAGATATTGAAGATGACAAAGAAGATTTTAGCAGAACTCAGTCACTCTCTGCCCAAGCGGCCGAAGAGGCTTTGGGTGAAACCGAAAAATATATACTTGGAGAGAGAGGCGGTATAGAACCTGATGAGAGCCTTCAAGACGATACGGGGCAGGAGGAAGCAGAAGTTGAGTATCTTGAGAATGATGTTCTGCTGGAAGCCGATGACGACGATATCCTCATTAGCGATGGCGGAGATGACGGGCTAGAGGTTGACAGCAGTTTAGATTTTGGCGAAGGGGTAGATGTAGTAGATGAAAATGCGGGAGACGACGATTCTATCAAACTTCTCGATTCCCAAATTGGTGAAATAGTACCCGAGGAGGTTTGGACAAAAGATTCTGCTAAAGCCGAACCTGACGACGATGTAATCTTAGAAAACTCCGACGATAAAATAGTCGAGACCATTCTGCAGGCCGATTCGGACCAGCCGGAGCCTGCCCAAACCGGCTCAGAAGTGTCAAGCTCCTCTGAATCCTCCTCAATGAAACCTGAGGCAATAAGGGACCCAAGCGATATTGATACTCTTTTCCTTGACGTGCAGGATGCTTTTGATGACGCGGATGAGGAGAACCCGGCCGCCTTAATAGAAAACATGGACGATGTAGATGAAACTCCTCAAGAAAGTGTTGTGGAGGAAGAAACTGTTTTGGCTATCGCCCAAACTGTAGATGAAAGCGGGACGAAACAGGCCGAAGATGAAGCAGTTTCCACAGGTGATGGTTCACCGGCAGTTGAGACTGCCGGCAATAATACCGATAGCGAAGTAGATATCGAAGATATCGGCGCTGTAGCCGCGGATATTTCGGGTGAAATCGAAGTTGAGGACGGGTCGGAGGAGCTTGACACTAACGAACTGGAGTCAATTTTTGAGAGTGTAAATAACGCCGAACCAGAGCCTGTTCCAGACGAATTGATAGATGAAATGCTTAGCGAAGATAAACAAGGTGGAGGTCTGCTCGACGAAATACTCGACGAAGGTTCTGCCGCCGAGGAGGGTAAAACTTTTGAGGTTCCAGAGCCAATAGATGACGAGGTCGACTCCAAGCTTTTCGGCATTAAGGGTAATGAGGGTACAAGTGTTCTTCCAGAAGATGCGATCGACTCTGTTCTTCAACATGCCGGTGACGGAAAAAGTGAAGATATCGAATCTGTCTTTGAACCGGGTTCCGATGAAGATGAAGATATTACAAGCTTTCTAGATGAAACTATGTCCGGCGAAGACGACGATGCGAACTTGCTGGATAGCGACATGGAAGCTATTTTTAGTGAAGGAGAGTTAGAGGCGGCTGTGCAAAAAGATGGCGTGGAAAAACCTCAAGCACCTGAAAAGCCCAAACCGAATCTTCAAGACGGCATAGATGCTCTTTTTGAGTCAAGCGTCAGTGGGCAGGAAACCGATGCCGAAAAAGAGGAAACGGTAGGCGACTTGGAGGCTATTGTAGATGCCGGAAGCGAAAAAGCTGTCGACGCGCAAAGCGAGATAGACGCTCTTTTCGAATCTTCGGCAAAGGAAGCTGAAAAATTACCTCAAGACGATCTCGAGGCATTTATTGACTCCGAGAGCAGTCTAAGCGAATCTTCCGTAGCGGATGAAATACTAGGCGGCAATTCAGCTAAAGAGGAGCCTGCAAAAGAAGCGTCTGGTCAGGACGATATAGACGCGATATTTTCTGCCAACGCGCCAGAGGCAGAAGCGAAAGCAGATGATGGCGGTTCAGCCTCTGGTCAGGACGATATAGACGCGATATTTTCTGCCAACGCACCGGCGACAGAAGCGAAAGCAGATGATGGCGGTTCAGCCTCTGGTCAGGACGATATAGATGCGATACTTTCTGCCAACGCACCGGCGACAGAAGCGAAAGCAGATGATGGCGGTTCAGCCTCTGGTCAGGACGATATAGATGCGATATTTTCTGCCAACGCGCCAGAGGCAGAAGCGAAAGCAGATAATAGTGGTTCAGCGTCTGGTCAGGACGATATAGATGCGATACTTTCTGCCAACGCGCCAGAGGCAGAAGCGAAAGCAGATGATAGTGGTTCAGCGTCTGGTCAGGACGATATAGACGCGATACTTTCTGCCAACGCACCAGAGGCAGAAGCGAAAGCAGATGGTAGTGGTTCAGCGTCTGGTCAGGACGATATAGACGCGATACTTTCTGCCAACGCGCCAGAGGCAAAAGCGAAAGCAGATGATAGTGGTTCAGCCTCTGGTCAGGACGATATAGACGCGATACTTTCTGCCAACGCGCCAGAGGCAAAAGCGAAAGCAGACGAACCGCAGGAAGAGGCTCCTGCTGGAGATGGGTTAGTCTCTCAGGGCGATCTTGATGCTCTTTTTGCATCGGATGACCCTGCAGAGGAGAGTAGCTTGGCCGAAGATACCGCTGGAGCCGATGGTGCCGATTTAACAGAATCTGTAGGAATCGACACTGGTGATGAGCTGGAGGATCTTCTTTCTGAAACAGTCGATGTAGGTGCTGATGCTGGGTTGCCTGATGATGAAGCTGGTGTGTCAGTCTCTCAGGATGATCTTGATGCCCTGTTTGAATCCGAAGGTGGCGGGGATGCCGGTTCTAGTCAATCGGAAGATGATGACCTTTTTAGCGAGGATGCCCAAGGGGACGGCGATATAGAATCTCTTATAGGTTCGGAAGCCGATACGGCGGATGAAGGTTCTGGCGAGGATGAGAGCATAGGCATAGATACTTCCATGCTGGAGTCGCTCGATGATGAACTGGGGGATGAAAAAGAGGCAGAATCTTCAGATGATGTTATGTCAGAAGAAGAGGCCGCCGCTTTGGTTGATCAAGGTGAAGATGGTGATGGAGAAGCTAAAAAGATAAGCTTCGGCACTCTTTTTTCTGGAAGCAGAAAAAAGAAAGCGGTGATGGCTGGTGTCGCTCTGTTGCTGGTAGCGCTTGGCGTAACTTTTTTCTACTACAAAGATACCTTTTTGCCTTCCGATAGCGAAGATATAGTTGCTCAAACAGGTGAGATAGTCGGCACCATAATTGAGCAGCCTGCTGTAATGGACGAACCTCTAGATGAGGCGGGGGAGGCTGTTGCCGAGAAACCAGCGGAATTTGCAGAAAGCGTTGAAGACGATTTTGCGGTTGTCGATGATGATTTTGTGGCTGTCGATGACGATGTAAAAGCGGAAGCGAAAGTAGCCCCCCAAAAGGAGGCAGGAAGAACAGCTCAAAAAAATGAGCAGGCAAAAGAGACCGCTTTTGCCCAGACTGGCAAAGCAGATGATGAGACTGTAGATTTTGCGGAAGGTAAAGATGTGAAGTTTGGGATAATAGTACCTGTCGATTACAATGCTCAGGCAGTTAGAGTAATGACAGCCGATGTAATGATAACCTTTAAAAGCTCGCAGGAGCGTGTTTCTGCCGAGAAGAAAAGGTTTTTATATGAAATGGCTATTGAAGACGAAATAGAAAAGTTTTTTCTGGAAAAATTTTATGAAGATACCCATTACGTTCAGGACAAAATAATCGCCGACCTTAACAGCAAGTTTAAAAAGCGCCGCGATATGGGGAAAATTGCTGAAATAGATATTCAGAACTTCAAGCTTCGTTAATTCTTTAGAAATTTTCATACACTTTTTTGTATCTAGCCGTCCCTGAAAAAATTGTTTCATGCCTCAGACAAAGTTTAATATCGGTCTTAAACTCTTTGGAAATCGCAAGAAAAATGAAAAAGTAATCAAAAACATAGTTATTAAACTCAAGGTTATTTATAAAAATCTCCTCCTTAGCGAAGCGGAAGGAGGGGGAACTCGAAGGGCGGGGGGTGCTTCTTAGTCAGGTAAGCCTTCCGGCGTTCGACAGGCTCACGCCGTCTTCCCTTCTTAAAAAGGGAAAGATTTTTATAATCGCTTAAACAATAAAGGGGCTGTTGCCGAATGGCATAAATTCGATTTTTCCACAAATCGCCAATCGCTAAAACCTCTCTTTTAAAGAAGTCAGAAAATAAACTTTTCTTTAAAACACTTAAAAACTCTTTTGGAAACAGTCCCATAAACAGCTTTTTCAGGGACGACTATTTAAGATTAAGTTCTTGGATTTCAGTTTCCATACACTTTTTTCTACCTAAGATTAAGTTCTTGAACTTTTGCGGCTTTGATGGGAGTATCTTATGAATGCCGAAAATAATGATCGTTGATGATGACCCAAACATAGCATTACTGCTGGAGCTTACCCTTAAAAAGGATTCTGGGTTTGAAGTGGTCAAGTTCATAAACGGTCAGGACGCTTTGGACAACATAGAAAAAGAGAAGCCAGATCTCATTTTACTTGACGTGATGATGCCGGGCTTAGACGGCTACGAAGTTTGTCGGCGTATTAAATCTTCAGAGAAGACTAGATATGTATCTGTCATAATTCTTTCCGCCAAAAGGGAGCTGGAAGACAAAATTAAAGGAATGAGCATCGGAGCCGATGATTACATAGTAAAACCGTTTAACCCTGAGGAATTGCTTGTAAGGGTGTATGTTCAGCTTCGGATGAGAAAGCTGGAAGTGGAGCTGGTCGACAAGAAAAAACTGGAAACCGTTCTTGCTATGTCTGTAACGATGCAACACGAAATAAACAATCCGCTGGCTGGAATACAAGGCAATGCTGACCTGCTGAGAGATTGGCGCGACATGGAGGAAAGTGAAGTGGATGATCTGGTGAATATAATCCGTGAACAGACAAAAAGGATCAATGTGATAATGAAGGAGATGTCATCTGCTACAAAAGTGGCGGAAACGTCGTACCTCGGCTCTACCAAAATGATAAATTTAAAAAAATTAAAAGATGATTAGGAAGAATAACCGGAGGTGGCGAGCCTGTAAATAGTCGAAGCTGAGAAAGTTGTTTCATACTGCAAATAAAGCTTAATAGTCGGTTTTTAACTCTTTGGAAATCGCAAGAAGAATGAAAAAGTAAGCAAAAACATGGTTATTAAACTCAAGGTTATTTACAAAAATCCCCTTGCATAGCATAAGGAGGGGCCACCCGAAGGGTGGGGGGGCTTCTTAGTCAGGTAAGCCTTCCGGCGTTCGACAGGCCCACGCCGTCTTCCCTTTTTAAAAAGGGAAAGGTTTTTATAATTGTTTAAACAATAAACAGCTTTTTCAGGGACAACTAAATAATTCCGTGTAACTGTCCGTTCCATTTTTTTCGATACCATATCGGCACACTCAATCATAAACCTGTTGAGCGCAGGTTTTTAGTTAGCCCTGCAATCAAATTGTGTAACTGTTTTTTTGCGGTAGCCGCTATCCGCGCTTGTAGCTAGCACCCTGCCGTAACGGTTAAGCTGTTTTTACACTATCCACCTTCCCAAAAAAATGAGCCGAAATCTGCAAACGCTTATTGTGCCTTAGCCGGCTTACCCAAGTAGCTCTTCCTGTTTTTTCTGCCGTTGTCGACAGCGGCGTAAAAATAAGGGCCGGCCAGCTTAGCTTTTGTTGCCTCAAGTTTTCCCTCGTCCGGTTGCGAAACAAGCGCGATTGCCAAAAAACCTTTTTTACCAAAAATTTCCCTCAAGCTGTAAGACCACTCAAGAAGTTTTCGCGCTATCTCGACATCATCTTTGTAGAAAAATATAAGAACCACCTTTCCGTTAGTCTTTTCCATATCAAGGGGCAGGGTAACCCATTGCTCGGTTTTTATAGCTGGCCACTGTTGGCCCAGCATTAGTGATGCCTGACGAATGTTGAATTTAACCGCGGTGATAAAAAAGAGAATCAGTACGGTAGAGATAAAGAAGAGCCGCAGGTTTGCGACTTGTACTTTTTTTTGAACAGTGTCCATCATTCGTAAAGATAGCGTGGTTCGGTATACAGCTTCAACCAGAAAGAATTCGGCGTAGCCATTCTTTTTTAGGCAGGCTCAAAAAGATATTAGACTGCCGGTTTTTTTGCGGAGAGTTCTGCTCCGTGCAGTTTTTCGTAGGCCGATGCGGCGGAGAAAAGGGCCGGCTCTCCAAAGTGCGGCGCAAGCAGTTGAACGCCGACAGGCAGACCGCTTGGAGTAAAGCCCCCCTGCACAGAGATTGCCGGAATGCCGCTAAGGTTCGCGCTTATTGTAAATATATCGTTAAGGTACATCTGCAATGGGTCGTCTATTTTTTCTCCGATATTGAAAGCCGCTGTAGGAGTAGTCGGCGTGAGGAGCAGATCGCACTTTTTGAAAGCTTCTTTAAAATCGTTTGTTATAAGTGTTCTCACTTTTTGGGCTTTCAGGTAATAGGCATCGTAGTAGCCGCTTGAAAGAGCATAGGTGCCGAGCATGATGCGTCTTTTTACTTCGGCGCCAAAACCCTCGGTACGGGTATTTAGGTACATCTCGCTGAGGCTGGAGGCGTTATCGCTTCTAAAGCCGTACTTTACGCCGTCGTAACGCGACAGGTTAGAGCTCGCCTCGGCAGGAGCTATCACATAATAGACGGCGACAGCGTACTTGGTGTGGGGCAGGGAGACCTCCTCAATTTTGGCCCCCTCGTTTTCCAGCTTTTTTGCCGCGTCGGTGACGATTGCCGCTATTGCAGTGTCCACTCCGCCTACGAAGTATTCTTTTGGAAGGCCGATGACCGTTCCTTTCACTCCTTCATCTAGGCTTTTGGAATAATCGGGAACAGGTATATCTGCCGAAGTGGAATCCATAGAATCGTATCCGGCGATAGCCTGTAGTATCAACGCACAGTCTTCGACGTTGCGGGCAAAAGGCCCTATCTGGTCAAGCGAGGACGCGAAGGCGATAAGGCCGAAGCGTGAGACTCTGCCGTATGTAGGCTTAAGGCCTGCCACACCGCAAAAGGCGGCTGGCTGGCGGATAGAGCCGCCGGTATCGGAGCCAAGTGTTCCCGGGCAAAGTCGTGCCGCCACTGCCGCCGCAGAGCCGCCGCTAGAACCTCCCGGAACGGTATCAAGGTTCCACGGGTTTTTGCATCGGCCGAAATAAGATGTCTCGTTAGATGAACCCATAGCAAATTCGTCCATATTGGTTTTACCCAGCAAAACCGCGCCGGCTTCCCTAAGCTTTTCTATAACTGTCGCAGAGTATGGAGATTTGAAGTTTTCAAGTATTTTTGATCCGCAGGTTGTTAGTCCGTCTTTGATAACTATAAGATCTTTTATTCCAAGAGGGATGCCGAGAAGCTTTTCCGTGCCGCCGTCGGCTATTCTTTTGTCAGCCTCGTCTGCTTCCTTTAGGGCCGTTTCTTTTTCTACTCTTATAAAAGCGTTTATCTTGGGGTTGAGCTTTTCAATACTTTTAAGGAAAGATTCTGTAATTTCTCTAGAGGAAACTTCGCCAGCCTGAAGCTTTTTCGATAATGATGCTATTGATTCGTCTGAGAAATCCGCCATATTTTTTTAGCCTATTCTATGACGCGTGGAACAGAGAAGTAATTTTGGTCTCTCGCGGGGGCATTATCAAGAAGCTTTCCCCCTTTTTCAAATATCGCTTTTACTTCATCTTCCCTGAAAACATTTTTGCTTTCTATCGCATGGCTCGTAGGCATAACATTTCTTGTATCGAGCTTTTGAAGCTGGGCGATATGGTCCAGCACGTTGGAAAGTGTCTTTGCCATCTCTTTAATTTCGTTTTCCGGGATTTTAATATTCGCAAGTCCCGCGACATTTCGGACTTCGTCCTCTGTTATTTCCGCCATTAACGCCTGTGGGATGCCTTTTTTGAGCGCCACCTTTTTTTCTGTTTTTTCTTTTTAGTATTGCTTGCCATAATTCCTCCGGTTAATCTCTTTCATAAATCAGTACGTTGCCAACGACTGTCAAGTTTAAAGTCTTTCGAGATTTTGTGCAAGGCTTCCGCGTATCCCATTTACAGAACAACCGAACGAAACCACGTTTGCGAAAATCTCTTTAGCAACTTGTCTCTTGGTATCGAGAGGGAAGTATATCATCAGATTCAGGCGGTAAACTAGGTCAAAATCGCAAATCTTCCTATGTTTTTTAAATCTCTGTGAGGTTTATCTTTTTAAATATTAGTAGGAAAGCATTGAGCTGTTAACTTTAAAGTCGAAGCTGAAGGTTTTAACAAGCTTAATAGTCAACATTGTGGACGAATAAGCTGAAATTATAGCTGGCGGTAGATTTTTTAAGCCTAAACCTGCGGTGTGTCAGTTTGAGTTCCAGCGGCTTCCCCTCTTTTCTCAAAAGAGGGGACTTAAAGGGGTGTCGCCCCTTTTTAAGGGTAACCGTTCCGTCCAGCACTAGCGGGGGACAGCTCCCATCGCATTTCGCAAAGGTAAGAGAAAGATTACTGTAATTTTCAAGCGGAGACACTACCCCTAGGTTACAGGTCTTTAGCCGTGAAGAATTTTCTTTTACAACCTTCCGGCATCTTCGTGGATGCTGTACCGATGATAGAGCCTTCGGTCGCCATTTTTAACTTGCAAGACCGATATTATATACAGCTTCTTATCCGTTTTTGAGCATAGGCGACGCAGGCTGTTTCTAAAAATATCACCCGGCTTCGTTTTTTTCTCATGCTGTTGACACCACTTGCCAAATCGGTAGAATGTAGAAATGTTTGAAAAGACGATAATAAAACTTGAGGCCGAGCTGAAAGAGCTTGATCGACAGCTAAGGGTAGAGATTCCCAAAGAGATAGGTACGGCGGCCGCTTTGGGCGATTTGAGCGAGAACGCGGAGTATCACGCCGCCAAAGAGAGGAAACGGAACACCGAGGGAAGGATATCCAAGCTTCAGGGCAGGATTCGCGACCTTAAGAGCATAGACCTAAGCAAGGTTTCAAAAACAGGCGTAGGGCTTGGGAGCATAGTTACACTGGAGGATGTCAACAGCGGGGCCGAGGTTACATACGAGCTTGTGATGGCCGATCAGGTCGATATCGACTCTGGCAGGATATCTCTTCAAGCGCCGATCGGCAGGGCGTTGATGGGCAAAGTAGAGGATGACGATGTGCTGGTCAACCTTCCTGCCGGAAAAAAGGAATACACCATAAATAAAGTTGTCACGCTACATGAGCGCGGCGATATTGACGAGTAGTTAGTCACCTATCATCTCTCTCGCGTGCTGGCGCGCGGCATGGGTTATCTCTTTACCTGCCTGCATCCGCGCAAGCTCTTCTACCCGTTCTTCGCTGTCTAAGAGGCTGATTGAAACGATCGTATTGTTCCGCGAGCTTTCCTTTTTCACGACATAGTGGTGGTCCGCCTGTCTGGCAATCTGCGGCAGGTGGGTTATGCACAAAATTTGGCAGTTTTTCGATAGTTTTTTAAGCTTTTCACCGACAAGGTCGGCGGTTTTTCCGCCTATACCGCTATCTATTTCGTCGAAGACCAGCACAGGTACCGGCTGAACCTTGCCTGTCGCGCATTTAAGCCCCAGCATTACCCGAGAAATCTCCCCGCCAGAGGCAACCTTCGTAAGCGGCATCGGCTTTTGCCCTTCGTTTGTGGAGATAAGGAACCTAAAATCCCCAAACCCTCTTTGAAAAATTTTTGTCTGTTTTTTGTTAAGCATAAGGCCGTCTGTCGCATCGGCCAAAGTTACCTCTATCTCGAACTTTGCGTTTTCCATATTCAGGCCTTTTAGTTCGGTCTCAACAGCCTGCTTAAACTCTTTTACTCCGTCTATTCTTTTTTCGTGAAGCTTCCCCGCCATTTCTGTCAGATTTTTTTTAATACTTTCAAATTCGTTTTCAAGAATCTCTTTTTTTGCATCTGCGGATTCGATTAGGGAGAGTTCTGTTTTTGCCTCTTCGGCCATCTTAATCAAACCTGCTAGGCTAGC
Organism: Nitrospirota bacterium; assembly: GCA_024275955.1. GTDB lineage: Bacteria > Nitrospinota_A > UBA7883 > JACRGQ01 > JACRGQ01 > JAJRYD01. The sequence goes on from JAJRYD010000036.1 coordinate 23,983, forward strand.
GCCGTACTTTCTTTTTAGCTTTTCTATAAGCGACTGCCGTTCCTCCACTGTTTCCAGCCGTTGGCTGTCGTTTTCGAGAGACGAGCAGTAGGACTGGATCTCCATCGCCGCGTCCGAAACAGCCGATGCCGCGCCCGAAAAGATGCCGGCATATTTTTCAAAAAACGGGTCGGTTTCTTTTAGCCGTTCCATTTTGCCTGCCGCCTCTTCTATGCGGGAAATGGCAGAATTGTCCGATTCGTAAAGTTTTGTAAAAACCTCTCCGCCCGCCTCTTTTATCTTTTCCGCGTTGGCAAGAATTTTTTGCTCTGCCTCAAGCTCGCCTTCCTCTTTTTCTTTTAACTCCGCTTTTTCAAGTTCCGATAGTTTAAATTCGAGAAATTCTTTTTTGACAGCCGCTTCTTTCTGTTTCTCATTGAGTAAGTTTATTTCCTCTTTTTTCTTTTTAAGCTCCGTAAAGATAGCGGAAACCTTGCTTGCCTCATCTTCAAGACTAAGGTACCCGTCAAGCCATCTGAGATGAGTCTCTTTTTTTAAAAGCGCCTGATGCTCATGCTGTCCATGTATGTCGACCATTTTTTCTCCGCCGTTTTTAAGCGTCGATAGAATTATTGAGGAGCCGTTTACAAACGCTCGGCTTTTGCCCTCTTTTTGTAAAAGCCTGCGTATTATAAACGCCCCGTCTTCCGGCTCGATACCTTCTTTCTCAAAGTCTAGTATCGGCAGGGCGGTATCTTCTGCGTTTTCAAAGACAGCTTCGGCGGAACCGTTTTTCTCGTGGTTTTTGAGTATGGAATAGTCGGCCCTCTCTCCAAGTATAAGCTGAAGGGCAGAGAGTATCATAGATTTGCCTGCCCCTGTTTCGCCGGTAAGGATGTTAAGACCGCTGTTAAACTCTATCGAAAGGTCATCTATAAGGCCTATATTTTTGAGCTTGAGCCTTTTTAACATATACTTTTCAGCTTACTCGGTATGAACTTGGTTCCGCCCGTTTTCCTTCGCGTGGTAAAGAGCCTTATCGGCTCTGCCTATCGCGGTTTCTGCCGTATCTCCAGAGATTAGCTCTGTAACTCCGGTGCTTAATGTAACCGAAACAGCTTTGCCCCGCACTGTTATTGCCGTTTTGTCAATAGCTTTGCGGATTTTTTCAGCCTCTGTTTCGCACGCGGCAAGGTTGGAGCCATGCAGTATGACGGCAAACTCTTCTCCGCCGTAACGGCATGGTATAGCTTCTTTTGGCAATACCTGTTTTAGTTCCATCCCGAATGTGGTGAGTAGCCTGTCACCCATAAGGTGGCCGTAGGTATCGTTGAATTTTTTAAAATAATCTATATCAAGCATCATAAGCGAGCAGGCTTTTCCCGTGGAATTTCTTTCGAAATGCTCAATAAGCTTTTCATCAAAATGCCTTCGGTTGCCCAGCTGAGTAAGGTTATCTGTATGAGCCTCTTTTTTCGCTTCGGCAAGTTCATCACCGAGCTGGCTCAACTGCTGGGAAGATTTCAGTAACTTCTCTCTTATGGAATCATTGGTTTTAGTTGCCTCAGCGGTGTCCTTTACAAGCAGGCTTAGGACATCTCCGATGTCCTCGATCTTTTCGGCGCTTTCTATCTCGGTCAGGTAGTTCTGGAGTTTATCTCCGTAACCGGAAGTCGATTGACTGCTATTGATAATTTCTTTCAGCGCGTTGGCCAGAAGGTTCGCCGCTCTTTTGCTTGCCGCTTGAGTCGCCTTTATTTCAGTAGCCAGTTTTTTCCTTGCCTCCGTGGTCAAATCGCGCGTGTAATGCCGTTTATACAGCCCTTCCATTACGGCCGGCGTGAAGGCAGATTTTTTGTTAAGCAGGTCGTCCAGCTCTTTTCTTATCTCCTCATGGTCGTTTTTAAAATAGTCGTACCAGATTCGATAGTTGTCGGGAGTCATCGGAATCCTTTTTTCCGAAAGAAACGAAATCGCCTGCTTTACTGTTTTACGACTGCTTAAAGCTGTTTTTTTAGAATTTTCATTGTTAGTCATGGTGGCTTGAAGAGCCTCCCCACCCAAGCTTGCCTCTTAGCGTGTCAAAATGTGTTCTACCGGGAACTTTTAACAGCTGGGTTGTATGCCGGGACTTATAAATGGTCAAATGGTCATGTTCGTTTATGTCGATACTCTCCTGCCCATCCAGTGTTGCTATAACCTCGTCTTGCTCTTCGCAGATATCGATCTCTATTATCGAATCGCCCGGTATTACCAACGGTCTGTTAGAGAGCGTGTGCGGGCAGATGGGGCATATTGCCATAGCGTCAATAGTAGGGTAGAGAATTGGGCCACCGGCGCTTAAAGCGTATGCCGTAGACCCTGTAGGGCTAGAAATTATCAGCCCGTCCGCTTTATACCTTGTAACATATTTTTTATTTACAGATATCGTAAGCTCTATCATTTTGGCGATGTTCTTGCGGCTAAGCACAACGTCGTTTAGCGCTAGGTTTGTGCTGGTGGTGTGGTCGTTTTCTATTTTTATATCGATCATCGCCCTTTCCTGTATTTCGAAGTCGCCGTCCTTTATTTTTACAAGAGCTTCTTCCAGCTCATCAAGTGAAACTTCCGTAATAAATCCAAGACTTCCAAGATTTACTCCCAATAGCGGTATCGAATGAGAGGTAGCCTTGCGGGCAGTGGCCAGAAACGTGCCGTCTCCGCCAAGTACGATAAGGGCGTCTATAGATTCAAGAAGCTTGGAATGCTCCAGCCCTTCTCCCTTTATAAGCTTTGCGGAGGTTCGGTCGATGAGAATTTTTATGCCGTTTTTCTCTCCCCATCTCATTACCTGACGGATAGCGTCGGGCGCAAGAGGGTTTTGCGGTTTTACCACAAGTCCAAGCGTCGATATTTTCATTAATGCGCAACTCCGATATTTTTTCAGTTAGGCTAGTAGTGATAGTATCAGGTCGGTATCTTTCTCCAAACCGTTTATTTTGCTGATGTTTGACCTTATGTAGCTTACCGTGGCAGGAATATATTTGAGGTAGGTCTCATTTTTTTGGGAAACCGCCTGAAAACCAAAGGTTCCCAATGCCTTAAGGTTGCGTTGTAAGGCGACCCTGTAAAGCATATCTAAAAAATCTTTACTCTGGGCGGTTTCCCTGCTCTTAAACTTGAGCCGGCCCAGATAGTAGTCCAGCAGGTCATCCCTGTCGGCATCGTCCAGCTTTACATACGAGTCGAACATAAGTGAGGCGAGGTCGTACTGTAAAGGCCCCATACGGGCATCCTGAAAATCGAGTACGAAATATCTGCCGTTTTTAATCATTATGTTGCGCGCGTGGTAGTCTCTGTGGGTAAATACCGTCGGCTCTTTCGCAATCGGCCTCACCAGATTTTGAAAAGCTGTTTCAAGTTTTTCCTTTTCATTTTGCGTTAGTTTCTTTTTGTTAAGGCCCTCAATAAACCAGTAGGTAGTAAAGTTCATTTCGTACATCAGTTTTTCCATGTCGAAACTGCGGTTTGCCGCTGGGGCGGAGCTGTCTATCCTCTTTGTTCCTTCCACCTGCATCGTTACCAGCGTGTCGAGCGCCCTTGGATAGTGTTCCATTATTTTCTCTCTGTTTCCGTCGGCCACGGTATCTTCCAGCAAGGTATCACCGCAGTCTTCAAGGTATATAAGGCCTTCGTCGGGGTTTGTGAAGTAAACGGCAGGCACAGTAACACCGCATTCCTCAAGAAAATCCCTTAGCAAAAGAAAATCGTCGGTATCCTCACTGTAAGGCTCTTTTTTCATCATAATTAGATTTTTGGGAACGGAATTTTCGTCTTCAAACGTTAGACGATAGTACGACCGGCCGGAGGCATCTCCGGTTAATTTTTTAAGCGTAAAATCGTTGCTATCGTGCATTGAGTTTTGCTATCTCGTCTACCGTTTTGCCTAGCGACCCTTGGTTTTGGAGGATAGCTTTTCGGCCAGATTCGCCCATTTTTTTTCTAACGTTTTCATCAGAAAGAATGGTTGCAATAGCTGTTTCCAGCTCGCTACTATCGGCAAGCTGTAGCGCGCCGTCTGCCGTAATAAGGGTTGAGGAAATATCACGAAAATTGTGCATATACGGCCCAAAAAGCACCGGCAGTTCCCAGCTTGCCGGCTCTAGCGGGTTCTGTCCGCCGTGAGGGATGAAGCTTCCTCCCATTACCGCCAAATCGGCCCCCCCGTAAAGAGTGCCAAGCTCGCCTACGGTGTCGAGTACCAGCACTTTATCTGGGCTTTCGCTTTTTGAGCGTTGCGCTGGAAGCAGGTCGAACTTGGTGCAGAGCATCGCTATCTCTCTTCCGCGCTCCGGGTGGCGGGGGGCTATGATGGTAAACAATCCGGGAAATTTCTTTTTTAAGCTGATAAATGTTTTTATAAAAAGCTCATCTTCCCCGAAATGAGTGCTGGCAAAAATAATTACGCACGCACTCTCGGGCAGTTCGAACTTTTTTCTAATTTCATTTCTATTAGCTGTCGATACCTCCGGCAAAGGTATGTCGAACTTTATGCTTCCCGCTATTTCTATCGCTTCCTTTTTCGCGCCGAGAGAGGCTATTCTTTTCGCGTCGATTTCCGACTGCATCAAAAGCTTATCAATGCCGGATATCGCTGGCGAGAGGATGCTTTTTGCCTTAAGATATTTGTTGTAAGAGTTGTCCGATATCCTTCCGTTTATCAGCATGGTAGGGATATAGGCCTGTTTACAGTTTTTTAGGAAGTTCGGCCATATTTCCGTTTCCATAAAGATGAATTTTGACGGTTTAAAAAAGGCAAGCGCCGACTTGACGGCGAAAGGAAAATCATACGGATAAAAAAATAGGATTACTTTTTCGGTAAGTTTTTTCCGCGCCACTTCCATTCCTGTCATAGTGCTTACGGAAAAGATAATTTTTGTTTCTGTGTTTTCTGCCAAAAGCCTATCTACTAACGGAACCGCCGTATTGGTCTCGCCGACAGATACGGCATGAACCCATATCGCCCCGGGGGGAGGCTTTGGGATTGTGTATATGCCGAACTTTTGCTTCAGGCTTTTGCAGGTTTCTTTGCCCCGTATTATCCGATAGACAAAATACGGCCATCCTACTAGGAGGATTAGGTACGAAGCTAGATTTAAAAAGAGCATCGCCCTCACTAGAAAGATTTCCCAGCCAGTTTTGTTATCCGGTTAAGCTCTGCTTCTAGTTCCATATTTTTTGCTTCCAGCTCATCTTTATCGGCTTTGCGCCCCACTGTTATTGTTTTTCCTACAGCCATGTTTATTTTCGAAAACGGAAGAGGGAAAATTGTCTTGTCCCAGCTGTTGGCCTCTTTTTTCCATTGTGCGTCGTATGCTACAGGTATTATAGGCGCCCCGGTCAGCCTTGCGACGTAAACGGAACCCATTTGCGCTTTTCGTGCGGGGCCTCTAGAGCCGTCGGCTACTAGTGCCGCGCTAAACCCAAGCTTTACTTTTTTCGCGATGGCGATAAGCGAGCCGCGCGGGTTCTCAAATGTTGAGCCTCTGGCGGTAGATATATTAAATATCTTTTGCACGCCGTTTAGAATATTGCCGTCGGCGCTTGGAGAGACAAGCACTACCCACTCTTTTCCCTGAGCGAAACCGCGCAGTATAAGTTTTAGCCATCTCCCGCGTGTCGCATACCGAGAGGTGATATAGACCATATCGCCATGCCACATCGGCATTACGCATGTCTGGTCCAAAAGTGCCGAATCGTCCCGTTCGCCGACGATTTTTACCCTAACGGTAAGCGCTATTATCATGAGATAGAGCGAGATTATAGGCGGGACTATGATTCCGGTAATAAACTGTCCAAACTGTTTTTTATTCACTGCCGAGCGTTATGTTTCCTTTTTTGTCGGGGGTAGAGCGTCGGCAATCTTTTTGAAAGGTTCAAAAAGATCCATCGGTATCGGGAAGATGGTGGTGCTGTTATTTTCTGCCGCTATCTCTTTAAGGGTTTGAAGGTACCTGAGCTGAAGCGATACCGGATGTTTGCCCATCATCTGCGCCGCTTCGAGAAGCTTTACCGAAGCTTGCAGTTCGCCCTCTGCGTTTATTATCTTTGCGCGTCTTTCACGCTCCGCTTCGGCCTGCTTTGCCATCGCCCGTTTCATTTCGTCCGGCAGGTCGACATGCTTGATAGCTACCGATGTTACTTTTATTCCCCATGGATCTGTGTGTCTATCTAGAACTGCCTGAATAAGAGGGTTTATTTTTTCCTGCTCGGCCAGCAGTTCGTCCAGCTCCGATTTGCCGAGTATCTCCCGCAAGGTAGTTTGTGCCATCAGCGAAGTGTTGTAGTGATAACCCTCGACTTTTATTATAGCTTTCTCGGCCTCCATCACCCGGTACATAACTACGGCGTTAACCGTAATGGAGACATTGTCTTTGGTTATTATATCTTGCGGTGGAACATCAAGAGCTACGATTCTTATGTCTACCCTGTCCATCGTTTGCAGAAACGGTATTACCAGCTTAATCCCTTCGGAATAGGTGGTGGTGTACTTGCCGAGAGTAAAAATAACTCCCCTCTCATACTGCTTTATAATTTTGACGGAACTGGCAATGAACATCAGAATTAATACTGACACACCGAATAATGAGAACATAGCGAACCTCCAAATTCTTTAATTCGGCTACATCATATCCTATTTTCAGCTACGGCTCTCCATTAAAACGTGCAGAATACCTTTGCCGTCCTCGTTTATCTCGGTTATTTTAAATTTTTTACCGAAAATTGCCCTTATCTCTTTTTTTGAGGAAAAGCGGTCGTAATGATTTTTGTGCAGTACGAATCCTCTTCCATACTTTTTTCCGTCGCTATGCGTAAAGTTTTCGCCGAAGCATGAAAGCATATAGTACCCGCCGCGCGCCATCATGCGGGAGATAAAACCTAGGTAGGCGCCTGTATCGTTCCTTCTGATATGGTGAAAAACACCGTAATCTATTATCAGACCGAACCGACCCTCTTTAAAAGGGAACCTAAAGATATCTCCGTTTATGTAGAGCGGTTTTTTGCCCTTCCCCCGCTTCGCCGTTCTTAAAGCCCTCTTTTGGTATTCGATTCCTATTACCATAAAGCCTATGTTATGTATAAAAACCGAGTGTCGCCCATCTCCGCACCCAAGATCCAGCGCGGTCTTGGTTTTGACGCGCCGCGCTACTTTTTTGGATTGCCTTATAACAAACGGGTCAGGCTTTCCGTCTATCGACCATGGAGTATTTTGGGTATCGTATGCTTTCTCATAAAAACTGTTCTGCCTGTTGTAAAGCTTTTCCCCTGAAAGAGCGAATATCGGCTTTTGTTTCTTCATGCGCAAATTAGCAGTTTAAATATTTTTTGATAAATTATCTCTGGCTGTTATTATAGCTTGTGTGAATCGTAAATGCTTTTTTAACTGGCTGGACGCGACATCTGTTTTTCCAGCCGACACAGTTTGATTAGGCCTTTTTTGCCGGAAAGACCTGATTGATTTTTCTACTCTGAGTTGCTATGAAAAACCTGAAGATTGACGCTGTGATGACCGATAATGTGATTACGGCAAAACCTGCCGAGTCTCTTTGCGATGTTATTTCAAAAATGGCGCGAAATAGAGTCAGCTGTGTCGTCATAGCGGAAAATTCCACTCCTCTCGGCATACTCTCCGAGGCAGATGTAATCTTTCTTCTAAAAAGCGGAATAGACCAGAGTACGCCGGTCAAAGAGATTAAAATAAGCCCTGTCGAGAAAATAGGTGCCGATCAGTCGATAGTAGACGCTGTGATTATGATGGAGAAAAAAGCTCTTGGGTCGGTGGTGGTTCTTGGTTCCAAAGCGGAGCTAAAGGGGATACTGACAATTACCGATATAGTGAAAAAAGTCGATGACATGGATTTTGTTTCGAGGCAGAAGGTTAAATATTCAATGTCGAAAAGCATTATTCTTGTGGGCGAGATGGACAGTGTCGGCGACTGCATAATGAAGATGGGCGAGATGAACATTGACAATGTAATTGTTACCGCCCAGAAAAAAGGTGTCGGCATATTTACAAGGCGTGACGCTATAAAAGCGGTAGGCAACTGCGCAGATTTCGAAAAAGGCACCTGCGGTTTAGATACCTCCGACCATCGCTGTACCGCTTCTGATCCTGTTTATAAGTATATGACTACATCACTCATCACGATAAGCCCGGAGAGTTTTATCTTCGAGGCGTGCCAGCTTATGGTAGACAACAATGTCAGGCGTGTAATTATCGTAAATTCCAAAGGTCATCCAAACGGTATTATCTCCCAAAAGGAGTTACTAAGGCGGCTCGACTCTAATTATTCGGAGCTTATGTCTTTGGCGGTAAGCGAGTCTGAAAACAAAACAAACAGCAGAGATGAGGGGGAGCTAAAGAATTTACGGGAAAAGGCAGGGGAGGCAGAGCGGATAAAGACGGCGTTTTTGAGCAGTGTTTCGCATGAGCTTCGCACGCCGCTTACCGCCATAATCGGGTTTGGAAAACTTATTCATGCTAAGAACGGTCTGCCTGAAGATGTTAAAAAGCAGAGCGGCGTTATAGTTAAGCAGGGGAAGAACCTGCTTTCGATGGTAAATAAAATGCTGGGAATAGCCGGTGCCGATAAAGAGTATGGCGAAACCGTAGCGCAGGAACTGCTTGTTATCGATATTTTAGACGATGCCGTTTTTACCTGTTGCGAAGCGGTGAAATGCAAAAACCTGAAGGTAGAAACCGGCATCGACCCAGCTTTGCCGAGAACTGTTATGGTAGACAGAGAGTCTCTCTTGCTCTCTCTTGAACAGCTTGTAGACAACGCGGTGAAGTTTTCTAACGAAGGCGCAAAGCTTGCGGTATCGGCAAAGCTGGACGGCGATAAAATTCTTTTTGAAGTGAAAGATTTTGGGATAGGGATGGAGCGTGGCAACCTAGAGTCGGTATTCGAAAATTTCACTCAACTCGATGATTCTATATGCAGGGAGTATGGCGGAGCAGGTCTTGGTCTGCCGTTTGCCAAGGCTATGGTTATAGGGATGGGCGGCACTATTTGGGGGGAGAGTAGTTTGGGGGAGGGAAGCTCTTTCTTTATTTCTATCCCTTTTTATAAAGCTGGCTAGGCTTTGGATAGTCTGTTAGTTCAAAAAAATCGCTTTTGCTAGCAAAGTTATCATTGCAAAGAATGCGCCAGTATTCCGCGGCAATCTATCATCGCTACCACGCTACGCTCACGGCAGGCTGTAGCGGCTCCTCGTGACGACATTAAAGCAGACTCATAATTCAAACTGAGGCACTACATACTTTGCGTAGTTTTCTTTTCTGCCTCGAAGAGCTTTACCATATCGAGGTATATATTGTATTCCCTCGTTATTCTAAACCCTGCTTCGCGGATGTTATCTGCCGTGCGTCTGTTTATGTTCGGCCCGAAAAGGTTTACAAAAGGGTTCATCGCGTCCATCATAGCCCCCAATAGAAAATTAGAGACTCTTACATGCTCAAACATTAAAAGCCTGCCATCGTGCTTTAATACTCTATTAATCTCCTCTAAACCTTTCAGAGGGTCTGGAACCGAGCAGAAGGTGCAGGAAGTGACCACTGTGTCGAAAGTTTCGTCGGGGAACTCCATATTGGTTACATCGGCTTCCTTTAAAATAATATCTCCTTTGTATTCTTTCGCCCTTTTCTTTGCCTTTTCCAGCATCATAGGCGAAAAATCTATGGCGGTTATCTCAAGCCCGCTGGGGAACTGTTTAAAGTCTTGGCCGGTACCTGCGGCAACCATCATAATTTTGCCTTTCGCTTTCGCGAAAAGGTGCCGTTTATAACTGCCGTACCTTGCCTCCTCGCCCCTCTCGCCAAAGTCAAAACATTTTGACGCGCTGTTCCATTTCTTTATGGCATCGGAGCTCATACGCTTTTATCTTCCAGCAGGTCAACTTCGCCGTGTAGCTGTCTGTCGTAAATATGCAGTGCGAGCTGGATGCCAAGCCCCTACAGAGCGCCGTAAACTGCCAGCGATGACAATGTTTTTCCATCGGCCATCCCAGCGCCCATGCCGATGGTCATTCCTGTTATCATGCCGAGCATTACAAGCTGAAGCCCGCCAAACATAGTGGAGAAAAGGAGTAGCATAGGGAATACTATAGCCATTCCAAGAATCATCCCTAGAAGCATCGCTGGGATCATAGGCCACCCGTCGGGAACGGTAAAGCCGGCAAAAACAGCGGCGACGGTACCGTAGAGCAGGGCGACTATATAATCAAACATTCTTAGAAGAGCAGTGTTGTCTGGTTCCATCTTCAAGATGATAAACCATTTAAGCGAATAAAAAAACGAAGGCGGACTATAAGCCGGATTCTGTACCCTCAATGGGGCGACGGTCATCCATCTAGCCGATCCGTTGCCGGAACGGTCAAGCAACCAACCCGAAGGTAAAAGGCGAGCAACCTTCATCCCGTTTAAGGGAAACACCTTCCTATTTGGTCTTGCACCGGGCAGGGTTTACCATGCGACCCGCGTCGCCGCAGGCCCGGTGAGCTCTTACCTCACCATTTCACCCTTACCTGACAAAAAGTCAGGCGGTATATTTTCTGTGGCACTTTCCCTAGGATTACTCCCGCTCCCCGTTAAGGAGTGCCGTACTCTGCGGTGTCCGGACTTTCCTCCAGACCTTTAAAAGGCCTGGCAACCGTCCGTCCGCCCTCAGTTTTTTTAAACTTTTTCTGTGGCAGGCGAATAGAGGAACCTGGTGCATTGAGGACAGTGATGCACCTTTTCGCCCACTCGTATTTCCACCGCCATCTGCTTTCGCACAGTGGTATGACATTCTTCGCAGTAGCCTTCTTTAAGTTTCGAAATGGCGATGCCATCCCTTGCCGTGGCCAGTTTCTCATACTTGTCGAGGTAGCTTTTTTCCAGAAGTGAAACAGTCTCATTCCTGAATACTACTAGAGATTCCTTTTCAGCTTTTATCGTATCTATTTCCGCTTCTTTTTCCGCTTTTATGAGGGCGAACTCTTTTTCTTCTTTGGCTACCTTTTCCTTGTACTCGCCTTCGTCCTTCATGCTTTTCTCTAGGTTTTCCATAATTTCAAGCTGTTCGTCTTCCAGCTTTGAAATCGCCGTTTTCATGTTGTCGGTCTCTTTTATCGCGGCGGTATATTCTTGGTTGGTTTTTATCTCGTGGAGCTTCGCGTTCGCTTTGCGTATAGCTTCCTCTGTTGCCTCCACATCTTTTTCCTTTTGCTGTCTTAGCTTTCTGGCATCCTCCAGTTTCTTTTTGTACTCTTCGTACTCGGCCTTCGCCGTGTTTAAGCTTGCGGCAAAGTTTTCGATTTCAGATGGGAGCCTTTCCAACAGCTCGTCTATTTTGGCTATCTCCCTGTCAGTTCCCTGCAGGCTGACCATTAACTCAAGATTTTTATTCACTTCAAATTCCTATAAAGTGTGGAAGCTCTCCTCCACATCGAAACCGATGATACTAACCTGTTTTGGCCGTTTTGTCAGACTCTTTTTTAGGTGGGCAACAACCAGCGGTACCATAGGCCTCTCTGTGCCGCAATGGCCAGCGTCTATTATCGGCACGTCAAGTGCTATCGCTTCAATCCCATTATGGTGCCTAACATCGCCTGTTACAAGTAGTTGCGCTCCTTTTTTAACCGCTTCGGAAAGCAGGTCGGCGCCTGACCCTGTACAAAGCGCAATTTTCTTTACTTTTTTTGGTTTGCCGTAATGCCGTACAGAGCAAAGAGAAAGTTTTTTCCTAACGCTCAGGGCAAATGCTTTAGAACCGATAGCTTTCGGCAGTTCGCCGATTCTATATTTAATACCTGACGAGGTTACGCTCTTTAGTTTTTTAAGTCCTATCATTCCTCCGACGTAATGGTTCAAACCTTTTGGAGCCGAATCGAGGTTGGTATGCATCACAAAAACCGAAATTCCGCTTTTCATCAGCCGTTTTATCAGCTTTCCTTTGGCCGATGCTGTATCTATTTTTTTTGTCGGCTCGAATATCGGCGGATGGTGGACGATTATGAGGTTTGCTTTAGACTTTTCGGCGAGGTCGATAACTTTTTGGGTAACGTCGAGAGCTACCACTATTCCTTTAATCTTTTCCGACGCGTCGCCGATTATCAGGCCGATGTTGTCCCATTCTGCCGCCAGACGTTTTGGGGCCAACTTTTCGCAAAGGCCGATTATCGACTTCATGCTAAAGAGTTTAACCGCTTTGGGGGGGTGTTGGAAGAGCATTAGATAGCTAAACCTGTCTTGGCAAGGGGGGTAGGGTGCTTTGGCCAAGCTTGTATCCGCTCTTGAGTAGACAGCATCGCTTTACTATCTCTGCTCCGGCTCTCTACCGTGCTTGCCATGCGCTCTTTTAAGAAAGCGGTTCCGGTGGTTCGTAGCTTTCTGGAAGTTCGCTTAAAGGGAGTTCGTTTTCTCTATAAAGCTCAAAGAAGCTGTTTGGATTATCAGGTGTGGCAAGCGCGCCGGTTACTTTGTCTGTCCGCACAAACACTATATCATTTGGCGGTGTGAACGGGGTGATAGGTGTATCTTTCACAACCCGCTTCATATACTCGCGCCATATAGGCGCCGCAGTACGGGAGCCGGTTTCGTACTTGCCTAGTCTTTCTTCTTTATCTTTTCCTATCCATACTCCGCAAACTATTCCGGGAGTAAAGCCCACAAACCACGCGTCCATATAGTTGTTGGTGGTTCCTGTCTTGCCGCCTGTCGGCACGCCGACAGAGCGAACCGCCGCTCCCGTTCCTTCCTTTACCACCGACTGGAGGATGCTGGTGATAATATAGGCGGTACTTTCAGGAATTGCATCAAAAGGGCTTGGTTGATGTTCTTCGAGTATCTTGCCGTCGGCATCTTCTATTCTTTCTATAAAGTACGGTTCGTTGCTTACCCCCTTGTTCGGGAATATGCCGTACGAAGAGACTATCTCTTTTAGCGTTACGCTTGAGGCGCCAAGTGCTAGTGAAAGGTTTTCGTCCAGTGGAGATTCTATACCGAGCCTTTTTGCGTATTCCACGACATACTTTATTCCTATTTTCTCAAGCAGTTTTATCGTAACGATATTGCGTGAGTGGGTTACTGCGGAGCGGACGGTCGTCGGCCCAAAAAACTTTTGGTTAAAGTTTACCGGCTTCCAGTTTTTATATTCGCCTATATCGTCTTCGTATATGATAGGCGAATCTATGACAATCGTGGCTGGAGTAATTCCTTTGTCGATTGCGGCGGAGTATATTATCGGCTTGAACGACGAGCCGGGCTGTCTTCTCGCCTGCACAGACCTATTGAAAGAACTTTTAGTGAAATCGTAACCTCCTACCATCGAGCGCGTGGCTCCGTTTTTGTAGTCTAAGCTTAGAATAGCCCCCTGGACAGCTGGAAACTGATCAAGATGGTACTCTACGGTTTTGGTTTTTCGGTTTTCCACAGCTCTTACTTCAATTATGTCTCCTCTCTTTAGACCGATGTCGTTCGCGTCCTTGATTTTCTTGAAAGCTTTGCCGTCTTTTTTCGGGTCTACTTCATGCGCCCAGGCGAAACCGTTAGGCTCGATACTTTGTTTGCTTCCATTTATTTCGAAGGTGATTGATTCTTTCGCAACTTCGAGAACAATGCCCTTTAGCCGTCGGTTTTCGGTGAACCATTCAAACTCGGAGGTCGTTTCTATTGTTGGATTAAGCTTTTTCCAGTCTGCTTCCTTTTCTGGGTCTTGCCATCCTATCGGCCCCCTGTACCCAAGCCTGCGGTCGGCAATTTCTATCCCATCTTTCAATGATTTTTGGGCCTGTTTTTGCCACTCAAGATTCAGCGTGGTGTAGATCTTCAACCCACTGTGGTACAGAGTCTCAGAGCCGTACTTTTTTTCAATATAACGTCTGACATGTTCGGAGAAAAACGGCGCATAGTTAAGAGCCGATTTTTTGGGAGCGAGGCTTAGCGATTCGCTTAACGCCACGTTTCCATCTTTCGCGCTTATGAAACCGAGGTCCATCATCCGTCTTATTACAAGGTTTCGTCTTTTTAGAGCCGCTCTTGGGTTCTTATACGGCGAAAAATGGTTTGGCGATTTTGGTATGCCGGCAAGGAGCGCCATTTCGGATGTCGAAAGCTCTGCTATGGTTTTCTCAAAAAAGTGCTGGGCGGCCGCCTCTACGCCGTACGCCCCATGACCGTAGTAAATCTGGTTCAGGTATATCTCCAGTATCTCCGCTTTGGAAAAGTTCTTTTCTATCTCCAGTGATAGGAACAGCTCGTTAAATTTTCTTGTAAAAGTTCTCTCGCGCGAGAGAAAAAGGAGCTTGGCTACCTGTTGGGTTATAGTACTGCCTCCTTGCACTATCCCGCCGGCTTTAAGGTTTACAACCGCCGCTCTGGCGATGCCGAGTAGGTCTACTCCGTTGTGGCGGTAGAAGTTGTCGTCTTCTATCGCCATAGTCGCCATTTTCATCAGTTCCGGTATTTCTGTTATTTTGCGCAGTATCCGCTTTTCGATGTAGAACTCCGCTATAAGTTCGCCGTTCATATCGTAGAGGTTTGTTATTAGAGAAGGGGAGTAGTTCTTCATTTTCTTGAGGTCGTGTATGCGGGAACTTCCCTTATAGAAAATATATCCTGCCGCTATCGAGCCGACAAAGAGGAAAAGGAGGAAGATGTATCCGCTTATCTTGAAAAACTTTTTCACCCTTTTATCTCCTTGTATCGGTCTCTTAGCGTCTGGAGGTCTTCCCACGCAAGTTTTTTAAACTGGGGAGACCTGTTGAGGAAAGATGGGTGGTAGGTGGGAAGCAGTGGTACGCCGTTGTAGTCGTAAAAATTGCCCCTCAGTCTTCCTATCGGCTCTTTTGTCTTAAGAAGTGTCTGCGCCGCGTGCGTGCCGAGAGCGCAGATGAGCGCCGGTTTTATAATTCTTATCTGGTCTATAAGGAAATGTTCGCAGGCATCTTTTTCCTGCGTGGTGGGCGGGCGGTTATCCGGTGGTCTGCATTTAAGCACATTTGCTATAAACACCTCTTCACGTCTGAACTGTATAGCCTCTATCATTTTGGTAAGCAGTTTGCCGGCGCGTCCGACGAACGGTTTGCCCTGCGCGTCCTCTTGCGCTCCGGGCGCTTCGCCGACGAACATAAGGCCGGCGTTTGGGCTACCTGTTCCAAAAACAGTTTGGGAGCGTGTTTTGTGAAGGGCGCATGCCTTGCAGGCCGCTACATCTTCGTTGAGTTCTTTTAATGTTCGTCTTGCTGTCAAATCTTCTTCCTTTTCGCTTGCAATCACGGCTGTTGCCTCTGCCGGTTCGACAAAATCAATTCCTATAGATTTTAAATATTCGAAATAGGCTAGAGCTGTGCCTCCCGTTATCTCTTGCGGTATATCTTCAGGCATTCCTATTCACTGCGGTTTTATCTTTCGTTGTCTTAAATTTAAGAACCTTGTTGAGTAGTTCAAAGGCAAGCCTCTTTTTTGTAAGCCTTGACGATTTTTCTGGCTCGCCTGTTCGGTTTATGAAAACTATTTCATTGTACTCGTTATCAAAGCCTATGTCGTTCCTGCTGACATCGTTGACGCAGATAAGATCTATATTTTTTCGCAACATTTTTTCTCTGCCGTTTTTTATCCAGTTTTCAGTTTCTGCCGCGAAGCCTACCAGTATTTGTCCCTGTTTTTTCCGTCCGAGAGTTTCCAATATGTCGCGGTTTTCAACCAGCGCGATAGACCTCTCGGTTCCCTTGGCATGTTTTTTTATTTTCCCGTTTATTACCGTTGCAGGCTTGAAGTCGGCTACGGCGGCGGTCATTATAAGTACGTCGCAGTTGTTAAAATGTTTTTCTACTTCCTTAAACATTTCATCCGCCTGCCGTACAGATATGTTGCGCGTTGTCTCCGGCAAAGTTTCGCTTACAGGGCCATGTATGAGAGTAACCTTCGCACCAAGCTCCGCGGCGGCGCAAGCGATAGCTATTCCCATTTTGCCGGATGAGCGGTTCGATATGTAGCGGACAGAGTCTATCGGCTCTTCCGTTCTGCCGGCGGTGACGAGTACCTGCATGCCGTCCATATCGTTTCTAAGGCCGAGAACCTGTTCGACTACCGCCATCAGTCTGTCGAGTTCCGGCAGCCGTCCTTCGCCCTTTTCACCGCAGGCTGTATCGCCCTCGTCCGGGTTTATCACAAGGAGGTTTCTCCTTTTTAGTCTCTCTAGGTTTTCCGTGACTGCCGGATTTGCAAACATCCGGGGGTTCATAGCCGGCACTATAAAAATGGGGCAGGTGAGGCTTAATATTAAAGTGGAAAGCAGGTCGTCAGCCAGCCCGCCGGCCATTTTGCCGATGAAATTTGCCGTTGCCGGCGCTATCAATGCCATGTCGTAGCTCTCTCCCTCGGTTAAATGCTCTAACGGGTTTTTTTGGTTTTGCCAGTCGGCTCTCCATACCTTTTGGCCTGATACCGTTTCAAGGGTCATCGGGGTTACGAACATCTCGGCGCCTTTAGTCATAGCTATCCGTACCTTTATCTTTCGTTTGTGCATCATCCGCACAAGCTCTGGGATTTTGTATGCCGCTATCCCCCCGGTAACACCTATCAGTACGCTTTTTGCTTTTCCCATATGCCCTTTTGTTCCTGTAAGCTATTGTTTTTTTTCAACAATTTAACTAAGCATTATACATCAAATATATGAATATTGAGCAGATTAGCAGTTTTTGCCGGAATAAAAAAAGGGCGGCCAATAGGGGCCGCCCTTTGGGGGAGAGTATTCAACCCTTAGTCTGGTATTGCGGCACAGACTAAAACTTTGTCATTAACTTATAGCTTTATCAAAACCTGCAATCGCGAGTTCATCGCGGCTTCGTGTAGATTTAGGCAAAGTCTTATAGCTACCGCCTAAAAGCCTGTTGAACGAAAGGCTTACTAGCACGTCGTAGTTTCCCGGGACTATTACGACAGCGGTATTCTCTTCGATGAACCTCTCCCAGGGAGCTGTTATCGAATCGTAGCCGGTAGCCGTTTTGGCAAGAAAGTTTTCCCACCCAGCGTCAATCGCCTCTACCTGCACCTTTACAGGTGCTAGCACCGCCACAGCATTTTGGGCAGTGAAGATTGTTCCTACTATTGCCGCTATTGCAAATATTTTTGTTAAATTTTTCATTATCGTTCTCCTTTCAATCTAATAATAGTTGCTAGAATCTTTCTATTTGTTGACTATACAGGTCAAGTTTTATGCCAAAACTGCTATTATTGTAATATGCTGAAAAGATGAGAGATACTTAGCTAGAGGTAGCTGTGCAAATAAAACTGAGTAAATTTTGCAACTTAATGTTGTGCTGTATGCATCGTTAGGTGCAACAAATGCAACGCTAAATGCATCATGCCCGACTAATTTGCTATGGAGTGTGGCCAGCTTTGTGAGCTACTTTTTTAGGCTGTCGGCAGGTTGGCTATATCTGCATCTCTTTCATTTTGCGCCAGAGAGTTGTGCGGTCTATTCCGAGTATTTTGGCCGCTTTAGTTTTTTGGCCACCTGTTTGTCTTAATGCCTCGGCTATTTTCTCCCGCTCATCGGAGGTTTCCAAATATATGGCAGGGCTGTCGTGATGGTTTTTGTATGCCATAAGCGGTTTTTCCGTAATCTCTTCCGGCAGATGCTCCGGCAGTATCGGCCCTTCATCACATAGCACGAATGCTTGGGCGATAGCATTTTCAAGTTCTCTCACGTTTCCAGGCCAGCGGTGCTTTACAAGGAGCTTCATCGCCATGTCGGTTATTCCGCTTATCGGCTTTTCTGTTATTGCCAGTTGCCGTTCTATGAAATGGTTGGCAAGCGGCGGTATATCGTCCACCCGTTCCCTGAGCGGGAGTATCCGCATTCTTACAACCTTTACACGGTAATAAAGATCCTCACGGAACGACCCTTCTTTAACCATCTCGGCTAACGACCTGTTTGTGGCGGTGATTACCCGTATGTCAACTTTTCGCTGTTTGGTGTCGCCTACAGCCTCTATTGTTTTATCCTGCAGAACCGTAAGAAGTTTTACCTGTGTAGCATGCGATATTTCTCCAATCTCATCGAGAAATATGGTGCCGCCTCTTGCAAGCTCGAAACGGCCTATACGGTCTTTCATCGCTCCTGTAAAAGCGCCTTTAACATGGCCGAACAGTTCCGATTCAAGCAGGTTTTCCGAAAGCGCCGCACAGTTTACTTTTACGAAAGGGGCATCTTTGCGTTTTGATTTTTTATGTATCGCTTCCGCCACAAGCCCTTTACCTACGCCCGATTCCCCTTCAAGAAGTACAGCCGCGTTAGAGTCGGCCACTTTGTCTATCATGGTGTACATCTCGATCATCTGTTTGCTCTTGCCTATAAGACGGTGATAGGCATATTGCGATTTCAATATCTGCTGAAGCCTTTGCCTTGCGGAGATGTCGTGAAGTATTGCCACCACTCCGCCTTGCTTCTCATTTTCGTCGTAGAGTATCGACGTGGAGAGTATTATTGTTTTTTCGTCGCCAGCGTAATCGGTGAACTTCATGGAGTAATCTTTTATCGGTTCCTGTTTTTTTACCGTCTCTAGCAGTAGGTCTTTTATGTCGGCAAGCATCTCGTTGCAGAAACAGTATTTGCCTATTACATGTCCCTTTTTTCGGCCAAAAAACCTTTCGGCCGCTTCGTTCATGCTTACAATCTTAAGATCGTTATTGAGCGATATTATTCCGTCATGGACAGAGTTGAATACAGCTTCGAGATTTTTTTTAAGCCTTAGGCAGGAATCTATTTTTTTGGCTCTTTCCATACGACGATTCTATCATGCTAGCCGGCAGGGGAGGGTATGACAAAGAGCAATGTTTGTCAGATGTAGGGACTGTTTCCAAAAGAGTTTTTTGAGCATTTGAAGGAAAAGTTTATTTTCTAACTTCTTCTAAAATAGAGCGGCTAGAGGTTGGCAATTTGCGGCAAAACCAAGATTGTGTTATTCCGCGACAGCCCCATGTAAGAAAGCCCCGGCAGTTTTTACGCTACCGGGGCCTTTAAGAACTATTAGTGGGTGATGGCTACATCATGCCGGGCATACCGCCCATGCCGCCCATTCCACCCATGCCGCCCATATCCGGCATACCGCCGCCTGCCGGTTTTTCTTCCGGTGCTTCGGTTATTATTACTTCGGTGGTAAGCATAAGGCCTGCCACGCTTGCCGCGTTCTGTATGGCGGAGCGTGTTACCTTCGCAGGGTCGATGATGCCGGCTTTCACCATATCGACAGACTTTTCAGCCTGCGCGTCAAAGCCGTTATCGCCTTTTTGCTTTTTCACTTCGTTGATTATTACAGAGCCTTCAAGCCCAGCATTCTCGACTATCTGGCGCAAAGGCTCTTCTAAAGCTCTTGCTATGATGGCAACGCCGACTTCCTGATCGTGGTTGTCGCATTCTACTTTTTTAAGGGAATCAATACAGCGGACAAGAGTTACGCCGCCGCCAGCGACTATACCTTCTTCGACAGCTGCGCGGGTAGCATGAAGGGCGTCTTCTACTCTGGCTTTCTTTTCCTTCATTTCGATTTCGGTAGCGGCGCCTACATTAATAACCGCGACACCGCCTACAAGCTTGGCGAGCCTTTCCTGAAGCTTTTCGCGGTCGTAGTCGGAGCTGGTCTCTTCTACCTGCGTGCGAATCTGCTTTACTCTTGCCTGTATATCTTTGCCAGTGCCTTTGCCTTCGATAATCGTGCTGTTATCTTTGTCTATAACGACACGCTTGGCGGTACCGAGGTCGGCGATTTCGACATTCTCAAGCTTTAGGCCGATATCTTCGGATATTGTTTTTCCGCCGGTGAGGACTGCTATGTCGTTGAGCATTTCTTTTCTGCGGTCGCCAAAGCCCGGAGCTTTAACAGCTGAAACATTGATGGTGCCTCTAAGCTTGTTTACAACAAGAGTGGCAAGAGCTTCGCCTTCGATATCTTCGGCTATGATAAGAAGCGGTTTGCTCATCTTCGCGATTTTTTCGAGAAGCGGAAGCATATCTTTCATGTTGGAAATCTTTTTCTCGTAAATGAGGATTAGCGGGCTGTCCATCACGCATTCCATCCTGTCTGCATTGGTAACGAAATACGGCGAGAGGTAGCCTCTGTCGAACTGCATACCTTCCACAACGTCGAGCGATGTATCCATGCTTTTGGCCTCTTCAACGGTTATAACGCCGTCTTTGCCGACCTTTTCCATAGCTTCGGAAATAAGCACTCCGATGGTGGCATCGCTGTTGGCGGAGATTGTTCCTACCTGAGCTATCTCTTTTGGCTCTTTGGTAGGCTTGGCAACTCTTTTGATTCTAGCAACTACCGCTTCAACAGCTCTGTCTATCCCGCGCTTTACATCCATAGGGTTCGCGCCAGCAGATATGTTTTTAACACCTTCTCTAAGTATTGCCTGTGCAAGCACTGTAGCAGTGGTTGTGCCGTCGCCTGCCACGTCGGAAGTTTTGCTCGCTACTTCGTTTATCATCTGAGCGCCCATGTTTTCGTATGGGTCGGACAGCTCTATCTCTTTGGCAACGGTTACGCCGTCTTTGGTTACGAGCGGCGAGCCGAATTTTTTGTCAATAATAACGTTTCTACCTTTAGGTCCAAGCGTAGCTTTGACGGCGTTTGCCATCTGGTTTACTCCGCTGAGAATTTTGGCCCTTGCGGCCTCGTCAAAGAGCATCTGTTTACCGGCCATTTAAAGCGTCTCCTTTAATTTTTAAGAATTTTTTTATAAATCTATCCAGTGATTCCAAGAATGTCGTCTTCCCTGAGAAGGAGGTACTCTTCTCCGTCGAACTTGAGCTCCGTGCCGGAATACTTACCGTAGATTATCTTGTCGCTCACTTTTACGTTCATTTTAGCTATACTGCCGTCGTCTCTGGTTTTGCCAGGTCCAACAGCTACAACTTTGCCCTCGTGCGGCTTCTCTTTGGCCGAATCTGGAATGATTATTCCGTTGCTCGATACTTCCTCGGCCTCCAAAGGCTTGACGAGTACCCTGTCGCCTAACGGTTTTATCTTGATCGCCATTAACTCTCCTCCAAAAAATTTGTCTCTAAATCTGAGAGGGATTTACCCCCTCCCTTATCCAAAATAAAGGCTTGGCTAACTTAAAGCGTGAGCCTGCCAAACCTTTTTAAAAACCAGCACCAAGCTAGTTGTTAGCACTCTGGTACGACGAGTGCTAGAAAGTAAATATAACCGATTTTTGGTAAGTCAAGCTATCTATAAAAAAAAACTGCTTTTTATACAGTTTAGATAATTAAGGCCGGCCTGCTCTTTTGGGTGGCGACGCTAAAGTGTGACAGTCATCGGCCTGTCTTTAGAAGGCGGTGTAGCATTTTGCCGCTATCGCCGCAGATATTGGAAGCAGGTTATTCCATCGCTTTTTGGCGGATGATTTCCATAGGGTCTATAACGTCTGTAACCCTTATGCCGAACCGCTCGTTGACAACGACAACCTCTCCACGCGCTATAAGAAGCCCGTTGATGAAGATTTCCATAGGCTCGCCGACAAGCTTTTAAAGCTCTATGACGTTACCGTCTTGGAGTTTTAGAATCTCTCTTATGCTTGTTTTTGCCCGTCCAAGCTCAGCGTTTAGGTTTAACGGTATATCTAGGTATTCGTGTAGCTCATCTTGTATTTTCTGGAGAGCCTGTTTTTCTTCGTCGCTTTTCTCGACAATCTGGGTAACTTCGGATTCTTCATCCTCATCAGGGTTATTATCGAATTCGTCTGCCATTTACCCTTTCTTCACCTCTTCTACATATTTCATTCTCAGCTCGTATAGTGCCGATTCTAAGAGAGATTTCTCTTCCCCTGTAAGGTTCCCTTCTGTCTTTTCGTGCAGTATAGCCAAAATGTCAATAGACTGCTTGGCCAGCTTAAGGTTTCTCGGCAGATGCCCTGATACAGGGTCTTGATATCCTCCAAAGTTTATCGCCGCGGAAGAGCTGAGAGAAAGTATGAATGTCGAGAAATTTAGTGGAGGGGCAGGTTTTTTTTCGCTGTCTGAGGGTTGGGGAGATTTGTTTTCCAGCGACTTTTTTTCGGTTTCCGCAGACGCAGGATTGTCTGAATCGGGAGAGAGGGCGTTATCAATATTAGCCATCATTTCCTCTACAGATTTAGGTTCTTCTGAACCTCCCTGACTGCTTGAGCTTCTTTTGTCGCGGACAGTAAAAGATTTGTCTTTTTCAGCCATGCCCCGTATCTTACAGGTTTTCGTTGGATAAAGTAAGGGTTTGAGCGTTTCCTTGCTGTTTAACTTCTATTTTCTGCTCCACGATCTCTTTTAGTGCTATATCGAAAAGGGAGAGGTTTTCAGGGTTTACAAGCGGCTCAACCCCGCCCTGTAGCTGGCGTATTCTCATCGCCATAGCGTTTACCAGCATATAATGCTCGGGGATAACCTCTAAAGCTTCGCTGTACAATTCCATATCGAACATATCTTTCTCCTAACCTTAGTTGTTACTCAATATTATCAAATTTCATCGAAACAGAAGATGTCGAGTCACCTTCGGATTTTTCCATCTCCTCTTGGCACTCTAAGCAGTATTTCACAAAAGGCCTAGCTTTAAGCCTTTTTGTTTCAATTATCTCTTCGCAACTTTCGCAAGCGCCATACATGCCGGAGTGCATCTTGCCCAAAGCTTCATCTATCAGCTTGATTTCGTTGGTATGACGAAGCCTCATAGCGATGCTTCTTTCCTGTTCGGTATTCCTCTCGGCAATATCGAGCGCATCTCCATGGGCCAGTTCGGCGTGGGTCATATCTTCTAGGCTGGTGGTAGATTGGTTGGAAATCAGCTCGCCTTTCCTTTCCAGCATCGTCTTCATCAGCGTTTCATACTTTTTTTTCAATGGTCTGTAAGCTCTCCAAAGTAAGAAAATATCGGTTATAAACCTAGTTTTTACTACGCCTGCAATATGCGCAAGCCCGCTATCCTAGCATACGGTTTTTGAAAAAATCAACATGATAGAGACAGTTTTTTTTAAAAAATATGACCACAAGCTACGGCATACAGCAACTATATGTTTTTAAATGAATTATGCTTCATGGAAAAGGCAAAGTTTTTGTCAAATTGCTTCAATCTGCCTTACAGTCGAAACTTTTTCTTCATGTCGGTATCTAACCTAATAACATGAAGATAGTAAAATTAACATTTCACCAGTCGTTTGTATGTGAGGGCTACCGATGAAAAATAGAGCTTTTTTTCTTGTCTTGGTTTTGCTCGGTTCTTATCTGCAGGCTTTTGCCGCTCCTCCTGTGATGGAGGTAAAACGGCTTTCGACAGGTGTTGTAGTGCCGAACCGTTTGGTTATTTTGTCTGTAAAATTGATGGGACGTGTGGAAAGCATTACACGCGTGGAAGGGGAAAAAATCAAAAAAGGTGAACTTCTGCTTGCCATTGCCGACAGAGAGTATGTAGCAGATCTCAAATCGGCAGAGGCTTCGCTCGGGCTGGCGGAGGCCGACTATGCCTACAAGGCAAAAAAAGAGAGGCGGATCGAAAAACTCTTTAGAGAAAAATCGGTTTCCGAAGATGCTATAGATAGGGCGAGGCTCGGCGAGGCTGTGGCAGGTGAAAATGTAAAAAAGGCGAAGGCCGCTGTCGAAAGGGCGCGGGCTGTACTTCGTGAGTCGAGAATAATCGCCCCGTTTGACGCGGTGGTGGTGAACAAGAGCGTGGAGATAGGGCAGATGACCACGCCCGGCGTTCCGCTTTTTGTGCTTGAAGACCACTCAAGCCTAAAGTTTAAAACATCCGTAAAGGAAAAAGATATAACCCACATCAATGTGGGCGACAAGGTTAGGGTGAAGATAGATGCTATAGGCGACATTGAGCTTGCGGGAAAGGTTGCTAAAATTATTCCTTCGGGCGATACGAAGACCCACTCGTTCGCGGTGGAAGTTCTTTTGCCTCGTCACGAAAAACTTTATGTCGGCATGTTTGGGAAAGCTGAGTTTGAAAAATGAAGCATCCAGTGCCAAAGCTCAACCTTGCAGGGAGCGTGGCAAAATATTTTATCGACTCCAAGCTTACCATTTTGATAATAGTCGCCATTATGCTCTTTGGTTTTTTTGCGCTTCTCGCAACGCCCCGCGAGGAAAACCCGCAGATAACGGTTCCTGCCGCTAATGTTTTCGTGCAGTATCCCGGCGCTTCGGCAAAAGAAGTGGAAGAGCATATATCAAAACCGCTTGAGGCGAAGCTGTGGGAAATTCCAAGAGTCGAAGAGGTTTACTCTGTTTCGCGAGATTCGTTTTCAATAGTCACCGTAAAATTTTACGTTGGAGAGAATAAGGAAGAGTCGCTGATAAAACTTTACGACAAGCTGATGTCTAATATGGATATAAAGCCTGCGGGAGCATCGGACCCGATAGTCAAGCCTATAGATGTGGACGACGTGCCGCTTGTTGCCGTTACGCTTTATTCCGACAGCGCTGACTCTGTAGATATAAGAAAGACGGCAGACGACGTTTTGGACTTTTTGCGCAGAATTCCCGGTACCGCTAATCCCCATATCATAGGCGGACAGTCGAGGCAGGTAAACGTGGTGATGGACCCCGAAAAGCTCGCGGCATACTCGCTAAGCACGGCAGAGATAGCGAGCCGGATACAGATGTCCAATGCTAACCTCCCTGTAGGCGATTTTGAACATGAAACGATAAAATATTTTGTCGAAACCGGCGACTTTTTGCGGACAGCGGAAGATGTGGGGAATGTTGTCGTATCTTCTGTTGATGGGCGCACGATACTCCTTAGCGATGTGGCGGAAGTAGAGGACGGTGCCGAGGAGGTTGTCCATACCACCCGTATCGGTTTTGGCAAGAGCCAGAAAAACAGCGGCAGGGAGTTCAGCGCGGTAACTGTTGCGATAGCCAAAAAACGCGGGCTAAACGCCGTCGATATAGCGGGCAAGATTCTTGAAAAGGTAGAAGAGCTTAAAAAGAATGTTATACCAGCAAACATTAAAGTGGCTATCACAAGGAACGACGGCGCGAAGGCGGACCACGCGGTAAACGAACTTGTGTTTCATCTTGTAATATCAATCGTGATAGTGGTGGCGCTTCTTGCCTTTTCGCTTGGGAAGCGCGAGGCGGCGATTGTCGCTATAGCTATTCCGCTCACGCTGTTCCTTACGCTCGGCATCGGTATGCTGGTAGGGCAGACTATAAACAGGATTACGCTCTTCGCGCTGATACTCTCGCTAGGGCTTCTGGTTGACGACGCTATAGTAGTAGTCGAAAATATACATAGGCATTACGCGCGTAAGATGAAAGACAGATTTACATCTGCCGTCGCGGCGGTGCATGAAATAGGCTCGCCGACCATACTGGCCACACTCACGGTTGTGGTAGCTTTTGTGCCTCTTTCGTTTGTGAGCGGGATGATGGGGCCGTATATGGCTCCGATTCCGTTTAATGTTCCGGTAGCTATGCTTGTATCGCTGATGGTCGCGTTTATCGTTACGCCGTGGGCTTCCGCCAAGTTCCTCAAGACGGACGGGCATGCCGACATTGTTCCTATAGCCGAGACACCGCTTTTTAAAAACTATAAGAAGGTAGTAATGCCGTTTTTGCTTAGCTCCAAAAAACGAAAGGTTCTTTACGCCTCTGCCGTTGCCGCCTTTTTATTTGCTCTGTCATTCGTGGCGTTTGGCTGGGTAGAGTTTAGGATGCTACCAAAGGCGAACAAAAACACTTTTCTGATAACCGTAGATATGCCGAGCGGCACAACGCTTGAGCGCACGGACCAGCTTGTAAAAGAGGTTGGGCTGTTTCTTCAAAATATTCCAGAGGTAAACGATTACGAAACGTTTACAGGTGTTTCATCGGTTATAGATTTTAACGGGCTGTTAAGAGGAAGCTTTTTTAGAAACAGGGAAGACCTTGCCGATATAAGGGTAAACCTTCTAGATAAGAAAGATAGAAAGAAAACCAGCACCGACCTTGTGGAAGAGCTGAGGCCTATCTTGCATAAAATGGCAGAGAAATACGGAGCTAACCTAAAACTAGTGGAAGACCCGCCCGGCCCGCCGGTGAGGTCTACTGTGCTTGCCGAGATTTACGGGCCGGACTACTCGGTTCAGCGGAAACTGGCAGAAAAAGTGAGGAAAGTTTTCTCTGCCGCAAAAGGGGTCAGCGATATTGACGACTCCGTTTCCGGTTCGGTCAATAAGTACTATTTCCGTGTTGATAAGGAAAAGGCAACCTTGTCGAAAATATCTACTATGGATATCGTCAAAAACCTCCGTATAGGCATTGACGGCGCGGTAGTGAGTACTTTGCATGTTACAGACGCCAAAACCCCCGTTGGTATTTCCCTTCGCTTTACCGAGGATTCTAGGTCTAAGCCGGAAGATATTAACAAGCTTTATATCAACAGCCCTACGGGCGAGGTTATACCTATATCGGAACTTGTCGAAATGGTTCCGGGACATCTTGAAAAGCCTATCTACCACAAAAATCTAGAGCCTGTCGTTTATGTCTACGGCGAGATGCACAAACGGCCGGTTACATACGCGGTTATCGACATGATGATAGATTTGCAAAAAGAACCTCTGCCGGAGGGGTACAAAATAGTTTGGGACGGTGAATGGGACCTCCAGTGGGATGTTATGTATGACCTCGGTCTTGCTATGGTTGTCGCCGTGGTTTTTATTTACCTTATACTTGTAGGGCGGTTCCAGTCGTTTGCTATACCGCTTGTGATAATGGGTTCCATACCGCTTTCGGTAATCGGCATTATGCCGGGCTTTGCCGCTGTCGGTGCCTACCTCTCGGCAACATCTATGATAGGCATCATCGCGCTTGCCGGAATAGTTATCAGAAACTCAATAGTTCTGCTTGAATTTCTTATGGACAAAGAAAAGGAGCAGATGCCTATTAAAGAAGCGATCATAGAAGCAGGAGCCGTTCGGTTTAGGCCTATACTGCTCACGGCGTTAGCGGCGATACTAGGCTCGCTTGTTATAGTGGCAGACCCTGTATGGAGCGGTCTCTCTCTTGCCCTCATCTTTGGAATGACCGCGTCGACAGCGTTGACTCTGCTGATAATCCCTGTGCTTTTTTATTCTGTCTATGCCAAGCAATGGGGGGCCAATGTCGGCTCTTGAGTCTATGCCGTGGCTTTTATTAATCGCACTAGCACTGCTTATGGCGCTCGCACCGTTTGGGCAGACCCCGCACCTTGTGGAAAAGCTTGGAATGCTTTTCAATGGCACCCTTACAAAACCGCTTGATATTTTCGACCTTTTTCTGCATATCGCCCCAATTTTTGCGGTAGTGATAAAAGGGTGGGGAGAGTTCGGCAGTTAAAGCTGTTTAGCCTGAAGAAAAGTTTAGGCTTACCGAGTTTATGCAGTATCGTTTTCCGGTTGGCCGAGGGCCGTCGTCGAAAAGATGCCCAAGATGGGCGCCGCAATTACTGCACCGCACTTCGGTTCTTTTTGTGAAAAGCTTATTGTCTTCATGGCAGTCAATTTTGCCGGTAGCTTCGTAAAAACTTGGCCATCCGGTGCCGGAGTCGAACTTTGTATTGGATAAAAAAAGCTTTTGTCCACAGCATGAACAGCTGTAAATCCCTTTTTTCTTTTGGTCGTGGTATTTGCCGGAAAAAGGTTTTTCTGTTCCGCTTTTTATGCATACCTCAAACTGCAATCCGCCAAGACGTTCTTTCCAGAAAGAGTCTGGTTTATCTTTTATCATCGCTCATGCTTCAATTCTACCGCAACCGGAGCTGTTTAGCCAAAGCTATAGCGGGAGTAAATGGAGAGATGGGCGGAGTTATGACGCGAGGCCAAGCGCCATATCTTTGCGGTGTTTTATGTACGACGCGAGCGACTCTTCTGCCGTCTCATCGAGGTGATAATGTTTTACGCCAACGATAAAAGCGCCGTCAGCTTTTCGATGAACGCTTCGCACTATGCCGGTCATTTTAAGAAGCTTGTTTTCTCCCTCCTCAACCGCCTGTATGAAGTACTCGATCTTGTCGTCCTCCCTCAGTAAATCCAAGCTGATAGCTATCGAGCAACCGTTTATGCTCAGGTTTTTTACTTTGCCTCTGCCGTAATGCTTTCCGTGCAGGATGGTATTTTCTCTCTTGTAAAGTGTGACGATGGTGTCGAGGCTGGTTTCAAACCGTTCTTCTGAGCGTTTGAGTTTTTTCTTTTCGCCTTCAGGGAAGGTTAGCAAAATACGCGGCATTTTGGCTGTTATGATTTTTACCGGAAATTCTTTAGCCATGCCGCCGCTGGTGATAAGGCGTAGCGAAATAAAGCTGTGTCCGTGATAGATACCAAGCAGGTTCTGGTCGATATTATTTACTTTAAAAACCACCAGCTTGCCTGCTTTTAAGCTCTCTACCTTGCCTTTATATTCCCTGTTGTTTGCCGCCAGCCGTACCTCTTTGGCAAGGCTGATGCGGTTAGCCAGTTCGACGTAGCTGGAGGTTTCTTTCGCCGGCCTTTCCTGCTTTTTTGCCAGATAATTTTCACTCAGTTCAATCGCCATAATTTCCTCTTGTTTACTGCTTATCGGGAAAAATAGAAAAGAGCATTACGGTTTTTTTAAAGCCGGAAAGTTCGTCATTCTCATCTAGTCTGCCGTTCTCTTAGGTAGTACAATCGTCCTCATGTTTATGGAAAGAAAAGAAACCGATAATGGCGGTTACGGCCTTTTTATCGTACTCGAGGGTGTAGACGGCGGAGGCAAAAGCACGCAGGCCAAACTGCTGGTAGAGAGGCTTAATAATTCAGGTCATAAGGCTATATACCTACGCGAGCCGACCAGCGGAGAGTGGGGACAAAAGATACGGCGTATAGCTGTAGACGGGCGGGAGGGAATAACCTTAGAGGATGAGCTTGAATATTTCATCAACGACCGTGCCGAGGATCTTGAGAAAAACATTTTGCCGGCGCTTGAGCGCGGCGAAGTGGTGGTGATGGACAGGTACTATTTTTCCAACATGGCGTATCAAGGGGCGCTGGGGCTTGATGTGCAGGATATTTTCGATAGAAACAAAAAATTCAAAACGCCCGATATCGTCATCTTTCTTGACATTAAGCCAAGCGATGGTTTAAACCGGATAGGCGAGAGGGAAGGCGGCGCGAACATCGGCTACGAAAAACTAGATTACCTAGAAAAGGTTTATGAAGTTTTTGGCGGCCCGCTTTTTAACTCGATGAAGCGTCTTGATGCTACTGGTTCCGTGGAAGAGGTCAGCGCGCTCATTTGGGCCGAAGTCTCGCCGCTTTTTGGATAAGTTGGATTTGTCTTACCGTATGCAGGAAAATATACCCGATGAACAGGTCGGCGAACTGCGTTTTTTGCTTCAGCAGTTGTGGTGGTGCAAAGAAAGGCGAGACGACGGTATACGCAAGATGCTTGATGAAAGCGATGTTACCTTTTTCGTCATCGAGCAAAAGACAGGAAAGCTTGTAGGTTTTGCGAGAGTTCTTACAGATTTTGTCTACAGGGCTTTACTGCTGGATGTGGTGGTCGAAAAAGGGCATCGAGGCAAACTGCTCGGCAGGTTGTTGATAGATTCAGTAATGCGCCATCCGAGGCTTGAGCAGGTGGAAGGGTTTATTCTTTTCTGTCTTCCAGAGATGTTCCCTTTTTACCGCAGGTGGGGGTTCGATGAAAATCTTAAAGTCAGCCTTATGGTTAAAGGGAAAGAAAAGGATAACCTGTAAGCATTATATCTCTTCAAACGGAAGGCGAGTTTTTTTGCCTGTTATTTGGCTACTTGTTTCTTTCAGGTGTTCGGCAAGGTTTATAGCGAGTTGTTTGTACAGCTTTTCTCTTGTCTCCACGCTTAGCTCGGCAATCTTGTTGCCATGTATCCTGAAAACCGTTACCTCACCGCCAGCTATCACACTTGCGCTTCTCGGCTCGTTTAGCAATACTGCTATCTCTCCAAAGCATTCGCCGGCAGGCAGAGAGGTGATGGTTTTTTTTCCCTTTACGCCGGTTTCTTTAACTATATTTACGTTTCCCTTAAGAACAACGTAAAAAGAGAAGTTCTTCTCTCCTTCCTTTATGATGTAGCTGTGTAGCTGAAACTTTCTGACTTCCGAGAAGTTAAGCAGTTCGTCGAGATGTTCGTCAGCGAAGCCAGAAAAGAATTTAATAGATTTTAAAAGAAGCTTCCACTTAGGCCTGTCATCACTTTCCACCCGTACAGCTTAGCACATTGTGAGGGTGGGCTGTAAATCGGCCACACAGTGCGTGGAGCGGGTAGTCGAGCTACCTTCTTTAACTTATCTTCGCTTGCGAGAAACTTGGGCTAATTAAAAGAGTGGCGGCACCTCGTTTTCGTATACGGCAGATACAGCCTTTTTGAATTTTTTTTTAAAAGTTTGTTTAACGCTTTGCGAAAGGCAAACCTGCGGTGCGGGTGCGGGCTACTCTTCGCTACCGCTTTTTATAGAGTTGTCTTCTCTTGTTATTATTTTGGTGTTGGGGCATTCTTTGTCTTTGCATTTGAGTTGCAGAGTTTTTAGGTCTATCGCTTTGGCAAAAACCATGTATGGGCTTCCGCATTCATCGCATTTCATGTCGAACGGTTTTTCCCAGCTGGTAAAGTCGCAATCTGGGTAGCCTGTGCATCCGTAAAAGGTGCGCCCCTTTTTTGTTCTGCGCTCCAAAAGCTCGCCGCCGCATCCTTTGGGACATTTTATACCCATAGTAAATGGTTTCGTGTTTTTGCACTCGGGGTAGGATGAGCAGGCGATGAACCTGCCGAAGCGTCCGCTTCGTATTATCATATCGCCTGTTTTGCACTTGTCGCATTTCTCTCCGGTTTTCTCCGGCTCAGAGGAGGATACAGCCCCGTTTTTCCCTATCTGTTTTGTGGTTTTACATTCCGGGTATCCAGCGCAGGCAAGAAACTTTCCAAAACGGCCGAACTTGACCACCATATGTTTGCCACATTTATCGCAAATCTCGTCGGAAGATACTTCCGATTTGTAGTTTTTCATATTCTTTTGAGCCGCTTCAAGAGCTTTGCTGAAAGGCCCGTAGTAGTCGCGCATAAGTTCTATCCAGTCCTTTTTACCTTCCTCTATCTCGTCGAGGTGCTCTTCAAGGCTGGCGGTAAAGCCGATATCCATAACTTTTGGAAAATGCTCGATAAGAGCATCGGTTATTATTTTGCCAAGTTCAGTAGGGTGGAGTTTGCGGTCAAGAGCTTCGGCATATTCCCTGTTCTGTATAGTTCCTACTATAGAGGCGTAGGTGCTTGGTCTGCCGATTCCTTTGTCTTCCAGCTCCTTTATAAGTGCCGCCTCGGTATAGCGCGGCGGCGGCTGGGTGAAATGCTGTTTGGGAGTTATCTTCTCAAGCTCTATCGCCTCTCCCTCTTTAACATCGGGTATTATGTTTTCCTTCTCTTTACTGTCTACAGGCTCTTCGTCTTTGTAGACTTTTAGGAAGCCTTCAAACTTTATGTTGGACCCAGTGGCGCGTATGGTGTATTTCCCAGCATTGGTATCTACAGTCAGAGTCGAGATAACAGCCGAAACCATCTGGCTCGCCACGAACCGTTTCCAGATTATTTCGTACACCTTATGTTCTTCCGCCGTAAGCCGGTTTTTTAGAGATTCCGGTGTTCGGTGTACCGATGTCGGGCGGATAGCTTCATGCCCCTCTTGCGCCGATTTCTTTACCTTGTATACATTCGGCTTTTCCGGCAGAAAATCTTTCCCGATATTGGTTTCTACATATCCTCTTAGCTCGGCGATAGCCTCATCGGCAATTCTGGTGGAATCGGTTCTCATATAGGTAATCAAACCTACCGTTTCGCCATCTCCAACATCGACACCCTCGTAAAGCTTTTGGGCAAACCGCATAGTTCTCGATGCCGAATAGCGGAACCTTTGCGAGCAGACCTGCTGGAGAGTGCTTGTTATGAACGGCGCCGCGGAGTTTCGCTTTTTGTCTTTTCTTGTAACTGCCGCTATAGACAGTTTTTCATTTTTTATTTCGTCAACGGCAATGCTGGCTTCGGTTTCGTTGTTAAGCTCAAGTTTCTTCCGGTCTATCTGGTGGAGTCTTGCCTCGAAAGGCTCTTCGTTGTCGGGCTTTAAAATACATTTTACCGACCAATATTCTTTTTTGACGAAAGCTTCTATCTCTTTTTCACGCTCTAAGATTATCCGCATAGCGACCGACTGCACACGGCCGGCAGAGAGGCCGCTTCTTACCTTCTCCCAGAGAAGCGGGCTTAACTTGTACCCAACGATTCTGTCGAGTACCCGTCTTGCCTGTTGTGCGTGAACTCTGTTCAGGTCTATTTCGTGCGGATTTTCTATAGCTTCCTGTACAGCTTTTTTTGTTATTTCGTTGAACATTATCCTGTAAATCTTCCCCGGGGCATCAAGTACATCGTAAATATGCTGGGCTATCGCTTCGCCCTCTCTATCCGGGTCAGGGGCGAGGAATATTTTCTCGGCTTTTTTTGCCGCCGCTTTCAGGCTCTTTATTATGGGAGCCTTTCCTTTAATCGTTACAAGCTGTATAGAGAAATCGTTATCGACATCGACACCAAGTTTGCTTTTGGGAAGGTCGCGCACATGACCGACGCTCGATAGCACTTCAAAATTCCGGCCAAGATATTTTCTTATCGTCTTCGCCTTCGCCGGCGACTCGACTATTACAAGGCTTTTGCCGCTTTTCTTCGCGCTCGTTTTGGCCTTTTTTTTCACGCTTTTCTTTTTTGCCGTTTTTTTAGTAACTGCCATAGGGGGAATTGTATAGTGAACTTGTGCTTGTTTTGCAAGCATAAACTTATTTCTATGACACTTTAGGGCAATAAAAACAAAGCACTATCTAGTTTATTTTTTTCTCATTAAGGGGTGCTGTCAGGCTTGCTTTCCTGTTTTTTCTGTTTCTTAAGCTGTGGGAACAGTATAACTTCTCTTATCGACTCGTTGTTCGTAAGTAGCATCGTAAGCCTGTCAATTCCTATCCCTTCGCCGCCGGTAGGAGGCATGCCGTATTCCAGTGCTCTTACATAGTCTTCATCCATCCATTGCGCTTCGGAGTCGCCGGCATCTTTTAACGCCACCTGTTCTTCGAACCGCCTGTGCTGGTCTTCCGGGTCGTTAAGCTCGGTATAGGCGTTTGCTATCTCCCTTGCGCCTATCATCAGCTCGAACCGTTCTACCAGCTCAGGGTTGTCATCTTTTTTCTTGGCGAGTGGAGATAGGGCGAGAGGATAGTCGTATATAAAAGTAGGCTGAATGAGCTTTGGCTCCACGGCAAAGTCGAAAAGTTTTTCCAAAACTTTTGCGCCATGTTCTGTTTTCTCTGTCTTAACGCCATGCTCCTGCAACCATGCTTTTGCTTTTTCAAAATCGCTTATCACATCTTCGGGGATGCCGCCTATCTTGAAAAGCGATTCGTGGAAAGTGTACCGCTGGTATTTGCCGCCGAGTTCTATCTCGTTTTCGCCCCATTTTACTTTTGTGGTTCCGCACACATCGATCGCAAGCTCCGAAAACATCTTCTCCGTAAGCTCCATAAGCGAGTTGTAATCGGCGTACGCCATGTAAAACTCCACCATAGTGAACTCGGGGTTGTGCGATGTAGATATCCCTTCGTTGCGGAACGATTTGTTGATTTCGTACACTCTGTCGAAACCGCCTACTATAAGCCGCTTTAGGTACAGTTCCGGCGCTATCCGCAGGTAGAGATCCATATTAAGAGTGTTGTGGTGCGTTATGAACGGCTTTGCTGTAGCGCCTCCAGGCACTTCCTGCATCATAGGCGTTTCTACTTCGAGGAAATCCATCTTTTCCAAAAAACGCCTGATGCCGTTTATTATTTTTGCCCGCTTTTTAAAGGTTTCCCTTACACCTTCGTTTACTATCAGGTCTACATACCTCTGGCGGAACCTTGTCTCGACATCTTTAAGGCCGTGCCATTTCTCAGGCAATGGCCTTAGCGATTTTGTGAGCAGGGTAACCTTTTTTGCATGTACGGTAAGCTCGCCGGTTCTGGTTATGAACATAAATCCTTCAACCCCGATGATATCTCCGATATCGAGTTTCTTAATTTCGGCGTAATCTTCGCCGATCTCATCTCTTTTTATATAAACCTGCATTTTGCCTTTACCGTCCTGCAGGTGTGCGAACATCGTTTTGCCGTGCCCTCTTTTTGTCATTAACCGACCGGCAATAGTTACTAACGGTTTTTCTAATTCGAGCTGTTCGGCTGTTTTTTCGCCATGTTTACCCCGTATTTCTGTGCTGTTATCGGTCGGTTTAAAGCGGTTTATATATGGGTTTGGGCCGTTTTCCCTCAGCTCCCTCAGCCGCTCTCGTCTGCTTTCAATCTGCTCATTTTCCTGAGACATTAAAGTAATTCCTCTTAAAGTCCGATTAAACAAAGGCGACAGTATAGCCTAATTAGCTCTGCAGTCTGCCTGATAT
Source organism: Nitrospirota bacterium (assembly GCA_024275955.1). Classification (GTDB taxonomy): domain Bacteria; phylum Nitrospinota_A; class UBA7883; order JACRGQ01; family JACRGQ01; genus JAJRYD01. Next base: position 58,442 of record JAJRYD010000036.1, read on the forward strand.
CTCCAGATATGGCGATATTAGTCGCACTTGTATATTTGTGCCTGTATAAATATACTATAACCAGAGATGATGAAAGGTATCGTAACATGCTGAATGTAAGTGTCCAAACAGTTTTGAGTATGAGTAACGCCGCGGAGCGTGTTCAGGCTGTTGCTCAGTCTGGCTCTACCCTTGCTTCCGAGCAGGCGAAAGAACTTTTGGAAAAACAGCACGAGTTGCGCAAGGAAAAGGTTTTGGAAACTCAAGATATCGAGGAGGCCAAAATCCGTGAGGAAGACCAGCGTAAAAAGGACCAACAGAAACGCGAAGACACTTCTGAGCAAAAGGAACGGGAAGATGGTGACCCATCTGTTGTTGCCGAGGCCTCTGCTTCGGTGGGACAGCTTGAGAGTGGTCAGCTTCTCAATATAAAGGTCTAGAGCCTTTTTAGATTTCACAAAAATATGGGTGGGTGGCTGGTATTTCAGTTAGCGGTTGACCTGCTCATTTTCTTTGTCCTTGTTTTTCTTATTGTCAAAGGTGTAGCTAAAGATAAGCCGGAAGCGAAAGATATCGGTTTGATGCTGGACGAAATTAAAAAGGCAACCGAAGAAAACCGGAAACTGGCATCCAAAATAGAAATCGACTTGAAAGAGGCCGGCAACCTTATCGCCGTACAAGAAGCTGTCCGCAGAAAAAAAGCTACAGCTTCTATTAAAAGACCGGAACAGCTAGACCTCAGCGAGAAGCCGGTTTCGGCAGAGGCTGAACCGCTTCCTCCTATAAGCGTCTTGAGCGACAGAAAACGGAACGTTAAAACGCTCTATAGGCAAGGGGTTTCAAAAGACGGCATAAGCGAACGGCTTTCTATCCCTCTGCCTGAAGTAGATCTTATCGTCGCGATGATTGGCGACGAAGATAAATGATCAACCTTTCCGAAGTAGCTCCTTCCATTTTTAAGGCTATCCTCAAGGGAGAAACAGGTAAAGTTGAAAGCCGGTTTTCCACTGGCGAGCTAGTACAGGGAAAAGTGATAAAAGCGCTTGGACGGGATGGAGCGGTTGTAAGGCTAAGAGGGCTTGATCTTATAGCCGCGACAGCAAAACCTTTAGTAAACGGGCAGTCTATATTGGTAAAGGTGGAGCAGGTAAAGCCGCAGTTCCAAGTATCACTTTTGCTCAACGAAACAGCGGCGCAGGAAAAGAAGGCGGCAATGCTTAGGCTTTATCTTCCGCAGGCTATGCCAGCCGGAAAAATGACAGGAGAGTTGGCAAAACTAGTAGCTTTACTTCCAAAGTCTCTCTTAAAAGGAACCGAGCTGGATGAAATACTCTCTAAACTTTTGCGTAAAAGCGGGACAGAAAGGGAGGCAGGAAAAAGCGGCGCCGGAAAAGGCTACGCGAAAGCGGAACAGAGCAACCTGTTAAAGCTTCTTGGTTTTTCGCACGAGTCGGATATAGCAAAAGGTAAGCCGACGGCGAACCTTAAAAGCGCACTGCTCCTGTTGAAGCAAAATATGGAAAAAATGGGAGAGAAAACCTTCTCTAAATATAGCGAACCGATGGAAAAGGTTACCCGCGCAATTCAGAATATAGAACTAAAGCAACTGATGAACATTGATGAAAAACTTAAGAACTGGGAGATCCCTTTCTGGAACGGAGAAAAAACAGCTACGGCGAGGCTGTACGTTAGGCGTGAAAAAAAACAAGGCAAAGAGAAAAATGAAAAAGAGGGCGGGACAGCTGTTTCGCTTATGGTCGAGATGAGCAGGCTCGGCCCTGTCCGTGTCGAAGCGCGGGTAAAAGGCAAAAAGATTACGGGAGATATCTACATTGGCGATGGAGAAAAGGCCGAGAAGGTTCAGGAGAGTTTGCCGTTGCTTATTCAAGGCTTGAAAAAGGCAGGTTTTACAGCCAAGTTTCAGGTGCAGACGGCAAAAAGCTATTTTCTTACCGAAAAACTGGAAAAAGAAAGCCCTCCAGCCGTAAAGGGGCTGTTAAACATAAAGGCTTAAAATATGGGCAACGATAAACGTAAAAAAGCTGTCGCTCTTGGGTACAAAGCGGGGGTCGATACCGCTCCCAAAGTGCTTGCTAGCGGTGGGGGGCTGGTTGCCGAAAAGGTTATCGCTATAGCGAAGGAACATGGCATACCGATTCATAAAGATTGCGACCTTGTGGAAGTTCTATCCGGCCTTGACCTAGATGAAGAGATACCGGCCGATCTTTACACAGCGATAGCCGAGATTCTTGCCTTTATCTACAAGTTAAACAAGGATGTCACAGATAAAATTAATAGATAGATAATTAACAGGCAGACAATAGCTTGAAATTGACTTATAAGTGTGATTCTGTTAATATATTCCAATCGAAATAGTAGTATTTAATACATTGTTTTTAAGGGGGTTGCCGGTTTCTAGTAGAGAGAAAGCCGGATTAGAAAAATGGAATTTAAGATTAACCAAAAAGAAATTCTGCTCTGTTTTCAACGGGTTCAAGGCTTTATAAATCTTAAAGGGGCAAATCCTGTTTTAAGCAATGTCCGTATCGAGGCAAAAGGGAGCGGCATAGAGGTATTTGCGACCGACTACGATGTTGGCCTTAGTGGTTCCTACGAGGCGACTGTCGTCGAAGAAGGTGTTGTGGCGCTTCACGGCAAGATGCTATTTGATATCGTTCGACAGCTTCCAGAGGATGAGATAATGTTTAGGTACTCCGGTACCGGCAGGTGCGAAGTTGCCTGCGGCAAGTCAAACTTTAAACTTGCTACCATAGACTCCGAAGAGTATCCAGAGAACCCCGGCTACCCTGACGAGAAATTAATAACTGTCGATAAATCTATATTCAAAAATATGCTCGATAAAACTATCTATGCCGCCAGCCAGAACGAATCTCGGATGGCTCTCAATGGCATATATTGCCAGTTTTACCCAAACGCCTTCAAGGTTGTAGCTACCGACGGGCATCGGCTTGCGTATGTAAGCCGAAGTGTCGATTTTCCGGTAACAGAAACTGTCTCGGTTATAATTCCGAGGAGAGCCGTAATAGAGCTTAAAAAACTTATCGACGAAGACGGCGATGGAGAGACTCTTGGTATTGTGCGGGCAGATAATAGAATATTCGTAAAAATCGGTTCGCTCCTGTTTTTCTCTAGGGAGGTGGAAGGCTCCTATCCTAATTACGATCAGGTAATTCCCTACAAAAACAGCAAAGAAGCGGTAATCGATGTTGAAAGCGTGAAGATGGCTTTACGGAGGGTCTCCACAGTGGCGGCGGAAAAGTCGAAACTTATAAGCTTCAACTTCAAGCCGGATAAGCTTGAGATATCTTCGGAATCGTCGGAGATTGGTGAAGCGTTTGAAGAGGTTGAAATAGAGTATTCCGGTGATGTTACAAAAATCGGCCTAAACTCGCAGTACACGCTTGAGACATTAAGCCACATAAACAGCGGGAAAGCTGTTTTAAAGTTTGAAGGGCAAGAGGACGCGCTGATGGTAAAACCGTCAGACGACGATGACTGTGTCTCGGTTATAATGCCGATGCGTATCTGAGCTTTTCACCTAACTTCGTTAATCGCTTCTTTTGCCAGAGGTTCGTCGCTAAAACTTTTCTAAAGTCTTTTCACCAGCTTTAGCTTTGCGAGCGTGCTGTTAGGCTTATCGGGTCGTTGCCAGATAGCATAAATTTGGCTTTGCTATAAATTGCCAATCTCTAATGGCTCTGTTTTTAAGAAGCTAGAAAACAAACTCCCCCTCCTTAAATGTTCAAAAAAACTCTTTTCAAAAACAGCTCTCTCACGGGAGGCGGCCGAGTGGAAAGGCCGGAAACATAACAGCATATTTCCGGCCGTAAAATTTAATGGTTCAGACTTTAAGCTGTTTAACAGAGTTTCTTACACTTTCTGCCGACTTTTGTAGCAATGCTCTCTCTTCATCGTTAAGTTTTAGCTCTATGATTTTTTCCACGCCGTCAGCGCCGATGATACATGGAACACCCATAAATATGCCGTCAAGCCCATACTCCCCTTCAAGGTAGACAGGGCAGGGGTGTACCCTTTTTTTGTCTCTTATAATAGACTCGATACCTTCGGCTACAGAGGCTCCCGGAGCATAGTAAGCACTTCCTGTTTTAAGAAGTTTTACGATTTCGGCTCCGCCGTCTCTTGTGCGCTGAACCATCTTGTCAATTTTTTCTTTGGAAATAAGTTCGGTTATAGGTATCCCGGCTACTGATGAGTGGCTCGGGAGCGGCACCATGTCGGTGCCGTGAAGCCCCATAACCGTTGCATGCACATCGAGATGGCTTACCTTAAGCTCGTCCGAAATGAAGTGCCGGAACCTGGCCGCGTCAAGAACGCCGGCCATGCCGAGTATACGGTTTTTCGGCAGTCCAGAAGTTTTCATCGCGACGTAGGTCATCGTGTCTACAGGGTTTGAGACAACTATCATAATGCAGTTTGGAGAATGCTTGATTATGTTTTCAGTAACTTCTTTCACGATGTTTGCGTTAGTGTCTCTCAAATCTTCACGGCTCATCCCCGGTTTGCGGGGAAGCCCTGCCGTGATGACTACCACATCAGAATTCGCGGTGTCGGCGTAATCGTTTGTGCCGGAAACTATCATGTCGAAGCCCAAAAGAGGAGCAGACTCCATCATGTCGAGTGCCTTGCCTTGCGGAACGCCTTCGACTATATCAATAAGTACGACATCGCCAAGCCTCTTTTCTACACAGTGCTGTGCCGTGGTGGCACCGACATGGCCTGCTCCAACAATCGTAATCTTCTTTCTCGGTACATCCATAAAACCCTCCGCCTGTATGTTTCAAATAATATAAATAGAGAAACTGCCTAGCTCTGGCGCGCGTAGCCCAAAGCGCCTCCAGCTTTAACGATATCTTTAGCCCTCTCCGCAAGACCGTGTGCAACCTCTATATCTATCCCTTTGCTCTTGTTCTTAAGAATAAGGGTATCGCTCTTAAGGCCGCCGAGAGATAGGCTAAGCTTGTCTCCCTGCTCTATTTTACCGTAGTCCTTCTCGTTGACAAAAGTAAGCGGAAGAATGCCGAAGTTTATCAGGTTCGCGCGGTGGATTCTTGCGAACGATTTGACGATAACAGCTTTTACGCCAAGATACATAGGTGCCAGCGCCGCATGCTCGCGCGAGGAGCCTTGCCCGTAGTTCTGACCGCCAATGACAAACCCTCCGCCCGCTTTCTTTGCTCTCTCGGGGAAGGTAGGGTCGATACCTTCAAAAACAAATTCGGAAATGGCAGGTACGTTAGAGCGGAGCGGTAGAATTCTCGCCCCCGCCGGCATGATATGGTCGGTAGTTACATTGTCTTGCGTTTTAAGAAGCACCTCGCCACTGAGCGAAGTGGAAAGAGGCTCGCTTATCGGCAGTGGCTTGATATTTGGTCCGCGGACAACCTTCGTCTTTTTCTTGGTAGGCCTGATTATCATGTTGTCGTTGATGGTAAAGCTTTTGGGCCATGCGATTTTTGGAGCTGTTTTGGCAAGCTTTCGCGGGTCGGTCAGTACCCCTTTAAGAGCGGTCGCTACCGCTGTTTCGGGAGAGACAAGGTAGACTCCGGCATCTTTGGTGCCGGAACGGCCTACGAAGTTTCTATTGAACGAACGAACGCTGACACCTTTTGATGTAGGGGCAAAACCCATGCCGATGCAGGGGCCACAGGCCGACTCTAGTATTCTAGCTCCAGAGGCTACGATATCGGCAAGCGCTCCATTTTGCGATATCATATCAAACACCTGCTTGGAACCTGGCGATACGCCCATAGAAACATCGGGGTGTATTGTTTTGCCTTTTAGGGCTTTTGCTACCGTCATAAGGTCGCGGTAGGAAGAGTTTGTGCAGGAGCCTACGGCGACCTGATTTACCTTAATCTTTTTGAGTTTTTTGATTTCCGTTACTCTGTCCGGCATATGCGGCTGAGCGACAAGCGGCTCTAGTTTAGAGAGGTCTATTGTAATCTGTTCGTCATACTTCGCGCCTTTATCGGCTTCCAGCCTAGACCAGCTCTTAGGCCGTTTTTGGGCGGTAAGGAACTTTTTCGTTTCGTCGTCAGACGGAAAGATGGAGGTAGTCGCCCCTAGTTCGGCGCCCATGTTGGTGATGGTTGCTCTTTCCGGTATTGAAAGTTTTTTAATGCCGGAGCCGGAGTATTCTATAACTTTTCCAACGCCGCCTTTTACCGTAAGCCTGCGGAGAACTTCGAGGATAATATCTTTGCCTGCTACCCACGGCTTTAGTTTCCCTTTCAGCTTTACGTTAAGCACTTTTGGCATATTGAGGTAGAAAGGTTTTCCGGCCATGGCAAGAGCGACATCCAGCCCGCCGGCACCTATAGATATCATGCCGATACCGCCCTGAGTAGGGGTGTGGCTGTCAGAGCCGAGAAGAACCTGCCCCGGCACGCCGAAACGCTCCAGATGAACCTGATGGCAGATACCGTTGCCGGGCCTCGAAAAATAGATGCCGTACTTTGCGGCGACACTCTGGAGGTAAATATGGTCGTCCATGTTGCGGTAGTCTGTCTGTAGTGTGTTGTGGTCTACATAGCTGACTGAAAGCTTTGTCTTTACCCGCGGCACTTTCATAGCTTCAAACTGCAGGTATGCCATTGTGCCGGTAGCGTCTTGCGTTAGAGTTTGATCTACCTTAATCGCGATAGGTTCTCCAGCAACAAGATCGCCTTCGACTAGATGTTTTTTGAATATTTTTTGGGTTATATTTAAGCCCATTGGTACCCCCTCAAATTTTTACCTGACTGTTAGTTTAAAACTTTTGAAAATCTAAAATCGATTCAAATAGTGAACGCCTTAATCAAATCTACCATAAAAAAAGCCCCAATAATAATAGAAAAGGACGGCCGGGGACTTTTGAAAAAGGGGAGGGCAAAGTTATCTGTTTAGCCGTTTTTCAAATAGGAAAGCATCCTTTCCTTGCCCGTAGTAGTTTTTAATTACTCCGAGGTTTGAATATCTATGCTTATTGTAAAAAGCTATCGCTTTGTCGTTGGTTATGCCTGTCTGGAGGCGCATCAGCAACGCTCCTTTTTTAGTGTGTGCGTTCTCGGCCTTTTCTATCAGCAGGCTCGCGACACCTTTTCGCCTCGCACTTTTCACCACGTCAATCGTTACTATCAGCCCCGCTCCATTTTCATTGTGAGATGTAAGCACAAATCCAACCACCTTGTGGTTCTTTTCCGCGATGAAGGCAGGGTCGCTTTTTACCAGAAGGTGATAGTAGAAAATGTCGGGAGTGAAGGCGATTTCTTCTTCAAAGCACTCCTTGTCTATGCGCCACATTGTTTCGATATCGTCAGCTTTGGCTGTTCGCAGGATGGTTAGGCTCATTCGTCCAAAATTCGGGCAACGTCACCTTCGGTAATCGTAAGGCTTTTTCCTCTCCAGTTCGGCAGGTCAAAAAGATAGTCGTGCATCACTTCTTCCATGATACCGCGCAAGCCTCTTGCGCCGACCTTTCTCTTTACCGCAAGCTCTACTATCATTTTTAAGCTCTTTTTATCGAAATTCAGCTCCACGTTGTCAGCGGCCATAACTTCGCGGTATTGGTTGACGAGCGAATCAGGCGGAACCGTGATTATTTTCGACAGCTCCTCACAGCTAAGTTCCTCCATCTTAACCAGTATCGGCAGTCTGCCGATAAGCTCCGGTATCATTCCATGTTTCGTGAGCGATTCCGTGGTAATTTTTTTAGCCGCCGGTTTTGAGACAGGCCGGTTGAACCCGCCTTTGTTAGCGGTTTTCTCGCCCCTTAAATCGCTAAACGTACCGGCGCAGATGAAAAGGATGTTGGATGTGTCGATTTCTACAAAATCATGCTTGTTCCAGTGTTGGGTTACATTCATCGGCACGAACATTTTTCGGCCTTCGAGTATCCTCAAAAGTGCCTGCTGCACACCTTCTCCGCCGATATCGCGGCTTCCCGCCCCCGTTCTTGCCGCATCGCCTTTCCTTGCTATTTTGTCTATCTCATCTATGAATACTATTCCTATCTCGGCAAGCTCCACACTGCCGTTAGCTTTGTGAAGCAGTTCGGCTATCATTACCTCCACATCTTTGCCGTAGTAGCCGGCTTCGGAATATTCCGTGGCATCGGCTATCGTTATCGGTAGGTGAAGTATTTCCGCGAGGTTTCTCGCTATATGTGTTTTGCCGCAGCCGGTAGGCCCTATCATAAGCAGGTTCGATTTTTTTACTATGGTGCTTTTTTTAAGTTTTAGGTTGGATATCCTTTTTATGTGGCTGTACGCGGCGACGGCGATAGCTCTTTTCGCCTTTTCCTGCCCTATTACATAGGTATTCAGCTTTTTGAAAATATCCTTAGGCGTTAGTTCCAGCGGAGAAGGTTTTTGCTTTGCCATCGCAGTATTATGCCCGTGCCGCTACTGCGCAGGCAATACTCTTTGCGCCATATTTTTTGAGCGTTTTCGAGGCCTCTATAAGAGTGGAGCCGGTAGTCATAAGGTCATCAATAAGCAGAATATTTTTTCCTTCTATATCTTCTGGATCCTTTACTGTAAAAGCGTTTTCGATGCTCTTTAGACGTTTGGCCTTTGAGAGCGAGCTTTGCGGCGGAGTGTTGAGCCGTTTTACCAGAGCACTCGAATTAACCGGCATATTAAAAGAGCGGGCGATATCCCGCGCCAAAAGGTATGACTGGTTGTAGCCCCTCGCTAAGAGGCGGATAAAATGCAGTGGAATAGGCATAATGAGGTCGTACTTTTTTAGTTCCAGCTCTCTTAGTATTCTTGCGGAGATAAGGCCGGATATCATGATGGAAAGCCCAGCCTTTCCCCGAAACTTGAATTGGTGAATCAGGTTTCTTGTCTTTCCTGTGTACCGCAGTGAAAAGAGCGTGCGGTCAAACGGCGGGGGGGATATTCTGCATCGCCCGCACCTGCTCTTGGCCTCTGGGGGCAGGTCGCCTTCAATGCTCTCTGCGCAAACGGCGCAGGAGTGGCCGCTGTTCAAAACAATTTCCTGTTTGCACCCGTCGCACAGAGGGTCGGAATGTATATCAACAGGGCATTTGCATGTGGGGCATCTGTTGGGGATAAAGAGATTGAAAAGGTCAGTGGAAAGGAGGCGGTTTCCTAAGTTGGAAATAGAGTCTCCCACCGTTTCCATGCTAGCCTATTCTTCTTTTCATGTACCCCCTTATATCATTTTTTATGCCGCCGCCCAACTTGTAGAATTTAAGACCGGCAGATGCCATGCCGTCAGTCAACTCCCTGATGTTTACCACCACCCCTTTAAGGTCGAGCATCTTTCCTTCGCTTCCTGTAGAAGCATCAGTCTCGTCTCCTCTGTCTATATCTATCTTGTGGACATGGCTGAATACTTCCAGATAAAAGTTTACCCTGTCTCCTTTTCTAATGTCGAGGCTCGTGTTTATGCCACAGCCGCCTTCGCTGATGTTTACAATCGTTCCCATGCCTGTATCTTCAGGCGGTACCATCTCGTTTTCCCTTTTGAGGATTATTACAGGTGTGTCAATTTTGAGATTTCTCCTTTCGTACTCTCTTTCTACCTGCTCGGCCTCTTTGAAAGGATATTTTAAAAGGAGGAGTGGAAGCTTTTTTCTTGTAACTCTGCTGGGGAAGGAGCGCATCTTTCCGTTATCTATCAATTTGAACGAGACAGACTCATAGCCGATGGTGAATTTGGTGAGAGCGTCGTCGACATTATCTACCTTAAAGACGACATACTCTCCAACTTTTTGTGAGTGAATCTCTCCAGAGTACTTCTTGCCGTTAAGCTCTATCTGTATTGACTCGGCAGAGCTAAAGACCTTTTCTATCTCCAGAGACTCTAGGTATCGCTTTTTCCGCTCCTTGTTGCCTTGTGTCCGCTCTTCCAAACCTGTTTCCATAACCTCCTCCTAAGCGCAAAGGGTCCCCTCTATAACCGTGTACAGCTATATTACAGTTCAAAAAGAGCGGAAAGGCAATTATAACTTTTATTAACAGGTAGTTACTGCTAAAAAGTGTACTGTTTTAGCTTAGGAAAGCTACATTTTTTTACATATCGGCTTTTAAGAGCTGAATCTGCTGGGAACGGTTAAGATAGGTCGAGCTTAGGTTTATGTTTTTTCTTGGTTCCAAGCCTTCGCGCCATAAAAGCGAATACCTCTTTTTGCGCCTGCTTATCGAGCATGTAGAGCTCTACCCCAATGCGGTAGGTTTTGTCTTTCATATCTTTAATGGGGCTGTTTCCAAAAGAGTTTTTAAGCGTTTCAAAGGAGAAGTTCATTTTCTAACTTTGTAAAAACAGAGGCTTTAGAGATTGGCGATTTACAGCAAAACCAAATTTGTGCCATTCGGCAACAGCCCCTTAATCTTTCTTACTAGGCCTGTAATCGCTAACATTTTTTTCAGTTTTTAAGTAATTCAGGTTGCGTCCAACTTCTAGGTAGGTTTTTGTTTTATCGCACTTTTGGAGCGGCATGGAGGTTTTTAAGCGAGGTCTGATGAACTCTTGTCTTTAATTATACAAAATCGGCACGAGAGCAGTTTAAATGCCGTACAACCAAAGAGTAGCTCTTATTACAGCCTTTTTAGCCTTCGTTTCATATACGCGGTTATCTCCTCTACTGTATCGTTGTCAAGGCTTACGAACTGCACTCCAAGGTTGTAAACACCGGGGCTTTGCTCTTTTGTGCTTCTGACTATTCCAGATAGCTCCAGTAGCTTTTTCTCGCTGGTAGCTATCCCCTCCATTTCCATAAGCCTTTTTCTGTCATCGGCAGACGTTCCGGCATCCGCAATTCCGTCTGCTTTGCTGATTGCAAGTTTTTCGGAATTAACTTCCAGAAAGAAATCTATTCTGTCTTCTTTTTGCAGATCCATATTAATTGTTATGGAGCATCCACCTTCGCTCATGTTTGTAAGCGTTCCGAGGCCGTAATTGTCATCTTTCATAAGCATATTTTTACGCTTTACATGAAATAGCGGCGTACGAATGCAGAGATGGGCTCTTTGGGCGCTTCTTAGAACCTTGTCGGCCTCTTTTTCGGGAAATTTCAGCATTAATTTAGGTAGTTTTTTGTTAAGTAGAGATGTCGGATAGGTAATAAGTTTGCCGGCGCGGCTTACTTTCAGGGAGAGCTTTTCCAAGCCGGTAGAGAGCTGTACCAGCCGATTATCCATATTTTTTACCGAAAAAATGATGTATTCGCCGATTCTAATCTCATCCACCCGGCCAGCGTAGATTTTGCCTTCTACTTCAAGCTTGACCGAGTCGGCCATATGGAAGTTGTTGGCCATCAGCTCAAAGTCTCTTTCTGTCTTAGTTTTTTCAGCCATTCTTTTTCCTATCAGCATTATATTGCCATCCGCCGTTCTAAGCCCAGCACGTTATCTTATCGGAAAAAATCCCGAAGTAGTTAACCTCGAAAGTGGGAAATAGTTTTTATCGTTTCGTGCCGGTTCTGCCGAGTGATAGAGTAATACTCTCAAGCCCTAAATTATTTAACAATTTTAAAACAGGGAAAGCTTGATTATGGAAAATGATAAATCTGAATGGTTAAAACCGTTTGAACGAAAGTTTGTCGATGGCAGGTTTGCTATTACAGATCCAGATTCATTAAAGCGATGGTTTGACACGCTTATGGAAAGGAAGTTAGAAACTTCTAAAGAGCTTATCGGCTGGCTGGCAGATTATTCTGAACTTATGGCGATAATAAGCGAAGACTCTAACAAGCGTTATGTAGATATGACATGCGACACTAAAGACGAGTCTAAAAAAGAGTCTTACCTGCGGTTTGTCCGTGAGTTTCAGCCGAAAATAACCGAGTGGTCAAACCTTCTCGATAAGAAATACTACAGCTCGCAGGCAAGGCAAAAACTAGATGCCAAAGAGCATGGAAGGCTCGACAGAATGATTTCGACTTCCATAGAGCTTTTTGACGAAAAGAATATTCTGCTTGACGTAAAACTTTCGGAAATGTCGCAAAAATACCAGTCGACAACCGGAGCGTGGGTGGTAGAGTTTGATGGAAAAACCAGAACGATGCCGCAGATGCAACTTTATCAGCTTAAGGCAGACCGCGAACTGAGGGAGTCGGCATGGAACGCTGTTTCCAAGAGAAGGCTTGCCGACGCGAAACCGCTTGAAAACCTTTTTGACGAGATGCTAAAGACCCGTAGCGAGTACGCGCAAAACCTCGGCCTTAAGGATTACCGCGAATACTGCTTTAAAGCCAAACTGCGCGACTATACGCCGGATGACTGCTTTAGTTTTCACGATGCGATAGAAAAATCTGTAGTCCCTCTTGTGGCGAAGATAGCCCTGAAGCGCAAAGAACAGATGAAGCTCGATAATCTTAAGCCGTGGGACATGCAGGTCGACCCGCTCGGCAGGGAGCCGCTACACCCGTTCAAAGAGGTGTCGGAACTGCAAGACGGTGTAGAGAAAATTTTTGGGAAAATTAATCCCAAGCTTGGCGAGCGGTTTGCGTCGATAAAGCAGTATATGGACCTTGAAAGCAGGGATGGCAAAGCGCCGGGAGGCTATCAGACTACCTTTGAGGAAAGACGGATTCCGTTTATTTTTACAAACGCCGCCGGCATGCATAGCGATGTCATAACGCTTTTGCACGAAGGGGGGCACGCTTTTCATACAATCGAGTGCCGTAACCACTCTTTAATATGGTACCGCCATGCCACTATGGAATTTTCCGAAGTGGCTAGCATGTCGCAGGAGCTTTTTGCCAACCGGCACCTCGACATTTTTTATGGTTCTAAAGAGGTCGCGGATAGAGCGAGGCTGGAACAGCTTGAGAGGGTGGTCGATATTTTTCCGTGGGTGGCGACTATCGACGCTTTTCAGCATTGGCTCTATACCGCTCCCGGCCATTCGCAAGAGGAACGAGCCGAAAAGTGGCTGGAAATCTCGTCAAGGTTCGAGGTTAAGCTTAATTGGGAAGGGATAAATCGAGATATAAAAAAATATGCGTGGCATAGACAGCTACACCTTTTCGAAGTTCCTTTTTATTACATCGAGTATGCTATAGCACAGCTGGGGGCGTTGCAGTTTTACAAAAAGTACAAGGAAAACCCTGCAAAAGCGGTCGAAGATTATCTAGGCGCGCTTTCGCTTGGCGGAAGTTCGGCATGTGACAAGCTTTTTGAAGCTGGCGGGATAAAATTTGACTTCTCGGAAAATATGCTAAGACCGCTCATGGAGATGGTGGAAGAGGAGATAGAAACTTTTTGGCAGTAGCCTTGTTTATCGCTGGTTGGAGAAAGTCGGTATTTCTGCATCGCTTTACTTGTCCGTGAGGACAAGCCCCGCCCACAAGGTCTGCCTAGCGCATAGCGTTTCCATAAGCGAAGATGGAAAACTTTTTTGTCAGAATAAAGTGTACCGTCCGCAAGGTCTGCCTGACGTTGGCTAGAAGAAGACCATTGCGGGCCTAGTGGTGACCGCCCGAACCCCATATAAACATGATGTACGTCATAAACCCAAGCCCAAGACCGACAGGGATAAGCCCTAAAATCAGTTCGTCAATCTTCATATCTCTAAATACCCCCAGAGAGTTAAAATCTGATATTCTCTTGCCTTCAATAGGTATATTCTAGTTTTTTTACGGTGGCCCCGCAAGTAAATCCTCCTAGCGGCTACCGCTGTTTTTCAAAGCGTACTCGCGCAGTAGCTCCTCTATTCGTGGCGTACATCTTTTGCCGCCGCACGAACCAGCGCCAGCGCCGGTAGCCTTTCTAAGCTCCTCTAGTGTATCTATGCCGTTTTTTAGATGTTTTAGGAAGGTTCCTTTCCTTATCCCCATGCAGATGCAGATAGGCTTTAGCGATTCTATAATATCTTTTTCCGACATATCTAACCGCTCCGTTATTCCTGTTTAGAGTAGCTGTTCAGCTTTTGGCTTGTCTATATGCCACCGCATATGACGGTAGTCGTCGTTTATCATCCATTCGAGTGTTTGAGGCTCGCCTTCGCGTCCATTTATTTTGCAGGCTTTTTGGGTTTACGTTCTTTACAAGGTGGAGCAGTAGCCTGTTGCACGAGTACCATAGCGTTGTTACAGCCTTTGGGTCAATAGAACGGTAATCTTGTGCCTTTACCCAATGAGCTATGTTGTATCCGGGAAAGTTGTCGAGGTCTCCCTCTTCCAGTCTTACAATTCGTTGGTGGTTATTAGAGACGGAGTCAATAAGGTGGCCCAATATTTCAATTAACGACCAACTGCCGTCATCAGGTAGAACCTTTAGGGCTTTTTCCGACAGACCTTGCAGTTTTTCGTAAAAATCTTCGACTCTATCGTTGAAACCGGCACAATTCATCAAGCTTTCCCTGTTTTGATAATTTCGTCATTCTATACCTGTCGGGGTAAAATACCGAAATGAAATTTTGTTTCGGTATTTTTTTGGGATGACCTTAAGCACAAGGGCGTTGCTTCTTGCCGCTTCCACTTTTCTGGTATTCGGGCAGGCTCTCTGGTTCGACTTTCTGTGGGACGATTACCTGTTCCTTGTCGACAACGAGTCTGTAAAATCTATGAAAAACATACCTTCGTTTTTTGTCGAGACCACGGCCGACCTTTACCGCCCGCTTAGAACCACACTCTACGCTGTTTTTTATCAGCTGTTCGGCCTTAATCCCGCTCCATACCACGCGCTTGGGCTTTTGCTTAATCTGATCTCTGCTTTTCTTTTGATGAGGATATTCGAGCTTTGCGGATTGGATAAAAGGGCATCCTTTTTCGGCGCGCTGGTTTTTTCCGTCCACCCTGTTCATATTCAAAAAATTATTTTTATCGCTTCTGTTTTTGATATGCCTGGTGATGTATGCTTTCTTGCGGCGGTTTATTTTTATCTTCTATACAGAGACGGTGGAGGAAAGAGCCGGTTCAAAATATCTATAATCTTCTTCGGGGTAGCTCTTTTTTTTGCCGAAACAGCTGTCGTCTTTCCGTTTATAGTTCTTATGCTGGAGCTGATTTTATTTAAACCGCCCAAAGAAAAAAAGTTTTTTACAAGCAGTAGGCTGAGAGACGCGGCGGTAATAGCAACTGTTCTTATCGGCTACATGGTTATACGGACATACGTTGTCGGGCGCGTTCAAAGACCGGACGCGGAGATAGATATTATTTCGCTTTATATGAATATGCCGTCTGTTTATATGGAGTATTTCCGGCTTCTTGTTTTTCCTTTTCCACTTTCTCCTTTGCCTCTACTGGAAGTTCTGGATAACCCGATAACTCTCCCAACGCTATTTTCGCTATTGCTGTTGGTTTTGTTTATCGGCGCTGGGTGGGCTATTAGAAAAGAAAAACCGCTTGTCTCTGTTGGCATATTCTGGTTTTTTATCGCTCTGCTTCCAAACTCCAATATTATTCCTACAGGAACTATGATGTCGGAGAGATACCTCTACCTGCCGTCTGCCGGCTTTTGTCTTTTGGCCGGGCTGTTTATTTCGGGGGGAGGGAGGAAAGCTGTAAGAGAAATTTTTCTTGGAATATTTATTCTCTATCTTTCGGCTCTTTCTATTTATCAACTGCCGGTATGGCGCAACCCCGAAAGCTTATGGAAGCATGCTTTAAAAGTTCTTCCCAATAACCTCTTGGCCTTGCGCAACCTTGCCGCGCACTATAAACGAACAGGCGAAGCAGAAAAAGCTAAGGCACTCTATATAGAGATGGCCCAAAAAGGCTCGCACAGGGAGTTTGCTTTGTCAGAGCTTTCGGCCTACGCGATTGATGATGGTAATTATGCCTTAGCGGAAAATTTAATATTGCCGCTTTTAAGGCTTACCCCGGGCAACGAAGGGCTTAAAAAAAACCTGTTAATAGCTCGGTGCCAGCTGAATAGGCAAGGCTGGAAGGATATGGCAAAAGATGTCCTAAGCGTATACCCCGAGGCTAGGCTGTACGAAGAGGTAGGCAACTGCTACGCGAACATAGGCGAAGGCGGCGAAGCGGTTAAGCATTTTAAGCACTCAATGGAGATTGACCCGGAGAACAAATCTGCTCGCGATAAAATAATAAAGCTTGGCGGGTAGGGTATAGTTTTTTTGTGAGTAGCTTGAAAAATCTTTTAGCGAATATTGATTCGGCAAAATGGGGTACAAGGCTGGTCGGCTTTATCTTTGTTTTCCTTTACATCCAATCTCTCCTTATGGGACTGAACAGGGAGAGCGGAAATGATTTTACACAGCTTATGAAATATGCTGATAGTTTTTTGAATGGCACCGCTGAGAATGGATGGTCGACTAGTTTTTACAGTTCCCTTTTTCCGGTTTTCGTTTTTGCTCCGTTATATTTTCTGCCTATCTGGCTGGCCCATTCGTTATGGTACCTTTTGCTTTTATTTTTATTTGTTTTTCCAATTTACCATGCGTTCAATATTGACAGAAAATTTGATATGGTATTGTTCGCGCTTGTCTTTCTTCCGTTTGTCGAGGTCTTGCAGTCTAACATGCTGAATGGGCAGATGAGCATTCTGCCGCTTGCATCTTTGCTGGGGTTTTATGTTTCCTTAAAGAATAAAGATGAAAGGCTTGGGTCGTTTTTTCTTGGCCTTACAGTGTCGCTAAGGTTCGAGGCTGTTGTCTTTCTTCTTTTTCCTCTGGTTCAGCGTAATTGGAAACAGCTTGCTGGAGCGGTCGTGGTTATTTTCGTGCTTTCGGTTTTTCTTCCCTTCGCCGTTTCAGGCAGTGTTGTTTTAGATTTTTACTCTTCCCTTTACCTGAGTATTAGTAACAGTTATTCCATGTTGGGAGATGAATATCTTGGTGTGTTAAATTTGCCGCTACACATGGCGGCAGTTATTGTGGTTGTCGGCGCGCATATCTATCTTCTAAAGAAAAGAGTGGCGGAGGAAGACGCGCTGTTTCTTTATATCCCTCTTATGCTTCTTATCTTCTCGCCGTTATTTAAAACCTATTACCTTATATCGCTTTTTCCGCTTTTGCTGACGGTTGCCAGCTCCATTAAGGGGAGCGGTGAGGCGGTATGGAAAAACAGCTCTCTATACCTCTATCTGCTTGTGCTTTTTAGTTACGCGGTAGCAAGGGCGATGGAGGAACCAAAGGCAGGCTACCTGATAAGCGTAGGCTTTTCCTTTGTTGCCGTTTTATTTGTGCTTTTGCGCAGAGAGGAGAAAGCTTAGGCATTGCCGGCATTCGCGGATATCTGAAGGTCGTAGACCTTTTTGTAAACGCCCCCGCTCTTCATTAGTTCTTGGTGGTTTCCCTCCTGCACAATTTTCCCTTTGTCGAGAACCACTATTCTATCTGCGTGGAGTATGGTGGAAAGCCTATGGGCTATTACGAATGTAGTCCGGTTTCGCATAAGGTTTTGCAGAGCTTTTTGAACCTGAAGCTCCGATTCGGTATCAAGAGCCGATGTAGCCTCGTCTAGTATCAGTATCGCCGGATCTTTGAAAATGGCTCTCGCTATAGATATCCTTTGTCTTTGTCCTCCGCTCAAGCGCACTCCACGCTCGCCGATAAGAGAATCGTAGCCATCCGGCATTTCCATTATAAAGCCGTCGGCATAGGCGGCTTTTGCCGCGCCAACTATACGCTCATCAGGCAGGCTATCCTGCCCGTAAGCGATGTTGTTTCTTAGTGTGTCGTTAAAGAGAAATATATCTTGCGTTACAATGCCTATCTGTCCCCTTACCGATTCAAGTGTTGCGTCGCGTATATCGACCCCGTCAAAGAGTATCTCTCCGCTGGTAGGGTCGTAGAATCTTGCGATAAGGTCTACAAGGGTAGATTTGCCAGCCCCGCTCATCCCGACTACAGCGACTATGGAGCCTGCCTTTACGGTAAGGCTGATATCCTTTAGTACAGGCTCTGTGCCGTAGCTGAAATTGAGGTTTTTAATCTCAACAGCGTTACTCAGCCTTCCTATGGGCTTTGCGTTTTCGGCATTTGCGATTTCGGGCTTTGTATCGAGAATCTCAAACACCCGTCCGGCGGCCCCCATTGATTGCTGAATTTTGTTGTACACTCTGCTTAGTTTCGATATCGGGGAGAAAAGCATAAACAGGGCGGTGAGGAAAGAAAAGAAACTTCCCACGGTGTAGGTTCCCTCTACTACCTGAATGCCGCCATACCAGATGATGGCGGCTACGCCAATTACCGCGAAAAATTCCATAAGTGGAGAAGATACTTCGTTTATCCGTATTGTTTTTAATATAAGGCCGAAATATTTTTCGTTCGCCTTCTTAAATCGCGAGATTTCGTATTTTTGCATTCCAAATGCCTGAACGATTCTAAAACCGGAAAACGATTCGTGCATCAGCGAAGTAAGGTCGGCCATTCTTTCCTGCGACTCCCTAGTGACGTTTTTTAACGCTTTGCCGAGCCTTGCCACAAGAAACGCGGAGAACGGAATAGCGGTTATCGCGATTACGGTAAGCTTCGGGTCGCGGTAAAAGAGCAGGCTAAGAAGAACCACAACGGTAAAGCTTTCGCGGAAGATATCGTAAACGACGATGGATATGGAATCTTGAATGAGCTGTATATCGTTGGCTATCCTTGAAACCAGCTTCCCCGTTGTGTGTCTATGAAAAAACGAAAGCGAGAGCGTTTGTATATGGCTGTATAGGTGGTTTCGAATATCTCTTACGGTCTGCTGTCCTATTTTCTGCATAAGTGAAGATGCCACATACCTTGCCACCCCCCTAAACAGATACATAGCGACAAGGGCGGCTGGAACTATCTTTAGCATGTCGCGGTCTTTTTTTATAAAAATATCGTCGAGCAAAGGCTGTATCAGGTAGGCGGCGGCACCAGCTGTAATGGAAACAAGAATCATGCAAAGAGTCGCAAACGTAAAATTGCCGAGGTAAGGCTTTAGATACCGTAAAAGGCGTTTATACTCGTTCCATGTTTTTTGTCGTTCGTTCATAGTTTTTCCATAACAGCTTTGGCAACAGGCTCTACAGGCAGTTTATCCATGCAGTCGTACTCTTTGCAACTCTCCGGCCTGCACTTTTCGCACGAAGGAACATCCGGCGTAAAACTTTTATCGTCTTTTCCTATCGGCCCCCATCGCTCGGGAAGGCATACGCGAATCGGGCAGTATATACCAACCGCTCTCGTTCCAACAGCTGTAGCTATATGTAGCGGGCCGGTGCTGGGCGCTACAAAGCAGGAAAGCCTTTTTATAAAGCCGGCCATATCTTTTAGTGAACTGCCGATAAGCGATTCATGGCTAAGGGAGCTTTCTCCCATCACCTCTCGGATAAGATATTCTTCGCCGGGGCCTGCAAGCAGGATTACCTCTACCCCTTCGTTTTTTAGTTTGTCGGCTAGCTCGGCATACTTTTTCGGTTTCCAGTTTCGCGCAGAGCCTCCCATGCCGGGGAAAATGCCGACATGCTTCTTGCCGTCCAGCAGAAGCACTGCCATGTAGCTGGGCAAAGTTTTGGAATAGGGGAGAGATGATTTTCTAACTGGAGGTATGCCAAGAGGTTTTAGAATGTCCAAATTATAATCGGTTTCATGCCGTCCGCCTCTTGAGCGGTGTTGCGTTATTTTATGATTGTAAAAAATACGGCCCAGTTTTGACGCGGGGCCTATTCTTATCGCTATCCCTGCCTGCCGGCAGGCGAGTGATACCCAAAAATCAGAAAAAAGATGAATAACAACATCGAACCTTTTGCTCTTGAGCCGGCTGACAAGATTTCTCGTATTAAAAAACCGGGGCTTTTCGTCGGTCTCTAGCCTTATAACTTCATCAATGTCGGGGTGGCCATCGAGCAGTTCGGCTACGAACGGTTTTACAAGCATAGATATTTTCCAGTTAGGCTTTGCTGTTCGTATAGATGTCGGCACAGGGGTAGAGAGTACCACGTCTCCTATCCTGTCTGTTCTGACAATAAGTATATTCAGCTCATCGCGGGAAGAAAGCGTCTCTAAGATGTTGGTTTTCATTGAGAAGCTATTCTAAACGATATTTTGACCAAAGGTAAGAGTTGTGAAAGGAGCGGGGCTAGTTCTTGAAGTTGGAATTTTTGCGCGTTGAGGCATGTTGGCCCAGCCTTGAGTAGAAGTTATCCATCACCGGATCCATCGAGAATTTGTCGATCTCATCCAGATATTTTAGGAGAGAGAGCGACCAGTAGGCTTCGTCAGGAGTTTCGATAATGGCGGTACTGTTATCGTCTTTGTAAATATCGGTTATTTCACTGCGTGCGTTTTTGGGGGCCGGCCCTGTTTTTTTGGCCGTTATGGTAAGCGGTCTCATAGGGTTTAGGTGAAAAACTTTCAGCCCCGCTATTTCTTTTGGAATGTCATCACCGACCAGTTCTTCTATAGGCATTCCTTCGGAATCTGGGATATGGTTGCCTGCGAGCGTAGCTATGTAGATAGGAGCTTTTCTAATAACCGTCTGCTGTGCGTAGCCTGTTCTTATTACGGAACTATTTTTGGAGCCTGCCCCGAATACGACGAACGGCCATCTGCCCTGCTCAAACACAAAAGGCTTTTTATGAATAACAGTTTCATTCAATACCTGCTCGACCTTCTTTTCGAGCTTCGCGTTTTTTAGCCCTAGTTGTAATCTTTTCATGCTGTCCGCATCTTAACAGGTTTGTATAGCCTTATTCAATGGAGCCGAGGCGGTTTGTGGCGCAATATCTTATATTTTAATCTGGCTTTGTTTCCCGCCATGCAGATTTACAGCCAAGATAGTTTATAAACTCGCAGTAAGGTGCGTAAAAAAAGGCCGGCAGTCTGCTTGTCGACTCGTTATCTGTCAGGAATTGCCGAAACTCTTTCGCTCGTTTCGCAAGCCGGCTTCTATAATCGGCAACAATCTCTTTAGAGTTGCTTTGATTAATTGTTCTAAACAGCACTTTGAAGTAGGCAAAAGATCTGTCAAAGTTTTGCGCCATCGAAAGGTTATGAGAGTGGTAGACCATAGCATCTGGTTCGTAGACTGTTTTGTATTTTTTTTTCTGTATCCGAGCCGCCCATATCTGGTCTTCGGCCCACCCTACAGTTTCATCGAAAGCTGTTTCAAGCAAGATGCTTTTGGGGATGGCAGAATTTGCGTTGGAAAAAAACGGGTTGTTTTTGTTTTCGAGCCTTTTTTTTCCAAAAGCATCAGCTAGAAGCTTTTTTTCAAACAGCCCCGCGTGGCCGTCAATAGGAAGCTCTTTCCCGTAAACTCCGCCTACCGCTTTATCCTTTAAAGGAGCTATAAGATTTTTTAACCACTGCTTGTTTGCGGGGAGCGCGTGCGCGCTAAGGTTTACAATTATATTTCCATTGGCAAGCTTCGCGCCCAGATTAAGAGAGCCTCCGTAGCTGAAAGATTTTTTAGGTATCGTAAATATTCTTAGCGGAAATTTTTTGGCGATATCAATAGTCGAGTCTGTCGATTCCGAATCAATGATAATAACTTCTGCCGTAGGCCCTTCTTGCGCAAGGACCATCTCAAGAGTTTTTTTTAAATATTTTTCTTCGTTGTAGGTTCGTATGATTACCGACACTTCGGGAGCCTCTATCTTTTCTATCTCTTTTATCGTTTTATGAGTCATTGACAATCTATTTTTTGGAGGCTCCGCGATTTTAATCTTTTTAAGCAATCCGCCGAGAAAAAGCGGTGAAAAAAGTTCCAGTACCGCGATAATTACCGCGTGAAACTTTGGTTCCGGCTGTAACAGAATCCAGAGCAGGTTTTCTTTTATCTGTTGAAACGAGCCGTCGGGCTTCATGGTAGTTACATCCTCCGCGATAAGCCTTGCAAAAAAGCTGATAGATTCATACCGAGCTCCGCTGATATTGTTCATCGGGATTACAGCTTTTAAAGGGTTCGCGGTTTTGATCTGCCGAAAAAGGGGCAATGCCTTTAGAAGGCTGAAATGCCCGGCACCCCAAGAAATAAAATTTAGATTCATTTTTTTTTCATACGAAGAGCCTGACGGGCCGAAATAGATTATGTCGTCTCTTGATTGGTTCGCTTTAGTTAATATCTTTTTTTCCGCCATCGCCATAGTTTCAGGCGGCGCAGTGCAGAAAAGAAGAAGTTTTCCGCTCATAGAGTGGTTGGCCGTTTATTTTTCAGGGTTGATATTTCTAGCTTCAAGGTAAATATATTCACCTCTGATAAAGTTGTTCTTAATCATGTCTTCTTCAAGCGCTTGAAGTTCTTCCAATGTTTTAAGGCCGGATTTATTAAAATCTACCACAGATGTTATGTGCGGAGTAAACGCTACATGAAAACTTTTGCCAGTAACTTCAAAATGAATTCCGATCATCTCTTCAAGCATGAAAGAACCTACATCCTCGTATGGCGATAGCTCTTCCCCGTTGTTTTTTTCGCAGGCTCCGTTAACGCGGGGAAGCGTCGCCAGCCTTGGCGTGGAGAGAAGCGCGTCGGCAAACAGTTTTTGCTCGCTACTTCCTCCCAAATGATCGTAAACGGCAAGTAGTCCGTTTGGAACAAGCATTTTCTTTAGCGATTTTAATAGCTTCTCTAAGTTGTGTATATGGTGCAGGGAATCCCACGCGACTATAGCGTCGAACTTTTCTCCGCTCTCGCAGAACTCCATTACGTCAGTCTCAATATAACGGATGTCCAAGTTTTCTTTCTTTGCCGTTTTGCTTGCCAGCTCGATACGGAAACTGCTTAGGTCTATGCCGGTTACCTTTTTGCCTTTCCTTGCAAGCTCAAGCGAAAGCCAGCCGGAACCAGAGCCTATCTCAAGTATGTTTTTTATCTCCGGCTTATCTACCGCGCTGATAAGCTTTGCTTTTTCTTTTCCACGCAGTATGTTTTCTATCTCCGGGTCAGACCAGAAGGCCTGAATAGAGTCGACTTTGGCTCCCCGTTGGAGGTCAACCCAAAGAGGCAGAACGTCTCCGCAAGTAGCCTCTTTTTCAAAGCTGTTCCAGTATTCTCCTTCCAGTTTTTTGCTGTCTTCGCCGTATTCGAGTATCCAGTAAAATCTTCTTGCTAGCTGGTGGTTTGGGTTGAGGTGCATACATTCTTTAAAGTGGGTCAGCGCCTCTTCTGCCTTGCCGTCCATATGGCTCATCCACCCCAAGTGAAAATGGGCGGGGGCCGCGTGCTGAATGGCATAATCGTAATCGTCGCACTCCATAATAATTTTAGTGAAATGAGAACCGGCATCGTCAAATTTCCCCAGCCGTTCATACGCGGTCGCCAGCATATGCCGTGTTCTTAAATGTTTTGGGAATTTTTTAAGTATGCTCTTTGCCTTCTCTACCAGTTCGGCATTTTGACGGCTGTTAAAAAGCGAGGTCATCTCCGGCATTAGTTTTCTTATTTCATCTAATTGAGCTGGGGGGATATAGTTTTTCTCGGCGGCTGTCGAGCGGAACTTAGCATCCTCTTTATGTGGAAGCGCTTTCTCGAATGACGCGGCCATTTTCCGCGATGTTTTTAGGATGCTCTCTTTGTTGTATTTAGGGTAATCAAGAACACTGCCCGATATGCCGTTGAAGCTTTCTAGGCTGTCGGTTTTTAACCAACCGTTTTTTACAGCTTTCTCGTAGAACGGCGTTCCGGGGTGCGGAACAGCTATTGATGCCTGATAACTGGAGATAAGGCCTTTAGAGAGCAGTTTCTTGCCGTATTCGATAGTTTTCTCGTCGCCTTCCCGCGTAGATCCAGAAGCGCCGATGATGAACGTGCCGTATATCTCTATCCCAAGCTTTTTAGAAGCGGTGAGGACCTTAAGCAACCTATCCGGTTTTGTTTTTCTTCCGATGCTTTTCGATGTCTCCTCGTCGATTGTTTCTATCCCTATCCTAAGCTTGTAGTAACCAGCTTTTGACAATGCTTCGAGCAGTTCTTCATCTAGCAGAAGGTGGTTTGCCATAGCTTCGTAATGCAGGTCGTTGTTTCCAGATGCGATTATCGCATCGCAAAATTCCAGTATCGGTCTCTTTTTCACTATGTGTGTTTCTTCGTTAAAAAATACACCTTCAATACCGTTATACTTCCTGCGCATTGTTTCAATTTCGTTTATTATTCTCTTTGAGCTTCGCATCCTCCAGTTCGGCTTTTCGTAGTAAACAGTTCCGGCTACGCAGAAATCGCAGGAGTAGGGGCATCCGCGCGAAGCGTGAACCTCGATAGAACGGTATTTTGTCCAACGCGAACCGCCAGCGTAGCTGTAGCCGATTCTGCTTATATCGTCGTCTTCAGGGTCTGGCAGTGAATCTATATCAAGCAGTTGCCGGTGGGATTTCGGGTAGAGACCATCTATAGATTTTGGATCCTTTCCCTTTAGAATGTCCCGTACAGTTTCTTCGTATTCACCTATGCAGGCAAAGTCGTTGCCGTCTTCAAGAACTTTTTGCGGGTAGATGGTCGCGTATTGTCCTGTCATTATTATTTTTACGCTAAGCCTTTTTTTAATTTCGCCGGCAATTTTCATTATTTCACCGTATGTAACAGTGTCGGCTTCGAAAACCACCCAGTCCGGTTTTTCATATTCCAGATATTTTATGTAGTCTTCTGTGGTGAAGCGTAGCCATGTTCCGTCGATCATTTTAACTTCATCATCCGGCAGGTCTCTTTTGAGAAGCGTAGAGAGATAGGCTAATTCGTACGGGAAGAATATAAATATAGGATAGTCCTGAATAAGGCTTGTCCACCGGCTTGGGAAAGGGCAGGGGTACCTGTTGCCGCTAAAACGGCCCGGAGGCGCCGCGATTATAATTTTCATGTTTGTAGTTACCTATTTTAATCTTAAATTTTTACAAAAGGAATTTATTGTATTGAATTGGTAATCGTCGTTAAACGCAAGATAATTCTTTGCCCTAACTTTTGCGGCAAATGCTATCACGTTTGAGTAAAAGGCGATATCTTTGTTGCTGAACGCGCAGACAACAGTATCGTACCTAGCATTTTTGTCGATAATCATGCCTGCCTCTTTAGGGGTGAAGCTGGCCGACGATAGCTTGATGATGTTTACGCCGCGGCCAAATTCTTTAAGGTTTATATCCTGTTGGGTTACAACAATATCAATTTTTGCGTGAGGGGCTATTATTTTAAGAGCTTTTACCGCCTCTTGCGAATGGCTTATAGGCGACGACCTTAAAAATAGAACCTTTTTCAGCTTAAGGCGGTTAAGCTCAAAGAACGACATGGCAAACTGTTCTAAAGAAAATATAGATTCGGCCTTTGACGGTTTTTCGATAAACCGCGTAAGCGGTTTTAGCGTTTCATCCCAGTAAAACCTTTTTTTCACGGCGGTGATATTTTTGCTTAGTTTTTTAATTTTTAAAGGTTGTTTTACGAATGATTCAATTTTTTTCGCAAGTATTTTGTCGTCTCCAAACGGTACTATGGTTCCTATCTCCTCTTTTTCAATAAGGTCGCTTAATACGTTGCCCGGGTTGGTCACTATCGGCAAGCCTGCCCAAAGATAGTCCATCAGCCGTATGCGAAAGGCAAATCTGTTTTCAATGGTATCCTCAAAAGTCGTTATCCCGATATCTGATTCGGTCAAGTAGTACTCTCGCTCCCTAAACGGTATCCAGTCGCTCAGGAAAAAGACATTTTTATTTAATATCTTTCTCTTTTTAGCAAGGTTTACAGCTTTTTGGTATTGGCTTGGAGGCGAGTCTGTGGCAGGGTGGGTTGTTCCCATAAAAACAAGTTTCGCGCGTGGGCAGGTTTTTTTAAGACGTGCCATAGCTCTTATCGGCGTTAAGCAGTCGAACCAGTCCCAGATGGAACCTCCCCATAAGATAATGAAGTCCTTTTTTTCTATGCCGGGCAGTTTCCCTTTGAGAAGGTTTTTGCCGGTCCTCGGTTTTCTTTTTGGCAAGCCGTAAGGGGCGACGCTTATAATATTTTCAAAAGTCCGATTGTTTTTGTAATTGTCCGGCAATAATTTTCCAACGATAGTTAAGATGCCGATGTAGTAGTCGCGCTCTCTGTCACTCGCGCAGATAAAAAAATCTGCGGCGGCTATCTGCCTAAGTGTATAGCTGGTAAGTTCGGCAAGATGCAGATATTTTTCAGGTTCTGTTTTACCGGATGACTGGAGTCTTTCTATCTCCTCGAAATAGGTTATCGGGCAAAGGTCAAGCGCGAGCGGTTTTTTCATCTCGGTAGTGAGCTGGGTTACAAAATAAGCTGGTTGAGAGGCGAATACTATATCTGCCCATTTAATATGCTGTTTGACAGAGCCGATATCCTGATAGCGAATTTTTTTGATAGGGAATTTTTCCAAATGCCCCTCAGGCTCATACGCTGTCATAAGCCTTACCTCAAACTGTTTGGCGAGCGTTCGGGCTATTTCAAGCTGACGTATTCCCAGCCCGCCAAGCTTTCCCGTGACAGGCTCATGGCCGAATATCGCGACCTTTCTTTTACTCTTAGGCACTTTTTTCCTTAAGTTTTTGTAGCATCTCTTTTGCCGCTTCGTGGAGCGGCAGTAGCTTTAGGCATTTCTCAAGCAGGCTTTTCTGTTTTTCTTTATCTTCTTCGCGGCAAGCGAGCCGAAAAGAAACAGCCCCTCGGAGCTTGTCATCTAATGTCTCTTTAACAAGCTCGCGAAATATTTGTTGCGCCTCCATACTCTTTCCTGATTTTTCGATGCGGGACGCGAGCGCGTATTTTAGCGTTTCATTTTTTTTGTCACGGGCAAGGTAAAATTTTATTGTTTCAATTTCGTTCATCTTTTCCGAACCTAGTTTTGCTATTCCAAGAACAGCTTTGGTGTCTACCGACTCAAAGTAACACCCCTTTTTCTTTAGTATCGCGGTAAAAGTACCGAGAGCTTTTTCTTTAAGCTTAAGGCAGGCGTACGATTCGGCAAGCGGCATTAGAAACGCTGTACTCTCTGGCGAAAGGCTGAGCGCGTTCTCGAAATCATTGACCGCTTCGCGGTATGCTTTTCTTTTGAAATTAAGCATTCCTGCAAGGCTTTTTGTTTCTGCTCCCTGTCCATGCGCGTTTATCTCTTTTTCTATCAAGTCTTCGGCTGTTTCATACTCCCCTAGCTCCATTTTCTGGCTTGCCAGCGCGAGCCTCGGCCCCGGGAAACCCTGATGTTCTTCCATCATCGTTTTCAAAATCGTTTCAGCCTCCAGTTTTTTATCTGTCTGCCCGAGTAGCTCTGCTAGATACAGCTTTCCATGCAGATCGTATCTGTTTAGTCGGCAGAGTTTCCTTGTTTCTTTAATGGCCCTTGCATATTTTCCTTTTAGCATGTCGCTTCTTTCTATACCGGGGGATGGCTCTCCCACCGCGCAAAGCCTCTCCATTAGAACCGCTTTTTCCTGCCAGGGAAGTGATACTGGATCGGCATTTTTATTTTCGACAGATTCCAGCCTATAAACGGGGAAACGGGATAGCACTACTTTGAGTAATCGGTATTTAAGGCCTGTGATATTTTCGAGCAGTTCCATATCTAGGTTATGAAATGCTTTTACGATATAGATAGGCCGGTGCTTTATTATGCCGCCTACTACGGTATCGAAGTAAACGGTTTTTGCGGGAGAATCCCACGGGCCGACGGCGTAATGCACAAACTGGTCAGATGCCGGTAGCCCAGCGTAAAAGTAGAGCTGGGTGAAATTGCCCCAGACGAACATTCTGCCGCTTTCCTTCCGTATTCTTATAAGCCGTTTTATTATTTTTCCGAGATGGGGTAGGTAGATAAACTGGTCGAACTTTTTATATTGAGATAAGGTCTTTGCAGATGTCGGCTGAAGATAAAAACTTCTTTGCCGAAACGCGGTGTCGATAGTGGCAATAAAAAGCGTGAGAAGGAGAATGGATGAGATGCTGTTCTCTACCTGCATTAGATAATCTACCGCTCCGCCTGTAGCTATGCAGAGCATCGCTACAATCGGTATGTAATGGTAGCGCGAGAAAAATTTCTGCAGTACGAAAATAATGATTGTGGTGACGGCAAATGCCGCGATCCAGATTCCATTTTTGCCGGAGAGCGAGAGGATAAGGGCAGGCAGTCCGTAGAGCCAGAGAGGGAGAGTGCGGGAGACTACCGTCGAAAAATCTTTGGCGATGTTTATAGCTCCCTTTTTAACCGACGGCAGTTGTATGCCGAGGGCGAACCTTGCTTTAAGGCCTCTTAGCGACTCGCTGTCGATGTAACCGAGCAAAAGGTCTGCCGTAAACGAAAGGAGCAAAGGTATGGAACCTGCGATGATAAAGAGAAGCGTTTCATCTCTCCCGTAATACCATGCCACGGCAAGAATCGCCGGCGGGATGTAGGCCGCGCAGGAATACTTGAGTATGCATGAGAGCGCTAAAAGCATTCCGGCAGAGAGGCTGTTTCCGTTTATCAGCAGGTAAAAGGCAAGCAGTAGAACCGGCAGGTAAAGCTGTTCCTGATTGAACGAATGAGAGTAGATTGCCGGAGCAGTGCCGAAAAAGGCAAACAGCATACCGCCTGCAAGCGCGGCAAAAGTGTTGCCGGAAAAGAGCAGTACCCCGTATGCTACGAGGACAGATGAAGCGGCGTGAAACAGTGCGAGCAAAAGCCTTATACGCAATATCCCGTTGGTTCCGTTATTCCCATATACCGTATCGAGGATATGCATTCTCCATTGCGGGATGAATGTAAAAACATCTTTTTTCCATTTTATCCCTTTGCGCGCGAAGTGCGCCCTGTAGGTGTAGAAGGCGAAGTCTTCGTCTATCGGAAGATTTAAGAACGGTACCCGAAAAATGACCGCCGCGCCGGCAATCATCATGGCGTATGGAATAAAGGCCAAGTCTACCAAGCTTTTTGTTACCCCCTTTTTTTTAGTAGTCGGCTTTATTTTGCCATTCTTGAGCTTATTTTCTCTTTTCTGCCGGCGCCCACTCCGGGCTGTAAGCTCCGCCTTGGAGGCTTGTTATCTGCGTCTGCCTTTCTCCGTTGGAATTCATAATAAAAAGCTGTTTGGTTCCGTTTCTGGTGCTTGTAAAAGCTATATGACGGCCATCGGGCGACCAGCTTGGGGACTCGTTGGAACCGTTATATACCGTAAGTTGTTTTTCAAACTTTCCTGTAACCCTTTTGAGATGTATGTTGAACTTATAGTCGCTTATGCTTGAGTAGGCTATCATCTCTCCTTTGGGCGACCATGCAGGTTCACCGTTGTACGACCCCGAAAAGGTAAATCGTGATTTGTGCCTTCCGTCCTTATCCATAATGTAGATTTGCGGGCCTCCAGAAAAATCCGAGACAAAAGCTATTCTTTTGCCGTCTGGCGAAAAGGTTGGCGATGTTTCTATAGAACGCTCCGTGGTGAGCTGTTTAAGATTTTTACCATCGGTTCCTATTGAGTAGATATCGGAGTTCCCACGTTTCGCCATGCTAAAAGCTATAGTCTTGCCGTCTGGAGACCATGTCGGGGCGGAGTTTAAGCCTATCTTTTTTGATATCGCGAACCGGCTACCTTTTAACAGGTCTATGCCGTATATGTCGGGGTTTTTATAACGGTAGGTGGTAAACGCTATCTTATCGCCAAACGGCGACCAGCTTGGGGAGAGTACGATTGATTTTTCGTTGGTAAGCTGTAGCATGTTTCGGCCGTCGTAGTCCGAGACAACCAGCTCTTTCGAGCCGTTTACTTTCGATACGAACGCTATTCTCGTTTCTGCTATGCCATGTCCGCCGGAAAAGCGGTAGACCGTTTGGTCGGCGAAGCGGTGTACCATTTTTCTAAGTATAGATTTTGAGCCGGTATAGCGTGCGCCTATTATCCGTTCTTTCCGCGCTATGTCGTAAAGCCGTCCTTCTACTATCATTTCTCCGTTCTGGTTTATGTAGTATTCGCCCCGCACCACGGAATCGGTGCCGAGCATTTTCCACGCCTTCCAGTCCGGCTTGCCGTCAACGGTTTCTTTTTCCGTCAGCTCTTTTATCAGCTCTTTGTTGTCGAGTATTTCAAAAAAGCCGCTAAAGCCGAGGTCGAAAGCAAGAGCCTCGGTGAGTGATTTTGTGAGCTGTTTATCCTCCACCGTTTGCGCGTCGGTTTTTTTAAAAGTAAAATCAGATATCGCAAGGCGGACTGTCGCTCCTCTTTTGCGGTCTACATCTATATAGACTTGCGCCGCCAGAAGATTTTGCGCGAGAGCTGTGATAAAAAGGAAAGCAAGGACTACTGCGTTACGGTGTCGTCTCAACTCTGAAACCAAAGTATACCTCCAAAACATTTTCTTCGTACCCCGGCGGCAGTGGCGGGAAAGGCGTGGAGAGCCTTATAGCCTCTAACGCGGAGTTATCTACCTCGTCGCTTTGCGAAGAGTGGTCTATCTTGAGATTTTTCATCTTCCCTTCCCTGTTTATCTGAAAATATGTTCTAACCATTAAAGTATTACTAGGAGAGAAGTTCAAGCTTAGTGTGTCCCAGTTGTTGTAAATTTTCGACTCCATAATTCTTAAGTACCATTCGTAAGGAAACTTTTTTATATCTATTACGCCTCCGGTTTTCTTTTGCTTTACAAGGTCGGCTGTTTTTTTGACCACCTTTTCCACTTTACTGACACTTTTCAGCTCTGCCGGTTCACTGTTTTTGGTTTTCATTTTCGTTACAGGCGCAATCTTTTTGGCCAGCGCTGTACTTTTTGAAGGCACGGTGAACTTTTGCGCTTTACGTCTTGTTTTTCGTTTAGCTAGCGGTTTTGTCGCTTCCGCGACCGGCCCCGGGTCTGTAAGATGTACTACATAACTGTCTGGTTCCTTTAACTCAGGTTTTTTATCTGGAAGTATTGATGGAACTACCCATATAGAAATTATCGCTATCAGGTGTACCGCAAGAGAGATGGAAAGCGCTTTGATGAAGCTGTCAATGCTATCAGCCGCTATCGTTCTTCGGTTTATCTGTTCAACCTTGAGAGCCATCTGATTTTTATTGAACTACCGTCAACGGCTCCGTTATCATCCCTAGATTAAGCACACCAGACCGCCTAGCGGTTGCCATCACCTCCACAACGAAACCGTAAGGCAAAGCTTCGTCTGCTTTAAGGAATACTTCTACATTTCGGTTTGCTACAGCTAGCTCTCTTAGCTTTTTCTCCAAATCGTCAAGCTTGATTTTCTTATCGTTGAAATGTATCTCGCGGTTCCTGTATAGAGTTATCGCCCATTTTTCTTCTTTGGCTATCGAGCCGGCCTGCGCGGAAGGGAGCTTTATCTCCATTCCATATTTTGCCAGCGGCGCTACCACCATGAAAATTATCAGCAGTACCAGCATAACGTCTACGAACGGCGTTACGTTGATATCGGACATTACATGCTGGTCTCTGCGGAAGCGTTTGCCCTTGTAGCTCATCTTTTGCCGAAATTCTTTTCGATAAGTGAAAGAAAGTCTAGGCTGAAATTGTCCATATCGGTAGAGAAAACCTTGACCCGGTGGTTGAAGTAGTTGTAGGCGATGACGGCTGGAACAGCGGTAACAAGCCCTGCGGCAGTCGCTATCAGCGCTTCGGCTATGCCGGGAGCAACTACAGCTATATTGGACGAGCCGGTAATGCCTATCGACTGGAAAGCGACCATAATCCCCCAAACTGTGCCGAAAAGACCTATAAACGGAGCTGTCGCGCCGGTGGTGGCAAGGAAAAACAGGAACCGCTCCATGCTGGTAATCTCTACGGCGATGCTTCTCTCCATAGACCTGCTGATACTATCGAGCTTATCTAGGAAAAACCTACGCTCCCCATCTGCCGAATCGACGGCAGATGCTTTGAATTGGCTGGCAAACTCGTTATACCCCGCAAAAAAAACCTTAGCCACCGGAGAGGTTTTCATTTTTCTTGAAGTATTATATATCTCTTCTAGGCTTTTCTGCCTGAAAAATATAGAGTTAAAATGATCTGTTTCTTGTTTAATCTTTCGGAAGCTTGATAGTTTAAAAAACATAATCGCCCACGAGACGACTGAGAAGAGGGCGAGCAGAAGTAGCACTCCTTTACCTACGGCACCGGCGTTTAAAATCATATCGACCACACTGTGGGACGCGTAGGCTGTTTGGGCAGATTCCACTAAGTTTTTATCTCCCTATTCGGTTAATAGGTGATGCTAAATGATGGGGTTGGGGGTGTCAAATAAAAAGCTTTTAACCATTCTAAAAAGCAAAGTTTTAGCTGTTAATGGACGATATTGCGCCTAGAATAGGCTTAATGATAATACTTATCCGGTTGGCGATAGCAGTCTTTATTGGCTGGTGGCTTTTTAAGCTTGCTAGAAGAGTTCTAGCCGGCGCGGCCAAGAGTTTTTCTGGTTTTGACAAAGGGCGGTCAGCCGAGGTGGCCGATATGGTGCAGGACCCTGTCTGTGGTTCCTACATATCGCTAAATCATGCGTTGGCACTTAAAAGAGATGGTAAAACTATCTATTTCTGTTCTGAAAAGTGTCAGAATAAGTTTATAAACTCGTAATATCCTGATATCATGCATGGTGTCAATTTAAGATTTGTGGGGTCTGCTCCTTCGCTGGCTTAGCTAATTCATTTTTTTTTAAAATGTTGCAGATTTTTGGTTGAAGTTGGCTGATTTCTTGGTAGTATTTGCGTTTTGAATTCATTGGCGTGCTGTTTGTTTTCGGCAAGGCCGGTGAGTGGGGTGAGGCCGTCTACTCGGCTTTTTGTTTAGTGGAACTGGGTGAACTTAAAGGATTAAATCGAGAATGATAGATCTGGACTTTTCATTTTTTATCCAATGGGTAAATTTTCTGATACTACTTGTTTTTCTAAACCATTTTCTGTTCAAGCCGATTCTTGAAATGGTCGAGAGAAGAAATAAGCGGCTTGGATCGCTGAATACCGATGCCGCGCGCTTTAATGAAAAATCGGAAAACGCGATTGAGCAGTATAAGAAACTTCACGGTGAGATGAAAAAGGAATCGAGCAGTATCCTACAGTCTGCCAGACAGGAAAGCATTGCCGAGCAGGAAAGCATACTTCAAAAAGCTAGGGGCGAGTTCGCCGAAAGAGTGGAGCGCGCGCGCGGAGAGATTGCCGGCGAAGTGGAAGAGGCGAATAAAAACCTTGAGAAAGAGGCGGGCAAAATTTCAGTAGAAATTGCGGATAAGCTTTTGGGGCGAAGTGCTAAATGAAGACAAAGATAGTTCTTGCCATCCTTCTCGCGCCTGTATCCGCGTGGGCCGGCGGCCTTAAGCATGCCGAAAGCTGGGAGCTTAACAGAGACGGCGCGTGGGTAGTTAACTTCCTTATCCTTTTTTCGGGGCTTTTCTACCTTGTAAAGCGGTTTATTCTGCCGGAGCTTAAAAAAAGATCCGAAGAGATTGCGAAAAACCTTGAGGATACTGAGAAGGCAAGGATGGACGCGATGAAGAACCTTTCGGAGCTTGAACAAAAGCTTAGAAAATTTGAGGAAGATGCCGAACAGATGAAACAGGATGCTATCGCCGAAGGTGCAAAAATTAAGAACGAAATTGTCGAAGAGGCAAAAGCCCAGAGCAGGCGTATCGTAGAAAAAGCGAAGGCCGAGATAGAAGCGGAAGCATTGAGGGCAAAGATGGAGCTGAAAAGCGCTACGGCCGAGCTTGCTGTAAAAGTTGCGCGGGATATTCTTACGGAAAATATAAAGGCCTCCGACCAGCCGGTGATAGTTAAAGAATATATAGAAAGGCTTAAAGGTTAGAGATGAGAGATACCGCCGCCGCTAAAAGATATTCCAAGGCCGCTTTAGACAGCGCAGGGGATGCTAAAGAGATAGACATGTTAGGGAGCGATCTTGCCTCTTTTGTAGAGGCTTTCAACATAGATGAGTTTAGAAAAGTTCTTATACACCCTGCCATAAAGCTGGAGAGCAAGAGAGAGATGGTCTTAAATGTCTCTGAGAAACTTAAACTCTCGGACAAATGCAAAAGAATTCTGGAAATAGTTCTTGAAAAGGGACGTATATCTCTTATCTCCGAAATTTCTGAGAGTTTTGGTGAAATGGCGGATGAAAAGCTAAACAGGGTAAGAGTGGATGTTACTTCCGCTTATGAACTTAAAAAATCCGAAACCGATGATTTGAAAAAAATGTTCGAGAATATGACAGGTAAGACGGCAAGTGTGAGCGTAAGTGTAGATAAATCTCTTATTGGCGGGATTGTATCCCGCATCGGCAGTAAGGTTTATGACGGGAGTTTGAGCAACCAACTGAGGTTGATGAAAGTGAAACTGGAACAGGAGGCTTAAGGTGGCGATTAGTGCTGAAGAGATAAGCGGAATCATAAAGAAACAGATTGAAGGGTTTGAAAAAGAAGTTGAGCTAAAAGAGGTCGGCACCGTTATCGCCGTTGGTGATGGTATCGCCCGTATATACGGCATGGAAAACGCCATGGCCGGTGAGCTTGTCACATTTCCCGGCGATGTCGTCGGCATGGTTCTAAATCTAGAGGAAGACAACGTCGGCGCTGTTCTTTTTGGCAGTGATGTTGGAATTAAAGAAGGCGACGAAGTTAAAAGAACCGGAAAAGTTGCCGAGGTTCCTGTCGGGCCGGCCCTTATCGGCCGTGTTGTTAATTCACTCGGAGAAGCTATCGACGGCAAAGGGCCGATAAAGTCTGAGTATACAGGCCTTATCGAGAGGATTGCCCCGGGCGTTATCGCTAGGAAATCTGTACATGAGCCGTTGCAGACAGGCCTTAAGGCTATTGACGCGATGATTCCTATCGGCCGTGGACAAAGAGAGCTTATCATCGGCGATAGGCAGACAGGAAAAACCGCTATAGCAATAGACACGATAATTAACCAAAAAGGTCTTGGAGTTAAATGTATCTATGTCGCTGTTGGTCAGAAACGCTCCACGGTTGCACAGATACACAAGAAGCTTGAAGAAGCCGGAGCTATGGAATACACAACTATAGTGGCGGCGACAGCATCGGAGCCTGCTCCGCTTCTTTATCTCGCTCCCTTTGCCGGTTGCGCTATGGGCGAATACTTTATGGATAATAAAGAGCATGCGCTTATAGTTTATGACGATCTTTCCAAACATGCCGCCGCTTACAGGCAGTTGTCTCTTCTTCTTCGCAGGCCCCCGGGCCGCGAGGCATACCCTGGCGACGTTTTTTACCTTCACTCGAGGCTTTTGGAAAGAGCGGCGAAGCTGAGCGATGATCTTGGTGCCGGTTCGCTTACCGCGCTTCCGATAATCGAGACGCAGGCTGGCGATGTTTCCGCCTACATACCTACAAATGTTATTTCCATTACGGATGGTCAGATATATCTTGAGACTGACCTTTTCTATTCCGGCATACGGCCGGCTGTTAATGTTGGTCTTTCGGTTTCTCGTGTTGGCGGCGCGGCGCAGATAAAGGCGATGAAGCAGGTCGCCGGTACTTTGCGTATAAGTCTCGCGCAGTATCGCGAGCTTGCGGCATTTTCTCAGTTCGCGTCCGACCTAGATTCCGCCACGCAGGCACAGCTGGCCAGAGGCGTGAGGATGGTAGAAATGCTTAAACAAAAGCAGTACACCCCTTACTCTGTCGAGAAGCAGGTTGCTATCATCTTCTGCGGTACGCAAGGGTTGCTGGACGATACAGATGTCCGCAGGATCACCGAGTTCGAAGAGGGGTTTCTCTCTTATCTTGAATCTAAGCACAAAGATATTCTTGACGATATCAGAGAGAAAAAAGCTCTTGACGATGACATTAAGGGCCGTCTGACTAGAGCGTTTGAGGAGTTTAAAGCTCGGTTTTAAATTATGGCTAATTTAAAAGATATAAAACGGCGGATAGGTTCCGTAAAGAACACCCGCAAGATAACCAAAGCTATGAAGCTTGTGGCCGCCGCTAAAATGCGTAAGGCGCAGGAGAGCGTTGTAATATCCAGGCCTTACCAGAGCAAGATGCTACAGGTTATCCACTCCCTTGCCGCCCACGCCAGTGAGACGGTACACCCGCTACTTGAAACCAGAGACGATAAGAATATCCTTGTTCTTTTATTTTCGTCCGACAAGGGGCTTTGCGGCGGTTTTAACGCGAACCTTTTTAAAGGGACGCAAAGCTTAATTCACGAAAACGAAGGTAAGGGAATATTTCTTTCGGTGGTAGGCAGAAAAGCGAAAGATTTTTATGCGAATAAGAATGTAGAGATAGTTAATTCCTACATAGATTTTTCGAGGGACATAAACCACGAACTAGCCTCCACTATCAGCAAAGATGCCGTTGATGTTTTTGTCAGCGGTAAAGTGGATAAGGTCTATATCGCTTTTAGCGAATTTAAGTCGGTTCTGTCTCAAGAGGTGGTCTTAAGGCAGTTGATGCCGCTTGCCGCGGAGGAGGATATAGATGAAAATATCCCTACTGTCGATTATCTCTACGAGCCTTCGGCAGAGGCTATCCTTGACGAGTTATTGAAGAAATATGTCGAGGTTGAGGTTTATCAAGCTTTGCTTGAGTCATGGGCCAGTGAGAACGGCGCGCGTATGGCGGCTATGGATAGTGCCACCAGAAATGCCGGTGAGATGATAGACAGGCTTACATTGCAGTACAACCGCGCCCGTCAGGCCGCGATTACCACAGAAATTATTGAAATTGTTTCCGGCGCTAACGCCCTGGAAGGCTAGAAATTGGAGGAGTGAATGGCTGAAGGAAAGATTACCCAGATAATAGGTCCTGTTCTTGACGTAAGTTTTCCGGCGGGGGAATTGCCGGCGATATTTAACGCGTTGATGGTTAAGATGGACGGCGACAGAAAAGTGACCGTAGAGGTGGCGCAGCACCTCGGCGAAAATATGGTTCGCGCTGTTGCTATGCAACCTACCGACGGCATGGTGCGCGGCATGATAGCCGTAGATACCGGAGCTCCGATATCTATACCTGTAGGCAAGGGAGTGCTGGGGAGAATTCTTAATGTCGTTGGCGAGCCTGTTGACGAAGCTGGCGAAGTTAAGTGCGACAGGCGCGACCCTATTCACCGCGAGGCGCCTACTTTCGACGAGCAGGACACTCAAAGCGAAATGCTTGAAACAGGTATTAAGGTTATCGACCTTTTAGAGCCTTATCTCAAAGGTGGTAAGACAGGTCTCTTCGGCGGTGCCGGAGTCGGCAAAACTGTTTTGATTATGGAGCTGATTCATAACATCGCTACAGGTCATGGCGGGTTTTCCGTTTTTGCCGGCGTTGGAGAGAGAACCCGTGAAGGTAACGATCTTTACCACGAGATGAAAGAGAGCGGTGTTCTTGATAAGGCATGCCTTGTTTACGGACAGATGACAGAGCCTCCCGGGGCGCGCTCCCGTGTCGGTCTTACCGGCCTTACTGTCGCGGAATATTTCCGTGATGTGGAAGGACAGGATGTTCTTTTGTTTATTGATAATATTTTCCGGTTTACTCAGGCTGGTTCCGAGGTGTCGGCGCTTCTTGGCCGTATGCCTTCGGCTGTTGGTTATCAGCCGACGCTTGCCACGGAGATGGGTGTTTTGCAGGAGAGAATTACCTCTACCAATAAAGGTTCTATCACCTCCGTTCAGGCTGTTTACGTTCCAGCTGACGACCTTACTGACCCTGCTCCGGCAACCACCTTTTCCCACCTTGACGCGACTACAGTTCTCAGCCGTCAGATAGCGGAGCTTGGCATCTACCCAGCTGTTGATCCGCTTGACTCTACTTCCAGGATTCTTGATCCTTTAGTAGTAGGCGAGGAGCATTACTCGATAGCGAGAAAGGTGCAGGCTACGCTTCAGAAGTATAAAGAACTTCAGGATATTATTGCTATTCTTGGTATGGAAGAGCTTTCCGAAGAAGATAGACAAGCTGTTTCGAGAGCAAGAAAGATACAGCGTTTTCTTTCACAGCCGTTCCATGTCGCGGAAACTTTTACCGGAACACCTGGCAAATATGTTGCGCTTAAAGATACCCTTGAAGGGTTTAAGGCTCTTGTAGAGGGCGAGCTTGACGATATCCCAGAGCAGGCTTTCTATATGGCAGGTAATATCGACGAAGTTAAACAAAAAGCCGAAGAGCTAAAGGAAGCCTAATTTATGGATGTCGCTACCAGTTTTACGCTTGAGATAGTTACGCCGGAAGGCAAGGTTGTGGACGAAAGGGTCGAGTATGTGTCTGCTCCCGGCACTGAGGGTGATTTTGGCGTGCTGGAAGGGCATGCCGAGTTTCTTACTACGCTAAAGCCTGGTGAAATAATTTATAAAGACGATAAAGGCGAGCATTATGTGGCTGTAGGTTGGGGATATGCTGAAGTCGGCACTAACTCCGTTATTATTCTAGCGGATAACGCTGAGCGAGCTACCCAGATTAATCTGGAGCGTGCGATAGAAGATAAAAAACGCTGGGAAGATGAACTTTCAAAGATTACGCATGCAGATGAAAGATATTCTCTTTGTGAACTAAAGCTCCAACGAGCCAATGCCAGAATTAATGTCGCTGGCCGTATTGGGAAAAAATAAAAATTTCGGGGAGAGGCTCCAGCCTAGGGGCTCTTTCCTTTTCTCTGCTAATTTTCATTCCGCTTTCCGTTAATCTTGCGCAAGCCGAAGAACCTCTGGAAGACCTTTCCGGGTATACCATTCGTAAAATAACAATTATAAGGAAAAATGTTTTCGACCTTTCCGACCCCAAAGAGAGCGGGAAGGTGGCGCGGTTCGGCAACCGTATCCACACCGTAACGCGGGAAGATGTTATCAGAACCGAACTGCTTTTTAAAGAAGGCGACAAGTACGACCCTCTGATTATAAGCGAGTCGGAGAGAGAGCTAAGGGCTAACGACTACCTTACGGACGAGTGGATAAAAGTGGTTCCCAACCATGAAAGTAAAACGGTAGATATTATCGTACATACACGGGATCAATGGTCGCTCATAGTTGGCGGCACCTTTGGCGGCACAGACGAAAACATAAAGTCTGGTTTAGATTTTGGAGAGAAAAACCTTTTGGGCTATGGACAGACCCTTAACTACAGGTTTAGGTCATCCAACGCCGGTGCCGCTCACGCGGTAGGTTTTAAAGATTCCACCTTCGCGTCTACGCGCTATCTGCTTGACTTAGGGTACGACTTTACTGATTCCAAAGATATCTATAATTTGATACTCGAAAAACCTTTTTATTCTCTTTCTACCAAGTCGGCACATGGAGCGAAGGTTTTCTACAGCGACGATAACGATGCGAATGAAAAGAAGAAACTTAAACGGTCAAGAGTCTATTACGGCTGGAGCAATAACTTTTGGGGTGAGAATATACTGCGGACCACCGCCGTTCTTTCTGTGGGGGAGCTTGACTATTTGAAAAAGGGCAAGCCGCATCTGGTAAGCAGAGACAACAAGATACTTTTTAAATTTGATTTTTTGTTTGAACCGCACAGGTACGTGAAAGATACCTATATCGAAAGGTTTAGGATTGTAGAGGATATACCGCTTGGGCTTGGCCTTACGCTGACTGCCGGGAAGCAGTTAAAGTCGCTTGGAGCTACATCTTCGGATTTTTCCGGCGGAGTGTCGCTACGCAAAAACTTTAAATCTAGAAAGCGTGATTATCTTAAGCTGAAACTTGACCTTTGGCAGAATGACGAAAATTTTAACTACGGCAGTTATGGAGGAAGTGTCCGGTATTTCTTTAGAGATTTTAAATACCAGACATTTGTTTTTAACGCCGAAGTCTCGTACTTGGACAGCAAGATAAATAAAAAAATAATTGGAGGCACCGAAGGTCTTCGTGGTTTTAAGTCGGGTGAATTTGAAGGGAAGGGAAGAGTAGCTATTAATATTGAAGATCGGATTTTCACCTATAAATCGGCAATTCTTGGTATCTTCGAGCCCGGGTTTGTTGTTTTTACCGATTGGGGCAACACATGGGGCGATTACAGAGGTGATGACCTGACAAAACTTCATGGATCGGTAGGTTGCGGCCTGCGCGTAGCTCTTATAAAGGCCCCTGGCATTAACCTGATAAGGGCGGATGTAGGTTATCCTGTGACAAGACAGTCTTCCGCTGTGGTAACAGTCGGGATGGAAGGCTTTTTTTGATGCAGGAGAACTCTCTTCTTTGACCAGCTTTTAGTTGTATCATTGAAAATATGTTAATCTCTGTAGCTGTGGGGCGGTATAAGTGATTGTAATTATGGCTTTAAAGCATTTTAGATTTATTACGGCGACAGGTTTGTTCTTTGCCTTTTTCCTTGCTTTGCCGGTTTTGGTTTTTGGTTCAAACGAATTTCTAGATAAGGGGGAGGACTATTTTAACCGAGGCGAACTGAGCCTTGCCTACACGCAAATTACTAAATCTCTTAAAACTATTGATAACCGTTACGATGAAATAAAGGCTCGGCTGTTTCTTGCCCGTATTCATGTAGAGAACGGTAAAATAGGGAAAGCGAGAGAGCAGTTTGCCGAGGTGATAAGCGTTTCTCCTTCTTTAAAACTCGATGAAGTAGAATATTCGCCGAACATTATTCGGATATTCAACCAGACACGAGGCCAGATGCTTGGGAGCATTTCGATAACTACACAGCCTTCCGGTTGCGATGTTTATCTGGAAGATGATGGAAAAGGTTTTAGCCCAATCACTATTATTGATTTGCCGGAAGGAAAGCAGAGGCTTCGGATATCCAAGCAAGGGTTTAAAGACGAGGAGAGAGTTGTTTTGGTTAACCCTGGCGAGCCGGAAAATATATTTATAGAACTTGACATCAACGATATCAACCCTCCCTCAATAGCTCCCAAAAGGGTGGAAGATGCCAAGGCTGGACTGTCGCATAGTATAAGCGCGAAGATAACGGATGATAATGCTGTCGAGCGTTCTTATCTTTTTTATAGATCTAAAAAGAATGGCGAGTTTAAACGCACTCTTATGGAGCCTGCCGTTGAGAAAGATGTTTACTATGGGATTGTGCCTTCCGAAGATGTCTATGGCGACAGCCTTGAATATTATTTCAGCAGTGAGGACGCGGGTGGAAATATTGCTTTTGAGGGTGATAGCAATGATGCCGGTAAGCTGAAGATATTAACGATAGATAGAGAGCCTCCGATAATAGAGCATGAGCCGATTGAATCTATAAGTGATGCTTCTAGGCTTTTGATAGAGGCGGCGGTAAGCGATGACTTTGGGGTAGCGGAGGTTTCTATCGCCTACCGGACCGGAACGAGGGGCAAATATTTTATTGACAGCATGGACAAAGGGGATACCTATTCTATAGAGATACCTAAATCCAGAATACGCACAGGTATTTTTGAATACTACCTAACCGCTAAGGACAGCTCCGGCAATACGCGCTTTTCGGGAAATCAAGAGAAACCGCACAGAATAAATATATACAGGGTACGGCCATATTTTGAGGGGATAATAGTAAGCAGAGATAAAAAAGCGGGGATGCTCTCACGAAAAGTGGCTATAAACCTCGGTTCCAAGCATCGCCTTAAAAAGGGCGATATATTTTTTGTGTTTAGGATAGGTCAAGAAATATCTGACCCAATTACCAAAGAGATTTTAAGCGTTGAAGAGATCGTTTTGGGAAAAATAAAGATACTAAGGGTTAGTTCCCGTACATCTCTGGCCGAGGTGATAAAGGAAAATAGAAAGCTTCCTATCGGTTTGAGCGATTTTATCAGAAAGAGACCTGGAAAAACATATGGTCTTAAAGGAATGAGCGTGAAGAAAAGAGAGATAAAACTTTTATGGAACTCGAACCATTCGCCGGAAACGGCTGGTTATTACATACACCGCTCTTTTGCTATGGATGGCCGGTTCTTAAAAATCGGTAAGGTGAAAGGTATCGGCAACACTACATACCTAGATAGGAGTAGGCGAAAAAATCGCCTAGAGGACGGTGTCGAATATTACTACAAGGTTGCCGCCTTCAATTCCAAAGGTGGAATAGGACGGTTTTCCGACATGCTCTCTGTGCGTACTAAAAAGGGGCCGAACCCGCCGGCTTTATTTTCGGCATCATCCGGCGAAGCAGGGCAGATAACCTTGAAATGGTCGGTTCCATCGGACAGGGCAGTGAGAGGCTACCTTATTAAAGTGTCTGGGTCTAAAAATGGCCCGTTTACAAAAGTAATGAAAATTGATGATTCTAAAATATCAAGCTGGGTGTACGGCGGTAAACAGGTTGAGCATGGAAGAGAATATTATTTCCAGATTACTTCCATCGACAAAAAAGGGAAGGAGGGGAACAGCGCCACAGTAATTGCGAAGGGTATGAGCTTGTCAAGGCCGTCTCCGCCAACCGGCCTTCATATTTTAGCTACCGGGGTTAAGTCGCTTTTGCTTCAATGGGAGAGGCATTCCGACCCTGATGTTAAAGGGTACCGACTGTACAGATCCGGCACCGATAGAGGCTCAAGCTATCTTGTAGGCAGTGTCGACTCCCGCTTTAGAACTGACCTAAGAGTAGAAGCAGACGGTGATGGCGGGCTTTGGTTTTATTTTGTAGTTGCCGTTTCTGTTGGTGAGGGGGAAAGCGTGCCGTCTAACATAGTGAAAGCCGCTATGGTGCCTCTGCCGGATAGCCCACAGGGGGTGAAAGCCGAGAGCGGGATGGTAAGACAGGTAAAGCTTACATGGCAGTCTGTCGGCGCTGGAGCTGGAATGGTTTCGGGCTACGCTGTTTATAGAAGCGGCGATGGAAAAAAATTCGATCTTATCCGCAAAATACGAGGCTCCTCGAAAGATGAATTTAGCGATAACGATAACCTTGAAGATAATAAGAGCTATTACTATAAAGTGGTTTCCTACAATGTGGCTGGAAT
This sequence comes from Nitrospirota bacterium, assembly GCA_024275955.1. Lineage (GTDB taxonomy): Bacteria > Nitrospinota_A > UBA7883 > JACRGQ01 > JACRGQ01 > JAJRYD01. Next base: position 101,090 of record JAJRYD010000036.1, read on the forward strand.
CGAGAGTATAGCAAGTCTGCTGGTGAAAGCGGTTACGCGCGGCCGTCCTTCCCGCCCTGAATCGTTGGCCGGCAGTAGCGGAGGGGCGGGGCATGCCACTTTGACATGGACGCATAGCAATGAAAAAAATATTTGGAAATATAAAATATGGCGGAGTAAAAATGCCGATGCCGGTTTTAAACTGTTTGGCGTCTCTAAAGGCACCGTATACAGGGACGAGCCTCTTGAGCATGGACAGAAGTATTACTACATGGTTTCGGCAATTAACAGCGGCGGGCTGGAGAGCGAGCCTTCCGAGACTGTTTTTATCACCACCAAATTACCGCCGGAACCTCCGAGAGCTATAGAGGCTGTCTCTACCGCGACCGAAGTCCGGCTCAGATGGAAACCGCCGGCTTCCGGGGATGTAGACAAATACAAGGTTTATGAAAAGAGTCTGTTTGAATCGCGGGTAGTCGCCACAGTTAAAAAAGCCGGCTACAATATCACAGGGTTGGAGCCTGGCAGTTTCCTTTCGTACTCTGTTACGGCTGTCAGCAGTTCGGGGCTGGAGAGCCGCCCTTCAAAGGCGGTTAATATAAAAACCTTGCCCAAGCGATAAAGTGAAATGTTTTAGTCTCTAAGCCCTTTGGCCGCACTCGCCGCAGAATTTGTCGGATGGCTCCAGCTTCACCCCGCACGCTGTACAAAAGCTGTTTTCCTTCGGTTCTGTTTTCTTTTTGGGGGTGTCATCCTTTTTTACAGCGTCGATTTCTTTAAGGATGCCGACCGCTTCCATTTCAAAATTTTTCTTTAGCTCTTCGTAGTCGGTATCGTCTATTTTTCCGGTTTCGTGGTCGAACTCGAGATCTTTGAGGGCGAGGTACGAAGTATCTCTACGGTAGAGGAGCTTGTGGTATTCGTCACCTTCGTCTACTTCGGCGGTTTCTTCAGGTGAGGTTTTTGCCAAAAGGGGGTAGCCTATATAAAATAAAAGCGCGATAGCGAGCAGTGTTCCTATTAGAATAATCAATCTTCAAAATCTCCCAATTCGCTTCTCATTTTTTTAAGGTATTGGTCATCGTCAGAAGAAATCTTACCGTTTTTTGCCTTGCTGGCCGTAGCGCCGTTTTTTACCTTTTCAGCTCTTGCGGCGACCCAGCGTTTAATCATAAGCCAGATGCCAAAACCTACAGCAAGTATTACGATGAAAGGGGTTACATAGGCGATAATGTTAAAACCTTTAAAGGCCGGTCTGGCCAATATTACTTCGCCTTTATCAGCTACGAGCTTGTCGATAATCGCTTTTCTCGATAAGTTGTTTTCAATCATGCTGATAAGACTTTCTCTTACAGGAATGGAAAAACCGCAGTTTTCGTGCGGACACGATTTTACCGTAGTACCGCACCCGCAGAGGCATGCCAGATTGGCTGATATATCGTTAAAAAGCGACTCTTTCATCGCTGGTGTTCTTGGTATATCTTCTACCGCCCAAGAATTGAGAGGCAGAGCAAGTACGATGCAAAGCAAAAGCAGTTTTTTCATGAAAAAGTATTCTAGCATAATTAGAATGTTTTGGCCTTTGTTTTTAAGCACTTTTCTGCGTGCAGAATCTTTTCAAAATCGGTGTAACGCTGGGAAACAAAAGGCTGTGGCTGTCAAACTTCTGCTAGAGCCGTCGAATGTAGAAATGTTGTCCGCTACCTTTTCTGAAAGCGTTAGAATAGTAAAATGCAGATAATCGAGTTGTAAAAAATCATAAACAGTGATCTTTTTTTATCAACAGTTTGTGAAAAGTAAATTACCTTGATACTCTAAGTGTTTGGTTGTTCGTTTAAACTGATTTTGTAGCCGTGAGAGGTGACAATTGCGATCTAAAAATTTTGATTTGATGCCCAAAAATGGTTTTTTCTTGGCAGGAAGAGGCGATTCCGGTTTTACTCTTATCGAATTGATAATGGTGGTGGTAATCCTCGGTATTCTGGCGGCGGTAGCGGTTCCTCGGTTTGTAAACCTTTCCGGCGATGCCGAGCTTGCCGCTGTAAAAGCGGTTGCTGGTAGTCTCGGCTCTGCCGGTTCTATAAATTTTGCGTCTTGCAAGACCGGCAATAGCGCCTGCGTGGCAATCTCTAACTGTACTCAGGCCGGCGCTCTTCTCGATGGAGGGCTTCCCGGCGGTTACTCTATCACCGCCGGAGCTGTAGCGACGGACCAGACGACAACCTGCACCATCTCCAGCATTTCCAACACGGCGATAAATGCTACCTTCATGCTGAACGGTACCTCCGCACCGTAAATCGGCACTCTACTCTTTCCAGCCTTTTTGTTTTACATTTTTATTTATTGCCGCTATTTTTGGGTTTAGTTCGAGAGCCGCGAGAGCGTTTAGAAGGTTTATCTTTTTCCCTGTTTCCATTATTTTTTCAAATAGCGTGCGCATCATCGCGAGGTCTTCTCCGGTATCTATGGTAAGCCGGTAATCTTTTTTCAGCGGGTCGTCCGCTTCCAGAGTGCAAACGCGGAACCTGCCCCCGCTATCTTCATGTATGAAAGGGGTGACATGTTCTTTTTGATAATTTTCTTTTACTTCCATTTTTATAGTACCAAGCGCGGAGGCGGAAATAATCTCGCCAAAAGGGCCAAGCAGACTAGTGCCGGTAACATGTGTGAGGTCTGCCTTTTGACTAAGATGTTTTGCCAGCATCTTTTTCATATGGGCCACAGCTATAAGGGGGCTGTCGGCGCAGATTCTTATTACCGTTTCCGCGTTTGACAGCACTGCCGCGCTGTAATAACGGGAGAGAACATCTTTGGAGTCTCCCCGAAAAATATTTGTGCCTCTTTTCTCTAGATGCGCTACAAGCTTGTTATCTTCCGGCAGGCTGGTAGTGGCGACAATTATTTTAAAATTTCCTATTTCGCCGACTGACTTAATAACCCAGTCGATTAGAGGTTTTTCAGCTATATCGGCGAGAGTTTTCCCCGGCAGGCGTGTAGCGCCTAATCTTGCCTGAATTATTATTACAGTGCTACTCATAACGCTTTTCTTTTTGGCAGTGTTACCTTGCTTCCTCCAAGCGAAGCTGATCTGTATATAGCAAGAATAAGCTCTAGGCTGTCTCTTGCTTCCTCTCCGCTGGAAGCAGGTTTACGTCGGTTTTTAACAGCACTTACGAGCTCTTTTACTATTCCTAAAAAAGAGTTTTGCCGGCTGGCGGGAGCAGAGTAGGGAATGCTTTCCAGCTCTCTAAAGCCGAGGTAATGCCTGCTTTTGTTTGAGCGGAACATTTCTATGCCGGAGTTTCCTATTAGTATCCTTCCTCTCTCGAACTGAAGGTCTAGGTCGAACTTGAAATATTCTCTCTCTCCGCCAGCTTCAAACAGCATGTTTGCCCCGTCACGAAACTTTATAATGCCGATAGCGGTCGACTCGATATTCCGGCGGCCGAACTTTCTTTCGTCAAAACCGGCTACCCAGAGCGCCTGACCGCCGAAGTAGAGCGCGAGGTCGAGCAGATGGGTTCCATCATGAAAGAGCGAACCGCCCGCGTGTTTTGAAACAGACAGCTTCAGGGGAGGGCCGGAGAGCGTTTGTCCTATGATGGTTTTTAGTTTCCCGAAAGTTTTTTTGTCGATAATCTTTTTTACTTTTATAAAATTTGCGTCGAACCTTCTTTCGTGACCGATAATAAGAGCTACTTTTTCTTTTTTACACACGGCGATCATTCTGTTGGCATCCCTTATGTTAAGGGCTATCGGTTTTTCGCAGTAGATACCTTTTGTATGTTTCGCTTTTGCCGCTTCGATAACCATTGGGCAATGACTTTTTGTCGATGTAGCAACGCTGATGATATCCAGCTTTTCGTTTTTGAGCATCTGCCGGTAGTTGTTGTATAGGTGTGATTTGTCTATGCCGAATTTTTCACCAAATTTTGTCAGCCTTTCACTATTCGTGTCGCATGCCGAGGTGATTTTAGTTTGACGGCAGGCAAGATACGCGCCGGCGTGCGTGGCAGGCTTTTCGCGCAGTCGGTCTTCTTCGAGAAGCTGTCCTATTCTTCCGCAACCGATGATGCCTACTTTGAACATAGATGTTTATCGGAGTTTCGCGCCGTAACCTTCTTTTTATTTTTGGTTATGATAAATGCTTTCCTCATAGGAAACCATCGTGAGGTTATCTTCAAACCGTCCTATCTCAGGGACGGCACTGCCGTTGAGCATCTGGAGAATCATCAACGGAAAGTCGGCGCCGGCCTTTATCGTCAGCTGTATGGCACCTGAGAACCTCGGGTTTACCTCGAAAAAAGTAATCTTTCCGTTATGCTCCTTGCACTGGAGGTTTGCCGGGCCGATGATGCCGATCTCTTTCGCTACTTTTTCTGCCAGCTCTATCATCTTGCGGTTTTTGTATGTTTTCCCTCTGTCCGAAACCCCAGACCTTATTACAAGCCTTTCTCTTGGAACAACCGAGAGTACTCTGCCGTCTAGGCCGCAGAGAACGTCAATCGTATATTCTTTTCCTGCGAGAAATCTCTGCACTACCGGATCTTTTACATATTCAAGGAAAAAATCGAGCTCTTTCATGCTTCTGACAGGAAACGCGCCAACAGCGCCCCGTGCTATTCTCGGTTTTATAAAAAGCGGAAAGGCAGGAGTTGTTTTTTTTATATCTTCCGGCAGGTATGTTTTTGCCATCGGTAGTCCTTTTTCTTTAAAATAGAGGTATGTTTTATATTTATCGTTGCAGATTTCGCCTACCTGCTCGTTTACGACAGGTATTGTTACCCCTATTTTAGAAAAATTATCTTTGTGTTTCGCGAATAGAGGCACCTCTTCGTCTATAGTGGGGACAAGAAGTGATATCTTTTCCTTTTTGCAGACCTCTATAACGGATGGGATATATTCAGGCGATGTCGAAAGCGGGACAAGCTGATAGCTGTCGCAAAAGGCTAGCCCGGCGGAGAGGCTGTCTACATCGCAGGCGATAACTTTTCCATCCCGCCCCAAACTTTTTATCGCTTTCTTAAAACTTTGTATCAGCGCCACGCGTCGTGATGCCGCCGTAATAAGAATATTCAGGCTACTCATTTACCCCTTTCTGTTTTTCAAGGCTCCGATTGTCCGCAAAGCGGCGGCAAAGCCAAGAATTACCCCCGTAACCACCCAAGCTAGGAGTGTAGCAAAAATTACGGCAGGGTATAAAGCGATTCGTTTAAAAAATTCTATCTGTATAAAATTTTCCGGTACCGGAATAAGGTTGCCGTTTATGTTGTAGAGGTAAATAGCCTTTCCTTTAAAGGCGAAAGCGGCTCTAATCGCCTCGATATGGCCATGCCCCGAAAGATTTGAGATGAGTACTATCACCTTGTCGTAGCTCTCTGTCAGCCTGTTTTCCGTCTGCTGCGTAGCTTTGGCATTTTTGGGGTTAAAGCCGGAGTCGAATGGATAAACTGCTACCGAGGCGTTTTGGTAGTTTGCCTTTATCGAACCGGCGTGGGTTTGGTGTGTCAGTATCGTTACTTCTTCGTTGTTCCCAGCGCTATCCATAAAGCTGTCGAGCCTTTCGAGTGAGGCCGATTTTATAACAAGCGTACTCATCCAAACCTCGAAAATATGAGCGACAATGGGATGCGTACTTTTTTAAACGCCGTTGCGTCGAGAGGTTTTCTTGTTCTGAATATGGTAAAGATATTTTTGAACGCATCTTTCATCGCTTCCATATAGACGGTGGTTCTTTGGTGAAAAGTTTCGTAAACCGCCATCCGCACCAGCCCAAAAGTGGCCAAAACCATCTGCGGTAGTGGAAAGTTTCTCCATACTAGCCAAAACCCGTTGCGCAGGTAGAAGTACGGGGCGTTTCTGGACGGTCTGGCAACTACGCTTGACTTATGAAACGCTCTTACAGCCGGAGAGGTTATTATTCTAAAACCTTTTCGGGTAGCTCTAAGGGCATGGTCCATCTCGTTGAAGTAAAGGAAAAACGGCTCGAACCAGTAACCGATGTTTTGGAAAACCTCTTTCCTTATGCCGGCCCCCGCGCCGTGATAACCGATGATATCTTTTACTTCGTCACTATCTATCACTGTTTCGAGATTTTTTTTGGTCGGAGTATGCACGTCGAAAGCTACTATGCCGGCATCGCTGTTTTTTTTTAAAAGCTCTGCCATTTTTGTAATCGCTTCGGGGTGGGGGTAGGAGTCGGAATCGAGCGCTACAATGTAGTCGCCTTTCGCCTTTCTAAACCCTACATTGTAACCGGCTATCCCGCTGTTGTGGCCTAGCTTTATATATTTTACGAATGGGAAATCATGTTTCACCATCTTTTCTGTGCCGTCTTTAGAGTTGTTGTCTACCACTATCACTTCTAGCGGCGCGTAGCTCTCCGCTTTTAGTTTTTCAAGCGTTTCGGCAAGGTCGTCCCTGCGGTTCCATGTAAGAATGACGACGCTTACAAGTTTCTTTTGGTTAATCGTTTTTGCCCCCCAATAGTTAGCCTCGTAGTCTAATTAATTTATCGGACGGTAACAACGACAACTTGACCATGCGAGGTGAGCGTGTGACAGTAGAGAGCGCAAAGGGTGCGGGAAGATATTAAGGCAAAAGAGGCCAAAACATATCTAGCAGTCAACTTACCTAGTGGCCAGCCAATCCATAATTTTTAGAATGTACCTTCTGTCATCTTGTGAAAGGGCTTTTATCCGCTTCTGAATAAGTTTGTTCAACTCTTGCTTTGACTCTTCTATGTAATCAATTTCAAAGAAATGGCGGAGGTCGCATTCTAAAGCGGTTGCGATAGACTCTAGCTTGGCAAAGGATGGATAGCTTTCTCCTCTTTCGATAGCCCCAATAAACTTGCCTGTAAGACCAGCCTTTTCAGCTAAATTTTCTTGGGTCAGCTTTTGTCTTTTACGAACCATCCGAATTCTTAAGCCAATCTTTTGCCGTACATTTTTATTCATTGTCACCTCCATGAAACGACAGTTTCTATAGAATGAAACAGGGACGCGTGTCTGCGCTACCAAGTCAGTCCTTTACCACCTTCTTGATAGATTCTTTATTAAAATAGTTGGTTTCCATTCCGGCATCGACCACGATTTTCTGCGCGTTTATGCCGGATGAAGCGCCGCTTAAAAGAAAGACAGCGGTGTTTGCCGCTTCCTTCGTTTCCACCGCCCTGTCTCTTAACGTCATTTTTTGCGCGAAGAGGTACGAGTCTACATACCCCGGAATTCCAGCCGAGGCGGATGTTTTTAAAAGACCCGGTCCTATTGCGTTGAATCTTACTTCGGAAAAATTGCTGAAGCTTTTTGCGAGGAATACGAGGGTGGAATCTAGCGCCGCTTTTATCGGCGCCATGTAGCCGTAGTTTTCGGAGGCCATCCTTGTGGTCGATATCGAGATGGTCACGACCGACGCTTTTTTATCGAGCATTTCCTTGAATGCGTTTGATATCGTTACCAGCGAAAAGCAGGATATGTCGAGCGCCTGCAGGAAATCTTCCTTCTTCGTTTCGTTGAAAGGTTTTAGCCCTTCCGAGAAGTTTGCAAAAGCGAGAGAGTGTACAAGGCCATGTATCACGTCGACCTCTTTGGAAACATTCTCGACCAGTTTTTTTACATCTTCATCATTCGATACGTCGCAGACGAAGACTTTCGCGTCTGGAAAAAGTTTTGTTGCGGCATCGCGTTTTTCTTCGTTCTCTACCGAGAGGATAAGGTTGCCGCCTTCGTCGCGTATTATTTCCGATATGAAGTTGGCTACGCTTTTTCTATTGGCTATGCCGAGTACGAGATAGTTTTTTCCTTCAAAACCCAAAAAGCTCATTTCATTCCCTCCGGCTTTGGCGTAAGCGCGCAGGCATATTCTACGGCGACAGCCATCTTGCCGTCTACAAACGCTTTTCCTTTAAGATGAAAAAGGTCGTCTATCCTATCCGTTATTTCTGCCGTCAGCTGTATCGTGTCGTCGGGGCGTATCATCTTTTTAAAACGGCTGTTTTTTATACGGGTAAGAACCGGCACCTTTGCGTCATTAGCTTTGGAGTTTTCGGCTTCCAGCAGTTTAGAGAGGAGTATAGCCCCTGCCTGAAAGATAGATTCGCAGACAAGCACCCCAGGCATTATCGGAAAGTCGGGGTAATGCCCTTTAAAAAAATCGAACTCCGGTTTTACTTTAAGCTCGGCTGTTATCTTTTCTTTGCTAATCTCTATGATTCTGTCTACAAAAAGAAACGGCTCTCTGTGCGGTATCGCTTTTTGTATATCGTCCATCGCTACAGTCCGCCGGTTACTTCTAGCACCGAGCCTGTTATATAAGAAGCTTCTTCGCTTGCGAGGAAAAGCGCGGCGGGAGATACTTCGTCCGGCTTGCCGAACCGTTTCATCGGCACCGACTGTTGGTACGCTTTGCGCGCCTCTTCCGGCAGGCCGGAGATAAAGTCGGTATCTATAAAGCCGGGTGATATGCAGTTTGCCGTTATGTTTCTTTTTGCCACCTCTTTTGAAAGAGACTTGGTAAAGGCTACCTGCCCAGCTTTGGAGGCTGAATAGTTTGCCTGCCCCTCAATGCCTATTTTGCCGGAAGGGGAGGTGATGTTTATAATCCTTCCGTACCTTTTTCTTACCATCGCCATAACGGCGAACTTGCAGATGTTGAATGTGCCGGTAAGGTTTATATCTATCACTTTTTTCCAGTCTTCTTCCTTCATCATGCCTACTATCGAATCTTGCCTTACTCCCGCGGAATTTACCACTATGTCGAGCTTTTCATGCTTCTCTAAAAAGTTATCGAAAAACTGTTTGACGGCCAAATAGTCGGAGACATCGAGCTTTACCGTTTCTATGTTGCCGCTTGTTTTTTCCTTAAACTTTTTTGCTTTAGCGTCGTTGCTTCCGTAAACTGCTATGACTGTTGCCCCAGCGTTAAGGAACGCTGAGGATATAGCACCGCCGATTCCGCTTGTTCCGCCGGTTACTATTGCCACTCTGCCGTTAAGGTTGGTCATCGAGGCTCCTTAGGTATTTATCTACTTCGTTTGAGACTATCACGCCGTAGTTCGCCGCACCAAGCCAGCCAGACATTATTATGCCTACAGAGCCGGCAAAGAAAAGCCCCGGCAGATGTTTGGGCAGTGCTGTAGCTACATCGAGCCCTTCGAACTTGGTGCCGAACGACGAACCGCCGACATGGCGCGTGAACCGCTCAAAAGTTTTTGGCGTTGCTACCTCTAGGTGGTCTATCTTATTGCGCACTCCGGGAATATATTTTTCCAATTTATCCAGTGTATCTTCGGCGAGATGCTCTTTGTCTGTCTTGTACTGCTCGTCAGAGAGGTTTGCCCAGTCTTTATAGTCGGCGTTTGACGAGGAGACTATGGTGTGGCGGTTATGCCCCGGCCTGAAGCTTGGGTAGTAGACGGAGAAGGTTCTGCTTGTTACACTTTTACTTAGCATCGCCTTTTCGCTAAATTTTTCGGCGGTAGAGGTGAACAAAAGGTCGCCTATATAGTCGAGCTTTTCGCTTGCTTTTATCCCTATGTAAACCTGTGCCGATGAATTGTTTATCCGCATTTTTTTGGTCTGTTCTCTAAAGCTTTGCGGTATATCTTTTTTGTCTATCATATCAAGTATGGTCGATTGAAGATTTGCGTTGGAGAAAACAGATTTGCATTTTATCTTTTCTCCGTTTGCAATAACGCCGGATACTTTTCCGTTTTCTGTCGTAACTTTTTCTACGAGAACTTTTGCCCGCACATCTACGCTGTTTTTCGCGAGTTCTTCTTCCATCATTTTTATTATGAGGTCGGTACCTCCGGTGAAGGTGTAAACGCCCTTGCTCATAAAATTGCTAAAAACTATGCCGTAGCTTATAGCAGGGTCTTCAAGCGTGGAGCCGTTGGCATATGTAATCGGCTCCATCAAGAGCCGCCATACATCGTCGCGTTTGGGGAAGAACTGCTCGAAAAGCTCTCTGGTGGTGCGTTTGTCGCCGTCGTAGAAGTTCATGTTGCGGGTATGTTCAAAGAAATCTGTTACGGTGCTGTGCGGTATGCCGAACTTTTCGGTGAGTATACGCACGAAATCGTCCTTTGAATAGTCGGTCTCCAGCTGGAACTGCGGGTTGTCGAACCGTATCCCTTTAAGCTTAACTATGCGGGAGGATATATCGCTGTTCCAGTATTTTCTGCATGTCTTTATCATCCCTACTGGAAAGCCGTGCAGAGCTACATCGAATATATGTTTTTTGCGTCTGAAGTATGCCGCAAGGCCGCCTAGCACCGTGTGCTGTTCGAGCAGAAGGACGGAGTGGCCCCGTCTCGCTATCATGTTGGCGGCTGTAAGCCCGCCAAGCCCCGCGCCTATGACGACGACATCGTATTCACTCTTGATGTTTTTAAGCTTTCTTAGTGTCATGCTTTTAGCAAAGTTCTCCCAAATTTGAAAAACGGCTATTCTAACAGGCGGTTGGCAGGTGCCGCAAGCAGTGCAGACAGCGCAACAGTAAGGGGAGGTTGCTTTACCGCAGAGGACGCAGAGAAAAATGCCGGTTTGTCGCCTTGCGGTAGAACAGGCGGCTGCCGCCTGTTGGCTATACGAAGCATAGCGTTTCTGTTGTCCCTGTGGGACAGCCACAGGCAAGAGGCGCCTGTGGCACCAAAAGGTGAAGGTTTACCGCAGAGGGGGGTTGCCTTCAAGTAGCTCAGGTATTCTTACCTGAGGGTCATGCGTAGCATGACGATTTTTCCCGCTTTGCGGGAACTCAGACAGGAATGTCTGAGTTACTGGGGGAATTCAGAGAACAGGCCCCCCGCTATTGCTCTGTTGTCAAAAGAGTTTTTTGAGCATTTTAAGGAAAAGTTCATTTTCTTACTTCTTAAAAATAGAGCCTTTAGGGATTGGTAATTTGTAGAAAAATCGAATTTATCTCATTCGGCAACAGCCCCTACTGGGGAATTCAGAGAGCAGGAACCCCCGCTATTGATTGAATTAAAAAAAGGAAGCAGGCGCTACGCTGGAGCTACTGCAATAAATGCTGGTTGGCTATCGATATGCCGGATAGCATAGTGCCGATTATTCCTAGAAACCCTTGATCTGTTCCGCAGAGGAACAGGTTTTCGACCGGCGTTACACCGTCCCACACCTTTACCGGCGCACCGTAGACAGCGCCGTGAATATGGCCGGTGTATCTTTCTACCGTGCGGGGGGTGAAGATATCTACAAATTTCAGGTTTTTTGATATATCCGGCATATGCCGCCCTACCGTCGAGGCGGCCTCAAGCGACTTTTGGTGCCATTCCTTCTTGGTAGGGAGGTTTTGCAGTCGGTTTATCTTTTCCCAGAAACGGTGGTCGGCTTTGTTGGTAATCCGCACCATATCAGTTTGTAACGGGGTTTCGTACTCGAAATTGTCTGGAACGCATATAACGCCGTCGTTCACCTCAAACGGCTCGTCCGGCCTTCTGAACCGGAACTTATCTCTATTGCTGAAAAATATTATCGAATGCTCGAACCCAAGCTCTTGTGGATGCTTATCAAGGATGTTTACTGACTCGGAAAACGCCATCACGCCGGCCTTTGGCTGTTTCCCTTTTGGAGCTGTTTCGGGGCAGAGTGCTATCGTCTCCAGCCTGCCGGCAGATGAAAGGATGCTTCGGCAGGGGAGGTAGGTGCCGTCGTACAGCTCCACTCCTTTAGCCTTTCCATCCTTTACGACAATATCTTGGACTCCGCTATTTAGCTTTAGCTCTCCACCTTTATTTTCAAAGCGTTCCACTAGTAAATCGAGAATTTGCCTCACTCCTCGTTTTGGTCTTGCGAACCCTTCCATGTAGATAGATTTGAACATGATGACGAATTGCCGGAAGTCCATATCATTTTCAATCGGGTTTCCGTAGTACATAAGCGGAGCCAACAGCATCTCTACCAGCAAAGGCTCTCTGATTATTGATAAAAGCATTTCTCTTGTTGATTGAGGAGCAGACGCAGTTTTGAACGGGTCGTGTTTCTCTACCTTAGCGACCAAAGTTCGAAAATTATCTTTCTGCGATGGGAAAGCCTCATTTATCGCTTCAATAAAGTATGCAAAATCGTTTGTAAAATCGAGAGTTACTGATGGGAAAGATATCCGGCTTTTCTTTTGCGGGGAGAGGTCGAGCTCTTCGGGCCTTATCCTTAGCTGACGCAGTATTTTGCCTAGCGCGCCGGTAGGTGATTTTCTGCTAAGCGCGTAGTTGGTAACAGCATGCAGTCCTACATCTATATCGTATCCGCCAAGCGAGTAATACGAGTTAAGCCCGCCTACACGGTCGTGGCGTTCTAGTATTGCTACTTTTTTCCCAAAATGTGCCAGCCGTATTCCGGCAGAAAGGCCGGACATACCGGCTCCGATGATAAGAGTGTCGTAAGGCTGGGGGCTGTTCAATTTTTATTGCCGCTGGTCCAAAGCTCTAGGTATCAGACGTTACCCATTTTTGGATGCAGATAGTCGACAGTACCTTGCAAGGTGTTTAGAGCGGGGTAGTCCTGCTCTGGTACATCAACTTTGTACCTTACCCTCAGCTCCATAACGATATCGAGGAAATCCATCGAATCGAGGTCTATCTGCTCTCTAAGCGGTTTTTCGCCGTCAATGCCGTTAAGGTCTTCATCTGGCGCTATGCTTTTGATTATGTCGATAACTGCTTCACGCAATTGGCTCTTGTCCACGTGTCTCTTCCTCCTACTACTAACAAACTAAGGTCAAACCTTTCCCCAAATTCGACCGTTGCCAGTATGTAGAATACTTTTAACCAGACCGCTTAAAGCATTATCCAACAAAACGGCTGACAATTACAACTGAATTTATTCCAAGCATTCCAAAAGAGTTGTTAAGAATCTGATTTATCCGATCTTTTTTATATGGCTGATTGATGACGAGGTTTTTTATCTCGCATTCTGGGTCTAGTTTATCGAGGTTTATAGTGGGGTGAACTATGCCGTCATCGAAAGAGGGTAGGTTGCCGGCAAGTTCCAGCGCCCCTGCCGCACCCATAGCATGCCCTATGAAGCTTTTGGTGTTATTTACATAAGTATCTGGGCAATCTTTAAATACACTGTTGATAGCTTCGCATTCCTGTTGGTCTCCCAGTGTTGTTCCAGTGCCGTGCGTACTTATTATGTCAACTTCCTCAGGTTTTAGCTTTGCTCTTTCAAGTGCCAGCTCTATACATTCGGCCTGTCTTATCGGGTTTGGGAGTACATGATCGGTAGCATCGGAGTTGCTTGCGTATCCGGTAATCTCGCCGTATATTTTGGCGTTTCTAGCTAGTGCGTCTTCCAGCCGTTCGAGAGTATATACAGATCCTCCTTCCGAGACAACTATGCCGCTTCTGTCGGCGGCGAACGGTCTGCTCGCTTTTGTAGGGTCTGCATGTTCGGCCAGCGCCCCTTGTGCTTTAAAAGAGGCGAATATTCCAAAAGTATGTATAGATTCCGATACCCCGCCGGCAAGAGCAAGGTCGCACTCGTCAAGCCGAAGCATCTGCGCCCCGTATATAAGCCCAAGGTTTCCCGCCGCGCATGCCGCCCCTATGCAGAGGTGCGGGCCTGTGATGCCGAGGTTAAGGGTTACTTCGCCTGCAGGAGCATTTGCGACGGTTCTCGGGTTGTGGTGGTGCGTCCAGTATTTGGTGTCGTAATCGAACCTGCTTATGTTGTAGACCTCGTTCTCGGTCTCCACGTTGCCATGCTCGGTAATACCGAGGTAGACCCCTATCCGGTTTTTGCCAACATCGTCAACGGTTATTGAGGTGTCTTCCATCGCCTCCCGCGAGCAGTAAATGGCAATACTGCCGGAACGGGTGCCTCTTCGTACCTCTTTCTTTTTTTGGTATTTGAATTGGTCGAAACGGCAGATTCCGGCGTTTACCTCGCCGATGTAGCGGGTTTCCATCTTCTCTACGCCCGACTTGCCGGTTAAAAGTGCTGTGCGGTATTCGGCAAGGTTATCGCCGTTTGGCGAGGCAACCCCGATGCCGGTAATAACTATTCTCGAATCATGCACTAATATGTTCCCCTGCCGTTGTTCATTTTTGAGTAATCGCTGATTATAGGAACCCGCACTCCTTTAGGCAACCCCCACACAACGGCGTGGAGCAAGTAGTCGCACGCGTTCGATATAATTACCGGATAAGTTTTAAGCGGTTGCACAACACGCCGCTGTCGCCTTCGGCGAGGCGCTAGCGGTTGCCTTTTGCTGTAGTTTGGTAGTGTTACAGCTGTATGAGAAAAGCAGACCTGCAATGCGGGCCACGCAACGGCGTGGAGCGAGTTCTCGCAGGGAACAGTCGCATCCGGCTAGTAAATCGTTTTGAGCTTTCCAGAAAAAGCTACCCACCGCCTGCGAATAGTACCTCACCTGTAAGGTGCGTGGCACAGACTGCCTAGGTGAGCTATAATACCTCCGATGAAAAGGGTGGTTTTGGTTTTTGCCGGTATTTTTACCGTTCTGTTTAGTACGGACTCGTTTTCTAATAGCTCGCTATTTCTGATGCAACGGCAGATGGTTCATCTTTCCGGGTCGGGTACGGTCAACCGCCCTCCGCCGCCTCAAAAACAGGTGCCGACCGTCCAAAAAAAGGTCGGCGTTTCGCAATCTTCCGGCACCTACAGGAAAAAAAGGATGCGTGGAGGCAAGAGCCGTAAGGGCGGTAGCGGCACTATTTATAGCGTGAGGATAAGCGGAGGGAAGTCGTCAAGGGCTACAAGAAGGTCTGGGGATATAGAGGATCTGCTCGATGGTGACGAAGCGCCAAAACTTAGCGTAACAGTTGTCGGCATAGATGGCTCTCTCTTCAATGCCAGCTCTATTTCAAGCGGTGTTGATAACATGCTCCGCCTTGAGTCTGGTGGGAACAAGAGAAACCTTCACCTTAGCGATGTTACTTTTATCAAATTTGGCAAAAAAGATCTGAACAGGCTGTCGGTTGTCGTGCGCATGGAAAGCGGCGAGAAGGTAAAAGGCTACCTCTATCCCAGATATATATTCGAGTTTAAAAGCGGCGGCTCTGTGACGACAGCGCTTGCCGACCAGCTTAGCTACGTTAACATTCAAGCAGAGTAATTTCTGTTTCACTAAGGCAAGAGGTAAGGTGTCGAATCATCCTATAGTTCTGGCAATTTCCGGTGCTTCCGGCGCGATATACGGCAAAGAGATTTTCGACAGGCTTCACAAAACTGGTGTCGAAATAAATGTCGTCATAACCTCTACCGCGGAGAAGATAATAGAGCATGAACTAGCGATAGACAAAAGTTATTTTGAGAAAGATGGCGTAACTATTTTTGAAAACTCCAACTTTGATGTTTCGATAGCGAGCGGTTCTTATCTGACAGGCGGTATGGTGATAGCACCGTGTTCTATGGGCTGTCTCGGCAGAATTGCCGGCTCTGTTTCGTTTGACCTTGTAGGCAGGTCTGCCGATGTCCACCTTAAAGAGGGGAGACAGCTAATACTGCTTCTAAGGGAAACCCCTCTTTCGGCGATACACCTTGAAAATATGCTAAAGCTCAGCCGCGCAGGCGCGACCATACTGCCTGCGATGCCTAGCTTTTACAACAGACCGCAGACGATAGACGATCTCGCTAAAGAGATAGCCGGCAAGGTGTTCGACCAGCTTGGCTTAAAGCAAAGCTTTGCCGCCCGTTATAATGGAAATGAGTGAACAGCTAAAAGAAGGCTCGATACGCCTGTTGGTCCTCGGCTCGGGGACATCTACCGGCGTTCCGATGATAGGTTGCGACTGCCCTACCTGTAGCTCCAACGACAGCCGAGATAGGAGACTGCGTGCTTCTGTCCTTTTAAGCTGGATGGATGGAGTTTTTGAGAGAAACATCCTTATAGATACCTCTACCGACCTACGCCAACAGTCGCTCCTTTACCGGCTAAAGCAGATTGACGCGGTTCTCTTTACCCATCCGCATGCCGACCATATACACGGCATAGACGAGCTTAGGAGCTTTAATTTTATTCAGCATCAATCAATTCCCTGTTACGGCTCTAGCTACACCCTCGGCAGAATTAGAACGATGTTCGATTACATTTTTACGAAAACGCAGGCAGGGGGAGGGAAGCCGAAAGTAACCCTCCACGAAGTAAACGGCAAGTTCACCCTTTTCGGGCGGAAGGTGGAGCCGTTACCAGCGATGCATGGCGATATGGAAGTTTACGGATTCAGGATCGGCTCTTTTGCGTATCTTACCGACTGCAATTTTGTGCCGAAATCTACTATAGAAAAGATGAAAGGTCTGAAACTATTGGTGCTGGGTGCGGTGCAGTTTAAAAAACATGCTACCCACTTTAGTATTGAAGAGGCTGTCGAACTGGCCGGCACTCTTGGCGCAGATAAAACGTACCTAACGCATATGAACCACTTTGTTAAACATTCCAAACTTCAAAAGGAGCTTCCCAAAAATATTTACCTCTCATTCGACGGCATGGATAAGTTGGTATAGGCCATTTTCCGCGTCACCTTTTCAGGTAATCGTTACCTCAAACTGCTCGTCCGAAAAATCTTTCGAAGATTTTATCGTTATCGTACAGCGGTGCTTTTTTTCGATATCTTCAAGGAAATCGCTTTCTTCATCGACAAGCGAAGAAGATACTACAGATGACGCGGAGACCATTATTTTTTCTAGCGATGGTCGTGTCGCGGCTATCCGCTCGATTTCGCGGAAAATTTCATAGCAGACAGTTTTTGGCGATTTGTTGAAGCCTTTACCGTCGCAATAAGGACACGGTTGGCAAAGTATCCTATTTAGGTTTGCCCTTGTTCTTTTTCTTGTCATTTCCACTATGCCGAGTTCTGACACTCTCAAGATTTTTGTCCGCGATCTGTCCTGTTTCAGCTCGGAATCGAGAGCGTTATAAACCTTTTCCTTATTTTCCTCTCTTTCCATATCTATGAAGTCTAGGACTATCAGACCGCCCATATTCCTTAGCTTTAGCTGATATACAATTTCCTTTACCGCTTCAAGATTGGTTTTAACTATCGTCTCTTCTTGGTTGCGTTTGCCGACATACTTGCCTGTGTTGACATCTATGGCGGTAAGTGCTTCGGCGTGGTCTATAACCAGATACCCGCCGGATTTCAGCCAGACCCTACGGCCGATAGCCCTCTCGATTTCAATCTCAAGCGAAAAGGCGTCAAATATAGGCTCGGCTTTTTCGTATAGTTCAATTTTCGGTTTTATATCCTGTAAAAAGTTGTCGGAGAACTCCAGCAGTCTTTCGTAGTTGCTCTTCGAGTCTATATATATCCGGTCTATATCCTGGCCGTATACATCTCTCATAGAGCGAAGTACTATGTCGAGGTCGCGGTATAGGAGGGCTGGACCCTTTCCATTTTCATTTTTCTTTAATACTTTTCGCCACATTTTGCCAAGGAACTCTATATCCCTCTTGAGTTCTTCAGGAGGGACAGATTCTGCCGCGGTTCTGATTATGTACCCGTTCCCTTTTTCACCGAACTCTTCGACAATCGTCTTTAGCCTTTCACGTTCTTTTGTGCTTTCTATACGTCTGGAAACCCCAATCTGATTTATCATCGGCATAAGGACAAGGTATCTCCCCGGCAAGGTTATGTAGGTGGTTATTCTGGCTCCTTTCGTGCCTATCGGCTCTTTTCCAACCTGCACCATCAGTTCCTGCCCTTCCGTCAGGAGATCTTTTATGGAGTCGATGGACTTGTCGAAGTTTATTGCCCCAAAAGGGTTGAACTCCTCTTCCATCCCTTCATTAAGGTTTTCTGCTGGGTTTATCGTTTCCGAAATGATGTTGTCGTAAATAAGCGTTATGTCGCTCTGGTGAAGAAAGCCCGACCGCTTCTGACCGATATCTACAAAAGCGACCTGCATTCCAGGCAGAACCTTGGTCACTTTTCCCCTATAAATATTCCCTGTAATACCTGCTTCTCCGGTTCTTTCGATGAAAATCTCCGAGAGATTATGGTTTTCGAGAATAGCGACTCTTATTTCAAAGCGGTTCACATTGATAACCATCTCTTTACCCATTGGAGGATTATATCGCCGTACAGCATCGAATGCTATTCTCTATTGAAAATTCAGCACTTAGTTGAAAAGTTAACGCTTGTCTTCTCCAAAAATCTAAATTACTATCAGGGTATGTTCGGACTTGGGTTTTGGGAGCTTCTGATAATTCTCGCGATTATCCTCCTTTTGTTTGGAGTCAAGAGGTTGCCCCAGCTTGGGCAGAGCCTTGGCGAGGGAATAAGCAACTTCACAAAATCTTTTCAGGGTGACGACACGCAGGAGAAAAAAGAAAAAGAGCAAGGAGACTCGCTTGACGATTCATCTGATGGGCCGTCAAAACCTCCTGCCGGAGATAACTCGTAACAAATATCAAGCTTTGGAGGAATCTGGTCAATGTTTGGAATTGGTGCTCCGGAGTTGCTTGTTATCTGCGTAGTCGCGCTCATATTCATAGGCCCCAAAAGATTGCCAGAGGTAGCAAGAACGGTAGGCAAAGGCTATAGAGAACTGCAAAGAGCTTTGTCTGGGGTTCAAAACGAGTTCGATTCGGCTAAAGACGCGGTGAATAAAGAGGCAAAACGCTACGAGGAGCAGTCTCCCAAAAAACAGGATGACAAAAAGGACTCTTAGAAGAAAAGCGGTTTCGGCTGGTTTTTGTTTTTTTGTCTGCAAATGGCTTGGTTGATTTAACTAAAGCTAATAATTTAGAATTGGAGCTGGTACTAAAACATAGTGGAGGTAATTGATGTCTGAGGCAGTCGAAGTGTTCACCGATAGCAGTTTTGAAGAGAGGGTCGAGAAGGCCGATGTATTGACGGTTGTTGATTTTTGGGCAGAGTGGTGCGCGCCATGCAAGATGCTTAGCCCGACAGTCGCGGAGCTGGCCGAGGAAAATAAAGATGTTGTAAGGGTAGGAAAGATGAATGTTGACGAAAACCCGCAGACCGCTTCAAAATTCGGCATTCGCGGAATACCGACGCTTCTTTTTTTTAAAAATGGAAAAGTGGCGGAACAACTGGTGGGAGTAAGACCAAAAAACGAAATACAAGAGACGATAGATAAAAATAAATAATGAGTGATTTCTTTGAAGAGAGGGTTCTCCTTGGCTACCATATCGCTTATATCAACAATCAGACGGAAAAAACTGTAGCCGAGGAACTTGAGAGAGCGATAAACAACATTGATGGTGTCTGCAGGTGCCAGCTTTGCGTAGAGGATATCTTTATGCTCTCTCTTAATTCTCTTCCTGCCAGATACAGACATTCGGCCACTTTTAGGCTGGTCAAGAACGATCCAAACCTTACGGACGATATGGTCAAAAAAGCTGTGGCAAATGCAATAGCAGAAGTGAGCGCACACCCCAAACACGACTAGCCGACGAGACTGTGTGGTATACCTGCATGGTTGAATTTCGGTCTTCGTCTTCCAAATTCAATCAGGGTGTCTTTCTTCATGGGACAGTTTCCAAAAGAGTTTTTTGAGCATTTTAAGGGGAAGTTCATTTTCTAACTTCTTAGAAATAGGGTCTTTAGGGATTGGTAATTTGTAGAAAAATCAAATTTATCTCATTCGGCAACAGCCCCTCCATAGGCGTATCCTCCTTTTTTTAGAGGTTTTCAGTTTATTCAACTAAAAAGGTATGCCACCTTTTGTTCCTATTTCAAAACACAACTTTCAGTTATATCTCTTGACATCGGCGCGCAGATGTTAAATCATTATCGCAAGTATCGAAATGAACAGCAAACCTATGAAGAAAATATTACGACAAACCGGCAAAAGAGAAGCTTGCAAAATACCCTGTTTTGAGCAGGACAAGGTTGTAGCCATCAAAGCGACTTTGTCAAAAGAGGAAGAACAGCTCCCTGAGTTGGCAGAATTTTACAAATTGTTGGGCAATACTACTCGGCTGAAGATTCTATTTGCTCTAGGAGAAAGTGAGCTGTGCGTCTGCGATATTGCCCATGTGCTTGAACTAAGTATCGCCGCCACCTCGCACCAACTCCAATCACTACGCAAGCAGGGCTGGTTGCGTAAACGCGATGACGGCAAGATGGTTTATTACCGTCTTCATGATGTCGATCTTTTTAAAGCACTTAAGGGTGATTTGAGAATGCTGAAGGCTCAGCTTCGATGAGCTTTTATTTAGCTATTTATTTCTATATTTGCGATAACAACGAATCGCAGTTGCGGTAACACTATGAATAAACCTTTAAAGCAAGAAGATGCTAGTAAATCAAATAAACCACCTGCCTCCGCATGGTGGCTGTTGGCACTGGCGGTCTGCTTCGAAATTGCCGGGGCCATCGGCTTGAGTTTCAGTGAGGGCTTCACTTTACTTTTGCCCACTTTGCTTGCGCTTGCCGCATTTTTTGTGGCGCTCTATCTGGTCAGTCATGTGATGAAAAGCCTGCCGATGAGTGTCGCTTACCCCATCTGGGCCGGCAGTGGCACGGCAGGTGTGACTCTGTTGGGTGTTGGCCTGCTCGGCGAGAGCATAGATTGGCTAAAAACGGTTGGCGTGGCACTTGTCGTTATCGGGGTGGTGGTGATTAACCGTAACTCTGAAAAAATATCTGGGTGTTGAGTATGGAATACGAATGGCTATTCGTCGTGCTGGCTATTGCCGCCGAGGTTGTCGCCGCCTTAGCACTGCGTTTCAGCCACGGCTTTAGCAAGCCATTGCCCACAGCTCTGGCACTGGCTACATTCGGCTTGGCTTTTTATATGGTGAGCCTTGCGTTGCTATCTCTGCCGGTAAGTACGGTCTATCCTGTCTGGGCTGGGGGCGGCACAGCGGGTGTAGCAATACTAGGCGTGTTGGTATTGCATGAGAAGGCTGGTATCTGGAAGAGTCTAGGGGTTGTCATGGTGGTAGCGGGAATTGTTTTACTGAATATTTCACTGAATATAGAATCGGCAGGGCATGGCTGATAAATTAAACCAAATCAGAGATGAACCCTGTCAGGCGATGACAGCTAAAAAGTGCCATCGCTATGGCTATCGAAGACAGAATCATTTACAGGCTCGAAGTCGGCAATCTTACCAGCCTTTTTAATCCATCCGTCGACATTTTTAAGACAGCACCTGCCTTCGGGGTTGCTTGTTTCGCAAAAACATCCAGGGTCTTTCATCTTTGCCGAAATCTCTTTGACAGCTTTAGAGCCGCCGTTCTTTTTCATCTCGTCCAAAATGGATTGTCTGGAATACCCAAAACAGTAGCAGATGGGAACATCAAGTGAACTTTCTTTTACGGTTACTTTTACTCTCAAGTCATCTTTGGTAAAAACAGAGCTGGCGGAATTGGAAAAATAGACGGCAGAGCATTTGGGGCTTTTACAAAACCTGTACGCCCGTTCTTCATCAAATCTTTGAAGGGAAGAACCGTTTAAAAGCGACTTTGGGGTAATAGCTCCAACTTTAGCCCCCTTGTTCCCGCACTTTGGGCATAGGAACTCGGCCGGAGCACTGTCTTTGTTATCAAGGTTTTTGCGGTATTCCATAAAAATTCCTAACTGCTCCACCGAGTTACTGCTATCGCAACAATCGTGTCGGAATAGCATTTGACTGCTTTGCCACCCAGTAAGCCAAAATGGCAATGAAGACAAGGAGTGCCGGTATCAGAACATAGTCGAGGTAACCTACCCAAGATCAGACCAACCACTCCGAGCAGAATAGCAGGCAGGGTGGTAAAATAGCATAGCGCGGCAATTACCGTGCCTGCGATTCCAGCATTTATAATGGTTTTTGGCCTCACACTATTTTCCTTTTCTGATTACTTTTGACGGAAACCCTGCGTTTTTAGTTGCTTTAGTAAGCTCATTACTGGTTGTCTTTGTGTCATCGTAAGTTACGGTCGCGGTTCTTTTGTCATAAGATACTTTTGCTTTCGATACGCCTTGTACTTTTTCGAGAGAGGAGCTAACCGTGTAGATACATGAAGCGCATGTCATATTTTTTACCTTTAGGGTTACAGTTTTTTGTTCCGCAAACGATGTGGCGGATGTAACGATAGCGAAAGCGATAGCAGTGACTGTGAGATACCATTTCATAGTATTTACCTCCATCTTTAAACGCCCAAAAATATTGGAGCGATGTACGGAAAAACCAATGCGACGAAAATGATAAAAGTTGCCACCCAGAGTGTTGTTTTAACCAGCTGGTTGGCCAAAGGTTTGGCGCATGCTTCGTCTCCCGCGCATCCAGTTTTGCTTTGTCGGTAGAACAGGTAGTGGCTATACCCTACAAAAACGAGGGTGGTTGCTTTAAAAAATAGCGCGTAAGGGGCTAGGGCGGTTAAATAGCCTACCGATGCGCCACCGATGCCGAGGCCGACAAGCACGAGAGGCAGGATACAGCATGATGAGGCCGCTATCGCGCCGATAAGGCCAGCGACTGTCGTCAGTGACGCTTTTTTGTCATCCGCGTAACCGATGGAAGCTAAACCTTCGGTTGTTCCATTAATGTTTTTGTCAGTAGCCATCTAACAATCTCTCCTCAAGCATTTGATGACACTCCGAAGGAAACCATCTCCCCTGTTGCTTGGCAGGGCAGAGATGATGATTGCATGGCAACTCATCAGGCTCAGGCCTTTCCCACGCCGGCTGTCCGTAATGCCTGCTCGTCTGCTACGCTTGCCGCGCAACAGTTGAGGAGCTTTCCGTCGAGTACCACCGCCGTAACAGTGCGAATGCCCAAACTCTTTGCCATGTCTGAAACGTCCGGTTCGTTCATATCTAGGATGCTCACTTCACACGATGGGCAGGCTATCCTGTTCACCAGTTGAATTGTGCCCTCACACGCGGGGCAACCGGCGCTGAACAGCTCTATCTTCCGCTTCGTCGCCATTGTGTACCTCCATTCCATGGCGTTCTTCGCGTTAATTGCCAGCTCTTGCCGGAACGCGTTTTCAACAGGAGCCGGTTTTCGTTTCTTCCTTCTTGATGTTAGTATGAACCCTCTAGGGACTACAGGGTCAAGGAGAAAGCTCAAATGAAAAAAAATGCTGAATTTCTAAACCGGAATATTACAATCGGTATTTTGTCTAAAGAGACTGGAGTTAAAATCGAGACGATTCGATATTATGAAAAGGTAGGAGTTTTGCCGGCTCCACCCAGGACTGACGGCGGGTACCGCGTTTATGATTTAAATTACTTGAAGCGGTTAAAGTTTATACGCAGGTGCAGGGAACTAGGATTTACTTTAGAGAAAATCAGCTCTTTACTGCGTCTTGTCGATTCTCACAACTATACTTGTAACGAGATAAAAGATATTACATCGAAACAGCTTAGCGAAGTGCGGCACAAGATTTCCGACCTGAAAAGGCTTGAGAAAATCTTAAAAGAGATGACTGGCAAGTGCGAGGGAGGCAAAGTTCCAGAATGTCCTATTCTTGATGCTCTGTACAAATGATGGAGCCGTTGCCGAATGGCATAAATTTGATTTTGCTGTAAATTGCCAATTCCTAAAGCCTCTATTTTTAGAAAGTTAGAAAATGAACTTCTCCTTTAAAATGCTTAAAAGCTCTTTTGGAAACAGTCCCATGACTGCCAAGTGAGCCGGCAAATCGTATCAGATAGCTAAAAGCGTTTCCCTGTTCTTATTTCGAGCTGGTTTTATTGGAACGTGCTACCTTCCGGTTACACAAGCAGAGGGTTGAACACCCCCATAGGCTAAACTCTTACTGGGGCCAAGCAAACGTCGTTAGAGATCTTACCGGCTACGCTTTGATGTTTAGTGTGGAACCAAGCATTTCGCCGGAAGTTTTGATGACCGTAGCGTTTGCCTTAAAGGCATGTTTGGCTTTTATCAGCTCAATTATTTCACTGGCTATATCGACGTTAGAGCTTTCGGTAGAGTTTGGAATAAGTCTGCCGAGTGCCGCCGGCCTGCCGGCAACAGGAGTGCCGCTACTGTCTGATTCAAAAAAGAGGCCCGAGCCGCCGCTGGTAAGCCGGCTGGGATTGCTGAACGATGTAAGCTCTATCTGGCCGAGAACTGTTTTCTGCCCGTTTATTTGGGCAGTAACTTTACCATCGCCGGAAACCGCTACCTGCTCGGCATCTGCCGGTATTTTTATCTCCGGCTGTAGTCTGTTGCCAAAACCGTCGGTAAGCCGTGATTGACTGTCTGTGCGCAATTCTCCTCTTCTTGTATATGCCGTATCGCCGCTAGGAGTTAGAACTTTTAAGAAGTTGTTTCCCTGCATCGAAATATCAAGCCGACGGCCTGAAAAAAGGAGATTGCCGGAGGTATTGTTTTGTCTTGCGGCGGAGACTATAACGCCCCGGTTTTGTCCAGCGCTTTGCACAACAGTTTCCTGCCGTTTATACCCGGGGGTATTTAGGTTGGCAAGGTTGTTCGCGGCTGTACGCATACGCTCAGCACTTGCGTTTAGGCCGGAAAGCCCTGCGTTAATCCCAAATATCATACCGTTGCCTCCAGTACTATTATCGGATAAATCTGCTAAAAACTGAAACCAAAACTATTCGGCTACGCAAGCGGTAGACCGGAGGCAAAAAAGCGGTGTAATAGTAAAATGAGCTTTGCCTGTAGCCTCTTGAATATCAAACAGGTATCATGTGCGATTATGACCGATTGGCGTGGCTTGCCTGTTTTGTTTTATTTTCTATTATCTTGTTCGCTTCTGTTGCCATATCAATTTAGAATTGGAACTTGATGAAGATTTTTATTAAAGCTTTTGTAGCTTTCCTGATTTTGTGCTTTCTTGTTCTCGGCTTGGTTTGGAGCGTAGAAAAGAGCTTTGACCTGAACAGCTATGCGAACAAGGCGAAAGAAGAACTCAAATCCAAATACGGCATTGAGGTAAGCTACCACGACCTTAGTTACAAACTCGGCACAAGGCTCAAAATTTTAGCCGATGCTGTTCTCCTTGAGGGCAACGGTTTTGCGGCTTCTATAAACCATATTGAAGTTTCGGTACCGCTCTTTTCTATTTTTTTTGGCAAAGTGGAAGTGTCGGATATTAAAATCTACAATCCTAGATTGACATTGGAGCGTGATAGTGACGGCGTGTGGAATGTTTCCCCTTTTTTGCTTGCTTTGGGAGGGATAGACAAAAAGTCTGGGTCATTTATAAAGAGAATCACTGCTCTTGGCGGGCAGTTTAAAATAATAGACGATTTTATTCCCGGGCAGTCATTCGAGTATCTTATCAAAAGCTCTACGATTAATTTTTCCTCCGGCGGTATTCTCGCTCCGACAGGGTTGAAATTTGCCGGTATGCTTGTGGATGGAAGCCAATCGGCAGACCTTCAGTTTTCGTTCTACTGGAAGGCAAGCGGCGAAGGAAAGTCGTGGAAAGATTTTCAGCTCGATGGCTCTTTGAGCCTCGGCCCGCTTAAGACCGCAAAGCTAAGACAGCTTTTCGGCAAAGACACGCTCCGCTTCAATGGAAACGAAATCGTCTCGACCAACCTTCGGTTTAACGGAAACCTTTTATCAAAGCTGGACTTTGCCGGCGATTTTATAATAGATACTCCAAGCAAAAAGGCAGGCGCGAAAGCTAGCCATAAGATGGTAGAGCTGGCCGGCAGTTATCAAGGTAGCAAGCTTTTAATCAACGAGCTTTTCGTCAAGTTTCCAGAGGTGACAATAAGAGGTTCCGCGGCAATAGATGATATATGGGAAGAAGATCCGTATATCGACCTAAGGCTCGATGTTCCTTTTCTTAATGTTCCACAACTAAGCTTAATCCTTCCATCAACATTTTCCGAGGAGCCGCTGGCCCTGTTTGTGAGCAAAAACGTTACCGAGGGAAGATTTAAAGTTGTTGACTTCAGGTTTGAAGGGCCTTACACCAGCTTTTTAGATTTTGAGCGGCTTTCCAGCATGGGGAAATTCTCAGGCAAAGTGGAAGTGCAGGATTTTTCCGTAGATATGAAGAACTTTCGGTACCCGATAAAAGGTATAAACGGCAGTTTTCAGATAGATGGCGACACGCTGGTCTTTAACGGTGTCAGGGCAAAATACGGGAAAAGCGTTTTGGAGAACATCAGCGGCGGAGTGGAGAATTATCGCAATACCCCGATGCTTATAGTACAGGTGGAAGCGAACCTGAATATGGGAGAGTTTCACAAAGAGCTGTTGGCCAACACAGGTTCCGACGAACTTTCCGAAGTTTTACGAATTGTAAGAGATCCTAAAGGTAAGCTTGGGTTTAATTTCAATGCCAAGATAGATATCGAAGGCGCAGAGCTTCTCGATTTTTTTGGCGACCTTTATCTGGAAAACGGCGGGTTCGGTCATCCGTTTTTTGAGCTTCCGGTGAGAAAACTACACGGCAAAGCTTATATAGACATGGACGATATTACTATCGAGGAGATTCATTGGCTCATTGGCGAGACATCTATAGAAACCAGTGGGAAAGTAATGAACTACCAGAATGTCGATTACAGCTTCGACCTTAAATTTAAAGCAGATGGTAATGTCGCGGAACTTGCCAAGACTAATTTCTACCGTTTTGCCCCGTTTCACGACATGGATGGAAAGGTTAAGTCGGACCTGCGTCTAAGAGGCAACTTAGATAAGCTCGATTTTGTTATGTCGTCAGACCTCACGAACACCAGATATGCTTTTAAAAATCTGTTTTTAAAACCTGAAGGGGTTGTCTCTACCGAAAAGATTAAAGGCAGGTTCGAAAGATATAGTTCTCTTATCGTCGATTCGCTGGAAATAAATCTTGGAGCTTCCGAGTTTTTCCTTTCTGGAGAACTGTTCGACTTTCCGGCGATGGACGATTTCAATGTTTCATTTCGCGTTAAAAAGCTGATGCTCGACGATTTGCCAGACTTTTTTACCTCCTACAAACAGGGCGACTCGGCTGGCGAGGTAAAAGGCAGTTTGGAGCTTTCCAGAAAGGATGGAGAGGATAACTACCTGTTTAATGTCGAGGCCGATATAGAAACCCTCAAGCTCGACCCCTTAGTTTTGGCAGGGCCGGCCGTTGAATTTTTCGAGCCGACAGGCGTGATAGCAGGCAAGCTGACAGTATCAGGCGAGACAGGAAAGCCGATAAACATAAACGGTAAGCTAAAAGGAACGGATGTAGGCTTTAACACCCTTCTTAGTAAACCTTTTAGCGAGATGAATGGAGAGATTACTTTCGCAGGGAACAGAGTGACAGCGCATGATGTTCCAGGCAGGATGGGAAGTTCTTTCGGCAGAGCCTCGGTCGATATAAACCTTGTCAATCCACCGGAGGTCTACCTGCGGATAGATGGCGATACTGTTTATCTTTCTGATATCGTAAATATTGCCGACCCCGGCCAAGAAGATGAAAAAAAGCAAAGCGATGCCGAGCAGAGCGAGAAACCGGAAAGCTACTCCGAGGAAGATAGCTCACCTCACGCTAAGTGGACAGTAGACATTAAGTCGAAAAATGGAACGCTAGAAAGACTGAAATACACGAACCTTGACACTCTGTTTTATTTCTACAGAGGGGTATATGATTTTTCCTACCTGAGGTGCGATGCCTACGGTGGAAAATGGGAAGCAGATGGCGCGCTGGATACTGTTGGCGAAGGCAACCAGAAGTTCAATAACAAAGTAAAAATTTCCGGCATGAATCTTGGTGATTTTCTGAAAGATGTTATGCCGGAGTTCGACAAAATGGACGGCACGATGGATGTTGCCGGCAATATAAGCGGTAACGGCCTCTCATGGACACGGTTTAGTAAAACCCTTAACGCAGAACTCGACTACACCGTTAAGGACGGTTTGATAAACAAGTTTGACGGCATGGCACAGCTCTGGTCGATACTAAATGTCGTTCCCCTTTTTATAGAGCGCAAAGAAAAACAGAAAGGGGAAGGCTTGCCGTTCAACTCTTTAAAGGGGCGGTTTGAATTTAAAGAGGGAGTAGGAACCACCAGCGACACCATGCTTGAGGGGAATGTTATACGCGTTTCCGCCGTTGGAGATGCAGATATAGGAAACCGAAAGCTAAACCTTCGTATCGGTGTAAAACCGTTTACATCAATAGACAGCGTAGTCTCAAAAATCCCGATTGCCGGCAAAATCCTGACCGGCAAAGAAAAAAGTCTTGTTGTCAGCTACTATGAGGTCGGCGGCACATTTGAAGATCCTACCGCTGTGTCTATTAAGGGCGAGTCGATTGCGAGAGGAGTTATCGGAATCATCAGAAGAATACTGGAAATTCCAGCCAAGGCATTATCTTCCGATAAATTGAATAAACCAAAAGATTCCGATAGCAAAAGCGAGGTGGGCAAAAAAGAGAGGCAGAGATAATTATTTGATAACAATCAGGTTAATTCTGCCAAGAAGCTATGATACAATGACCCGCGTGTATTGACGGTTGCTGAGCATTGTGGGTAGAGTACCTCGGTTTTGCCTCTGCTTGTTTTTAAAGCCTTAGTTTTAGGTAGGTGCAGATGTCGAAAGACGACGATCTGGAATACGAAGAAGATAGCGCTCTGGAAGATTTTGAGCAGGAACTTTTGGACGAGGAGAAAAAGTCCAAGCCTAGCCGTCTTATCTTAATTGTTTTTCTTATTGTACTTACTGCTGGTGGATACTATTTTTGGCAGGGTGGACAGCTCGACGAGTATATCGCTAAAGCTGGACTTCTGAAAGGGGAGAAGGCTGTCAAAATAGAGCCGGAAGAAACTCCCACGGTTCCGGCAGATGAGCTTTTTGATGAAATAGACTTCTTGGAAGAGCCGCCGGAAGGTAAAGAGGAAGCGGTTACTAAAGTTGTTCCCGAAAAAGAAAAAGAGCCGGCAATAGAAGCTAAGCCGGAAAAGCCTAAAGAGCCGGAAGTAGAGGTGGCCCCAAAAGCGGAGCTACCAAAAGCAGAAAAGAAAGCCCCCGTCACCGAGGCTACGTTGGCAACAGATGCAGTATACACAATACAGGTCGGCATTTTTGCCGTTAAGAGAAATGCCGAAAGGATAGTGAAGATTCTTCAGGAGTCGGGCCTAAAACCGTCAGCATCTAAAACTGTAATAACCACCAGCAGGCTCAAACTTTTTGTAGGGCATTACCCGTTTCGCGAGGTGGCGATGGACGCGGCAGATAACCTCATCAATATGGGGTACAAACCGAAGGTGCAGATAATGAGAGGCGGAGTTTATTCGCTTGATATGGGAACTTTTTTATCTAAAGACAAAGCAAAACCTTTAATCCGCAGGCTGGAAGACAAAGGGATAGACTTTGAACTTCTTAGAAAGCCAGCCAAGGTACCAGCTATAGTGGTTTTTCTCAAAGATATTTCCGGCGGAGAAGATTTTGAAAAGGCCAAAAGGGTACTAGATAAAGAAAAGATAAAGTATTTGGTTAAAAAGTAAGGCTTTTAGAGCCTATCTACTTTTAACCGATAAACAGGTGGTTCTTGCACTTTCTGGCATATTCTCTCACGCAGTTGTGATATTATCTCCAGCCTTGTATGGATAAAATAAGAAACTTTTCGATAATAGCCCATGTCGACCACGGCAAGTCTACCCTTGCCGATAGGATTTTAAACCTCACAGGCGCCGTGAGCGACCGTGATATGAAAGAACAGCTCCTAGACAAAATGGATATTGAACGTGAGCGCGGCATAACGATAAAGGCACAAGCAGTAAGGCTTGTCTACAAAGCGAAAGACGGCAAGGAATATATGTTTAATCTTATTGATACCCCGGGTCATGTCGATTTTTCCTACGAAGTTTCGAGAAGCCTTTACGCCTGCGAAGGGGGGCTTTTGCTGATAGATGCCTCGCAAGGTATCGAAGCGCAGACGCTTGCCAATATGCATCTTGCCGAGAGCCAGAAACTGCATGTCATTCCGGTTATAAATAAAATAGATCTTCCGTCTGCCGACCCGGAGATGGCTAAAAAGCAGATAGAAGATATCTTATGTATAGATTCGGATGAGGCTATCCTTGCTTCTGCCAAAACTGGCGAAGGGGTAGAAGATGTGATGGAGGCTATAGTCAAACATATCCCGCCGCCAAAGGGCGACAGTAGCCTGCCTCTAAGAGCGCTATTGCTCGACTCTTGGTACGATACTTACAAAGGTGTAGTAGTTCTTACTAGAATTTTTGACGGAGTAATAAAAAAGGGGATGAAAGTCCGTCTTGTCGGCTCCGAGATGGACTACATCATCACCGAGCTTGGGGTTCAAACTCCATCGGAAGTGGAACTGGATGAAGCTGGCCCCGGAGAGGTGGTTTTTTTTACAGCCGCTATTAAAACTGTTTCCGACACAAAAGTAGGAGATACAATAACCGAAACAGCGCGCCCAACGGCAGACCCTCTGCCCGGCTTTAAAGAGTCTCAGCCTATGGTATTTTCCGGTCTTTACCCGATAGAAGGAGACAGGTACGAAGCTTTAAGGGAGGCTTTGGAAAAACTGCACCTCAACGATGCCTCTTTTCGGTATGAGCCGGAAACATCATCCGCGCTTGGGTTCGGCTTTCGTTGCGGGTTTCTGGGGCTTTTACATATGGAAATAGTGCAGGAAAGGCTGGAAAGAGATTTTAGTCTCGACCTTATTACCACGTCGCCTACTGTCAGCTACCATGTTATGAAGAGCAATGGTCAATCATTAGTGGTAGATAACCCTTCCGACCTCCCGGAGCAGGTGGACTATATAGAAGAGCCGATGGTAAAGGCGACCATTATTACTCCTGATGAATATATAGGAGCGATTTATAAGCTGGTGGAGGAAAAGCGCGGCGTGCAGGATAAGATGGAGTTCATAGGGCCTAACAGAGTGCTTATGGTCTTTAATATTCCTCTAAATGAGGTTGTGCTTGATTTCTTTGATAAGTTAAAATCGTCCACTCGTGGATACGCGTCGGTTGATTTTGAAGATGCCGGATACCAAAAAGGGAAACTTAAAAGATTGGACATTTTGGTAAACGCGGAGAAAGTGGACGCGCTTAGCTTCATAACGCACCAAGATAACGCTTATTATTTTGGACGCGATATCGTGGCAAAAATGAAAGAGCTTATACCGAGGCAGATGTTCGATGTGGCTATACAGGCCGCAATCGGTAGTAGGGTAGTGGCAAGGGAAACGATAAAAGCGCTTAGAAAAAATGTTACCGCCAAATGTTACGGTGGCGATATCACGCGAAAACGCAAACTGCTGGAAAAGCAAAAAGCAGGCAAGAAAAGAATGAAGCAGATAGGCAGTGTGGAGATACCCCAGAGCGCCTTTCTCGCTGTGCTTAAAAAATAGTTATGCCGAAAAAAAAATCGTTATTCAGAGAGTATGCCGAGGCGATAGCGCTTGCGCTTATTTTCGCGCTTGTAATACGAACCTTCGTGGTTCAGGCGTTTAGGATACCTTCAGGCTCAATGATGGAGACTTTGCTTGTAGGAGACCAGATTCTCGTAGATAAACTTGTTTACAAATTTAGAGAGCCGGAACGCGGCGAAATAATAGTTTTTGTCTATCCAAAAGATCCGTCACGCGATTTCATAAAACGGCTTATCGGCCTACCCGGAGACAAACTGGAGGTGCGAAACCGCGTCGTTTATATAAACGACAAACCTTTGGGCGAGAGCTACGTTTTCCATGAGGATGATGAGTTTATTGCCACATATCCGAGAGATAATTTTGGGCCTATAGCGATACCAGCCGGAAAATATTTTATGATGGGCGATAACCGAGAAAACAGTATGGACAGCAGGTGGTGGGGCTTTCTGGATAAAGACAAGGTGATAGGCAGAGCTTTTATAATCTACTGGTCGCGCGATATTTCGCGTTTCATGCCTACAGGCATCCGCTGGAACCGTTTCGGAATGCTACTCAACTGACTGCGATACAGCTTCGTTAGAGCAACTCTTGGCAGTGCCTCAGCCTAGAATTACAGTCGCCTTTCACTTCCCCTTGCGAAGCGGAAATGGAGATATCCCCCTGCCGAGCGTGGGACGGAGATATTCCCTTAAGGGGCAACACCCCTCGGCCTGCTCTTTTTTAAAATGAGGGGAAACCACTGGATTCAAACTAGCAGGTTACCCAAATCTCCATCAGCTTGTAATTCCTCATCGCTTGCCTCTGGAACCGTTTTGGAAGAGCGGCTGAACTAATCCGCTGGTATCTCAAGCTCCGGCAGTATTTCTGCAAAAGTTTTTAGTGATACAGTCTCTGCCCGTACCTTCGCATCAAGCATACATTTTTCAAATGCTCTGTCTATCGAGCCGATGCTATAGAGGTTTTTAAGGTTGTTTCGCAATGTTCTTCTCTTTTGAGTAAATGCCGATCTTATAAGCTTGAAAAGTTCCTTCTCGTCAGCCTCCACTATCGCTTTTAGACGAGGCCTCAATTTTAGGACAGATGAATATACTTTGGGCTGTGGGGTAAACGCTTCCGGCGGTATTGTGAGAACTGTTTCAATCTTCCAGTTGTATTGGCTATAGAGAGAGAGTGAGCCGTAGCTCTTTTTGCCAGGCTCTGCTGATATCCGGCTGGCTACCTCTTGTTGGAACATAAGCACCATATTAGTGATGACGCTTTTATTCTTTGTGCAATGTTTAAAAATATGAACCGAAGCATAGTACGGCAGATTGGAAATTACCAGCAAGGGAGAAGGAAGCAAAGAGAAATCTACATGCTCCGCCTTTTTATTTATTATGTTGGCATTCGGAAATGTTTTTCCAAGCCTTTCGGCAAGAGCGGTGTCTGCCTCTATCAGCGAAAGCGACGCGCCTATGTCTCTTAATTTTTCTGTAAGAGCGCCTTTTCCGGGGCCGATTTCCAGAATATTTGAAGTTTTGGCAATCTCTCCAGCGGCGATTATTCTTTCAATAGCCTCGCCGTCTGTTAGAAAGTGTTGCCCTAGCTTTTGTCTTGTGTTTCTTTTCATTTTTCCAATCTTACAGGTTAATCGCGCAAAAAATATTTTTAGCTTGCGGTATCCGCGAGTGGTTTCATCTTGTTAAAGGATGACCAATTCCGCTGACTATACTATTAAACGCGGGTCGATTTGGCGAGCTTGAAAACCTGCAATTAACCTCTCTTCATACGCTGTAGCTATTTTTTTAAAAGAGCAGAAAGCTTTTTAAATTATTAAAGTGGAGCTGGACGAAAAACTACCTAGAGCTTGCTTATTACTTTCGGCTTTAAGTTTTAAGAATATGGTAATCTGGCACCGGGTTTTACACCCGGCACCGATAATTAGTCTTCTAGGATTTTTATGCTTTTAATCTCGTCTCCCTGCTCGATTTTTTCGAGTATGTCAATTCCGTCCGTAATTTTTCCAAAAACAGTATGTAGCCCGTCAAGGTGAGGTTGTGGTCCATAGCAGATGAAGAACTGGCTTCCGCCGGTATCTTTGCCGGCATGCGCCATTGAGAGTGTCCCCTTTAGGTGGGGAGGGTTGTTTTCGGTTTCACAAGCTATGTTGTAATCTGGGCCGCCTGTCCCTGTTCCATGAGGACAACCGCCTTGCGCCATAAACCCGGGAATGACACGGTGAAAGCTTAACCCGTCGTAATAGCCGGAATTTGCAAGGTCAGAAAAGTTTGCCACGGTGTTAGGAGCTGTTTCGTAGAAAAGTTCTAATTTTATCACGCCGTTCTTCGTCTCTATATCGGCAGTTTTAAGACGGTCAATATTATCTAAATCGAAACGTTTTAAAGTCATTTATTACATTTCCTTCCATTTTTTTAGCAGATGCTGTTTTAAGACCGATAGCATAGCATCTTGCAGGTAGGACTCACAATTCTAAAAACACTACGACGCAAGTTTTCACGGCATGGTGATGTAAAAATAAGTTCAGATACTATTTTCTTTTGGTATAATCGTAAGGTCGGGTAAGTAATTATATTCTATACATTGAGGTGTGTTTATGAGCGGAAACAAAATATTTATTCTCCCCGGGGAGCTTACCGTTTCCAGAAAGCCGGTGATGATATCAACCCTTCTTGGCTCCTGTGTCGCGGTTTGTCTTTATAACCCCAAAAAGGGATACGCGGGGATGAACCACTACATGCTTCCATTTGGCGAGAACTCGTCTATGAAAAACAAATATGGCAGGAATGCGATTTTAAAACTGCTTGAAATGATGCTTAGGCTAGACCCCGATAAAAACAATATAGAGGCGCATATCTACGGCGGCGGGGCGGTTGTCGGACACCTTAGTAGCGGAGCGGGAATAGGTAAAAAAAATATAGATATCGCTAATCAGCTTCTTGCTGAACATGGAATAAAAATAAAAACTAGGAGGGTGGGCGGTAATAGCGGCAGAAAAATTTTCTTCGATACAGGTACCGGAAAAATAGAAGAAAAAATGATAGAAAAATCAGCGATGACAAAACAGCTCGAACAAAAAAAGCAGGCACTTGATGGGAGAAAGGTTAGAGTTTTAATAGTCGATGATTCTGCTACTGTCAGAAAAATAATAAGAGCGGCAATCTCTACAGATTCTGGGATAGAGATTGTCGGTGAAGCCGAAGACCCGTACCATGCGAGAGAAAAAATACTAGAGCTTGACCCTGATGTAATAACGCTCGACATAATTATGCCCAAAATGGACGGAATAACATTCCTTAAAAAACTTATGATGCATATGCCAAAGCCTATAATCGTCGTTAGCTCTGTCGCGCAGAAAGGAAGCAGGCAACGTATGAGGGCCGACGAGATAGGCGCCTTTGACGTGCTGGATAAAGAGGACCTTAGCCTCTACAAGGGCGACGGTACGGCGGCGAGGGTGCTTGTGCCAAAAATAAAATTGGCCGCCAGCACTGTTGTAAAAAAGAAAAGCAAGGAAGAGGTAGGGCATTTATAGCTGTTGCCTTTTTATGGGACTGTTTCCAAAAGAGTTTTTTGAGCATTTTAAGGGAAAGTTTATTTTCTGACTTCTTTAAAATAGAACCGTTAGAGATTGGCAATTTGTAGCGAAACCAAGATTGTCTTATTCGGCAACAGCCCCTTTATACCTGCCATAACGCCCGCGAATGATGGCGGCGCTTGGCTTAGCCTACTATTTTTTAAATAATTCGATTTTGCCGGCTTTCTTTATGCCAGCCCCGCCGTCGGAGCAGTTTCGCAAAAAGGCGACGATGTTGTCTACCCACCTATCACCGCTCATTCTATTCACCTTGAGGACTATCTTGTGCATATTCGGCAAAGGGGCTTTGGCCTTTTTTTTATACAGACGATTGTTCAGAATATCGGAAATATGACTGATATCGGTAGGATCTTGGCTGTTCCAGACTGCTAGCGGTTCGGTGAGAAATCTTCTGACCCATTCTTCGCCCCTGCGTGTTATGACGGTTTTAAGCCCAGGCCCCATCCCTTTTTTGTCATCCATAACCCTATGGCAGGTTTTGCAATGCCTAATATATATAGCTTTGCCATCTGTACTGTTTGGGCCGGAGGTGACAATCAGATAAATGGCGGGGATGGTAAACGCAAGAAAAAGAATAATTACTTTAGCAGGCATTACTAGGCTCTCCCCAACCATATAGTAATATCGTGGAATTATCACATTCCAACACAAGTTGCTTGAAAAAATGGTCGGGGCGGTAGGATTCGAACCTACGGCCCCCTGGTCCCAAACCAGGTACGCTAACCAGACTGCGCTACGCCCCGACACGACCGAGTAATGATACAGCTTATAGAGGTGAGATTTCAATCGGCTTTTTATTCTTTTTTCGCAAATTTTTTAAGCTCTTTTATTAAGCCTAAAAATAAATTTTTCTCCCTTTCCGTAAGGTTTGCCCTGTCAAAGACTAAGCGAATTTTTTCTATTATTGACCGGTTGTCCATTCCTGCCATTTTAAAGAGTGACGAAAAGTTCTGATAAAGCCTTTCGGTTTCTCCTTTTGTCAGGTTCTTTAAGCCCAGATTTATATCGCTCTCACCCCTTTGCCAGCTCATGTCGTCTAGTTCAAGCTTCACCTGTAGCGCCAGCATCGTAACAGCGCTTGCCAGGTTGATAGATGGAAAATCGCGCGAGGAGGGAAGAGTCACGACTCTATCGGCTTTAATAATATCTTTTTGCGAGAGGCCGAACTTTTCAGAGCCAAAAATCAGCGCGACCCTGTTTTGAAGCGCGAGTTTAGCCACCTCTTTCGCCGCGGTTTTTATATCAACAGCTTCTGCCTGCCTGCTCCTGTGCGATGTCGCAAAAGTGTAGTGGTAGCCGGCAACCGCATCGGAGAGTGAAGAGTGGATAACAGCAGATTCGATGATATCTTCCGAGCCTTTGAGTAGTCTTACCGCAGAGAGGTGGCCCAGCTCGGTAGGGCTTACGAGGTGGAGTTTTGTAAATCCGAGATTTTTAAGGACGCGGCAGATAGAGCCGATGTTGGCGGCATGGCGCGTGCGGTCCAGAACAACAGCTATGTTATTCAGACTTTTTCCAGAAGTTGTATCTTTTATTTGCCGAACATTCCAAAAATAGAGCTTTTGGGAGAATGTCCATTTTCCTCTTTATCGCTATCAGCCGGTATCTCCACCTTTTTCAACGCGTCGACGACCTCGATTTTATACGATGAGATGCCTATTTCATCGTTCTCTTTTAGTTCATGTTTTTGCTTTGGTTCTATCTTGTTTTCAGATACTACTGTGCCGTTGTTGCTCCCGAGGTCTTCAATGAAAGCTTTGCCGCCTTCGGACCATACCCTAGCATGCTTGCGCGATGCCATGCTGTCATTTACATGAACATCGTTATCGGTATGCCTTCCTATTGATAATCCAGCATCGGTTATATGGTGTTCGGTTAATTTGTCTTTTTCGTGCCAGACGATAAGCTTCAAGCCGGTAGCAGATGTCATAGCTACTGTAGCTCCGGCATCGTCGTCGGAAAATGCTGTCATTACCATCGTAGCCCCCGCGTCATCGTCCTCTTGCGGAGCTGTGTGCGAATACGAAAGCTTAATTTCACCTATTCCTATCTGATCCATGTTCAGCAGTTCTTGTTTCTCGACTTTTTTTCCATTTACGGTTATGCCGAGTTGACTGCCGAGGCTTTCGACAAAATATTTTCCACCTTCAAGGAATATTCGAGCATGCTTGCGGGAGACAAAAGGTTTTTCCAGTATCAGCTCGTTATACTTGGCTCTTCCTATCTTGAAATCGTTCCCCAGTACGGTAACTTCTTTCGTGGAACCGTCG
Source organism: Nitrospirota bacterium (assembly GCA_024275955.1). Taxonomy (GTDB): domain Bacteria; phylum Nitrospinota_A; class UBA7883; order JACRGQ01; family JACRGQ01; genus JAJRYD01. Next base: position 138,182 of record JAJRYD010000036.1, read on the forward strand.
ATATTTACCGTCAGCGTCGGCTCGTTGCCGGTAGGCGCCAGCGGCGGTGCCGTATCTTCTTGTCCACCTTCGTGAATTATCGGAGTAGGGTTCTTCTTGTCTTCTTCCACTTCCTCCGGGTTCCAAAAAGCTTTAAACACCTTCACCGGCTCTTTTTTTCCTTTTAGCATAGTGGTTTTTATCTGGCGGTTGTATATCTCTTCCTTGTCAGAGAGGGCGTTGTACGCCTCTTCAGAGAAGTAAACATCGCCGACAGTCGCTATCTGCTCGAAACGTGACGCGACATTCACTACATCGCCGTAAATGTCGGTATCTTCCACGATGCCTTTGCCGGAATGAATGCCTACCCTAATTTGAATAGGCGGGCCTGTACGGTCTGTTTTGTTGTGTTCGAAGATGCTGTGCTGCATATCGACACCGGCCCTAAGAGCATCCTGAGCGTTTTCAAAATACGACATTGTTCCGTCGCCCATCGTTTTGACGAGGATGCCGTTATGTTTCTCGATGGAAGGAAAGACGATACTGTTGTGTTTTTTAATCAACAGCCTCACAGCCATATCGCCTTTTGCCTCAGTAAGGGCGGTGGAGCCTTTCATGTCGGTAAACATTACCGAAATAAATTTTGTGAATTCGTCTTCAAGAAGAAGGTCTAGCCTAGCACGCTCTTCCAACAGCCGTTCAAGCTCGTCGGCTTTGGACCCGCCAGAATCCTCAGACTTCTTTTCTTCAGTACCCATAAATACCTAAATACTAAATTGAAAAAATAAAACTCCCCACTAACCAAGTGATTATATTAGATTTGATTATATTCTTCCACTATTTTGTAGCTAGAAAAAGAGCAATGTATCAGTTTGAAAATTACACTCACCTTTCTCCTCCCCTTGCGAAGCTAAAGGGGAGCTGTCCCCCCGCGAGCACGGAGGGCTACAGAGGTGTGCCACCCCTTAGTTCTCTCCTTTCTCAAGGGTGGAGGGGAAGCTACCGGAATCCAAACTGACGCACGACCAGAAAAAGTATTACCTAATTTTCTGTAATTGCATCCTATGAGTGAAGGATTTATTATTTGCATGATGTCACTTGGGATATATGTTCACATTCCGTTTTGCCGGTCAAAATGCGGCTACTGCGACTTTTCATCCTTTGCCGGCATGGAGAGCCTCATCGGCTCTTATCTGCGGGCGTTGGCTAAAGAGATAAAAAGTTTCGAGCTGTTTGACGAGCTGAGGGAAGTTGATTCAATTTTTATAGGTGGTGGAACGCCGTCACTCCTTTCCGGTTCAGAGCTTAAAGAATTGACCTCTGGTATCAAAGAAAAATTTATGGTCTCGCCTGATGCCGAAGTGAGTATCGAGGTAAATCCGTCGTCAGCCGGCAGGAGCTATATGGAACAGCTGATTGAGGCAGGCATAAACAGAGTTTCAATCGGGGTCCAAAGTTTTCAGTCTAAAACTTTAGACAAGCTGTGGAGGCAAGCTAGGCACGACGATGCCGCCGCGACGGTTAAGAGCGCGAAGATAGCCGGTTTTAAAAATATTTCGGTAGACCTGATGTTCGGGGTACCGGAGCAGACTTTATACGATGTAGAAAAAGAGCTTGAAATTGCCATATCTATTTCTCCAGAGCATATTTCTGCTTATCAGCTCACTTTGGCCGAGGGAACAACGCTCTTTGAAAAGGTAAAAAAAGGGGCAGAGATTTTGCCGGATGAGAAGCTTCTTCTTCAAATGTCTCAAAAGGTTTCCGACTCTCTCCTATCAGGCGGATACCGCCACTACGAAATCTCAAATTTTGCCAAGCAGGGTATGGAATGCCGCCACAATCTCCACTACTGGAGAGGGGGAGAGTTTATAGGTTTTGGCGCTGGGGCTCATTCCTTCTACAAAGGCAGACGGCTATACAACGATGGGGGGGTAAAGAAGTTTATCGAAAACTCGAACAGCAACTTGCCGGTTTTTGAAGAGATAGAGGAAGATGAAAACCAAAGGCTCGTAGATTACCTCTTGATGCGCTTCAGACTGATAGATGAAGTAATTGATTTTAGTGTTATCAATCAAAGGTTTAATATTGATTTCTTAAAGCTATACCTCAAAGAAATTACAAAGCTTGAGAGCTTTGGTCTTTTAAAACTGTCAGACAGTGGTATTTGCTTGACCAGAAAAGGGCTATCTTTATTAAATAATGTACTACTGGAATTCGTAAAAGTAAGATAAAATGCACACTTTAAGGGAATAGGAGATAGATGGCGGATCCCCGTTTAAATGTTTTTAAGCAGTTATCAAAAATCGTAAATTCGGTCATTGATATTGATAATCTTTTTGAGGTTATTATCAACACCGTTACTACGATTATGAATGCCAAGGCTAGCTCTCTTTTGCTTGTCGATGAGAATACCGGCAATCTTTTCTTTTATATTACCACCGGCGACAAAAGCGAAGAGGTCAAACGGTATGAGATAAAGAAGGGGGAGGGTCTTGCCGGGTGGGTAGCCGAGCATGGCCAGCCTCTTTTGGTGACGAATGTTAAGGAAGACCCTAGGTGGGATCAGAAGATCGCCGCCGAGATCGGCTTTGAAACGAAATCAATAGCTGTTTCCCCGTTGAAGGTTGGTGACAGCGTACTGGGGGTTCTAGAGATAATAGACCATGAGGATGGCAGTATCCTTACTGAGGACGACTTGGAGATGCTGAACGCTTTTAGCAATATCGCGGCGGCCGCTATTCTAAGGGCGAGAATGTATTCCGATGTCGATAAGCAGAACACCATGCTCAAAGAGGAGCTGAAGCATAGTTTTTCCATTATCGGTGAGAGTCCGATTTTCAAAAAGGTAATTGCCGATTGTTCTAAGGTCGCGCGCTCGAAGGCTACTGTTCTCGTTACCGGAAGCTGTGGTACCGGAAAAGAACTTATCGCGAGATATGTTCATAGCGCCAGCCAGAGAAGCGATGCTCCCTTTGTCGCGGTTAATTGCGCCGCGCTTGTCGAAACTCTTTTGGAAAGCGAACTTTTCGGCCACGAGAAAGGCTCCTTCACGGGAGCCGACAGCAGGAAGATAGGCCTTTTTGAAGCGGCTAATAAAGGAACTATTTTTCTTGATGAAATCGGCGAGACTTCGCCCAGTATGCAGGTGAAGCTTTTGCGTGTATTACAGGAAGGGGTAATTAATCGTGTCGGAGGCATTACTCCGATACCTGTCGACGTGCGGGTGGTTGCCGCTACCAATAAAAACCTAGAGCAGAATATGAAAGAGGGAAAATTCCGTGAGGACCTTTATTACCGTCTCAACGTGGTTCGTATAAGGGTTCCTGATCTCAAGGAAAGAAAAGACGATATACCGCTTCTTATCGACTACTTTCTTGAAAAGTTTTCGAAAAACGCGCAGTACGACGCGGAAAGCTTTTCGGCCGAGGCTATGAAAGCGCTCAAGGGGTACCACTGGCCAGGAAACATAAGACAGCTAGAGAACATTGTAGAGCGGGCGGTAATAATGGGCGCTAGTAAGGTTATCGAAAAGTCGGATCTGCCGCATGAGATATTGGAGCAAAAAACCAGCGATTACGAAGTGGGGTTGACTCTTAAAAAGGCACAGGATAATTTTAAAAGAGACTTTATCAAAAGAACTTTAGACAGCATAGGCGGGAGCAAAACAAAAGCGGCCGGTATCTTGGATATTCAAAGGACATACCTTTCAAGGCTTATTAAAGAGCTAGGCTGTTAAATGGTTCTCCTTTTAGCGTTTGCTGTTTTTTCTTCCAATTCGCTTCTCATTTTTTCAAAGCCTTCGCGTCCCATCTTCGCGTATGTAAACTGCTTGCCGAACTCGACACCAGGCTGATCAAACGGATTTATGCCGTACAGGCCGCCGGCGAAAGCGGTCGCCGTTTCCAGCATAAAGATTAGCTGGCCGATGGCGTGAGCGTTTATTTTTGGGAGTCTGATTGTCAGATTAGGACGGTTGTGGGATGTAAGGGCATATTCAGTGCCTTTCATCTCGGTACTTATAAGCTGGTTTAGCGATTTGCCGCCAAGATATTTTAACGCCTCTTTTTCCTCAAAGAGCTTGGGGATAGTGACGGTACGGGAAAAGTTTTCCACCTCGATGAATGTCGTAATTTTGTCATGCGGCCCTTCTACATAAAGCTGTACTTGAGAATGCTGGTCGGTCGCTCCAAGTGCTTTTACAGGTGTTTGACCTGTAAAGCATTCTTTTCCATCAAGGCTGTAACGCTTGCCGAGGCTCTCTGCCCATAGCTGGCGGTACCAGTCTGCTACAGAATAAAGTTTTGACGAGTACGGCATCATAACGCTTATATTTTTACCTTTTCGTCTGTCGGCCAGATAGTGTAACGCGCCAAAGAGGTATGCTGGGTTTTCCATTATAGAGCTGGCCGCGCAGCGCTGAGCCATTCTTTCGGCGCCTTTAAGCAGACTGTCTATATCTACACCTGCGCAGGCAAGGGGCAAAAGACCGACCGATGTAAAAACAGAGAAACGTCCGCCCACGTTGTTTGGAATGTCGAACGCTAGAAGGTTAAACTCATCGGCAAGTTCCCGTAACACCCCTTTTCCCCCGTCAGTGGTCAAAACGATCTTATTTTTCCATTTTCCTTTGAGTTTCTTTTTTAATCGTTCAACCACTATCATAAACTGGCTCATCGTCTCGGCTGTCGTTCCCGATTTGGATATGACATTAAAAATGGTTTTTTTGAGGTCTACAGTCTGTAAAAGCTCTTCAAGCCAATCGGGGTCTATATTATCTACTACCAGAAGCTTTGGGTATCCATTCCGTTTTCTTTTGGTAAGGCTATTGTGAAAAGAGCTGTTTAGTGCTGAATGGATAGCGTTCGTACCAAGAGCCGATCCGCCAATCCCCAAAACAACAAAGTTTTCAAACTTTTCTCTTGTCCTAGAGGCGAATTTTTTGAAAGGTTTTGTATCACTTTTGTGAAGGTCGAAAAACCCTATTTCTCCGCTTTCCTTCAGCTTTTGAAGTCTGCCGTGAGTTTCCATCGTAGCTTGTTCTATGCTGGCGAAATCTGCCGGCGAAATGCCATGCTGTGGACCGATAGATTCTTCCAAGCTGTTTGTGAAGTCGATAAGAATATCTTGGTCTCTCTTATTGTCGCTCATCAACCCCTCAAATCAAAAATGCAAAGCAAAGATTCTCTTGTACTCCGCAACGATAAATAATATACTACTTGAAACTAGGTTTTTCATTCACGCTGTTATCTGCTTAACAGTTTCTTTCTAGAGTATAGCATCGTGGCGCGGCTGACAGCCTTGCGATTTTTATTTTTTGGGTACTTTGTCATCGGTGCTGACGGCATTAGGGGTGGAATATATTGAACTCCAAAAGTGAACTCGACAAAAACAGTAAGAATGATAAGCAAAGAGGCAAGATAAGCCTTCTTCTTGTCGACGACGACCCGGATCTTCTTTTTACGCAGGCAGAGTATTTTGCGATGCATGGAATAGAAGTAGAAACTTCCAATACCGCAAAGCAGGCTATAGCGGCCTGTCAAAGAAAAAAGATTGATGTAATCATTACCGATTTCCGCATGCCCGGAATGAGTGGTCTTGAACTGCTTAAAAACCTTAAAGATATCGGGGAAAATTCGGAAGTAATTGTTTTTACCGGCTACGGCACTGTCGAGTCGGCAATAGAGGCTATTCGGTCTGGTGCCTATAGCTACCTGTTGAAGCCTATGAGCATGGACCGCCTTCTTATAGAGGTTCAAAAGGCGGCCCAGACAGGCTGGCTGAAACAGGAAAACTTCATACTAAAACATTCCGAGGCCAAAAGAGGGCCGACATTTTTTGAGTTTTCCAGCCCCGAAATGAGAGAGGTGCTAGATCAGCTTGAGGTTGCCGGCGCTACAGACTCTACTATACTGTTGCTGGGAGAGAGCGGGGTCGGTAAGGAAATCGCCGCTAATTTTGTTCATGCCAACAGCCAGAGGTCGGATAAGGCATTTGTAAAAGTTCATTGCGCGTCGCTTTCTTCGGGCCTGTTGGAGAGCGAGCTGTTCGGGCATGAGAAAGGGGCCTTTACCGGCGCTGTCGAAGAAAGGAAAGGCAGGTTTGAGCTTGCCAACGGCGGAACTATCTTTCTCGATGAGATAAGCACTGTCTCGATTGAAAATCAGGTAAAGCTACTGCGGGTAATCCAAGAAAAAAAGATCGAGCGCGTAGGCGGAGCCAAGACGATGAAGGTCGACTTTAGATTAATAACCGCCTCTAATGATGACCTCAAAGCGTTTGTCGAATCAGGAAAATTCCGGCACGATCTCTACTATCGAATAGGAGTTATACCTATTCATGTTCCCCCTCTGAGAAATATGAAACATGATATACCTAGCCTTTCCCGCTTTTTTATTTCGAAAATGTGTTCCTTTGTCGGTAAGTCGCAGGTTGCTATATCAGATGAAGCGATTAGCATTTTGAGTAACTACACATGGCCAGGAAATATAAGGGAGCTTCAAAATGTTATAGAAAGAGCTGTCGTTCTAGATATGGATGGAATAGTAGGGAAAAACGATCTTCCTATGGAAATATCCGGTTTTTTTCCTAATAACGGCATCGGTATCGAAAGCAGTCTTGGAGAAAATAAGAATCTTCGATACGCTATGGCTGGGTTTGAAGAAAGGTATCTTAAAAAGATGCTGTTGGCGAATAATTTTAACGTAACAAAGACAGCAAAAGTTCTTGGAATCAGCCGCCGAAGCCTTCAGCAGAAAATAAGCAAGTACAGCTTGAAGTAGAAGGTATCTGCCTACCGTAGTGCCGGGTTTTGTCATCGGCCGGCGTTATTATCCGCGAAAAGCTTTCTTAAAGAATGGCAAGACGGAGTTTTGCAATTACTGCTTGCTAGCTGTTTGTCTTTGGCGAGCCAGAGGCTCTAGCCCAAAAGATATTCAAGATCTTTTTCGAACTTTTCCATTTCAAAATGATTGCCGTCGATAAATTTTCCGTTCCGCTCCAACACAGGCACCATTTTTTTGCCCATAGCTTCGGTTACTGTTTTTACCGCGTCAGGATTGCCGTCGATATCTATCTTTTCAAAATTGATATTTTTTTCTTCCAAAACCTTTATAGCGGCATGACAGTCGGGACACCATTTGGTGTAATAAAGCTTTAACATCGACATTAGCGCATTATAGCCTTGATTCTTCTTTTAAATAACATCTATTCGGGCAGAAAATAGAAGCTCTGGTTTTTCAACAATCTTTTGATAGAATGTCGGGATGGCAGAGTCGTTTTTAGAGTTTGAAAAAAAGATTATCGAGATGGAAAAAAAGCTGGAGGAGCTACGCGCGCTCGGCAAACAGGGTGATGCCGACTTTTCATCCGAAGTTAAAAAAATGCAAAAGAAGATTGGCCGGCTAAGGCATGATACTTTTAAAGGCCTTAGCAGGTGGGAAAAAACCCAGATGGCCCGCCACCCTGCAAGGCCTTATGCTTACGACTATATAAGCGAAATGCTCTCCGATTTCGTTGAGATTCATGGCGATAGATGCTTTGGAGACGGCCCGTCTATTGTCGGCGGGTTCGCAAGCCTAGATGACAAGCCTGTGCTTGTTATAGGACAGCAAAAGGGCAGAGATACAAAAGAAAAAATGTACAGAAATTTCGGAATGGCGCACCCAGAAGGCTATAGAAAAGCATTGCGGATGATGCGGCTTGCCGAGAAATTTAAAACACCTATTATTACCCTGCTCGATACCCCCGGCGCGTACCCCGGAATAGGAGCGGAAGAGAGAGGCCAAGCCGAGGCTATAGCGAGAAGCCTTATAGAAATGGCATCATTCAAAGTTCCAATAATCTGTGTTGTTATAGGTGAGGGAGGGAGCGGTGGCGCGCTTGCTCTTGGGGTAGGTAATAGAATACTGATGATGGAATATGCTGTCTATTCTGTTATCTCTCCCGAGGGGTGCGCGGCGATTCTCTGGAAAGATCAGTCGAAGATTACCGAAGCGGCCGAGGCGTTGTCATTGACATCGGAAGATCTCTTAAAGCAGGGGCTTATTGATGAGGTTGTTAAGGAACCGTTGGGCGGAGCGCACCGTAGCCCAAAGGAAACGGCGCATATCCTACGGCGCGTAATAAGAAGGCACCTTGCGGAACTGACCGAAATGACCCCAGAAGAGCTCAAAGTAGACAGGAGAGCAAAGTTCCGGCAGATGGGGCCATTTACCCAATAGCTTAGGATACAAGTCTCTTTTTCTATCTCCGTTTTTTTATAACTTCTAAATCTGTAGTAGAATATAAGAAAACCTGCAATGTCACGGCAGAAACACCGCAAGGTGGCGCGTATCGTTCCGTATCTAAAGGAGATTAGCATGTCGGATACAAAAAAGTCGTACTCCCTAAAAGAAGGGAAGCTGGTGATCAACTATGCCTCGATGTTTTGCGACACTTCCGCTCAGCTTTTAAAAAGTGAGCTTTTTACAGATGTTGTGGCGCGGTTTATCCAAAGGCTTGCCAGCAAAGGAAACCCATTATACGAATCTCTCGAAAAAGCGTTTCCAAATAAAAGCGATGAGTCGCTCACAGAGGCTGTTGTAGGACTTTTTAGGCTGTTGGAAGGGCATACCGTAGAGGAAGTACGCAGGATTAAAGATGAATATGATTCGGCTCTTTCCGATAGCGAAATGGTGAATGAAATAAGAAAAGAACTCTACAACTACTGGCGCAGACTGGAGAGGATACTTTACCTGGAAACTTCAGGGGTAAGCGAAGGTTTTAAGAAAACTGATATCAACCAAATGCGGATAATAAGGGCGTGCGAAAGTCTTAAACAGCTTGTTTTAAATACGAACCGGCGTATAGGAGAAAATATAACAGGGCGGACCCACCGTGTCTACCGCCAGCTTCCAGCCGGTTCCAGCATGGGAATGCTCTTGAAAAAAATCGACTGGAAAAGCCCGGACTATCTTTCGCCCCTCAAAAAAATTCCGTTTGTAAGGCTTACGGTTATAGAACCTCCATTAATTATTTACACAAAAGCAAATACCAGAAGCGGCACCTTTAAGGAATCGGACAAATTTCCAAAAGAATTTATAGGCAAAATGAAAACTGACGAATGGTATTGCCTGCCGATTAAAGTCGGTTCGCTTACCTGTCTGGTCTACTTTCATCAGGATTTTGGCTCAATGGCTCTCTCGCTCGCTAATCTTTTTAAAATAGCGGATCTCGAAGATGTAAAAGACAAAACCCCCGATATCGTTTTGATATTTGGAACAGAAGACGGGCTGTTTGAAGGGGAAACGATGTTTTACGATGATAATGACAGCGGGATCATGATTGGATTGGTAAAGCATCTCGATTCTGTCGACTACTTTGGCTATTTTAAGAAAATGATACTGACTCTTAATAATGTGAGAATGATAAAAACCGGACGGCTTCCGGTTCATGGAGCGATGGTCACTCTTTTGCTGAAAAATGGAGGCAAGGCAAACGTAGTTCTTATGGGCGATAGCGGGGCTGGTAAATCCGAGACGATAGAAGCGTTAAGGAACTTGGCCGAAGAGCATATCTCCGACATAAAAATTATTTTTGACGATATGGGAAGCCTCGCCGTAGGTAGCGGCGGAGAGGTGCTTGGATACGGAACCGAGATAGGCGCGTTCGTTCGGCTGGACGACCTAGAGCCCGGGTACGCGTATGAAGAGATAGACAGAAGTATCTTCATGAACCCGCACAAAAAAAACGCGCGGGTCATCATTCCGATAACGGCGTATAGGCATATTGTCAAAGGCTATCCGGTAGACTTTTTTCTCTACGCTAATAACTACGATTACGCTGAAAGGCCAGGCTCGCTTATAGAGCTTTTGGACGATAAAGAAAAGGCGATTGATATTTTTAGAAGCGGTGCGCGCTTTGCCAAAGGTACGACAGACGAGAAAGGTCTTGTTCATACATACTTTGCCAATCCTTTCGGCGCGCCGCAAAGAAGAGAAGAACACGAAGTTGTGGCCGAAAAACTGTTTAACGCGATGTATAAAACAGGAGTCAAAGTAGGCCAGATAAGAACAAGGCTTGGGGTGGAAGGGTTTGGACAGGAAGGGCCGCGTACCGCGTCAATAGAACTGTTCGAGGTTATCAAGAAGCATTGCGAAGCTCTTTAAGAAATTACCCAGTCCAGCCTATAGCGTTTCGGTAGCTCTCTTTTCTTGGCAAATGCTGGCACTTGGCGGTGCGCCATCTTTGTATTATTATTCACCAGTAATAAGTCGTCCCTGAAAAAGCAGGTTTTTAGCGTGGCAAGGTTTTGTAACTGACCTTCCTGTTTAGTTTTCTGCCGATAAATCTTCGTAAAACCGCCAGCCAAAAAGAAAAAATAAGAAAGCCCGTAGTAGCTTTCTCATATTATGCCCAGCACCGC
>JAJRYD010000037.1 GCA_024275955.1 Nitrospirota bacterium
CTTCGAGATGTTGGAGGCTGAGGCTATGAAAGAGTCGGATATGAAAGCGTGGGAGAAGATGCAAAAGGCTAGAAGCAGGATGTTTGATATAATCTTTGCAGAGCCTACAGAGGCGGCATAAACAGATGAGAATGCAATATCATTTCAGACTCATTTATCGATTGGAAAATACTGCGGTTTGACTTTTAGCTCGTTCCATGCCATCATGTGCCATTACTGTCCATTGGGCTCCAACAATTGAGCGTCACTTGATCATGCTTGTGGGAACATCCTCTTTTTAAGTTAGCTGAATACTTGAAGCTAACCCGACCAGGCTTTATCGAATGGCTTAGTAAGGCTAGATTCCCGTCTCCGAGATTGGGACTCCTGCGTTTCAACTGAGAGGGGAACTGCGATTGGGTGACAAGCCAAAGGTGGATAGTGGTGTCTTTCAAGGAGACGAAAATAGTAACGATGGGGGGCATAAAGATGATGGCGCGCAAGGCCCACTGTCCCAACTTTAACCATGGTCGTACAAACGTGCCTGTGCGTAATTGTCCCGTGTGCGGCGAGGTTGTGAATAGCAAGATTTCCCAAAAGGTATGTAGCGAAGGAAAACATGCAAAAGGCAGACGTGAACAAAACGCTTACTGTATAGATTGCGGTGCGCAACTCACTTAATAGAGGTAACTGCTATACCAGCAGTTCATAGGGTGTTGAAAATGGATAGCTACGATAGATGGGACTTGGGATAAATTTGAGCAGTGGATAAGAAACACCACAGGGCCGGACTTCCGCTGATGCGTAAGGCCGATGGGTAAACGAGCTAACCGGCAAATGGTTGCCGAGTTCGTGCAGGCCAACATTAAAGAGAACAATGGGGTTTTTCCTGAAAAGAACGGATTTATCGAGAGAATAGAAAGGATACAAATAAAACTATGAGTAAGGTGAAGGTTGCTATCGTTGAGGGCGGAAACGGATTAGGCATCTCTGATACATGCTATCCCATATTACATGGAGCAACTATGACCGATTCCAGCGATCTAGCTACTGCCACTAATATAACGACAGCACTTTTGCTGGCCGCAGGTATGGGAACTCGTCTGCATCCATTGACTCTGGATACCCCCAAGTGTCTCACTGAGGTCGGAGGTGTTCCAATCCTCAAACGTCTGGTCGACAATTTGCGCGCGCAGGGGTTCAAGAGACTGATAGTAGTGATTGGACACTTGGGGAACTGTATCAAAGAATTTTTGCAACAGCACGCTGGTGATATGCAGGTTGATTACGTTACCAACCCAAACTACCGGACAACCAATAACATCTACTCTCTCTGGCTGGCTCGGAAGCAGATCCGGGAGCCTTTTTTGCTGGTGGAGAATGATCTTGTTTTCGAGACCTGTATGCTGGATGAGATGCTCCACACTGACAAGATGGCAATTTCCAAGATACTTCCCTGGATGAACGGTACCACTGTAGAGCTTGGACCCGATAGACAGGTTACAGCTTTTCGCATGGGTGGTGATGTTTGTAATGATGCACGCCAGTACAAAACGGTCAATCTCTATAGCTTTTCTCTTAGTTCATGGAACAAGATTGAGGAAAGGTTAAGCCGATATGTCTTGAAAGGCAAGCTCGGTGGGTATTATGAAGTTGTATTTGCCGAGATGGTTGCTAACGGCACTCTCTCTTTCGACGCAGTCTTCTTCGATAAAGATAGGTGGTACGAGATTGATACCAATGTGGACCTGCGCGAGGCAGGTAATATGCTTTCCCGACCCCGTTCCATCGCCAGCCGTTCTCTAGTTGTCGCCGAGTCTGCGGCCCATCATGTCTGAGATTGATCACGCATCAGTCAACCAGTATTGGGAGAACGTCAAATCCTCGATCCTTGGGCCTTACATGATGGATGATTTCGGCTTTCCGGAGAGTGCTGGAGATTTTCGTTTTCAGGCAGAATCTCTGATTGTTCGGCGTTTGCTTCGTGGCGTAGAACACAATGGCACGGTTCTCGATCTTGGTAGCGGTGTTGGGTACTGGGCCGAGGAGTTCGCCCGCAGTTTCTCGCAAGTGGTCGCAGTCGAAGGCAGTAGTGCGCTCTCTCCGGCCTTAGAGAAGCGATGCGCCCCGTATCCCAACGTTCAAACAATACATGGCAATGTCCTCTCATTCGAATCCGATGATCACTACAGTCTGGTCTTCCTCGGTGGTCTGCTGATGTATCTCAACGAAAATGACGTGACTACCTTATTGCAAAAGTTGATTCCGCGTCTCGGACCGGATGGGGTTGTCCTCTGCCGCGAGTCTACGGTTCGGGGTGAAACTATCACGCGCACTGGCGGCTATCCAGTCGTTTATCGTTCTGTGTCGGACTACAAACGTATTTTCAAACAATGTGGATTAACACTCAGGCATGTTGAAAGAAATGAGCCTTATGTTTTGATGCAGATGGGGTGTGAGCTGATCAAAAAATGGAAGCAGGCCGTTCCGAAACCGTTGCAGGCTCTCCAACTCGTCGGTCGCCTGACCTATTGGAGCTTACGTTTGGGGGCTCCATGGATCAAGCGTCTCCCAAAAGTTCTAGGAATTCCGTTTCCAAGCTTGGAAAATCATTTCTTTGTGCTAGGAACCGGATCGATTGTTAATGAGTAATCTATTAGATAAATATCTGGAAAAATCTCAAGGAAACTTTATCTATCGGAACCTAGCTAACGTAACATCGATTCTCGGTGTGCTTCCCCTTATGTTGCTGTTTATGGAAGATGGTTATCGTTATCTGATCCCGTTAATCATTTTCAATAATTTTATGGACGACCTCGATGGTCTGCTGGCGGCTAAGCTGAATATCCGTAGCCGGTTCGGCGCCGACCTCGATAATGTCTGCGATGCAGTCGCCCATGTCGCTCTCACCTTGGCGGTCGGCGCACATTTCGGTGGACTGGTCTTGATGACAAGCATGATTGCCGCCGCTTCGGTCATTCTTCGCGCAACTTCCAGGCTCAATCCAGATGTGGTGGCTGGTAGCGGTTCACCAACGAATGAGCTGATGCGTCAGATGCTGTTTGTCATCCTGTTGACGCAAATGTTTGATGTTGAGCCTGGGCTTTATCTGGTTCTGATATTTATGTTGCATTCGGTGACTATGGTCGCGCCGTTCAAGTTAACTATCCTTATTCGAGGGCTGGCAAAGACTGCTACCGCGGTTACTTTTGTGAACGTGGCGCTGGTAGCGGCATGGCTCATACCGGCCGTTACGCCGCTCATAGCATTGGTCTTCATCACCACGTACTTGTATTCATTTATCGCCGGAGGGAGGCAATGGCTAAGGAAACGGGCAAACAAAACGTTTTATTAGATAAGCCAGCAAGCCGTTGAAACTGCCGTAGAAATGGAAAAGTGTGGGAAAGATACCTACGGCTATTTTTTTCGTATTCTCTCCGTTTCAGTGACCGAAAGTACCCCTTGTAAAGCGGAACGAGGGGTCGCCCGAAGGGCGGCGGTAATTTTAGTTGGTAATCCTTTCCACCACTTCGTCGGGGGCGAGAACCTCTTCAAGGCTCCGTTCGACAACCTTACGGCACCTTCTAAAAAGGAAAGGATTTTTTAGCAACCTGAACGGCAAATAACTTTTAAATAGTTTGCATCTTTGTTTATCGCTAGCGAAAACCGAACCCGCGTGTGCGGGCGTGCTACGAGCCGAAGTAGCGCATGCTCGACTTTTTGAACTCGCGCGTGCTGTAGAGTACCTTGTATTCCTTCACTCCGGTTTTTTCCGATATCTTTTTCGCTATCTCTTCCACCTCGGCCTTCGATTCGCCGTGAATCATCGTAAATAGATGGTACGGCCAGTCTTCGAACGAAGGTCTTTCGTAGGCGTGCGACACTTCGTCGAACTCTGCCATGATAGGCCCTAGCCGTTTGCGGTCTTCCACGTCCGGTACCTGCCATATACCCATACCGTTCGCTTTGAAGCCGGCATTCTGGTGCCTAAGCGTCGCTCCGTATCTGCGTATCCATCCCTTTTCCTTATAGGATGCTATCTTTTCTATAATCTCATCCTCGGTAAGGCCTACCTGCTCGGCGATATCTTGGTACGGGCGGATAGTGGATGGAATATTATCCTGTAGAAACCGCATTACCTGTTTATCTATATCGTTAATTTCAGGATTCATCTTTTTTATCCTTGAATTTGAAGTTGACCTTGATTTTAAACATCTGCGTCGCCGGCATATTGCGGACTTCGGGTATACCGCCTTTCTCGCATACCTCTGCCAGAATCTCTTCTATCCGCTCCGCCGATTCGGCGATGACGGTGAACCAGAGGTTGTACTGGTGGTTTCGTTCGTAGTTGTGCGTTACCTCCGGGTAGGTGGAAACTATCGAGGCGACCTCTTCCAGCTTTTCGGCCGGCACTTTTGCAGAGCAGAGCGTACTTTTAAAATGCAGTTTTCGCGAATCGAATGTCGCCCCTATCCTGCGGATTACATCGGCACTTTTAAGCTTGGTTACCCGTTCAAATGCCTCTTTTTCGGAAATGCCGACCTTCTCGCCTATCACCCTGTACGGCTGGGCCGCTATCGGGAAACCTGTCTGTATCAGATTAAGTATATCTCTATCTTGCCTATCCATCTATGCCTCCATGTTAAGGCTGTCGAGTTTACCACAAGGGAGCTGGATGGGGGAAATTTAGGGGGAAAGGCACGACATTAAGCTACTAATTGTAGCGAAAAACCTCTTTAAGGGCCCTTTTGCATGCTTTAGGAGTCTAAATAGCTTCAAACAGCTTATTTTTAGCATATGCAAAATGGTGTACCAAATTTTCAACCAGTTTAAAGCTTTCAAAAGCCCTTGATTAAGGCTCAAAAACAGTCGCGCCGCCTGCGGGCTCCCGCTATACGGAAAAAACCTCTTTTGGGACTGTTTTCAAAAGAGTTTTTTGAGCATTTTAAGGAGAAGTTCATTTTCTTACTTCTTAAAAATAGAGCCTTTATCGGTTGGTAATTTTAAACAAAATCAAATTTATCGCATTTGGCAACAGACCCCTTTTTTTGAAAAAAAGCCTAAAGGTTGTTTCCAGAAATTCCGAAAAGGTGTTAAGCGGTGTGATAGATAGAAAAAAGTTTCACGTCTGTTTTTAAAGCATTCAAAAACAATGCTTTAAAAAGAAAAGGATTTAGCTAGAAATTAAGGATTTCTGCTAGAATGCCGAAGAGATAGATAAGCGTGAAAGAGCATATTATTACGGGTGTTGAAGTTGAACAGGAGGTGGAACGATGAAGATTTTCGGATCTGACCCCGATTACCTCAAAAAGAATCGGGTGGGAGACTCTGGAAAAGCTAGGAGTACGGAAGCCAAATCTGCCGAGGCGGCAAAGGCGAAATTGGCTGGCGAATCTACGCAGGTTAGCGGCGAGAAGATTGCCGTATCTGACTTGGGTAAGGAGATAGCCAAAGTAAACTCCGAGGTTAAAGCTTCTCCCGATATTCGTACCGAAAAAGTTGCCGAGATAAAAGAACGGGTAGACAGCGGCGAATATCATGTACCGGCAGACAAAATTGCCGGAAAGATTATAGAAGATATAATCAAGATGGGCTGACTTGGCCTACCGAGATGGTAACGCTACTCGGTTGGCGTAAGTCGGTCTGTCCAACTTCTACGGTATCCTCTTACTTTATTTCCTCTTTTAAAACCGCATCTGGTTTTTTCTGGTATCGGTTCGCCTTGTAGTAATCATTAATAAAATAGTTGACCATTCTGCTCACTTGGCGCTCTACACCTTTTGGGAAATCTGGCCCAGGAGTTACATTAAAAGAGCCAAGCATCCATATAGTCCCTTTACGAAGCTCGTAGCGGGTACGGATAACATTAAGGTTGTATATGTTAAGGTCAACAGCGTATACTTCCTGCGCATTTTCCCCCTCTACCAGATTTACATTAACGTTGATTTTTGAAAGCGGGGATATATCGAGATCATCGACTATTTTTATACCTTTGGTCATCAACTGTGTTTCCACCGCAGTCTTAACGCTTTCGGGGGTTAGCATCCCGTCCTGTGGGAACGGTTCCACCACGACGACGAACTGGTTTGGAAGCCCCCTTAGGTTTTCCTGCTTTATAGTTAAATGCCCTGCGTCGCCTATAACTGTGCCTTCCATAGCAAAAAGATTCACCGGCAAAAATAAAGCAGAGACGGCAATCAGAGCGATAAATTTTTTTCTCATAATATTTGTCCTTTCCATAGCTTCGTCAATTGTAACTCCCTGAATGGAAAAGGACAAAGCGATATTTAATCTAAAGCGAAGAAAAAACGAAAATAGCTATTAAAACCACCGCTTGAAGCTTTGTTTCGTTAGCTAAAAACCAGCTTGCCGGTGCTATAATCGCACTCTACGTTAACCAAACAGTCTTTTAAAATAGAGGAAACTGATGAATGCCGCTCTCATACTCGCGGTTTCGATAGTTCTGTTTCTTGTCGCCTACCGCACATACGGCAGTTATGTCGCTAAGGTGGTTGGGCTTAGCGATAGCAACCAGACACCAGCCCACAGGCTGAATGACGGGCTGGACTATCTGCCAGCTCCACTGCCGGTGGTTATGGGACATCACTTCGCCACAATCGCCGGAGCCGGTCCTATTGTCGGGCCGATACTTGCCATCTATTTCGGCTGGCTTCCGGCGCTGGTATGGATTCTTTTCGGCGCTGTATTCCTCGGCGCGGTACACGACTTTCTCTCTCTCGTAGCCTCAATGCGGAACGACGGCCGTTCGATAGGCTCGATAATAGAACAGTACATAGGCAAAACCGGCAAAAGGCTCTTCATACTATTTTCCTTTCCGGCGCTTGTGCTGGTTATCGCGGTTTTTATGGATGTAGTGGTTAAAACCTTTGTCAGCCAGCCATCGGTAGGAACAGCATCTATACTGTTTGTAATTCTGGCGCTTGGGTTTGGCATCGCTAGAAACAGATTCGGCGTATCACTAGTACCGGCAACCATTGTCGGCGTAGTAATGATGGCAATCTGCGTATCGACAGGCGTAGCTTTCCCGCTTATTCTCTCAAAAACTGTATGGCTGGCAATAGTTACCAGTTATATTTTTCTAGCGGCAGTAGCTCCGGTCTCATGGCTGTTACAGCCGAGAGACTATTTAAATTCCTATCTTCTCTGGGCGGTAATGCTGATGGCTCTGCTTGGCATATTCACGTTCCACCCCGATATGCGTATGCCGGCGGTAACTTCGTTTAATGTTGATGGGCGCTACATGTTTCCAATTTTATTCGTAACCGTCGCGTGCGGAGCGATATCCGGCTTTCATTCGCTGGCCGCCTCCGGTACCACCTCCAAACAGGTAAACATGGAAACAGACGCAAAGCTGATAGGCTACGGCTCAATGCTGATAGAAGGCATCCTTGCGGTAGTTGCGCTTATATCTGTCGCCTATCTCGCGCCTTCCGCTTACGAAAGCATTAAAGACAGCGGGCCTATTACGATATTCGCAAGCGGTGTAGGCACCTTCGCATCAAAAATCGGCATACCTATGGAGACAGGAATAATTTTTGCCGCGATGGCTATATCATCGTTCGCGCTTACCACTCTCGACTCATGCGTCCGGCTGGCACGTTACGCCTTTCAGGAGTTCTTTAGCTCCAACGCCGCAGAACTAGAGAAATACCCTATAGTAAAAAACAGGCTAACCGGCACAGCTATAGCTACAGCGGGCGGACTACTGCTAGCTTTAAGCGGCGGGGCTAAGTTTTTATGGCCCCTGTTCGGCTCCGCAAACCAGCTACTCGGAGCGTTGGCGCTTCTCGCCGTAGCGGTCTGGCTGGAAAAAACCGGCCGAGAATCGCTTTTTGTCAAAATTCCTATGGCTCTGATGTTTGCGGTATCGCTTACCGCGCTTGCGTTCCTGATAGAAGAAAACCTCGCAAACAAAAACTACGCCCTCACACTGCTGGCAACGGCACTATTCGGGCTAGGCGTCTCTCTGGCTGTTCAGGCCTACACAAGCCTCAACAACTTCAAGAGAGGAAAAACAATTCCAATTTCCGACAGCCCCGAATCTGATAGAAGCCGACCATAAAACTATTAAAGCCGCGAGCTTTACAAACTCTTCAGCCTAAAACATATTTTATGGAGAAAACGGATACTTGCTCTGCTCCAATTTTTCATTAGATAACAGCTGTTTAGATTACGGAAAAACTGCTATATTTGGTAACAGTTTTGGATGGCTGTTCGCCATGGTAGAGATATCCTTAGCCGAGATAGACGACGTAGCTATTGTTTCCATAAAAAAGTCTGTCTCGCTTGTTTCGCTCGTCACGCATCACAATAGTATCTTTGCTGGTCAGATTTTTCAAAAAACAAAGAGAAATAAAATAATCCTAGAGATGGAGAATGTTATAAAAATAGATTCCGCTGGAATAGCCGAAATCATTAAGGTATATAGAAAACTTAAGCATAATGACGGGACACTGGCACCGACGGGGATGAATAGCGACATCTCCCGTTCTATACGTTCTGCGGGGCTCGACAAGGTTTTGAATATTTGAGCACAAGACGAATTGCCCTTAGAACAGCCCCGCTGAGCTTAGCCTAAAATATTTTCAAGCAATGCCCCAATAATTGCTCTTTAGGTCTAAATAACCTCTTTCTTTTTGGAAATCATGAAAATCATTATTACCTACTGACGGGAACTCATTTTTAATTTCTTTCGATAATTCTGATAAAACAACATCACCAATAGTATCTGAATATTTTCCTCTAAGTGCTTTTTCGTACCATTCCCCTAGTTCTTCTACTGTAATAATTGACTGAATTCTGTCTCGCCAGCCTATTTGTGTTAACAGTGAATCAATGACTCGTTCCTCTGCACATTTACAAACGATCACTATTTTATGTGCTGCTATTGAAGTAACTATATTTTCTGCCATAGCCACATCTAGCGACAAATGCTTTACCTGAACGATAGAACCAAAATTCGCAAACATATCAAGACCTCTATCAGCTGCATTGGTAACACCTACCCGATAAAAATGCGCGTCTAAAGTTTTCCTGCTATCACTAACAGAAAGATTAAGAACCTTCTCAGCAAACACACTAAACTCATCAATTATCAGCTTGTTTTTATCTTCATAATAAATATCTACTTTTATATCTATTGCACGAATTACAGACTCAAATAGCGCGTAGACTACTATCTCAAAGACCTTATCAAGGCTTCGTTTTAGGCCTGGCTGACTCCAAAACTGGTCTAGAAACTCATTTAACAGAAATGTTTCTTTAGCACTAGCTAAGCAGTAGTTCAGTGCACTTTCTAATTGTAAATGCTTATCTCCAAAAGACTTATAAATGTATGCCTCAACTATTCCATTGCGCTTCCGGTTCTCTTTGCCAAGTTCGGCAAGAGTTGCTGGGTTAATCGCATTATCTTCAAATAGATTATCTTGGAACTTTGCACTTGAGGTACTTACCCTTTCAAGGAATTGCATGCACACAATATCGCGCCATTTTTTTGATTTTGTTCTATATGTTTCTAGTTTTTTTAGGTTCAATTTACTCTCAGAACCCGTTCGGTCACGATTCAATATCTCAGCAATTTGAATTGGCTTGTAAAGGTGTACCCTTGATTTGTCTATAACTGAATCTAATGATTTTCTGGCTTCATCAATATTCACACTCTTGCTCCACGCTCAAGCCCAACCAAGAAAGGTTGCTTATAGACAGCCCTTTTCTTTTTATGCTCTATTGCCTCCTTCATAGCTTTTGCTATTTCTTTGATTACCGGCACGGACACACTATTTCCAGCCTGTTTTCTAAGCTGCGTATATGGAACGACAATTTTGAAATCTTCAGGAAAGCCTTGTAGCCTTAAAAGCTCTCTTGCAGTTGGTCGACGAACACCGTTTACGAGTAAATAGTTATATGAAGCACCCGCGCGAAGAGCACAAGAAAACTCTAACGCTGAAATATTTCCGCTTTTATTTTCATGCCACATAGAAGGAAAAGGTGGCACACCTTTTACTTTCTTAATTCGATTCTTTTGTATTTTGTCAGATACCCAGTACTTACTTTCAACCGCTTCATCATTCTCCAAAATATCAGATAGGCTTTTTCTTTTTAGCATTGGGTTGGGAAATTTGAACTCTAAATCATCTCTAAACCCAACAATAAAAGCTCTTTCCCTCTTGTGTGGTAGGCCATAATTTAGTGTGTTCAGTACTTCATGATGCGTGTGATAACCAAGAGCCTCAAGATGTTCAATTATTATCTCAAATGTCCTGCCACCATCATGTGATTTCAAGCTTTTGACATTTTCAAGTAAAAAAGCATACGGCCTTTTCACCTTCAATATTTCTTCAATGTTAAAGAATAATGTACCCCTCGTATCAGAGAACCCCTTCCTGTCTCCGCAAATGCTAAATGCCTGACATGGAAAACCACCTAGCAGTATATCGTGGTCAGGAATGCTACTAGGCTCAACTTTTGTAATATCACCATCCGGCACTTCTCCAAAGTTTGCCTCATATGTCAACTGTGCAGATTTGTCCCACTCAGAGGAATATACGCATCTTCCACCGATACTCTCAAATCCTAGGCGTATGCCCCCCATACCAGAGAACAAGTCGATAAATTTAAAATTATTCATATTTTCCATGATGATCTCTGCATTATAAATATTAATTTACCTTAAACTAAACTCATCGAGCAACGTGCAAATCGATTTTCTAATACTATACATTATTATCTACCTTCATCATATATTCCCCAAGTTCAATGAGGAAGTGCACCACCAAGAAGGAGGTTATTCTTGGTGGTTATGGGAAACAATTACAAACAGCCTTAAGCAGGCTCCACGAAGACTAGCCTCCATTCTTCAACATTACAAAGAGTCAAAGCAGGTATCGCTTCCCTTTTACTCTGGCCCGTATCTCGTTGCCCTTACCTATGTACTCAAGAGAATCAAAGCTCATACTATTGGCCATGGCGATACCTCTCCCATGACTGTCGAAAGCGCGGTCGGGTGAAAACTCGAGATACTTTTCCCAGTCGAAACCGTTTCCCTCGTCCTTTATGCGAAACTCTACATAAGCATTAAACTTTTTAAACTCGAGAGTTCCAACCTTTGAGAAGTTTTCAGGAAGTTTTACCCTCCTATTAACCTCATCTCGCCATTGGTTCTTTGTGTTCAAGACGCTTTTCTCGTTATATGTAATTCCCAGATTGCCGTGCTCTATCGCGTTAATCATCAGCTCTGAAAGGCCAAGCACCAAATCTTTCGGCTTTGAACCTAACTGCGACATAAGCATCGAAAGCCTGTCCGCCTCATCCAGTGTTCTAAACATAAACGAACCTTCTTTCATCAGCACTATTGATGAAAGCGCTCTGGATGTTTCTTCATTAAGCGATTTGTATTTTTTGTAGTCGGCAATAGCCGCTCCAACTATTATAAGAAGTGTGTCGTGGCCGTATGGCTTAGTAAGATAGTAGTATGCTCCGGCCTTTAGTCCCTCACGTATCTCTTTATCCGAGTCTCTCGCTGTCTGCATTATTACAGGCATCGTTTTAAGCGTTTCATGCTTTTTAATATGAATAAGCACATCTATACCATCCATACCGGGCATCGTCCTATCCAGCAATACAACGGAATATCTCTGCGGATTATCTTCCAACATTTTCAAAGCCTGAGCGCCATCTTCGGCCATTTCGACAAAATAACCAGCAGGCTCAAGATGACCGCGAAGCGACAGCCTAGCAACCCTAGAATCATCGACAACAAGAATTTTATTCACCCAGCACTCCCCCCACAGCCACTACCCTGAGCCACCCATTCAGCGATACATAGTAGCAGATAAAAGGTTCTCAATAAATAATAGGACTGTTTCCAAAAGAGTTTTTTGAGCGTTTTAAGGGGAAGTTCATTTTCTAACTTCTTCAAAAATAGAGTCTTTAGAGATTGGTAATTTGTGGAAAAATCGAATTTATCTCATTCGGCAACAGCCCCATAATAGATTAAAGCAAGGGTGGCGCTGTGGCACGCAGTTATCTGATAAATAATAACAACAACAGCGCGTAGCTAGAACATAATTAGAAGGTATCGCCTAACATCTATTTAGAAGAAACCTCCAATAGTTCTATCCCAACGATTGTTATGTCGTCCTCGGAATCGTTCATTCCCAGATGGGGGTCTATCGTGTTTCCACTTGCGTCTCCCATCTCTTGTAAAACATTTCCTATAAGTTCCGAAACGCTAGAGCCGGAATAGGCCGATACGATGCCGCGCAAATCTTCCAGACCGAAGCTTTCATCCTTGAAAGCCATCATTTCAAAAAGTCCATCAGTATAGAAAACAAGTTTGTCACCCGTTTGCAGTTGGAGATGCCCAATGGAGATATCGGCATCTTCAAAAAGAACCAACGGCATGCCATGCCCCTTAGTTCCAGCTACCGGCAGGGCCGAAACAGCTCCGTCTCTTACATGAAAGAACTGCGGATGACCATTGCATGAGTAATGGAACATAAGCGTTTCATGGTCTATCTCACCGCTTATAGAAGTGAAATACTCTCCATCGCCAAAGATGCTGGAGCCGCACAGCCTTTTATTAAGTTCGTTTATGGAACTTTCTAACCCAACACCTGTTTGGGAAATTATCGAATTATGAACTATGTCGGTAGCTATACTGCGTAAAAGACACGGCACAGAATGCCCCGACTGATCTTTAACGCTTATCACAGTTTTCCCTTTACTACCGTTAGCCGCCGGCATCTCCTTGATAAAATAATGATCCCCTCCCTCTTCCGCGCACGGCATAGATACGGCAAAAGTGGAAAGCTTATTACCGTTTCCAATATCTATACGACTGGGAGCCTCTCCGTTAATAACGTCTAATATCCCTTTGGCGCCTTTTACATCAAGCCTTAAGGAATCGGCGTAATCGTTAAGCTGGGAGACAAGCTGTGTAAGCTCTACCGATTTTAAACGCTCAAGCTCTTCCACTCTTTGACGTTCCGCTATATTCGTAACAAGCGGGTTAAAAAGAAAAAAGTAGAGAACCGGACATACCGTTATAACCAGAAGAAACGCGTCAACAACCCCTTCCAATACCGGATGAAGGGGCGGAAAAAGGGAAAACAGAAACATTATCAGCCCTTCCGCTATAAAAATGGAAAGGGCGATAATGAGCAATAGCCGAGCGGGACCCATCTTGAAAGAAGCTTGCTTAAACCCGCCGCTAAGCTCTTGTTTTCCCTCTAGTCCGCTACTATCACTATGCAACAGGCTCTCCTTTTTTACGAAAAGTTACTTTTTCATCTGCTTTCAAATAATTATACAACACTCAAACTCTTTCCTCGGTTTTTAAGTGGACACAAATTTATCGGAAACTTATATCGGGGCTAGAAGCAGTTTTCTACTGCCGATAAAAAATAACAGGAACGACAAATTCAAAATGCCTGCCAATAAGCAGTTTCCATTCGGCAAACGAGGCAGGAAAAGTAGATATTATCCCTATATCAACTTTAGGAATCTGTCGAAGATTGTCAACAGCGTAAACTTTTTTTCCAGTAAAACTGCCTGCCTCCCTGCCGATAAAAAACATTACTTTAAAGCCACTGTTTTCAAGAAAGCATGCAAGCTGTTCGGCATTTCGCCCAGTGCCGGCAATCGCGACACTTGCCCCACGCTTACGCATATTTCTTTTAAACTCAACAGGGGTCGGAAAGCTTTCTTCCCATTTATTATCGTAAACTACTATCTGCGGTTTAAACAGTTTTTCGGCAATCTTTCGTTTTCTTACTTTTAAAAACCTTTCACCAACAGTTTTCATAACACTCTCTTCGCCAAAAGGTTCTAGGTTTACAGGTTCAAACTTCGGGTGTTTCAACGCCTCTTTCATCGCGAGGGAAAGATCACTGCCGGATGGCTCTGCCCATCTGTCTCCCGCCATAAAATAGCAGTCAAGCGCTTCCGGCGCTGGAATTTTTTTCAGCTTATATTTTAAAAGCCTGCTGTTGCGCCGGTTAAGAAAATCAAGCTGACCGCCAAAGCCTGTAGCGATTACCGGCAGTCCAGATGAGACCGCCTCAAGGTACGGCCTGCCGAAACCTTCACCCCTAGTAGGGAGCAGATAACAGTCTGCCGAGTGATAGAGCTTTCGCATCTGCGGTGTTGAAGGGCGCTTACCGCGCACTTTGATGTTCCCCACGGGGGCGCCTTTCTCTAAGCTTTTAAGTATTCCTCTCAGCTTTCGCGCAGAGGAGGCGGAGCATTGCACCACCCACTCAACATCCTCTCTACCGCCAAACGTAAAGACAAACTCCTCCAGCATAATGTCCCACCCTTTTCGAAGGCTCAAATCAAGAAAAACCGAAAGAAATCTAAACGGCCCGTTCCTCGCTATTTTTCTCTCCGGCGGTTTAAAGTCTCTGCCTGCCATATCGGGGACTACAAAAATTCTTTTTTTATTAACGCCGCCTTTGGCGAAAGTTTTTAAATTGAATTTCGAAGCGACCCACACCTCGTCCATCCTGTTCATAATATCTGCCCAAAGCCTCGGCACAGAGTCGGACTCAAGCATCACCCTCCCTATATTCACCGCAGTTTTATCTATCCGAAAAAGGTGGGGAAACCCAAAATGCACAACTACGTCGAAACCGGAAACCTTGGCCTTTTTATCAAGCCCGTCTTTTATGGAAACGCGGTAGCCATAACGCTTAAGGCTTTTGGCAAATTCCATAAGACCATAGCCGTAACCGGAAAATTTAGGCCTGTACGAACATAAGCAGACCGATTTCACGAGGAAACACCAGAGCTGAACTTCTCCGGCTGAATAACCTTGCCGCCGATGTCAACCCCCATAACATTGGCCGAAAGCCTTTTCGCGAGTGATAGAACCCCAGAGTAGCCTGACAAATCCTCACTATTATGATTTACCTGCACTATCACAAGGTCGGCCCTAAAGTTTTTAAGAGAAGTAAATGTCTCCGATGAAAGCGTGCCTTTATTAAGGCTCCCCTCTCCAAAAGTGAAAACATTTTCACCGGCGAAACTTCTCCGCAACTGCTCCCTAATAAGAAGATAAACCATTTTAGCAGAGCCGAACTCCGCGAGCAGTTTACCTGTCTGCCATTTTGGGCCGGAACCTATTACCAAAATTTTCCCAAAACCTTCTACCGCCATGCCGACGGATGAAAAATCGGCATTCCTAAAGCGGGTAGAACCGCCGTAAATAGAGGCAACCCTCCTTGCCTCTAAAACAACCTTTTCAATCTCATCCGCTAGGTAGCCGGAATAACTCTGCAAAACATTACGGCCGCCGTCAAACTTTTTCCAGCTTTTATTCTCAAGAGAGCCAAGCTTGTTTGCATAGCTAAAAAATGGAGTGCCGGGCTGCGGAGTGCAGATAGATATCTGAAGATCGCATAGAAGCTCCTTTTGCAGCAGTTCTTTTATAAGCTTGGTCGTGGCGCGGTCTTTTTCCGGCGTAGAGCCGGAAGCGCCGTATGTGAAAGTACCGTAGATTTTTATCCCTACATCTTTCGCCTCTTTCAACACGGAGCGAAGCCTTTTGATAGAGTGCGACTTGCCGATACTTTTCGCCACAGATTTATCTGCCGTTTCTATCCCTACCCTTAGTTTGTAGTAGCCGGCTTTTTTCATCCATTCCAGCATCTCTCTATCTATATTCCAGTAACCGCACATCGCGTTATATTTCAGGCTGTCGAGATTTTTGGCGATTATCGATTTACAAAGTTCTACTATAAAATCTTTCCTCCCATTATGCAGTTCGTCGTCGAAAAAAATCCCTTCCATCTCATCGTATTTTTCCTTCATCGCTAATATCTCATCGGTAACATCATCTACATTGCGCGGCCGCCAACTGCCGGCGCCTCCGTAATAGATATTGGTAGCGACACAAAAATCGCAGGCAAGCGAACATCCCCTGCTCGCGAACAGTTCAAGCTCGCGGTACTCGTTTACCACAGGCTCTATGTAATCTATTCTTCTCACATCTTCGTCCTCGGGCCACGGCAGGCTGTTTGGGTCCAGCAACTCTCTTCGTCCATTAGGAAAAACCCCTTTTATGCCGGACGGCTCCGCCCCTTGCAAAAGCTCAAGAACGGCGTACTCGTACTCGCCTATACAAACGCAGTCGGCCCCTGCCTTCAAAACATCTTCTGGAAAAGCAGAAGGATGCTGGCCCGCAAAGACAATTCTGCATCCGGTTTTTTTCTTCACCTTCGAGGCAAGTTTGATATCGAGAGAAAATGAGAGAGTGGACGATTCCATAACAAGCATTTCCGGTTTTTCGGAGAGTATCTTTTCTAGGTATGTCTCGTGGTTCCAGTTATTCAGGTTGCCATCGAGAAACTTTATTTCGCAGTCGGTCTCCCGTTTTAAAAGAGCGGAGCAGTACGCCAGCATAAACGGATAGAAGGTCATCCATCCCTTTTTATGATCGTACCACGAAGGTTCTTCCACTGCCGACCAGCGGGATGGGAAATGCACATACCTCTCACCATCAGGCCCGATACCTACCGAGTTCGCCAGTACCGTTTTCACTTTTTCTCCTTTTTCGGCTCAAGTTTAAATAGCATCTCTACCGCTTTTTTATTTTGGGGCATCAGCGTTGTCGCGGTCTTCGCGCAGTCTAGCGCGAGTTCTTTTCTGCCCTGCTTTAAAAACACCTCCCCCATATGGAGGTAAGCAGATGCCACCCGTATGTCATCCTTATTGCCGTCGGCATATATCGCCTCAAGATAATATTTCGACGCGTTACTATATCCGCCTACCTGTTGGAAGCAATAGGCCAAGTTGTAAAAATTTTCAAAACTAGGGTCGGCTCCAGAGAGTTTTTTAAAAACAGGGAGCGCCTCTCTAAAGTAGTTCGTACTCAAAAGCATCTTGCCTAAATCTCTATCGCTCTTAATAGAAAAATTCTTTTTTATGTAATCGGTGCGCGCCCGCTCGCTCTCTTCCCTGCCTCTAGCGTCGACATGGTGTATCACCGTAGCTTTCGGACAAGTCTCTACCCTATATCCAAGGTCAAGCGCCCTATGACAGAAATCTACATCATCATGCTGGTAGTTTCTACGGTTCTCGTCAAACTTAACAGCCTTCCATACCTGCTTTTTTATCATCATAAAGTAGCCGCTTATATAGACATCGTGGTCGGTTTCGGTATAGTCAAGCAGTACCGGCCCTGCAAGCGGGTTCCCCCGCTCCATCTTCTGCCAGTCCCACCACCTGTCGCCGTTGCCGTCCAGCCCTTCGCACCCAAGTATATCGAAATTTTGCACCGCTCTGATGTTTCTCCACCAATCGGGTGTAAACTCCACATCGTCGTCGAGAATAATGATGGTATCGTACTGCGCTCCGGCGGCGTTAAAGTTACGCATTTTCGAAACTTCTGCCCTATCTGCCCAATGCGCTTTTTCTGTGTAGATAATGCCGGGGTCCGGCCTATGTCTACCGCAGACAAGTATCTCGTAGGAAGGAACAGACTGCGCCTTAATGCTCTTTATAAGCGTGTCGATTCTGTCCGGCCTTTGCCCGCCGGTAATTATGCAAAACGATATTCCCTGTTTTTCACTCATCTAAAAATTGATACCTCCACAGATGAATATATCGGAACTTTTGCGCCAGACTGTACAGCCAAAGCGTATAAAACCGCCGCTACTGGTGCTTTTTGGTAATTATACAGCTCCCGCGATACTAGGCGAACCTGCCTCTCACCTGCCGGAAACAGCCGCATGCCCCATAAGAAAAGAGTGATCCATATTCCCCTCTTCGTATCTCCACGCGCCGAACCTGCCTACGGAGCTTATACCGTTTGGCTTTAAATAGCTGTTTATCGTTTTAAGCGCGGCATCCCGCCCTAATGTCGGGATAGGATACAGATACGGCAAACGCTCCTGCCAAACGGAAACTATCCGCTTTTTATCCATCTTTGTTATTATTCCGGCTGTTATCAGCCCGTCTATCGTCTGCCTTACCGCATCGTCCTTTGTCAGCTTTCTGTTTTTCCCCATCGAAACCTCGCAAAGAAGCGACGAAAAGGATCCCCCTTCAGGCAGATTGTTCGGCGAGTAGTTGGAAAAATATGTAACACGGTAAAATGGAACCCTAGAGTCGGGAAAATATACCCAGCATCTGCCGTTAGTTTTAATCTTGCGGTCTATCCCTATGCCTACCATCCAGCCGGAATTTTTGCAAAGCGCGTCTGCCGCTTTTAAAACCTCTGTAGGAGGTTTATCAATTACCTTTTTTACAAGATGGTCCAGAGGCATGGTGGTGATAAGCTTTTTATAGCTTACAGACTCGCCGTTTGCGAAATGAATACGTTTCGCCACCGCGTCCAGCTTTACCGCCCTATGCTTAAACGAAATCTTTTCCTTAAACGGTTCGGCAATATTTTCAAAAAGCCCGCCTGTGCCTCCGTTTAGCGGAAAAATAAAACCGGCATTCGGCCCCCACGAAACAACATCCCTGCCTGTTTTTACCGCCTCCCTTACTTTGGCAAGGCTCGGCAGAGAAACACGGCCGTCTATCCAGCGATACCCCATTTTGTCTAACGGAAAAGCCCAAACCTTTCGGTTGTACGCAAGCATAAAATGCTCAGCAATGCCAGAGCCTAGAGACACCTGTATCCATTCCTCGAAGTTATTCGGCCGAAAAGAGCCAAAGCCTTTAACAGCCCTTTCTATCCCCTCTAGGCATTCCCGCATCGCCCTTGCCGGTAGTCTATGGATATTATTCTGCAAAGGAAACGGTATAAACCGCTTACCTATCTTTATAAACGCCGCCCTTGTATGCTTTATCCCACTGCCCCCAAGCGCGTCGTTTATCACTTTTTTAAAAAGTTTATCTTTGGTAAAGATGACATGCCCGCCGAGGTCCCAAGTGAAACCGTTTTTATCGAGCCTGCTGGAAGAAAGACCGCCGACCCTGTTAGTAGCCTCAAAAATACGCCAGCTTTTGCCTCTCGGCTTTAAAAGCCGATACCCAGCGCCAAGCCCCGCCGGGCCTGCCCCTATCACCGCGATATCAAGATTCATAGCCTGATACTTTAATAGGGCAGGCAGATTATTAATAGGTAAAACTTTAAAAGGGGTGGCCTTTCATAAATCTCTATCCCTGCTTCCAAAGTGAAAAGAGGCATCGGCCTCTTGAACGCCGGAAGAGCGCACCCTTTAAGTATAAAACCGCCATTTTGGCAAAGGGCTTGGCTTTTCTCTGCCGATGCAATCTAATACCTGCATGGAACGAAAAATAGGAATAGACCTCGGCGGTACGTCGATTTCGTTTATAGACCTCTATTCGCCCCAAAAGATAATAGACGAGAGAAGAATCGACACGCCATGCTCGGCAGGCGGTATCACCGAAGCTATAGTCAACGTGCTAAAAGATATGCTTCCACTCGTCGATGAAAAACCGGCCGGCATCGGCATAGCTGTAGCCGGTCAGGTGAACCCGATAGCGAAATCGGTAATATTTTCCCCAAACCTCCCGTTTAAGGAGGAGTTCCCACTTGGCGGTATCATCCATGAAAACCTTAATCTCCCTGTAGTGCTGGAAAACGACGCAAACTCTGCCGCTATAGGCGAAAAGGTTTTTGGGGCGGCAAAAGATATCGACGACTTTATAGTGCTAACACTCGGTACGGGGATAGGCTCCGGCATATTCGTAAACGGCAAACTACTGCGTGGACATACGCACGCTGGGGGCGAAGCTGGGCATATGGTTATCGACCCTACAGGCCCAAAATGCGGATGCGGACGCAACGGATGCCTAGAAGTCTTCGCTTCCGGTACGGCAATATCGCGCCGCGCCGCCAACGAAACCGGAGTAATGCTATCGGCAAAAGAGGTATGCGAATCGGCAAAAGACAATGAGAGACTACAGGAATTGCTAAAAGATGCCGGAGAAAAACTTGCCGAAGGCCTCGCATCGCTCGTAAGCATCTTTAACCCTGAGGCTATTTTCTTTGCCGGCTCGCTCGCCAACGCGCCAAAATATTACTTCGAGCCTGCGTTCAAGGTTGCCCGTTCAAAAGCGTTCGGCACTACGGGGACGAACCTGCGGCTTGAGATATCGGAGCTAAAGGAAAAGATAGGAATGCTTGGTGCCGCGGGGCTGGTGTAGAGGGGGGGGACTGCAATTCCATTTCAGCCGTGAGGCCGACGGAAGCATGAATTATTAACGCAAAAAAACCTTTAATCCTTTTTATGTGGAACAGCTAGTTGTTGCTTACTACGTTATATATCGTCGAGATAAGTTCATCCATTCTAAACGGCTTAACCAACTGCCTGCATCCATGTTGCAAGCAGTAATTCTCGGCAGTAATATCGACCGAACCTGTTACAAGCACAAATCGACTTAAATATTCCGGTTTGTTTTCATAAAGCCAATTACCTAGTTCTAGACCTGTCATAACCGGCATTTTGATATCGCTTAAAACTACATCGAACTCTTCTTTCTCCAAATAATCGACTGCCTCTTTGCCGTTTGATGCCATTTTAACAATCGCCCCCTTCTCGGAGAGAGTTCGCGATACAAAATTAATAATACTTTCCTCGTCCTCCAGCAAAAGAACCTTGACCCTAGCGATGTCGACAGCTTTGAATTTATCATTCGCGTCGTCAGTTTCCGCCGGCCTATCTTCTGTGTTCGTTGGAAGAATTATTGTAAACCTGACTACACAATCTCCAATATTTTCAGCCCGCAGACTGCCGCCATGCTCCTCGATAATTCCATGCGCTATCGAAAGACCCAACCCTGTTCCCTCGCCGACTTCTTTCGTTGTAAAGAAGGGGTCGAAAATATTTCCCAGCTTGTCTTCCGGTATTGTTTGCCCGTCATTTTCAATAACTATTACTATTTTATCATTATCAAGCTTACTGCTGATTCTTATCTCCCCCTTAACGTTAGCTTCTTTCATTGCCTGATAGGCGTTGATGATGATATTTGAAAATACCTGCTGTAGCTGATTAAGGTCAGCGCTCATCTCCGGTATATTTTTATCGAATAACCTTTTAATCTCAATGTTATCCGCCTTGAGATGATACTCATGCAGTTGAACCGTATCTTCAAGTATCGTGTTTACATGGCAAGCAGATTTTCCAGGCTCGAATTTCCTCGAAAACTTCAGCAGGTTTTGCACAATACTGCTCGCCCTTGCCGACTGCTTTTTGATGATTTTTAATTCTTCAACCGCCTTTTCAGATAAGCCAGCCGATTCCATCACAAGGCTGTCGGCATAAAGAATAACGGCAGTGAGCGGATTGTTAAGTTCGTGAGCGACACCAGCGACAAAAGTGCCTATTGAAGAGAGTTTCGATGCCTGTACAACCTGCTGTTGAAGCCTTTTCTCTGCTGTTATATCAAAAAGGATTCCCCTAAGCGTGACCGATCCATCTTCATGCGTAACCACGTCAACCACATTCCTCAGCCAGATAATCGCTCCATCGGCCGCAATCATACGATATTCGAATTCGCGATTTCGAACATTCTCAACTGCATCTTCGTAATGTTCAAACGCCGCATCACGGTCGTCGGCATGTATATGCTCAAGCCAGAATCCCTTTTCATACCACCTTTTCGGCTTGTAGCCTGTTATCTCCTCCGCTTTACCGCTAACGAATGTGAAGCATTCTATCGAGTGGTCGTATTCCCAGCCGATGATACGCACTCCCTCCACTAACAGCCGGTATCGTTCTTCATTTCTTTGCAGAGCGTTCTCTTTTGCCGCTATCTCCTCTCTAAGGCCCTCGACGTAATCACCTTCCAGCATGCCTCTCACTAGGTCGCTTTGGGTTATCAGGCCGGTTAAGCGCCACTTTTCGTCCATCACCAGAAACCGTCTGTGTTTTTTTTCATCCATTCGCCTAATCGCTTCGACAAGAGGCGTGTCAGAAGCTACAAATTCAACCGGCGTACTCATCCATGAACCGAGTTTTTCTTTTAAAAAATTGACTCCCTGTGACATCAGCCTAGATACATCCCGCTCTGTAATAAGACCAACCGGCCTAAAATCGTCTTCAACAACCACACAGCTGATAGAGCGTTCAGCCATAAGCTTGATAGTATTAATAAATAAATCGTCAAGGTTCGCGGTTAAAACATTTCGAGTCATTACGTCATATACCGACTTCCTTTGGTTTAATCTTGCGCCAAGTTCTTTAATAATATCTGTTTGGGTAACAACGCCTTGTCCTACACCATCCCTATCCAGAACTACGAGATGGCGTATTCTTTCAGATCTTAGTATTCCGTAAATTTCAAGAATATTTGCATCGATCGAAACTGTAATTACAGGAGAACTCATAACTTCTGAGATTTTTGTCGAATAAATATCTATTCTCCGACTGGCGATTTTAATGATGTCCCTTTCGGTCAAGATACCAAGCGGCCTGCTACCCTCAGCAATAATAAGGCAACTTATATGGTTTTCTGACATTATTCGCAAAGATTTTGAAAGCGACGTATCGGGCGGCACGGAGACAGTGTTTTTCTGCAGAATATTTCTGACAGGTATGTTATTCAGCTTCATGCCGTACCCATACTAAACTTCCCCATATAGTTCTGCTTCACCATTCCCCTCCGGTTGAATCCTACCAAATCCGATAAAAACTTTCACGCTAATTGCGCCGATATCATAACGCAGGGGCATTCTATCTTCATTCTCTTTTTAGATATCCCGCTTCCGAACCTCCACATCAAGCTTGCCTTTATGGAGGCGGAGTTCCAGAGAGTCGCCTTCTTTTACCTGCCCAGCGTCCTTTAGCACTTCGCCGTTAGGCCTCACTGTTATCGAGTATCCTCGCTCAAGAACTTTTAGCGGCGAAAGGCTGTTAAGCTTTCCGCCCGCTACTGCGTATTGACGTTCTTTTGTCGCCACTATCGAAGAGATAGACTTAGCGAGACGCGATTTGAGATTAGCGACGTTTTCCTTTTGCCTACGCACCAGATTTTCGGGGCGCAAAATCTGCAAATGCCGATAGAGTGATGCGAGTGAGCCACGCTCATTATCCATATTCCTTTTAAGCACGTTAACAAGCTCTGTAAAATTTTCATCTACCCTCTGCCTATACTCCTCTAAATACCTAGTCGGGTATCTAAAGACGCTACTCTCTACAGTGCTTACAAACCGGCTTTTATAAATCTCTAAAAGGTTACTAAGCGCGAGGCTCATCCTTTTACCGAAACTCTCTACGGTATAGATAACATCCGCCCTCTCTTTTACCGACTGCTCAGCCGCCGCGCTCGGGGTCGACGCTCTAAGGTCGGCAACCATATCGGCTATCGTGAAATCTATCTCATGCCCGACCGCGCTTATGATAGGAATCTTTGAGCGATGAATCGCATCGGCCACCACCTCCTCGTTAAACGCCCAAAGCGATTCCGGCGAGCCGCCGCCCCGCCCAACTATAAGAAGGTCTACGTTACCGTAAGCGTTAAAGTCGTCAATCGCTTCGGCTATGCTGTCTTTCGCGCTTTCACCTTCCACGTTAGTAGGAGCTAGAATTATCTTTATGCCGGGGTCTCGTCTTTTTAGTATGCGGGCGATATCTTTAAACGCCGCGCCGGTAGCCGACGTTACCACCCCGATAACTTTTGGAAAAACAGGTATCGGTTTTTTAACAGATTCATCAAAATATCTTTTGGCGGATAACTTCTTTTTCAACTGCTCAAAGCGCATCTGGAGCGCGCCAAGCCCTGCTGGCTCTATCTCTTCTATCACTAGGTTATACTTGCTGTACGGCGCGTAGGAGGAAATCCGTCCCCTCACAAGAACTTTCATGCCAACTTCCGGCTCAAATTTTAGAACAGAACTTTTCTGTTTCCAGAGGTTCGCGTCAAGCACAGCCTTATCGTCTTTAAGGGTGATATAGATATGCCCGGATGAGTGGCGCATAAATTTGCTTACCTCCCCCTCTATCCATACGGATGGGAACTCGCCTTCAAGCTTGCTTTTTATAAGTTTCGATATTGCAGAAATAGAATAAGGCTTTACCTTCTCCGGCAGGGGCATCGTCAGCTCCTGTAGTCGGCGTTGATGGTTACATAATCTTTGCTAAGGTCGCAAAAAAGATACGATGCCGATGCCTTGCCCATGTTTAGCACTAGCCGCATAGGCACTTTTTTCTTTTTCATCTCTTTAGATAATTTGGATTCCATATTTTCAAACAACACGCCTTTGCGGTAGGCGCAATGCTTCCCGAAATATAGTTCCATCTTATCCGGGTTTATAGCGACGCCGGAATAACCTGCGGCAACTAAAATACGCCCCCAGTTAGGGTCTCGTCCATGAAGAGCGGTTTTCACCAGAAGCGACCCGGCGATAGACCGCGCCACTGCGATAGCTTCGTTTTTGGTTTTTGCTTTTTCAACTTTTATCTCGGCTAGGCATGTCGCCCCTTCGCCGTCTACAACTATACTCTCCGCGAGTGAAAGACAAACTTCGCCTACAGCTTTAGCGAACCGCTTATGGCCAGCGGTTCCCTTTTTTATAGTTTTATTGCCGGCCATGCCGTTTGCCATGATGATAACGGAATCGTTGGTACTTGTATCGCCATCGACGGTGATGCGGTTGAACGACCCGTCAACAGCCTCTTTTAAAACCGATTTTAAAAGAGCCTTACCTATAGAGGCATCGGTAACTATAAAGCCGAGCATAGTCGCCATGTTGGGGTGAATCATCCCCGAACCTTTGGCTATACCAAAAATAGTTACCAGCTTACCGTCAACTTTAATGGAAGCTTTGGCAGTTTTTGGTTTTAGATCTGTGGTCATTATAGCCCTTGCAAAACCTGCATAGCTTTTACCAAGAGCTTCTGCAAGTTTAGGGATAGCTTCGATTACTTTCGGCATAGGCATTAGCTCTACCGTACAGCCGGTGGAAGCGACAAGCATTTCGTACCGGCTACAGCCAAGCTCTTTCGCGAGGAGTGTCGCGGTTGTTATTGCGTCTTTCATCCCTTGTTTACCTGTACCGGCGTTAGCACACCCGCTGTTACAGATAACGGCTAAATGCTTTGGAGATTTTTTGAGATGCTCCATGTCTACTATCACCGGAGCCGCCTTCACCATGTTTCTAGTAAAAACACCAGCCACATTGCAAGGTGAATCGCTTACTATTATCCCTATATCTTCCTTTTTATCTTTTTTTATTCCAGCATTGACAGCGGAAAACTTGAAACCTTTTGGAGTCATGCCGGTTTCCTAAAGGCCGGCAGTCTCGGCAAAGCCGAACCGGATGTTGAAACATTGGACAGCTTGCCCGGCCGCGCCTTTAAGCAGGTTGTCTATAGCGCTAAAGATTATAAGCTGGCCGGTTCGCTCGTCTACTATCGGTTTTATATGGCAATGGTTCGTGCCTTGCACGTCGCTAAGCTTCGGGTTTTCATCGCAGACAGTTACGAACGGTTCGTCCTTATAAAACTCTTTGTACGCTTCTTCCATATCTTCCTGCGAAAAAGTATTTTCCATTTTTCCATAAAGAGTTGCGTATATGCCTCTGTTAAAACTGCCGAGATGAGGCACGAACGAAACCTTAATCTTTACTCCTGAAAAACCTGAAAGAACCTCTTCCATCTCCGGCGTGTGGCGGTGTGTCGGAGCGCCGTAGCCTTTCATGCTCTCATTCACCTCGCAAAAAGAGAAAGCCTCGCTCGCCTGCCGCCCGGCACCGCTGACACCAGTTACGGCGTTCGCTATTACGGCAGGCTCTACCATCTCGTTTTTTATTGCAGGAAGAAGCCCCAGTACCGTAGCTGTCGGGTAACAGCCGGGAACCGCTATAATCCGCGCCTCTTTTATTTTATATCGGTTTATCTCCGGCAGGCCGTAGACAGTAGGCCCAAGAAGCTCCGGCACTTCATGCTCCTTGCCGTACCACTCTTTAAAAACCGACGCACTTTTAAGACGAAAATCGGCTGAAAGATCTATTACCATCTTCCCTTCGCCGTGCCATTCCTTCACCCGTTTGGCGGAGGCACAATGGGGAAGGCAAGAAAATATCACCTCGGCAGATTTCACATCGGCGGAATCGGTGGCGCAAAACTCCATATCCGGTGCATTTGGCCCAAACAGTTTTGATAGCGGATGCCCAGCGTTATTTCTGGAGGCGCACGCTACCAGCTCTATGCCGGGGTGCGAGAGGCCAAGCTTTACTGCCTCCATGCCGGCATAACCGGACGCGCCTACTATCGCTACTTTTTTAGTTTCCATAACCCCATACTCTATTTCCGTATCGCCAAAACGGCAAGCTATTAATCCCAGCAAGCCACTAGAGGCTCTCCTCGCAGGCGATAGATATTTCTAATGGATAACGCATGCTTAACATTCTCGCACCGTTGTCGCCTACGGCGAGGCACTGAATAGAATTTTAAAGCAACGGTAGGCGATATGCTCCGTATCGCCAGAACAGCAAGTTTTCTTCCATAAAGATTAATTATTACAAGGTCTGCCGTAGTGAAAAAACATTTTAAGGATAATTTGTAAACAACGGTTTTATTTATCGCATGCGATTGCTGGCTCCCGCCCTTGCGGGTGGCTCCCGCCTTTGCGGGTGGCTCCACGCGCGGCGTGGAGTGCCAACGGTATCGCTTCGGCTATTATCGGGTGGCCGAATGTCATCTCGGATAGTTCTTTAGCCTTCATTCCAGCTTTGATAGCTACCAGACCTGTATGAATCAGCTCTGTAGCTCCGGCACCGCAAATATGAAGGCCAAGAATAGCGCCGTCATCCCCTACCAGCACTTTTACAAGCCCTGCAGTTTCGCCGGAAGCATGCGCGCGAGCAAGCGAACGGATAAAGCAGACCCCTTTCGTATACGGCGTGCCGTTTTTCTTTAGCTCCTCTTCACGTTTGCCGACGGAGCCTATTTCGGGATTTGAAAAAACCACCGAGACTATATTTTCATAATCGGCTTTTGCGGAACCGCCAATAATATTTTTTGCCGCCACAACCCCCTCGTGGTGGGCAGTGTAGGCGAGAAGCGATTTTCCCGCCACATCGCCGACCGCGTAAACGGAACTATTGGAACTCCGCAAACCTCTATCGGTAATAACATAACCGTTCGCGTCTACCCTTATACCTGCCTTTTCCGGCGAAAGCTTTTTCGTAAGCGGGCTTCTGCCTATAGCTACAAGAACGGAACGCGACTTGATGACCTCTCCTCCACCCAAAGTTATTTTACAGAGACTGCTACCATGCTCTACCGTTTCAACTTTTACGCCAAGCTTAAACGTTACGCCGGTTTTCTTTAATTCCCTTTTTACCGTCGCCCTTATCTCCGCCTCTTCGGCAGGCAAAATATCGTCAAGCGCCTCTACTACCGTTACCTCCGATTCCATGCCGGAAAAGAACGTAGCCATTTCGATGCCGATAACCCCGCCACCGATAATCGTTATCGAGACCGGAATTTCATCAATGCCGAATATTGTGTCGGAATTATATATTCTCTCGCCTTTGCCGAATATATCGAGAGGCTCACTGCCGGTGGCTATCACCGCGTGATTAAATTCCAAAACCGTCTCACCGTTATTGAGAGAGATGCTGTTTGGAGATAGAAAAGATACAAAGCCTTTAATTATCTCCACCCCGTTTTTTTTGTATGTCGCCATCAGCCCTTTTTGCATAATGCCGACAACCTCCCTTTGGTGTTCCTTTATCTTCTGGAAGTCCGGTTTCGATATTTCGGCGCCTATTTTTTTAGCGAAGTTTTTGCTTCTGTAAAGATGTTCGGCAGAGAGCCACGACTTGGAAGGAACGCACCCCCTGTTGAGACAGGTGCCGCCTATATCGCCGGAATCTATGATAACCGTCTTTAACCGCGCGTCGGCAAGCGCTTGCGCTACGGCAGAGCCGCCAGGCCCGCCGCCGATTACCGCGACATCTACTTTAGTTACGCTTTTATCCATAGGTTTTAGAGTATAAGCGGAAAAGACAGAGAATTAACCAGATGATGGAGAAAGGGCGTCACCGTAAAAGAAACGCTCGCCTATATACTGTTTTTCCACCTTGCCGTTAATGACAGGCAGAGGCTGGCTTGCCGAGAAGATAGCTATAGCGGTATCGATCTTTACCCACTGCCCCAGAGCTACTATATTTTTATCGGAGAGTTCAACGCATCCTCTTGTATCTGGGGTTCTCTCTCCGATACCTGTGCCATGTATCCATATCCCGCCGCCTGTTCTTCTTTTTTTTCTGTCATGCCTGTTTGGATAGTTAAGAACGAAAGCCTGCGGGCCGTATATGTTTGGAAGTTCGTCGTCATGCTTTATCTTGGTTACTTTATAAAAGCCTTCGGGGGTTTTCATATCGCCTTCGAGCTCCTTTGTTCCCATTATCGACCCAAGCGATACAACATACTCCTCAACCACTTCGAAATAATCGTGTCTTTCCCTTAACACTAAAAGTTTTTGAGAAGATTTATCTACCGCTATAACATACGCTTCGGGTAAAGGCTGTCGTATCGGCGGCAACATCCTTTCCAGCTCCTTTTCCGGTTCCGGCTTTACCAGTTCCGATGGAACGGTAATCGCCTCCAGAGCCGAGAGAGACTCTGCTTCGCTGGAAACAGTGGCGGAGGCACCTTGCTTAACGGTATCTTCGACAACAGGAATGGAGGAAGAAAGAGAGGCTGTCGACTCGCCGATCAGAAAGCTTTTGTTAAAGGCAACTCCGGCCAATGTCAAAAACAGCAGGGCAAAGGCAACGCTAACAACTATCCTTTTGTCTATTCCCTGAGGCTGGGTGAAGGCGTTTTCGACATCTCTGTTCGCAAGAGCTATCCTTACACGGGTTTTTATTACGAAAACTAAACGGTCAAAGCTCTGAGTCATTCAGCGCACCTATCTAATAAACTGGTAACCTCTTACTACTCCATATTTCAGTTATTATTTTCCACTCATTCCCCTCCATTGTCAAAGTAAGCTGTTTCCAAACCGTGCTTTTGAGGGTTTTTGAGCTGTACTTCTGGAGAAAAGAGACTTGCGCCATATCGCCGTCAAGGCCAAGCTCCACTCTTTCTATGACGATTGACGGCATTCCCCGAAGGGCGAAGGTAGCTGTTTTCTTTTTTATAAACTCTGCTTTTCCTCTGCCTTTGGAAGACTTGAATCTGTCCGAATAGAAACTTGAGTAGGCATCTATATCCTCCGCATTCCACGACTCCAGCCAGCTGTCCACCGTTTCGAGCAGGCTCTCTTTGGTTCCGGCATTTTCATCGGCAGTCTTTGCTGTATCAGAAGAGAGCAGTTCCAAAAGCTCAGGCGGTTCGTACGGCACCGGCACTGGCACTGGTACAGGAATCACCGCGGAGGAAGATTTGTTATTCGACATCTGGCTCTGCTCGGCAAGGCGCGTCTCTATCTGGCTTAACTGATCTTCCATAAAAAGTATCCGTGCCTGTTGCGTTTTTGTCATGCTCCGCGTCTCTTCCAGCTGTTTTTGCGCTTCTTCGGCTTGTTGTTTCAACAGCAGGTTTTGCTCTTCAAGGTTTAGTATCGTTTGCTTCGATTCAAGAAGCTTTCTATTAAGCTCTATTTTCTCGTCGGCAAGCTGTTCGCCGGAAGCGGAAGATATGTCAGCAGATCCCTTATATTTTTGAACAGGCTCCGAGATAGCCCTACCTATCGCGGTCGACGAGGTGGCGGCTATCATAACCTCCAGATAATTCTTCTTCTTGTTAATCATAAATGGCGAATCGGCATAAAGCTCTATTTCGACACGAACCGAGTTTACCTTGTGAAAAGTAACGACAGAAATGGCGGCGACGTTTTTATCTTTTAAAAACATCTTCCTCGGCTTGAAATCTAGCGTTACGGAAGGCAGTTCGATAGCAAGCCTAAGAGGATCCGACAGTTTGTAGGTAGTGTATTGAAAAGGCCTCGAACCGTACAGCTTTACCTGCGTGCCGTTATCGGCCTCGGCAAAGGTGATCCTTTTAAGATGGTTGGAGGTATCTTGCGGTCCGACATCATTTTCGGAGGAAAAAATATGAGTTGTCTTACAGCCGGCCAAAAGCATCAGCAAAGCAAACAGGATAACGGTTTTTTTAAGGTACATGCTAGTTCAATCCGCAGGCACCTGTGTTGCAGGTAGAGAGAGGCATATTGCAAGATCTTTTCGCGCATTCATCAGCAGATGGGCCAGCTATGGTCGCTGAAAAGGTGGAAAGTTTTCTGCTGACGTTGACAGTTCGACAGTCTGGACATTGGATGCCGTCAAAGCCGGCAGGCGAAAGCCTCATCTCTTCAAACCGGCAACCGCACTCTTCGCAAGAATACTCGTAAATCGGCATCCTTTAGTTTCCAAGCCTGTTGATTATTTTTCTCATAAGTTTTTCGGTTATTACGATAGACGGCTTGCCATCTACCCACCTACGGTTTTTGAGAACCTGCGCGAACGGAACTACCGTCACTTCCGACCTGCCGGAGCCTAAGTCGTACATCCTCACGGTAAACCTGAATCGAACAACCCTAAACCCGTCACCAAATGGATTTATCGCGGCAAGCTGGATTTTAGCTAAATCAGAATCATTCACCCAATCGGTTATTATCACGCCACTCGATTTGTCGATGGCAATCAACGGCATGGCGAGTGATAAATCAAGAACTTCGTCCCATAGCTTCGCTATAGAGATATCGTAGGCTTTGGTAAGCGCGTTGTGTCCCTTATCGCTTTTTTCGACATTAATGGGGGGAAGGTTTTTAATCTCCCTTTTGGTAAGCGGCCGTGGAGGCGGGGTATAGCCGGAACCTTTTGCTGTCGGCTTTACCTGTTTTGGAGCTGACGATGGCGCGGTCTCTATAGGCCTTTTTGCGACAGCGGCAGGGCCAGAACCAAAAAGAACCTTATCGTCGCCCGAATTGGCCGCAACCTCTACTGGAGCCAGCTGACCGTAGGTAAAATCTTCCTCAAAAACTGGTTTTGCCCCTATTGAAACTTCATTAGGGGTTTTTTTCTCTTTGGCCGCTTTTGCCGCCTTTGAATCTTCGTGTTCATAGATAAGTTTGTTCGGCAAGATGGTGCCGCACCCTGAAACAAAAACTGCTAACGCAACTATAAAAACTGATTGAAATATATTTTTAACCATCGCCGTAAAGTACCACTAGGAGATAAGCCTGTCAATTTCAAAACCTTGCACTGCTTCTTTAATTAAGGAAACGGCAAAAAAAGGAACTGATTTTTCGCTATACTTTCGTGCCTAAAAGGTTGGTAACAGGGAACAGCTTGATACGAATACTCTAAATCGAATATACTGCCAGTTCGCCTTATATGGAGAGTGGGGGGGCTCCTGACGAAATGGTTTTTCCATTTATGAGCCTTCAGATTTTGAACATGTATATCTTCTTAAAATGGAAGATGCGGGAGGGATTTTGACCAGTAAGTACAAACAATCATTTAAGATTATGGAAAAAAGGGAACTCTGTCCAGACACCTTTTTCTACGCGATAGAGGCTCCTTTCATAGCAAAAAAACTTGAAGCGGGGCAATTCGTAATTGTGCGGCCAAATGATAATGGAGAGAGGATTCCGCTCTCGATATGCGGATGGGACAGTGATAAAGGGATAATTAACGTAATTATCATGTCGGCTGGGCGTACTTCGGGAGAGATTAACGCCATGAACGTAGGCGATTGCCTTGCCGATGTTGTAGGGCCACTTGGCGAAAGGTCGCATGTCGAAAAGACAGACGGAACTGCCGTCGTTATCGGCGGCGGCTACGGTACCGGCGCTGTTTTGCCTACGGCACTAGACCATAAAAAACTGGGCAATAAAATTGTCGGCATAGTCGGCGCCAGAAGCGAGAACCTCCTTCTTATGGTTGACGAGCTAAAGGCGGCTTGTGACGATGTTCTTCTAACCACCAACGACGGTTCTATCGGCATTGAGGGGTTTGTTACCCACGCTCTGCAAAAGCTTATTGACGACGGAGTAAAAGTAACTTCTGTTCTCGCTGTCGGCCCTGTTCCTATGATGATGGCTGTCTGCAAGATGACAGAGCCTCTTAGCATTAAAACATGGGTTTCGCTAAACGCCATTATGGTAGATGGAACAGGTATGTGCGGCGCATGCAGAGTCTCTGTCGGCGGTGAAACCAAGTTCGCCTGTTTTCACGGGCCGGATTTTGACGGCCATAAGGTAAACTTCGATGAACTTATAAAGCGTCAGAAGATGTTTGTTGAAAAAGAAAAAGAGGCTCTGGAAGCCGTTTCCAAATAAGGGGAGATTTATGGCAGATTTAAGCAATAAAAAAAGAATGGCTCTCCCTATGCAGGAGATGCCGCTTCATCCTGGCGAAGAGAGAGTTAAAAACTTTGAAGAAGTGCCGATAGGCTACAGCGACGAGATGGCCAAGCAGGAGGCGCTTCGCTGTATACAATGCACAAAACCTGGATGTATTCCTGGGTGTCCCGTCGGTATAGACATACCGGCTTTCATTCAGCTTATCGAAGATGGCGACTTTGGAGGCGCGGTAAAGAAGATAAGGGAAACCAACTTCCTGCCGGCTATATGCGGCCGTGTATGCCCGCAAGACAAACAGTGCCAACTCGACTGTGTCGTAGGAAAAAAGAATAAACCTGTCGAAATAGGAAGCCTGGAAAGATTCGTATCCGACTACGAGAGAGACAACGGCGGGCCGGTACTGCCGGACATCGACCCAGATACCGGCAAAAAAGTAGCTATTATCGGCACTGGGCCGGCTGGGCTTACCGCCGCTTACGAACTCCGCAAGAAGGGACATGCCGTTACCTGCTTTGAGGCGTTTCATCGGCCTGGCGGGGTGCTTGTTTACGGAATACCCCGTTTTAGACTTCCGCTAGATATTATTGACGCCGATGTAGCGTTCCTCGAGGAGATGGGCGTGGAATTTGTTTACAACATGATTATCGGCAAGGTGCTTACGCTTGACGATCTTCTTAAAAAAGAAGGCTTTGACGCGCTGTTCATCGGCACGGGGGCCGGCTTGCCGAAAATGCTCGGCATACCGGGCGAAAACGCTAACGGCGTTTACTCCGCTAACGAATACCTTACACGCATATACCTGATGAACGCTGATAAGTTCCCCACCTACACCACACCTTTGGTGCAGGGCAACAAAGTAGCTGTTGTAGGCGCCGGTAACACAGCTATGGATGTTATGCGGACAGCCAAAAGGCTAGGAGCGGATGTTACATGTTATTACCGCAGAGCGAGAGAGCAGGCTCCGGCAAGAACCGAAGAACTGCATCACGCGGAAGATGAGTTCATCAACTGGAAATTTCTCTCAAACCCTGTCGAAATAATGTACGACGAGAACAACAAGGTTACCGCCATCAAGTGTGAGAAGATGAGGCTGGGCGAGCCAGACAGCTCCGGCAGGCAAAAACCTGTCGGCACCGGCGAAACTTTCATTGATGAAATAGACACTCTGATTTTCTCTCTTGGCTGTAATGTAAACCCGATTATCCCATCGACCGACAAAAAAGTTACCACCAATAAATGGGGCATCGTGATGGTTGACGAAAAGAACTACATGACCAATAAGCCGGGAGTTTTTGCCGGCGGCGATGCCGTTACCGGCGGTTCAACGGTTATTCTTGCTATGGGACAGGCAAAAGTGGCGGCAGAGAACATGAACAAGTACCTTAAAGGCGAAATCAAATGGGGCGAGGCTAATGTGCCTGACAACCCAAATTGGCCCGGTATCGTTTGGGATAAGCCAAAGCCAAAGAAAGCGGCAACCCAGAAGTAGTTTTCACTTTTTTAAATTCCTTTAAAGGGGCGGTTGGTAAAACAGCCGCCCCTTTTTTACCAGCGAGCCGCGCAGTCCTCGCAGGCTAGCCACACAACGGCGTGGAGGCCGTGGCACAGCCACGCGGTAGTCGCCACGCGGAAAACGAGCGTAAGCGAGTTTCTGCGAGCCTTCCAGCCCCTCTTTCAATAAACGGCTTGAGCTAAAACAAACTCTCTAGTGGCGCAGGCGGCTATCGCCTGTGGTCTTGTCCCGATAGGAACAACCTCCCTCTGGCTGTGGAGGTGGGAGTAGTTCCGGCTCTACGATGACAACCACTTCTGATACTACCGCCCCCACAACGACAGCCAGCCCAGCCGGCGGTACATACAGCAGTTCCCAAACAGTTACCCTTACTGCTAGTGAAACGGCGACAATTTACTACACGACAGACGGCACTACTCCTATCAACAGCTTCAACGGTTTATTCCAGTGCAATCAGCATTACAGCCGATACCACTCTTAAATACTTTGCGGTAGATAGCGCTGGCAATAGCGAAAGTGTAAAAACCGAGACTTACATTATGGGGCTGTTTCCAAAAGAGTTTTTTGAGCATTTTAAGGGAAAGTT
Organism: Nitrospirota bacterium; assembly: GCA_024275955.1. Lineage (GTDB taxonomy): Bacteria > Nitrospinota_A > UBA7883 > JACRGQ01 > JACRGQ01 > JAJRYD01. Next base: position 34,335 of record JAJRYD010000037.1, read on the forward strand.
TATTTTCTAACTTCTTTAAAATAGAACCGTTAGAGATTGGCAATTTGTAGCAAAACCAAGATTGTCTTATTCGGCAACAGCCCCATTATAGAGAGAAAAGTTCCCGATACAGGTCAGACAACTTCTTACACAGCAACATTCGGCGAGGATAACGACTACACTATCAACCCGCCCTCCTATACAGATAATGGCGATGGAACTATCACCGACAATGTAACCTGCCTTATCTGGCAGAAATGCAGACCAACGATGCCTCCTGTAGCGGTACAGCGACCACCCACAACTGGTACGAGGCTGTAGGTACGACAGATGCAACTATAACGCAGGGGGTGCGACAAATGTTTGCGGTAATCTGTCGCTTGCCGGCAATACAGATTGGAGACTGCCAAAACCGTTTGAACTTATGCTAATTGCCGATTCTAGAACATTTAACCCTGCGATAAACTCTACCTATTTCCCTAGTACCGTTTCGTCGATCTATTGGTCGGCTACTATCGGCATTAACGATTCTCCCACTGCGTGGCACGTGAATTTCTCCGATGGTTATATGCTTTTCGACTCTGGTCATTTCATCAACTATAAGGCATTCTCCTACTATGTCCGGTGCGTTCGTCTCGGACAGTGAGTCGGTTATTTGGTAATTTGGTTCTTCAACTTTTTCCCTCCCCTTGCGGTAGCTAAAAGGGGGGGGGTGATTCGCAGTGATGGAGGGATTCAGCAATTAGACATCTAACCCTTCCTTCCAGTACTCATTTTTAACTCCGCTTGGCCTTTGGTCCAATGCTCGGAGAAACTTCGCATCGATTGAAATATAAATGATGTTTGTTTTGTCCGTCACGGGAAGCCAGTTCTGCACTGCGAGCTACTTAGCTGGCGACGGATTCAGAGAAGCGGCAACAGCTTTTTCTATATAAAGCTGTAAAAGTTCTACTATGCTCTCTTCATCCCACTTCTGCGGGCCTACCACATGATGAAAGATGATTCCGTCCGGCCCTATGATCATAGTTTCCGGAAAGCCGGTAATCATATACCTCTCAGAAATACCGCCCGGCTTGAAAGGCTGGCCTTGCTTTTCAGGGTCTATAAGAATTGGGAAAGTAAGCTTAAATTCGGCTACGAACGGCTGGACGATGGAGGCGCCTTCTTCATCCACGCTTACCGCCAGCATTTCGAAATGTGGCCCTTTAAGCTTTTGATAAAGCCTCTCCATAGACGGCATCTCATCGCGACATGGAGGACACCATGTAGCCCAAAAATTGAGGAACACCACCTTGCCGCGATAGTCGGAAAGTTTTACATTTCTCCCTTCGAGGTTTGGTACCTCGAAGTCCGGCGCGTCTCTGTTTTGCATCGGGCCGGCCTTTGCCGTCTGCTCGCTCTGCTTCTTTAGCTCCGGCCGTGTTTCTATATCTATAATGGTGTTAAGAAACATGCCGACAAGAAGGAGGCTGAAAAAAGCGAACGGGTAAAACGCCTTTACTCTTTCTTCCTTAAGAAGAAGTTCAGTTTGCATATCTGGCATCTACCGCCGCTCTTATCTCTTTGTCCGTTTTCCCCTGCCCGTTCATTTCATGCGCCATTATCCCTTCGTCGAGGCAGGTTTTGCACATCGACGCATGATTATCGGCAAAACAGCTAAGGAGGCTTTTATGTTTGAACCTCGGGTTCTCCTTGCACCTGCAGTAGCAGTAAAGCGAATCAAACGTTTTGGGGATTTCGGAAGCCCAGCGGTAAACACGGCCTACATAAGCGTCAAAATAATCTGGAGAAAGGATAGGGCCTGTCTCTAAAAGGTCGTCACGGCCGGTAGGTATAACCTTTACACCGTCCACCACCACAGTATTCGACGCGACCCTTTGCTCCACAGCTGTACTGTCGCCAGCACCGCCGCCGGAGGTAAACAAAAATCCTGCCATCCCTGCCAGCAGGAGAACCGCGACCGTTATTAAAATCGTTGTTTGGTTAGACTCTTTTTTGCCTTTATTCTTTTTTGCCATTTAAAGCCTCTAAAATATGTTTTATCGAAGAAAGTCTCTTTAAATATAAGAAGCCGACAGTGTAGCATAGTTCCGGTATTTATACCTACCGCGCCTGTCTAAACTCTTCCCGCACCTTTTTAACGCTTTCTCGGCTGTCAAAAAGGTCTATTACCGTAGCGGCCATCGCCGTTGCCGCTTTTAGCATATTATCAGTCCCTTTTTTGGATGTTACCGCCTTTAAAAACCCGCGCGAGTGGTTCACCGTTTTTCTGTCGCCGACAGCAAACTCCGGGTGGAGAGCCGGAACAACCTGCCCCAAATTGCCGATATCCGACGACCCTATCTCCTCTGTCTCGCCAAGCCTGTCTTCTTTGAGTCCGGCGCTTTTAAGATTTTTTGCGAAAATTTTTCCAAGCGTTCTGTTTGGTTCGAACGGTAGATATACAAGCCGGTTCTTTACTGTTTTGAGCCTGCATCCTGTAGACTTTGCCGCTCCATGCGCACATTCCATAAGTTTTTTAGAAACCAGCTCAAAGTCCGGCATCGTCAATCCCCGCGCCATAAATTTTGCCGAGGCATATTCGGGGATTATGTTCGGGGCATCGCCTCCGTGTGTAACTATTCCATGCACTCGCGAAAAGTTCGGCATCTGTTGGCGCATAGCGTTTACCGAGTTAAAAAGGCTCAGCACCGCGTCGAGCGCGTTTATCCCAAGCTCTGGGTGCGCCGCCGCGTGCGAAGCTTTGCCGTAGTAATGGAACTCCACCTCCATGATAGCAAGCATCCTAGCTACCACTCTTGTTTTATTGGAAGGATGCACCATCATCGCGGCATCGACACCATCAAACCAGCCGTCCCTTATCATAAGCATCTTGCCGCCGCCGCCCTCTTCGGCAGGCGTTCCTATAATTTTAAGCATGCCGCACTCTTTGCCTAAAAGGTTTTTAACCGCCAAGCCAGCGCCGTAAGCGGCGGCGGCTATAAGATTGTGCCCGCAGGCGTGTCCTATTTCCGGAAGCGCGTCGTACTCCGCTATTATCGCTATGGTAGGTTTTTTAAACCTGCCTTTCCAGCTAGCCTCGAAAGCGGTCTTTAGCTTTGCCTTTCCCCGTTTAACAGAAAAACCTTCCTTTCGCAGTTCCGCTATCATCAGGCTGGAGGAAAACTTTTCCTCGTAGTTAAGCTCGGGGTTGTCAAAAATTTTGCCGCTTATTCCAAGTATGGATAGAGAAAGTTTTTTGATTTCCGCTTCAATTTTCCTAAAGCTTGGCTTCATGTCATTATGTTCCTTGCTACCCGTATGTAGTTAAGCTCTTTGGGGATATTCTCATCTTCGCAGTAGTTGCTTTCGGCTAGTATTTTTAAATCAGCCAGAGTTCTCTCGTCGCCTTCGAATATTACAGTTTCCAGCTCTTCGTCGGCCGCCAGCCCGCCTGCTTCAAGCAGGTCAAGCACCGACCTCGCGTCGAACTTCCTTTTGCCAAGAAACATGAAAACATCGGTGCCATGTTCTTCTACCACCAGCGTTACATAATAGGCAGGGCGGGCATGGAAACCGGCTGGTTTTGGGATAGGAAGCTCAATTTCGCTTTTGCGCACGAACATGGTCATTATCTTTTCCGCGATAGGCTTATGCTCCATTACAAACATATGGGCATAGTAAAAGGCGAAATGTGAAAGAAGTTTTAGAACCTCGTTTTTATTTACTATCTGCGCTATTCTGTTTCGGCTTTCATCCACCTGTATCTCATTCTCATGCCGTTCGTAGAAATGTATAATCCACCTAGCCATTTCTAGAAGATGCATCGGTACCGCTATCCCTGCCCTCAGCTTGGCCAGCTCGGGGGTGATTCTCTCAAAATATGTCTGCCGGACATGAGTGTCGTATTCCGACTGTATGCTGTGAAGAGTATTCTCAAGAACCTTCACCTTGGTCTCGTTTAAACGCGAAGGTATCATCTTTGCCAGCTCTTCCGGCTCCGGCCTATTGCCGTATTTTTCCCGATGTATATTTACCGCCATTTTTCTGTAGGTTTCGGCAATGCGCATAATGCGTGATTCGGATGTTTTGTACTCCTCAAGCATTATGTCGTTCGGCAGTTTGTAAGCCTTGCTGTCATCTTGAGATCTGTACGGCGCTACATCTATCTCCCCGATGTCGCACCCGTTACGAGAAAGCTCTTCCAGTGCTTCTTTAATCAGGTTTCTTTGTATCTTATTTATAAACTCGATAACCTCTTTGGCATGATCGAGAAAATCGTGTAGCGAGTCGTCCTCTTCGGTGTAGAAATAGTCGCCATACCTGTTGAGTATGTGGCTAAGCTCGAAAGCGGCAACGGCGAAGTTCCTTATGCTCGCTATCAACTCGGTAAAGTAGTACCATTTTTTGTTGAGCCTTGCGCCATAGTCGTCCAAAAAGGACTGAAGCTTTTCCGCCTCGTTAGTTATGTTAAAAAAAAAGCGGGTAGAGACCTTAACCTTTTCGTCAAGAACGATGCCGGCAACCTCGAAAAACGGGCGAGCGTTGTCCTTTAAAGGTTCTATAAATTCCTGCTCGGCTATTACCTTGTGAAGGGAGTGCCTCGGCAGGGGGCTGATGCTTTCCATTGAATCATTCCCTTTTTTATCTGGAGTAGTTTCTATTTCCTCTTTCATCAGCCCCAATTCTAAACCTTTATCGCAAAAAATTCTAGATTTACCAATAACGCTCTAGCTTGCCAAGCATTGCTCAATAGGGCAAAAGGCTATTTTCATAACAGTTTAGGTGGTTTTTAATTCAAAATCTTGGCAACAAACCTAAAAAACAGGAGCAGATAAATGGTTTTGAAAATTTCATCCCGCTTGGTAGAATCATGGCAGACAGTGATAGACAAAATAAGATTAGACGCGAGACTTCACAGCGGCCGCTTCTGATTCTTAAGTCCCGTAAAAAAACACCACAGAATAAAAGGAAAAACGGGGGGAGGAGGAGGCTTATGAATTGGATGGTTCACAGACAAAAGCCTCGGGGCGAAGCTTCTGATAACCATCGCTTCCATTCTTACCGCCATATCTATCGCGAATCTTTACTGGGGCCACCGGCAGTCGGAAAAGCTCGTTTTGGAAAGGGCGCAGGAACTATCCAATACGGTAAGTAATCTTATTTTGAGTTCGCTGAATTTTATGATGGTTCAAGGCACCATCTCCGAACGTAAAATGTACCTGAACGAAATTCAAAAGCTTCACGGCCTTAACGAGGTGAGGGTCATTCGTAGCGAAAGCGTCGACAAGCAATACGGTGGAGGGCTTAAAGAGGAAAAGCCGAAAGACGAACTCGATAGGGATGTTTTGAGAACCTCCAAACCTATTTTTAGAATTGAAATCAATAACGGCAAAAAGAACTTCCGCGCCGTCATTCCGTTCCTGATGGAAAAACCGAAAGAAGGAGACGAAAGCGCGATTAACTGCTTTGATTGCCACGAAGGAAAGGAAGGCGAAGCTATAGGGGCATTAAGCATCCTTGTACCCCTAGAGAAAGCCGAAAAAGCTATAAACGATAACCGCGACGTGATGGGTATCTTCTACCTCATTGAACTGCTGACAATACTCTCCATTTTCTTCTGGGTGATAAGGAGCAAGGTAATGACCGTGCTTCAGGGAATATCAGAGAGGCTTCACGGCACGTCCGGCGAAGTGAGCGACATATCATCCTCTATGGTCGGTTCCAGCACCATTATATCCGAAGGCGCGGCACGTCAAGCGGCATCAATCGAAGAAATTTCCGCCACACTTGAAGAACTCGCTCTAGGCGGGCAGAGAAACGTGGAAGGAGCGAACGAAGCTAACTCTCATATGCGCGAATCAATGGGCCAGCTGAATAAAAGCACTGATGAAATGCATGCCGTTAAAACCTCGATGGACTCGATCGTAGCTTCGTCAAAGGAGATATCTAAAATCATCAAGATAATAGAAGAGATAGCTTTTCAAACAAACCTTTTGGCGCTTAACGCCGCTGTAGAAGCGGCGCGAGCCGGTGAAGCTGGAAAAGGTTTTTCCGTAGTAGCCGAAGAGGTTCGCAACCTCGCTCAGCGCTCCGCTTCTGCCGCGAAAGATACGACGATACTGGTGGAAAATGCGGTCCAAAAAGCGAACGAAGGCGCGTCGATTGTGGTACGCGCATCGGAATCTCTTGACGGCGTGCTAGAGAGCGCAGGGGAGACCGAATCAATAATAAAAGAAATCGTAAAAACCTCCGAAAACGACAGGGATATGATAATGCAGACAAAAAGCTCCGTTGGAGACATAGACACTGTAACGCAAGAAAACGTGCTAAAAGCCGAGCAGGCCGCTGGGCATTCAAAAAACCTAGACCTCCGCACGGAAGACCTAGTGAGGATAACCAAAGAGCTGAACGATATAATAAACGGCCTAAACAACGACTAAACCGTTCCGCCGCATCTTCCGTAATTGAAAACCTCGCTTGCGAAAAATGTTCACCTTGCTTGAGAAAAGTTGACACCCCCTCCCTGTAATGCCAAATTGCCGCAATTTCATCGTTTTAAGGGCTTAGTTTGCCGTGCCGTTGGCCGAATGCGGCTCCATATGTCGCCGGACAGCCCTTTTCTGTGCTGTTGTGCCACGGTTTATCTGTCTTTTAAAGCCCGTTTAAACGGTTAGTGGGGCTGTTGCCGAATAAGACAAATTTGATTTTGTTTAATAATAGTCGCTCGCTAAAGGCTTTATTTTAAGAAGTTAGAAAATGAACTTCCCCTTAAAATGCTCAAAAAACTCTTTTGGCAACAGTCCCTTTAGGTGTAAGGCTTTTTATTCGATTACCTAACCAGCATTTGTTAAGAAAGCTACGCCTTTCGTGCCAGACGAAATAAAGCCTATCTATCAACGAAAGTAACTATTAAGACGCAAAAGGCTTAGGAAGCGATAGAGCGGAAATATTCTATCGTTTTGTTCAGCCCTTCCTCAAGCGACCATTTTGGGTCGAAGCCAAGCAGTTCTTTTGCTTTGGTTATATCCGGCTTTCTCTGTTTGGGGTCGTCTCCCGGCATCGGCTCAAAAACTATTTCGCTTTTTGACCCAAGCATCTCTTTTATCTGGGTAGCCATCTGCAAAATTGTCATCTCTTTAGGGTTTCCGATATTAACAGGAGTAGTTATGGAAGAAAACAAAAGCCTTACTATTCCTTCCACAAGGTCGTCTACATAGCAAAAGCTTCTGGTTTGCGAACCATCACCATAAACAGTTATCGGTTCGTTTTTAAGAGCCTGCATTATAAAATTCGGCACAGCTCTGCCGTCCATCACCCTCATTCTGGGGCCGAAAGTGTTAAAGATGCGGATTATTCGTGTGTCAACCCACCCCTGTTTCTGGTATGTGTGGGTAATCGCTTCGGAAAACCTTTTTGCTTCGTCGTAGCAGGAACGCGGGCCGACACTGTTTACGTTGCCCCAATAGCTTTCCGGCTGCGGCGATAGCTCTGGATCGCCGTATATTTCAGACGTGGAGGCCATAAAGAAAACCGCTTTCTTCGCCTTTGCAAGCTCAAGGCAGTTGTAAGTGCCAAACGATCCTACCTTGAGAGTTTCAAGCGGATGCTTGGAATAGTCGACAGGACTTGCCGGAGAAGCAAAGTTAAGAACATAATCAAGCGCCCCTCTATGCTCCAGCTTTTTGCTTATATCCTGTTTGACAAATCTGAACTTAGGCTCGTTTTCAAGATGCTTTATGTTGGAACCATCCGAGCAGATAAGATTATCGACAGCTATAACGCTATGCCCGTCGGCTATAAGCGTATCGGCAATATGCGAGCCAAGAAAACCTGCGGCACCGGTTATCAGGATTTCGGCCATTCGCCCCTCCCCATACTATAATACTCAAATCCAAGCCTTCTCTTTCTAGCCGGATCGTAGAGATTACGCCCGTCAAAAATAACAGGGATATTCATCGCCTCTTTAATCTTTTCAAGATTGAGAAACTTAAATTCCCGCCATTCCGTTATCAAAAGCATTGCATCAGCGCCTTCACAAGCCTCGTACGAGCTGTTGCAGCAGGTAACGTCGGGCAGAATCGCCTTGGTAGCCTCCATAGCGATAGGGTCGAACGCCTTTACCGTGGCACCCTCTTTTTCCAACGCCTCTATTATCTCTATCGACTTTGCCTCGCGCATATCATCGGTGTTCGGTTTAAACGCAAGGCCTAAAACCGCGAACACCTTACCTTTCATATCGGGGAAACGCGCCTTTATCATATCTACAAAATGTGATGCTCTACGCTCGTTGGTATCGACCACATTTTTTAATAAAGAAAACTCGTTCCCAAGCCCGGACGAGGTATGTATAAGCGACTTAACATCTTTAGGAAAGCAGGAACCGCCGTACCCAAGCCCCGCGTTTAAAAAGCTTCTTCCTATTCTCTGGTCGTGTCCCATACCTTTCGCGACCTGCTCCACATCGGCACCGACCTTTTCGCAAATATCGGCAATCGAATTGATGAAAGAAATTTTGGTCGCTAAAAAAGCGTTGGAAGCGTACTTGATTATCTCCGCCGAGTTCACATCGGTTATAAGTATCGGCGCTTCAAGCGATGCGTAAAGCTCTAAAAGCCTAAAAGCTACTTGGCGCTTAGACGCGCCTATCACTATTCTGTCGGGGTTGAGCGCGTCATGTATAGCGGAGCCTTCCCGCAAAAACTCGGGGTTGGAGACAACATGATAGTCGTAGTTATTCGGGTTGTTCTCACTCACTATGTTGTGAACGAGGTCGCCCGTACCTACAGGCACGGTACTTTTGTTTACGATTATCTTATCGCCGTTCATATGCTTGGCAACTTCTTTAGCCGCCGCCTTTACAAACGATAAATCTGTCTCACCGTCGTCTTTTGGCGGCGTGTTTACGCAGATAAAAATTATTTCGGAATTTTCAACCGCGTTTTTGATGTCGGTAGTAAAGGAGAGGCGGCCTTCGTTGCGGTTTCTTACTACAAGCTCTTCCAAGCCAGGCTCGTAAATCGGCATCTTGCCGTTTTCCAGCATTGCGATTTTTTCAGAGAGCTTATCCACGCAGATGACATCGTTGCCAAGTTCGGCAAAAACCGTTCCAGTAACAAGACCAACGTAACCGGTACCGATAATGCAAATATTCATTTACTTTTCAACCTTTCTCGTTAGTGAAACGGGAACCGTCGCCAAGCCTCGCGCCGTTTGCCCAGCTCAAAGCAGAGATTCCCTTTTTCCCTTCCGGCCTAACCTCAAAGATGGTCAATTTACCACTTCCGGTTTCCACTTCCAAACTATTACTCAAAACCTTTAGTCTGCCGACCGCTTCTACACTTCTACTCCCTTTGGCTCCAACCAAGCGGGAACGCAATATCGCCACCCGCTTAGCCCCAAACCATGTGTAGGCGGCTGGAAACGGTGATAGCCCCCTCACCTGCCTGTCTATAACCTCTGCCGGCTGGTTCCAGTCAATCACCCTCTCGGCTGGCTCTAGTTTCGGGGCGAAGGTTGCCATAGATTCATCCTGTGCCTCTGGGGTTATCTCGCCTTTAGCAAGCAGTTCCAGCGTTCTAACCATAAGGGGTGCCCCTTTTGCCGCTAACTCGTCGTGGAGGTCTCCCAGCGTCGTTTCAGGCGTTATCGGAACTATCTCCTTTAAAAGCATATCGCCCGCGTCCATCTTTCTAGCCATCAGCATAGTTGTAACGCCTGTCTCCCCGCACCCCTCCATAATAGCCCTTTGCATAGGAGCGGCGCCCCGAAACAGCGGAAGCAGGGAGCCGTGCAGGTTAACGCTGGCGGTTTTGGGTATCTCTAAAACCTTTTTTTTAAGTATCTGCCCAAAAGCGACCACCACTATAAAATCCGGTTCCAAAGAGGCGAGCTTCTCCACTGCCTCTTTGCTGTTTACCGTTTCCGGCTGATAAACAGCTAGCCCCAGCTCTTGGGCCGCTTTTTTAACCGGCGGGGGAAGTCTCTTACGGCCCCTCCCTTTGGGTCTGTCGGACGGCGTTACGACAAGTAATATTTCATCTCCGGCATTGTGCAGAGCCTTAAGGGTCGGCACCGCAAAGTCCGGCGTTCCCATAAACACGATTTTCATTCCAAATAGCCTAACATGCCGGACAGCCAACGGTTGCTCAAAGCCGACGCTGGCACTATAATGCCACCCTTTATGGAAACCAAAATAACTCTTGAGACTGCTCTTGAACATGGCCTTACCGAAGGGGAGTTCGCCAAAATAGGCGAGATACTAGGGCGCTGGCCTAATATTGTGGAGCTTGGAATTTTTTCCGCTATGTGGAGCGAGCATTGCTCGTACAAAAGCTCGCGCGTGCATCTCTCCAAGTTTCCTACAAGCGGCCCGCAGGTAATACAAGGCCCGGGAGAGAACGCCGGCGTAGTAGACATCGGCGACAGCTACGCGGTGATATTTAAAATGGAATCGCACAACCACCCTTCCTACATAGAGCCTGTGGAGGGGGCGGCGACAGGCGTGGGAGGAATACTGCGCGACGTGTTCACTATGGGCGCAAGGCCGGTGGCTACTCTCGACTGTCTGCGGTTCGGCGAGCCTAGCCACGAAAGGACAGCCTACCTCGTGAGCGGAGTAGTTAAAGGGATATCCTCCTACGGCAACTGTATAGGCGTTCCTACTGTCGGCGGTTCCACCCGTTTCCACAAATGCTACAACGGCAACATACTGGTAAACGCCATGAATCTTGGCATCGCAAAAACCGATGCCATCTTCTACGGTTCCGCTAGCGGAATAGGCAACAAAATAATGTACATCGGCTCCAAAACCGGACGCGACGGGATACATGGCGCTGTGATGGCATCCGACAGTTTCGGCGACGAGTCGGAAAGCAAGCGGCCTACCGTGCAGGTGGGCGACCCTTTTACCGAAAAACTTTTAGTAGAAGCATGTATGGAGATTTTCGAGAAAAACCTCGTGGAAGGTATTCAGGATATGGGAGCGGCTGGGCTTACCTCTTCCGCTTTCGAGATGGCCGATAGAGGCGGAAGCGGGGTAACTATGCACCTCGACAAAGTGCCTGCCAGAGAGACAGGTATGACACCTTACGAGTTTATGCTTTCCGAATCGCAGGAGCGGATGCTGTTAGTAGCAAAACCTGAAAACGAGCAGGCTATAAAAGCGGTTCTAGGCAAGTGGGATTTAGAAGCGGAAACTATAGGCGAAGTAGAAGACCACGGCTATGTAAAGCTGATGTTCAACGGTGAGCTGGTGGGGGATATCCCTGTTGCGCCTTGCGTGGCGGCGGCACCGAAATACGACAGACCGAGGAAAAGACCAAAATATCTTGACGAGGCATGGAGGTTCGACTGCTCCTCACTACCGCAAACCGACATAGAGGAATCTTTTTTCAAACTGCTCTCAAGCGTTAATCTAAATTCCAAAAGATGGATAACAGAGCAGTACGACTCGATGGTAGGCATCGGCACCGTTGACGGGCCGGGAGGCGACTCTGCGGTAATAAGAGTAAAAGGAACCAAAAGGGCTATAGCTGTATCGGCCGGATGTAACGAGCGGTATGTATACCTAGACCCTGAGAGAGGCGGTAAAATAGCTGTCGCTGTGGCGGCTAGAAATGTTGCATGCAGTGGCGCGAAACCGCTTGCCACTACCGACTGCCTTAACTACGGCTCTCCGGAAAAGCCGGAGGTTATGTGGCAGTTTGCCGAATCTATTAAAGGTATGGCAAAAGCGTGCGAAAAGCTTGGCGTGCCTGTGGTAAGCGGTAACGTAAGTTTTTATAACCAAACAGGAGATACCGCGATATACCCAACCCCTATGATAGGCATCGTAGGGGTGCTGGAAGATGTTTCAAAAGCTGTAAGGCACTCGTTCCAAAATGAAAACGATGTTATCTTCCTACTTGGCGAAACTTTTGCCGAAATCGGCGGAAGCGATTATCTAAAAACGATTCATGGCGCGGATGCAGGCAGGCCGCCGGCGATTGACCTTGAAAAAGAAAAAGCGCTTATAGAACTTTTGCAGGAACTTTCAAAAGAATCTTTGATAAGCTCCGCGCATGACATTTCGGAGGGCGGTCTTTTGCAAACGCTCGCCGAAAGCTCTCTTGGAGGTAAGTGGGGATGCAGGGTAGATATCGACAGCGATATGCGTAGCGACTTTTTCCTCTTTAGCGAATCGCAATCGCGCGCGGTGGTAAGCATGCCGGAAAAGAACGAAGAAAAGGCGATTGAGCTTTTCAATAAACATGGTGTGCCGTTTAACGCTATCGGCAGAGTGGAGGAGAGACGGTTTCGTATTTCCATTAACGGCAAATCGCTTATAAAGACAACCGTTGAGAATTTAAGAAACCTGTTTGAAGGTTCTTTCGAGAGTGCCGTATTTAAGTAAGCCAAAAGGCTTTTAAAGGTGTCGCATTAGAGTGATTACTGTAGATGTTACATAATTCGGGAACAAAATAAGTTGAAAAAGAAAGTTAAAAAACAGACCTCCAGCATCCACTTCTTTCTAAAAGGAGAGGATTAAGGGGGTGGTCTCCCTTACCTTTCTGTCCCGCACTTGCAGGAGGCCTTCCCTTCTTGAAAAGGGAAGGAAAAACAGTAGAATGATTTTTTCAAATGGTCTCAAATGCTAAAGGGGCGTTTGATTATCGATCCTTTTCTTTCCGGCATAGAAAACATGGGCGTGGACGAAGCACTTTTCGACAGAGCCGGAAGCGACGGCAGTTTTCCTGTTACGCTAAGGCTTTACGGCTGGACACCGCCTACGGTGAGCATAGGGCGGCGGCAGGGTATAGAAAAAGTGAACAGCTTGGCATGCAAAGCTAGAGGCGTTGAGATAGTAAAACGTTTCGGCGGTGGCTCTGCCGTTTACCACGACGAGGAGATAACCTACTGCTTTGTTACTAGGCTCGATGTTATACCTCTGCCTTCTACCGATAAATGGAGAAAGATTTTCGCACTGCTTCTTAAAAAACTTGGGCTGACACCAGAACCTTTTCACGGTAAAGCGGGCGAAGCGCGTACAACCTGCTTTGCCTCTGCCGAAGAAGATGAACCTACGATAGACGGCAAAAAGTGGGTCGGCTCCGCTAGAAGAAAGTCGAAAGCAGTTTTCCTTCAGCATGGTTCAATACTATTAAAAAGCCAGCCTCACTTTTTAAAAGAACTTATTAAAAATAGTGATGCCGATAGTTCAATAGGACTACTAGAGCTACTACCGCCGAAAATAGATGCGCAAACGATTGCCAACGCTTTTATAAAATCGGTGGAAGAAGTTTTCGGCCTAAGTTTCAGTTCCGACTAATTGTCATCACTGTATGTGCCAGGTAATTCGGGGACCGTTTTTGGCAAACTCTACAGGTGTTTTTCCTTATCAATGTCCTAATGTATTCTATCCGCACGCTCGTGCATGCCATCTTCGTCCATCGTCCGTGGTTCTTCTTTGGACGCGCATGACACTATGAGAAAAAGATTTGGTAAAAGCAACGGTACAAATCTGAACATTTACCCACCTCCGGTTTCGATTCGGTCAACTTCAAGTTAATAGCCCGACAATTCTGACAACCCGATAGAGACGTCTAACTCCAGCGATGGCTCTGCTCCACTCACTACGCTCGCCACAGGCCACGCCGGTGCGCAGCTTGCACAGGAGAAGCGAGCAGTACAAGGCACGCGAAGTAACGAGTGAGGAAGCGTAGGTTGCCTATGTGAGAGAACAAGAGAGACGACTAGATACTGACAAACAACGAAAGTTGCGGTGAAACGTCTGGGAATCGCCACGACTTAGCAGGCGCGGGCGACTACTCGCTCCACGCCGTAGCATGGGGTTATCCGAAGCAAGGAGCTTGCACAGGAGAGGCGAGTAATACAAAAAGCCCGAAGTTCTTGGCGAGGGAGCGCAGGTTATCTGCGTGACCAAGCAAAAAGCAAAGGCGACAACGTAGTTACGAAGTCTATCCGAAGCAAGCTAGACGTCTATGCCGCGCCGTTTTTTGTTCTCTTCTGTGTAGTGGCGCTGATATATGGTGTCCCAATCTTCTGTGCCTTCGCGTATATCCCGTCCGTAAGATGCTATGGTTTTCCGTACCGCTATATCTATCTCGTCTTCCATCGTCAGCTCGTCTGTAAGCACTTTCACCACACCGAGCCTTAAGTCGTTATCTTCGACAAAATATTCTATACGATCGTCGGCCAGTATCGCTTTTAGTATCTCTTTTGAGAGATGGTTTATCTTTTCTCTTGTCAGTTTCACAGTATCAGCCCTCTTTCGCGCGCAAGTTTGTTTTTAATCATCTGGAACACTTTTCGGTAATTGACGTTATTTTCGTCTATTGTTTCTTCCTGCTCCCTTAATATCTCCTTCACTTCCTCGTTGAGTGCGTCATCGACCATCAGGTCGGCGGTAATAGCCCCTTCCACAAGTTCGTTGACAGATTTAACGTCGCAGTCGTATTCGATCATCTTCTTTTCAGCGAGATAGCTTACTATTCTCTCCGACAGGTAATTAACTGTATCTTTACCAAGTTTCATCTTTCTCCCACCTTAGGCTATAACAGGTTTTCCTGTTCTGTTGTGTGCCAAAAAATTCTCAAACTCTTTTTTATCCAAACCCGCGGAAAGGATTTTCCGCGGCGAATTTTCGTTTCCATGATAGTCGCTCCCCCCGCATATACCGAGGTTGTAGCGTTCCGCCAGTTCCATACATTTTCGCTCATCGCCAGGCGAGTGTGAGGAGTGATAAACCTCTATGCCGTCAAGCCCCTCATCTACCAGCGATGGAATAAGAGTACTTACGCCTGTCGCAAAAGGATGCGCTACATAGGCCACACCTCCGCTTCCGTGAAGCAGTGCTATAGCTTCTACCGGCGAAAAGAAGTCAACCGCTTCATAAGCATCGGAACTATCTCCAAGAAGACGTGAAAAACAGTCGTCAAGGTTTCTCACAACTCCCTTTTTAATCATAAAACGGGCAAGGTTGAGCCTGTTATACGAACTCCCGCCTATATTTTCGCCAAGCTCGTCCCAATCTATCAAAGCCTTTTTGGAAGCATTCAGCTTTTTAACGATAGAAAAAAGCCTATCTTTTCTTTTTGTCGCAATTTTCCCAAGTACTTCAAGCAGTTCTTCATTCTCTGAGTCGATAAAATAGCCAAGAATATGCACCTCTTTGCCTTCGTTGGTGGCGGTAAGCTCTATGCCTGGTATAAACTCCGCCCCTTCGCACTTAGAGCATATATCGTGTCCGGCCACAGAGTCGTGATCTGTGAGGGAGAATGTTTGAAGACCGCTTTCCAGTACCTTATCGCAAAGGGACTCTGGTGAATCAAGCCCATCTGAAAAGGAGCTATGGAGGTGTAAATCGGCCACTATTTCCCGCACAAACATATCCTCCTTTTCTTCTTTTCAAGTTTTGACCGATGCATTATACTACATCCTGTAGGCACGTTTAAAGTGCTGATTTAAAAAACCAAACTGCCAAAATTGGGGGAAGTAGGCTTTTTTGCCAAGATAGGCAAAGAGGCTCTTGAAGTATGGCTGTAAGGGGAAAAAAGAGGCTGGGCGACCTACTGATAGAAGCTGGTGCCATCACACCAGAACAGCTTTGCACTGTTCTCCAAAAGCAAAAAGAACTCGGTTATAGACTTGGGAAAACTTTAATATCTATAGGCCTCCTAACGGAAGATAGAATACTTTCTATCCTTTCACGACAGCTTGGGCTAGAGCTTCTCGATATCGACCGGATAGAGCCGGACCTCGCAGTTTTGAAAAAAATTCCCGAAACTATGGCCCGCAAATTGATACTTTTCCCTATCAGGCAGGAGGGAGGCACATTAACCATCGCAATGGCCGACCCGCTTGACCTTCCGGCTATAGACGAGCTTTCGTTAAAACTTTCGTGCGAAATAAGAGTCTGTGTCGCGCCCGAGCATCAGATAGAGCGGTCGATAACAAGACATTATGGAATAACAGGCTCCGCCCAAGAAGCTCTGCGCGCCATGAACGGCGGCAAGACTGAAACCAGAGTGAGCGGTACGGCGAACAGGGAAGAGCTTATACCAGAATCGGCACCAATAGCCAAACTTGTAGAGACAGTAATCCGGCAAGCGGTTAACGACAGAGCGAGCGACATCCACATAGAACCAGACGAAAATGAAGTTGTGATCCGTTACCGGATAGACGGCATGCTGTTCGTAATTTCCACCCTCCCCGGAAAACTGCAGTCGACCGTAGCAAGCAGGGTGAAGGTAATATCCCGTATGGATATAGCAGAGACACGGCTTCCGCAGGATGGCCGTTTTATGCTTACACATAACGGAAAGATGATAGAGTTCCGCACTTCGTCATTTCCTACGATTTACGGAGAGAACGTAGTGATAAGAATATTGAACGTGGAAACGACAAAAAAAGAGCTTTCCCAGACAGGGCTTACAGGTATGTCGCTTGAAAACGCAAGGAAGCTTTTCAGCTTTCCCTTTGGAATGGTGATAGCGACAGGGCCGACAGGAAGCGGCAAAACAACCACCCTCTACTCGGCACTACAGCTTCTCAATAAACCGGAGAAAAATATAATCACAGTGGAAGACCCTGTGGAATACCGCATTGCAGGGGTGAGACAGTCGCAGATAAACCCTAAAGCGGGGCTTGGCTTTGGCAACAGCATGCGTTCAATCCTGCGGCAGGACCCAGATATAATAATGGTCGGCGAAATAAGAGATACAAAAACCGCGGAGACAGCTGTGCAGGCGGCGATAACCGGCCATCTGGTACTCACGACACTACATACCACCGATGCCGCCAGCGCCGTGATACGGCTGGTCGACCTTAGGGTGGAGAGGTTCATGGTCGGCTCCGCTCTTCTTGGGGTAATAGCACAGCGGCTCGTAAGGACCATCTGCGAAAGATGCCGAAAAAAGCTGGATGGCAAAAATATTTTTATCGGAACAGGTTGCTATAAATGCCGAAAAAGCGGCTACGCTGGGCGTACCGGAATTTTTGAAACACTTCTTATCGACGATAGACTTCAAGAGATGATATCGAAGGGAGCATCATCTTCCGAAATAACGGAGTATGGCCGAAAAGAAAGAGATATGACGACAATGAGAGAAGACGGCATAGAAAAAGTGCGCGCCGGCATTACCACCATTGAAGAACTAAACCGCGTAAGCCCGGAAATCTAAAACTGTCATGCCGACTTTTATCTATAAAGCGAGGTCTATGAATACCGCTGGGATAATAAAAGGCGAAATAAACGCAAGTAGCAGTAACGAAGCGGCGACGATACTTATGAAAAACGGACAGTTGCCGTCACTAATAATAAAAAAAAGGAAAACTATCTTTTCAGGCTCTCTTAGCGAAAGCTTTAACCAGCTTGAAAAGGTAACACTGGAAGAACTAGCGCTACTAACCACCCAGATGTCGACCCTTCTACGCGCCGGCATAACTCTGGTGGAGGTGCTCGACACTCTCACAGAGCAGGCGGAAAACAAAAGGCTAGAAAAAGTTCTAAAAGAGATAAAGCAGAGCGTGGAAGGCGGAACTTCGCTTAGCGAATCTATCCGTCTTTATCCTGATATTTTCCCTGAGGTATATTCGAGCATGGTAATCGCCGGGGAGCTGTCGGGCAGGCTGGATGAAACTATGGACAACGCGGCGGAACTGTTGGAAAAGGAGATAGCGACTAAAAACAGGATAAGAGAGGTGACCCGTTATCCAAAAATCGTAACTGCCGCCATTGTTTCCGCCGTCGTTTTGCTTATGACTTTCGTGGTTCCACGGTTCGTAAAAGTATTCGGCAAGGCAGGTCTTTCACTCCCGATGCCTACCAAAATTCTTATGTTCCTAAACAGCGCGTTCCACGATTATTGGTGGCTTTTGCTTTCTGCTTTTGCCATAACTGCTACGGTGGTTTTAAAGCAGTTGAAAACAAAAAAAGGACGGCTAACATGGCATTACCGCATGCTTAGGCTACCTCTGCTCGGAAGCCTTGTTACAAAAATAAAATTGGCCCAGTTCTGCGCCGTTTTTGCCGGTCTTATCAAATCTGGAATACCGATAATAGAATCTATCTCCGTTGCCGGCCACTCTACCGGCAACGACTACTTAAAAAAAGTTTTCGCAACCATCTCCGAACAGGTAAAAGAAGGAAAAGGTATAGCGGAGTCTATGAAGGAAAGCTCTATCATTCCGCCTATCACCGTAAAGATGGCGGCGGCAGGCGAAAAATCCGGCATGCTGGACGAAATGCTTTTAAAAGTTTCCGCTCACCTAAACGAATCTGCCGACAGAGAGATAAAAAGACTCTCCTCTTTTATGGAGCCGGCGCTGATACTAATACTCGGCGGCATCGTTCTCTTTCTCGCGCTTGCGATACTAATGCCGATGTGGGATTTGACAAGGATGGCAAGCTGACCACGCTAGGCGCAGAACCGATAGTAACTCCGCCGCCTCCGGCGTACGCGTTCCGCCTGCTTTTAAATTTTTAATCAATGGCTGGGAAAACTTGGCAGTGTGTCAGTTTGAATTCCGGTGGTTTCTCCTCCTTTGAAAAAGAAGGAGACTGAGGGGCGGTACCCCTTAAAACTAGACCCTCCGTCCCGCACTCGCTGGGGGGCACCCTCCCCTTTAGCTTTGCAAGGGGAGGAGAAAAATGACTGTAATTTTCAAACTGATACATTACCGAAAACGTCAGATTAATTAAAAGATGTCGGCACCTCGTTTTCGCAGTGCTGTAGATGCAGTTTCTGGCGTTTCTTAAAAAAGTTCCCCCATGCAGACTGTAGCCTGCACGCAAGTAGCGTGGGGCGAGGCGCTGGATGAAAAACGTTTCTTTCTTGTAAAAGCCTTTCGCAGTTCTTAAAGTGGAAGAACTATGAGCATCGTTGAAGCGGTAAGACTAAAAAGAAGTTTTGGGGATTTCCTCGCGGTCGCCGGTATCGACTTTTCGATAGACTCCGGCAGTTGCTACGGCCTTTTGGGGCCGAACGGCGCGGGCAAAACGACGACGGTAAAAATGATACAAGGGTTTTTACCAAGAAGTAGCGGTTCGCTTATGGTTATGGGAAGAGATATAGAAAGCAAGCCGGCGAAAACTAAATCCCAGATAGGCGTGGTACCACAGGAAAATAATCTTGATAGAGATTTAACGGTTTTACAAAATCTTCTTACATACGCCCGCTATTTTGATATCAGCCCGAACGAGGCGGTAAGCAGGGCAGAGGAGCTTCTTCGCTTTTTGGAGCTTGATGGAAAATGGGAAGCGCAGATAACCGCTCTTTCCGGCGGCATGCAAAGACGGCTCGCCATCGCGCGGTCGCTTATCAACAGGCCGAGGCTACTAATTTTGGACGAACCAACAACAGGGCTTGACCCGGAGGCGAGACACCTTATCTGGCGCAGGATACAGACGCTTAAACAGCAGGGAGTAACGATAATCCTCACGACGCATTACATGGAAGAGGCCGAAAGGCTGTGCGACTTCGTAGCTATGATGAACAACGGCACGATACTGATGGAAGGTAAACCGGCAGACCTTATAGAAAAAGAGGTCGGCAAGGAAGTAATAGAGGCTACCATCAGCAAAACTGAGATTGAAAAATTCTCGCTTGAGATGGAGCGGATGAACATAAAGCAGGAGCAACGCGGCGAGACCGTCTACCTATACCCCAATAAGACAGGAAGTGAAAATGTACTGCAAAAAGTGATGGAGTACCGGCATTCATCGCTGATACATAGAAAGGCATCGCTTGAAGATATTTTTCTTAAACTTGCCGGAAGGAAACTGGATGAATAGCCCTAACCTGAAACGGGGACTGCATGTATGGCGACGCAATTTCGACGTTTTTAAATCGTATTACATACCGTCGCTTACAAGAAACATACTAGAGCCTCTTATACTCCTTTTCGGCCTAGGGCTTGGGATAGGAACATTGGTCGAAACGGTGAACGGCCTTTCCTATCTGGAATTTATAGCTCCCGGCATGCTGGTCTCTTTTGGGATGATTACCGCCACTTTCGAATGTACCTTTGGAGCCTACACAAGGATGGCGGAGCAGAAGGTATACAACAATATGCTGGCGACACCGCTGGCGATAGAAGATATAGTGCTTGGAGAAATTTTATGGGGAACTACCAAAACACTTTTCTCCGCTATGGTTATGCTCGTAATTCTAATGCTTATCGGCCTGTTTAAAGAGTTTGCGATGATACCTCTCATACTTCTTAATATGCTGGCACTCGGCGCAACCTTTAGCGCGCTCGCTATCTGCGTCTCTGCGAATGTGAGCAACTACGAATCTTTTAATTTTTATTTCACAATAGTAATAACGCCGCTGATGCTCTTTTCCGGCATATACTTTCCTGCCGATAAAATGCCGGAATGGTTTGAGAACCTTATGCTCGCCTTCCCCACTCCGCACGCGGTAAACATAAACCACTACCTTTTCTACGGTATCAATAGCGGCGACGCTATTACCGGCGCAATATATCTTCTTCTATTTGTCCCTGTAGCCGTAATGACAGCAGGCTACTTCGTAAGAAAACGGCTGATACCTGCCGGCTGACCACGCAAAGCGTAAAGCCGCCCTCCGCCAAGCAAAAAATAAAACCTTTCGTTAATTTTGAAAGTTTGCCAGCGGGGGTCTGTTGCCAAATCCGATAAATTTGATTTTGTTTAAAATTGCCGATTGTTAAAACATCTATTTTGAAGAAGTTAAAAGATAGATTTTTCCTTCAAATACTTTTAAAACCATTTCGGCAACAGCCCCAGCGGATATCGCTACCGCCTACGGCGGAACGCTTACTCTCGCCTATACGGCATATTTAAGAGAAGATATTATAAGCTTACCGGAAGGCGATTCTCACAGTTGGAAAGCCTAATGAATTATCACCATCAATGGCAGTTTTGGCAAAAGGGTCTCTTTTAAAAACTGCCGAACCACACCTGCCGTCCGCATGTTGCAAAGCGGGCGTTTTCGGGTAGAATTTAGTTTTTAGATTTAGAGGGTTTATTCATGGACGTTGTGATTTTTTTTGGTAGCGAGTCTGACCGTGAGACGATGGAAAAGGCGGGAAAGACGCTTGACGACTTTGGGGTTTCGTACGAGATGCATGTTACATCGGCACACCGCACGCCGGAGAGAACCAGAACGCTTATCGCCGAATCGGAAAAGGCGGGAGCGAAGGTATTTATCGCCGCCGCCGGGCTGGCGGCGCATCTTGCCGGTGTTGTCGCCGCGCATACCGACAGGCCTGTGATAGGGGTTCCTATGGATGGCGGGCCTTTAAAAGGTCTCGATGCTTTGCTGGCAACTGTACAGATGCCAAAAGGGGTGCCGGTTGCCTGCACCGCTATCGGCTCGCACGGTGCCGTAAACGCGGCACTGACCGCTGTAAGGATACTAGCTCTTTTTGACGAAACGCTTAAAGAGAAAAATAGAGACTATATAAAAAAAATGGAAGAAGCTTAAAACTTTTTTCCGCCGTACTTCTTTTTATAATGCGCCATCCGTTCCGCTTGCGACATACCCTTTTTGACCGTTCCAGAGGCTCCGGTTCTTTTTTCGCCGCTAGGTCTTCCAAGCGCGGAGCCGGCTCTTGTCTTACCGGCTCTAAACGGCTTGCTGTCGTGGCCCTTCGCTCCGCTGGACGCACGGCGTAGCGGCGGTCTGCTACCGCTTACACCCCTTCCACCGCCGGCAGAGCGGTCGGTCGGTCTTGGCTTTGGCCTGTACGGCCCAGACTTGTCCTTTAACAGCTCGAAATCTATATGATCTACCTTTATTTTCTGTTCTATATAATCTTCCACTTCCGGCAGATGCTCCACAAAATCTTCGCACGCTATGGTGTATGCCACCCCCTTCGCGCCGGCCCTTGCCGTTCTGCCTATGCGGTGGACGTAGTTTGCGGCGGCGTTCGGCACGTCGTAGTTAAAGACATGAGTTATTCCATCGACATGAATGCCTCTCGCCGCGACATCGGTAGCAACGAGAATAGGAATTTTACCGCTTTTAAGATTTTCTATAATTCTCAACCGTTTGCTCTGAGCTATATCGCCGGTAATAGCTTCGGCGTTAAACCCATTGCCCTTTAGCTTAAAGCAAAGCCTTTCGGCGGTTCGCTTCATGTTGGTGAAAATAATAACCTTCGGCATATCTTCTTTGGATAGAAGCGTAAGGAGAAGGGGCAGTTTTTCCTCTTTAGATACATGGAAAAGGTGTTGCTCCACTTTATCGACCGTTATCTGGTCCGGTTCTATTTCTATCACTACCGATTCCCGCATAAACTGCTCGGAAAGCCTCCGCACGCGTGAGTCGAGCGTGGCGGAAAAAATCATCGTCTGTCTTTTACTTTTGTGCGGCGCTTTCCCCAGTATGAACCGCACGTCCGGCATAAAGCCCATGTCGAACATTCTGTCGGCTTCATCGACGATAAAATACTTTACCCCGCTAAGGTCTACCTTTTTGCTCTTAACAAAGTCGATAAGCCTTCCCGGCGTGGCGACAACTATCTCTACGCCTTTACTAAGCTTTTTTTCCTGCTCCTCATACCCTACACCGCCGTAAATAGGCAAAGAGTCGTACTTAATATATTTGCACAGCTCCTTAGCCTGCTTGTCTACCTGTACGGCAAGCTCTCTTGTCGGCACAAGGATAAGGGCGCGTATCTCTCTCCCTTTATCATCCGATTCCAGCATCCTCTGTATTGCCGTTATAAGAAAAACAGCAGTCTTGCCGGTGCCTGTCTGCGACTGGGCTATAATATCTCTGCCTTCAAGGCTTTCCGGTAGCGCCTGTTCCTGCACAGGAGTACAATGTTCGTACTTCATATCCTGTATCGCTCTCTGGACTTTCTGGTCAATATTCAGTGATTCAAATTTCATTACTTACATCCGGTTTTGGGGCATTAACATAGAAATTGTAAAGATTCGAGACGATAACACTTTTACGCCTCTCAAACAAGGAATGGAACGGCCGGTCAAAAACTTTTTACAGCCTCTTCTTCACTGCCTAGAACAGATATTTTGTCTTTCAGCCTAGTGTAGGTAAACAGCTCGTCAATCTCTTTTCCAAGGTTCATCACTTTCAGCTGACCGCCTATCCCGCTTATCTTTTTTATCGCCATTACAATCCGCCCAAGCCCAGAGCTGGTTATAAACCTGACCTTCTCGAAATTCAGCAGGATTTTCGTTGACCCGTCATCCAGCACGGAACTAACCGCGTTGGTAAAGGCTTCGAGATCTTTCGATTCCTTTATGTTACCGCCGATGTCAAGTATTGTAACTTCATCCACTTTTCTTACTTTAATCTCCACTTAAACCCTCGCTTTTCGATGAATAACAAAGCCACAAACAAAGCCTTACTTTTTAGTTCCAAAAAAATCGACCAGAACCATTGTAACATCATCCGCATGCGGGGCGCCATTTGTATATTCTTCCATACTTTTCACCAGCATATTCAATAGGTTATCCCTTTTAAGCTCTCTTCCCTCTTTCAAGATAGAGATAATACGCTCTTCTCCAAAATATTCTCCGTTAGAGCCTCTCGCTTCCGAAATCCCATCAGTATAAATGAGAAGCCTGTCGCCCTTATTAAGCTGGTACTCATTTTCCTGAAAATCACTATCTTCAAATGCCCCTACAAGCCCGCCACTCAACTCCAGCGTTGAAATGGTGCCGGTATTAGAATTACAGATAATCGGAGAGGGGTGACCGGCGAGAGAGTAGACCATTTTGCCTGTCTCTTCGTTTATTATGCCGTAAAAGATGGTGGCGTTAGAATCGTCCGGTGTCATATAGGTAAGAAACCTGTTTACAGAGTTGACTACGGCAGATGGGGAGATGGTATCCCTCGCGTCATAAGCCAAGACAGTTTTTATTATCGAAACAAGCAGGGCGGCAGGCGCGCCATGGCCTGTAGTATCTGCGACAAAAACCCCTATATATTTTTCCTTAAACTCAAATATGTCGTAAAAATCGCCGCTTACATACATGCATGGCGAATAGTATGTATGGAACTTTATATCTTCGGTTCTCGGAAGCTTATGCGGCAGTAGCCTTCGCTGTACTTTTTCTGCCAATTTCATGTCATCTTCGATAATCCTGTTTTTTTCGCGCAGTTCTTCCGTTTTTTTCATAACAGCCGCCTTCAGCCTATCTTTCTCACCTACCTGCTCATGCTGGTACCCCTCAACCGCAGAGATAAACCTGTTGAACGTGGCAGAAAGATCGCCTATCTCGTCGGTAGATTCCACATCTACCCTCGCGCTAAACTCCTCCTTTTCAGAAATCTCGTTTATCTGCTCGACAATATTGCTTATCGGGTTTAAAACCACTTTTCGAAAAAGAAAAAATGCCGCAAACAGCATAACCAAAAGCGCCACCGAAGCATACTTCAGCATCAATATAAGGTTTTCCATGATATGGTCGTGAGTTTTTGCCAGCGATACCGAAGCATAAACAACCCCCCTTACCTTATGGTCGTCCCCGTGGCATACCTCGCACTCCTCGTCGTTTGGAATAGGTATTATCATCCGAAGAAGGTGGCCGGCATTATGGTCGTTTTCGAAATAAACCTCGCTTTTCATTGTCCTAACGGCACGCCCCAAAGCGACATTGTCCGTGAAAAGAACCTGTCTCGCGTCGTTTGTGTATCTTCTTTTAAACTCCTCGCCGGCAAATATCTCGTTCACCTCTATTATGGTTTTGTCGTCGGCGAACGCCTCCTCGCCCGTTGTGCGCAAAATTTCGATATTCTCCACACTTCCCATCTCGTGGTAGCTATCTGCGATAGAGCGCATAAGCGTGGCATTTCCGGTAATCATTACAGGCTTTAAAACATTGGCTATAAAGTCTTCGACATGCTTCACGCCGTCCCGCTGAGAATCGAGAACTATCTTTTTTTCCATCTTGCTAAAGGCAAACATAAGAAAAGCAAGCCCAAGAATGGAAAGCAACAGCATAAAAGCTGTTACTTTGACTAAGAGACTTGAACGCCTAAATTTTCGCGTCAACTAAAACTACCACCGAGGAAAGATTGAAAAGCTTTTGCATTAATCACCAGTTACCATGATACCGCAATAAGAGAGATATGTTGCCCCCTAGCGCATTTTTGGCAGTGTATGCCGGTTTGAAAATCAGAGTCATCTTTATCCTCCACTTCGCGAAAGCGGAAAGGGGTGCTGTTCTGCTGAGTGCCGAGCGGAGCGGTCATCCTTAAAAGTGGCGCCACCGCTTAGCTCTCCTCCTTTAAGAAAGGAGGGGAAGCTACTAGAATTAAAACCGACGCACCAGCGCACTTTTAGTCAAGAGACTCTATAAGCTTGTCCATTTTTTTTCTGCTTTCTTCCGGCTCGATAAGCTTGCCCCTTGTTTTAGCTTTTACCGTAGGCTCTATCTTTTTGAGAGCCGGTTTTGGTGAATCGCCTTTGGAAGCTTCTTCCTTCTTTTTATTTTTCTCTTTAATCACTAATCGCTCGATCGCCATCTTCGTCTCTACGGCGCCTTTAAACTTATCAATCCCCTTTTTAAGGCTATCGGCGACAGCTGGAACCTCTACGGAGCCTTTGGTCGAAATCTGCCTCATCGAATTGATTATCAGCTCGGCTACTATGGAATCGTTGGCCAGTTTTTCTTTGACCGATGGAAAAAGAGAGAGCGGCGAAAGGAAAATCGCTACAAAAAAAGCCCATTTCGCCACTCCTATTATGGCGCCGGCCCCGTGGTTTATCTCGGCGGGGATATGCTCCAGCCCAAGCTTTTTATGGGCAAAAACCCCGATAAGCCTAACCGCTATATATAAAAGAGCAAATAGAAGAAAAAATGTTATCAGGTCGGCTATAAGGGATGTCTTAATCACCTTTTTCATGAACGGCGCCGTATGCGGGTGAAGCGTGATAGAGCCGAAGTACCCGACAGCCCATGCCAAAAGGGTGAAAAACTCTTTTAAAAACCCGCGTAAAGAGCTATAGGCTATGCAGGCGAGAAGGAACAGCCCCGCGGCTAAATCAAACCAGTGAAGAGACATTGAAATCATTCTGTTTTATCTTCACCCCTATAATCAAGCTAAAAATAGCGGCATCGCGCCGGAAACAGGATAAAATGAGACTACACCCAGCTTTTACGGGGGAAAAAACCGTTTTAGAATACCTTCATCAGTGCCGGAATTTCGGCAATATGCAGGCTTGAACCGCGATGGCTTGTCATCCTTTAACTTCAATTAGCTCGTAAAAACGAGTAGGAATTGAAAAGCTCTAGGAAACTTATTTTACGCTACCGCAAATAAAGGGGCTATTGCCGAAATAGTTTTTAGAGTATCTATAAGGAAATACCCATCTTTTAACTTCTCCAAAAATAGATATTTTAGAGGTCGACAATTTTAAGCAAAATCAACTTTATCGGATTTGGAAACAGTCCCATAAAGGACAAAGACGACTCTGATTTTCAAGCTGGCACACTACCAAAGTTTCATTAAGGTTTGTGCCGATAGATATAGAGAGGTAGACTAAAGTATGGCGGAAAACAACACCACAGC